>JAMLJG010000015.1 GCA_023953695.1 Kiritimatiellia bacterium
AGGTTGCGCACACATGTGTCCCGCGCGGATGGCGATGCCATCTTGATCGAGAAAATGAGCGACATCGTGCGGATGCGCACAGTCGAGAGAGAACGAAATGGAGCCCACGCGCTCGCGCGCTGCGCCGTGAATGGTCAGACCCGGAACGGTCTTCAACTGCTCCAGCGCGTAGGCCGTTAGCTCTTGTTCATAGGCATCAATCGCCGCCATCCCAAGCGATTCCAGATAGGCCACAGCCGCACCCAATCCGACGGCGCCCGAGATGTTCGGCGTCCCCGCTTCAAACTTGTGCGGCACGTCGGCCCACGTGGAATGGTCCAGCGCAACCTTGTTGATCATTTCTCCACCGCCGTGGAAGGGATTCATCGCCTCCAGCAGCGCTTCGCGCCCGTACAAAATGCCAATCCCGGTCGGCGCGCACATTTTGTGCCCCGAAAACGCCAGAAAATCGCAGTCCAACTCCTGCACATTCACTTCGAAATGCGGGACACTCTGCGCCGCATCAATAAGCACCTTCGCGCCGACGGCATGGGCGGCGGCAGTGATTTCGCGGACAGGATTCACCGTGCCTAACACATTGGAAGCATGCGTCAACGCCACCAACTTGACCTTCGGCGTCAGGAGCGCGCGAAGCGCATCCCGATCCAGCTCGCCGGACTCCGTGACGGGAATATACCGCAATCGGGCTTTGCGCCGCTGTGCCAGCAACTGCCACGGCACCAAGTTGCTGTGGTGTTCCATTTCCGAGATTAGAATTTCATCGTCCTCGGATAGCTCCCGATCGCCCCACGCATAGGCAATCAGATTGATGCTCTCGGTCGTACCTCGCGTATAGATAATAGACCGTTCACTCGGCGCGCCGATGAACTTCGCCACGCGCACGCGCGCATCTTCATAGGCCTCAGTCGCGCGCTCCGCGAGAACGTGAATGGCTCGATGCACATTCGCATTCTGCTCTCGGTAATAGCGCTCAATGGCGTCAATCACCACCCGTGGCTTCTGAGTGGTAGCCGCGCTATCGAGGTAGACAAGCCGCTTTCCGCCCCGCGCGGGTTGCGCGAGAATCGGAAACACATCGCGGCACGCGGCCACATCCAGCGAGGTCGAACCTGATGAAGATAGAGTCATGGCTTATCGCTTCATAAAAATCCGGCCATCCTCGACTTTTACATCGTAGCGCTTCACAGGCTTGACTGCCGGTAAGCAAAGATGGTCGCCAGATTTAAGAGAAAATCGCGCTCCGTGCAGCGGACACTCCAACTCGTGATCTTCGATGTCGCCACTGATCATGTTCGCCTTCTGGTGACTGCACCACGCATTGATCGCATAGAAGCCATCCTCCAGCTTGAACAGGCCGATCTGATCCGTTCCGCCCAAATCCACAAGTTTGCGGTCTTTGCTGACGAACTCGGATTCCTTCGCCACCTCAACCCATTCGCTCATATTGAGGCTCCACACTTGCGACGCACATCCTCGCGAACGCGCTCGCGCATGAACTCGTGCGGAATGCGGGCAATAACCTCTTCGAAGAAGGCCATCACCAACAACTGCCGCGCCTCGCTTTTCGGCAATCCGCGCGACTGAAGATAGAACAACTGCGACGCGTCCAGATTCCCGAAGGTAGCGCCGTGACTGCACTTGAGGTCATCGGCATCAATCTCCAGACCCGGCAACGAGTCGGCGCGCGCGCCTTCCGACAAAATCAAATTGTTGTTCATCTGATAGGCATCCACCTTGATCGCGCCCGGCGACGCGTCAATGATCCCTTGATAGACCGAGTGGCCCCGATCCTTCACCGCGCCCTTGTAGAGCAGATTGCTGTAGGTATTCGCTGACGAGTGCAATTGCAGCGTGCGCTGATCCACATGCTGATTGTCATTCGCAAAGAAGAGTCCGCTCAAGTACGCATTGGCGTTCGATTCGCAGACATCGCAGGACACCATCATCTTGCTGATCTGTCCGCCGAGCAAAAGCGTCACCCACTCCACACGCGCATCGCGTTCCGCGCGAGCCCAGTCTTCACCGATGTGAAACGTGCGCGCGCCCCATTCTTGCAGAGAGGCCGCGCGGAGCACGGCGCCCCGACCCGCATAGAACTCACGGGTCGAAATGGCCAGCAACTCCGCCGTTTCCGGCGACTCATAGTACTCCGCAATGGTCAGCTCCGCCTGCTCGTCCACAACCGCCAGCAGACGAGGCAAAACCGTCTGGCCCGAAACGGTGTGATGGTAGCGAATGAGCACGCCGCGAGTGAACACCGAGCGAGCAGGCGCGTAAATGAACAAGCCAAAGTTCCAAAAGGCATCGCCCAGCGAGCTGAATTTTCGGGGTTGCTTCACTCGAACCGGCCCCTGCAAATAGCGCTCAATGAGGTCGGGATGACGGACGGCCGCGTCAGCCAGGGTCTCCACGACGAGCTTCTTGTCGGCGAGCAAGCCCGCGTTGTCCTGAATATGGAACCCCGCATCGCTCACGCTGACAACGACATCGAACTCGCTGTCCCACGGACCCGGAGCGGGCGCTTCGGTGAGGGGGCTCAATGGCGCGGCAGGGCTGAACCGCTCGAACGGAAAACTCGCGGGATCCGTGCGCCGCCACTCGTCATCGCGCGCGCTGGGAAGCGGCACCTCGCAATACTGCGCGAATGCAGCCGCGCGCTTGGCCTGCAAAAGCGCAGGCTGATTCCCGTTCGCGGGCAGACTCGATTCGTCAAAACCAGGAATATAGGCGCCTTCGGCGCTCACTTGTGCTGTTGTCATCAACCATTCTCCATCAGCCAACGCTGTGTTCCAATTTCAGTTCGAGCAGCTTGATCGCCTCGACTGAAAACTCCAGCGGCAGCTCCTTGAACACATCTTTACAAAACCCGTTCACAATGAGCGAAGTCGCGCTCTCTTCATCAATCCCGCGACTCTGCACATAGAACAACTGTTCTTCGCTGATCTTCGATGTGGTCGCCTCATGCTCAATAATTGCAGTGCTCGTCTCGGCTTCAATCACCGGATAGGTATTCGCCGAACACGTGTCGCCAATCAGCATCGAATCGCAGCAGGTGTGATTGCGCGCGTTGAGCGCCGAAGGCAAGACACGGACCAACCCTCGATAGGAATTGGCGGACTCACCCGCCGAGATTCCCTTCGAAATGATCGTGCTGCTCGTGTTCTTTCCGATATGCACCATCTTCGTGCCGGTATCCGCCTGCATCTTCTTGTTGGTGAACGCCACGGAATAGAACTCGCCGACGGAGTTGTCGCCTTCGAGGATCACACTCGGATATTTCCAGGTGATCGCCGCGCCGACTTCCACTTGCGTCCACGAAATCTTCGAGTTCGCGCCGCGGCAATGTCCGCGCTTGGTCACGAAATTGTAGATGCCTCCCTGCCCATTCTCGTCGCCCGCATACCAGTTCTGCACAGTGGAATACTTGATCTGCGCGCCTTCCAGCGCGATCAGTTCGACCACCGCCGCGTGCAACTGATTGTTATCGCGCTGCGGAGCGGTGCAACCCTCAATGTAAGACACATAGGCCCCCTCTTCCGCAACGATCAGCGTGCGTTCAAACTGACCCGTATCGCGCGCGTTGATTCGGAAGTAGGTGGAGAGTTCAACGGGGCAGCGCACGCCCTTGGGAATGAAACAGAACGATCCGTCGCTGAAGACGGCTGAGTTCAGTGCCGCATAAAAGTTGTCGCCCGGCGGCACCACTGTTCCGAGGTACTTGCGCACGAGATCGGGGTGATGCTGCAGCGCTTCGGACATGGAGCAAAAGATGATGCCCTTTTCAGCCAGCATCTCGCGATGCGTGGTTGCAATAGACATGCTATCGAACACCGCGTCCACGGCGACGCCTGCCAAGTGGTTGCGCTCTTCGATCGGAATGCCCAACTTCTCAAAGGTCTTGGCCAACTCAGGATCCACCTCGCCACCCGACTTCAGAGTGTTCTTCGGCGCCGAATAGTAACGAATGTCTTGATAGTCGATCGGCGGATATTGAACTTTGGCCCAGCGTGGATATTCCTTTTTCTGCCAGCGCCGAAACGCCTTCAGGCGCCACTCGGTCATCCACTCAGGCTCTTTCTTCTTCGCCGAAATGGCGCGGACAATGTCCTCGTTCAACCCTTTCGGTAGTTCGTCGGCCTCGACATCGGAGACGAAGCCGTACTTGTACTCCTGCACAAGTGCGCTGTCGGTCTCCAGTTTGAATGTTGTGTCTGTATCGCTCATGAATTTCCTCGTCAGCTCATTCCGCTCTGGGCTCAGACGAGCACTTCCTTGCCAAACTTCTCGCGAATCCAATCGTATCCGTTCTTTTCCACTTCCTTCACCAAGTCGGGTCCGCCTGACATCGCGACCTGACCGTCAATCAACACATGGAGATGAGACGGCGCAATATAGCGCAGAATGCGCTCGTAGTGCGTGATCACCAAGAGCCCGAAATTCGGACCCACCATTCGGTTCACACCCTTGGAAACGATGCGCAGCGCATCAATATCGAGACCGGAGTCGGTTTCATCCATCACGGCCAAGACGGGTTTCAACGTCAACATTTGCAATATCTCCATGCGCTTCTTCTCGCCGCCGGAGAAACCGTCGTTGAGAAAACGATTGATGAAGGCTTCGCTCATCTCGAGGAACTTCATATCTTCACGCAATTGTTTGATAAACTGCGCCGGCTTGATCGTTCCCTGCCCGAATCGAGCGTCGGCCGCGCTTTTCAGAAATTTCGCGACGCTGATGCCGGGAATGGCTACGGGATATTGAAACGCGAGAAACAAGCCCAACCGCGCGCGCGCATCGGGATCCAATTCCAGAATGTTCTGCCCTTGGAAGATCACCTCGCCATCCGTCACCTCATAGGCCGGATGCCCCATAATGACGTTGGAAAGAGTGCTTTTGCCCGATCCATTCGGCCCCATCAGCGCATGCGTCTCGCCCGGCAGAATGGTCAGGTTCACGCCTTTCAGAATCGCCTTGTCTTCCGTCTTCGCGTGCAGGTTGCGAATTTCAAAAAATGGAGTTTTCTCGCTCATATTCTTCTCTGGTTCCTACTGTAGTTATCCTTGCTTCCTAAACATCAAAGCCCAATTCAAGGCGCGCCTCTTCACTCATTTGCTCGGGTCCCCACGGCGGCTCCCACACCAAGGTCACCTTCGCATCGGCAATACCCTTCATATTCAAGCAGGTGTCCTTCACCTGGTGAATCAAATAGGGGCCATAAGGACAACCCGGCGATGTCAGCGTCATGTGGACCGAAATGGTTTCACCTGAGACATGCACATCATAGATCAGACCGAGATCAACGATATTGATATGAAGATCGGGGTCAATCACGACGCGCAGCGCTTCTCGCACTTGATCGGAACTCCAGGCAATCGCATCACCCGGCATAGAACCGTCGGCATCGGGTTGTGGCGGGGTGGGCTGTTCTTCGTTCATTGCGCGTTCTCCAGAGCGGATGGGGTTCGGAATGAGGTCAGTGAAATGTTGTAAATGAAGCGGACCAATTGTGCATGGATGTGTTGGATCGGCTCTTTGATTATACATGCGTGGAGCTGTGGGCAACGATCAGGCTGCTCGTGACAGTCGGTCAGAAGGATCGGTCCTTCCACCGCCTCAATCACCGCCCCCAAGTTCATACGATCCAGCGGTTGATGCAGGCGATAGCCCCCCCTCGCGCCCGGCATTGACACGAGCAGCGACGCGCGCGCCAGCGATTGCATCACCTTTCCTAGAAGTTCCGCCGGAATCGAGTAGCGGTCAGCAATCCCCTTGGCCGTAGCCCACTCGCTCGCAGGCAAATCGGACATGTGCAGGATTGCCATCAACCCATACTCAACTCTCTTGCTCAACATCAACACAGCAAAAAACCGACCTTTTCTGTCGCCTTTTAGACCAAATAAATAGGCAGTCGCAACTGCCGAGACACAGGTAATCTACCGATGAAAGTTGGAATGTCAATTGCACCAGCGCGCAAATGGCGACGGCGGCGGGAAGGCCCTCCGTCGCGCATGATCGAAAGCGTCAATGCGCGATTCGATCCCACGACAGCAAGTCGTCGCTCGTTTCCGATTTGCGGTCCGGTCCGAGCGACCAAATCAGCGCGCCAGCGCCCAAAACGCGACCATAAATGCTATTCTCGATCGTGACTGCCCCATCGTAGTTGCTATCGAGCGCGATCTGATAAGGCGATCCCCACGGATCCAGAAATTCATCGCTGTCATTCAGCCCCGAGAACCCCTTCTGATAGCGCTCTATTTCAATGAAGATCATGTGCTGCGGATTCAACCGGGACTCCCGATCCAGCGCATTGGCGTCCGACCGCAAAATTCGCATCAGCACGGCATTAGGTCTGCGGGCGCCATAGCGGATATCCGCCGCGCCGGGCGACGACTCCGAAGGCCATGTTCCGTATTCACGCTGATATCGCGAGATCGCCGCTTGCATGGCGCGGATATCGCTCCGCGCCATAGCGAGCCGATTGTGCCGACGCCATGCCTCCCATGCAGGGAAAAATATTGCCAACAGCAGCGTCAACACGCCAATCAAAACACCCCACTCTGGAAGCGAAATCGCAAACGGCGACGCATTGCGCAAACGCGGCAACTCAGGTTTCTGCGCACTCTCGCCGGCTTGTGGAGGCGCCACAGAGCCACCCATCCTTTAGCTCAACTTGCCGATAATGGAGATGAGCGGAAGGAATAGTGCGATGACGATTGTACCTACGACCAGTGCCAAGAAGACGATTAACAACGGCTCGATAACCGATGTCAGCCCAGCGACCGCGTTATCCACTTCATCGTCATACGTGTCCGCAATTTTCATCAGCATCTCGGGCAATTCGCCGGTTTCTTCGCCGACTTGCACCATGCTGATCACCATCGGCGGAAATACCTTTGTCGCCTCAATCGGCGGCGCCATATTTTCGCCCTCTTTCACCGCATCGTGCACGCTGGAGACCGCTCGCGCCAACACTTCATTTCCCGCTGTGTCGCGCACAATATTGAGGGCCTGCAGAACCGGCACACCGGACGACATCAGCGTACCCAGTGTACGGGTAAAGCGACCGACCGCCGTCTTCTTTGCGAGCGGGCCGAACACGGGCGCGTTGAGCTTGAAGCGATCAATCCACAATGCGCCAGCGCGCGTTTTGGCCGCCACTTTTAGAACAATAATAACGACAACGACGATCAGCGCCACCAGCAGGATTCCCGGCACCTTCACAAACCCGAGATCCACCATGCCCGCGACCGACGAACTGATTCCCATGACGAATTGCGTCAACCCCGGCAAAGCGGCGCCTTCGAGCAATTCGGAAAATATCTCTTTGAATTTCGGAATGATGAAGACCATCAAGAAAATCAAAATACCGACCGCCATCACCATGACGACAATCGGATACACCATCGCGCTGGTGACCTTGTTCTTGATCTTCTGCGCTTTCTCCATAAATTCCGCGAGACGGATCAAGACTTTGTCCAAAATGCCGCCGACTTCACCCGCCTTGGCCATATTGACATACAGCTTGTTGAAAATGCGCGGGTGCTGGGCGAGCGCCTCGGCAAACGTGCTCCCCGTCTGAATGGAATCCGCCATTTCGCGGAGCGCTTTACGAAGCAAGGGGTTCCGCTCCTGCTTCTCCAGCACCTCCAGACTGCGTACAAGCGGGAGACCGGCATCAACAAGGGTCGCGAGTTGCCGCGTGAAAACCATCAATTCTTTGGGTTTCACGCTTTGCAGAAAGGACGGCAACTTGAGCTCAATATTCTTGCTCAACGCCCCGCCCTTTTTCGCCGAGCCACGCCCGCCTGATGGTCGTCGAGCCTTGGCTCCGCCTTCCGTCACGCTGGTGGGAAAAAGCCCTTTCTCACGGATGCGCGCCACGGCGGCATTCTGCGACTCCGCCTCAACTTCTCCTTGGCTTTCGCGCCCGCGCGCATCCATCGCGACATATTGATACTTAGCCATTCTTCAATTCCAACTCTCTGGTCGTCACTCTAGCTGAACTCTCGACTCTTTTGCAAGAATGCAAACCTCGTGCCGCGAGCTTTCGCTCCGCGAACAGCTCACGTGTACTTCAGAACTTCTTCCACCGTGGTGAATCCATCCAAAATGCAGCGAATGCCATCTTGCCGCAGGGTGCGCATTCCAAGCTCCATCGCTTTGTCGCGAATGACAATCGTCGGCTTACGCTCGTTGATCAAATCGCGGATCGGGTCGCTAACGCGCAAGTATTCATAAATGCCGCGGCGACCTTTGTAGCCCGTCTCATTGCAACGCAGGCACCCGCTGCCGTGGTAGAACGGCCGATCCTGAACCTGCTCCTGCGAGAGGCCGAGAAGCTCCAAAACATCTTTTTCGGGCTGATAGGGCTGTTTGCACTCCTGGCAAATCGTTCTCACAAGTCGCTGGGCCAGCACGCCTTCTAGCGTGGAGGAGATGAGGAACGGCTCCACCCCCATGTCAATGAGTCGGGTGACCGCGCCCGCTGCGTCGTTGGTGTGGAGGGTGGAGAACACCAAGTGACCTGTCAGCGACGCCTGAACGGCGATTTCCGCCGTCTCTTTGTCGCGAATTTCACCGATCATGATGATATCCGGGTCTTGGCGCAGAAACGCACGCAACACGCGCGCAAAGGTCAGTCCGATAGCTTCGTGGACGGGAATCTGGATAATCCCCTCAATGTCATACTCAACCGGCTCTTCCGCCGTGAGCAACTTGGAATCAATGGTATTCAGCCGGCGCAGAGCCGAATAGAGCGTGGTGGTCTTGCCGGAACCCGTGGGTCCCGTGACAACCACAATGCCATTGGGTTTATCAATATCGAAGCAGAAGGAGTTGAATACATCCTCGGGCATCCCGAGGTTCTGAAGATCCAACTGAATCGAGCTGCGGTCCAACACGCGCAACACCACACTTTCGCCAAACTGCGTCGGCAGCGTCGAAACGCGGAAGTCAATCTGCTTCCCGCCCACCGGCATCTGAATGCGGCCGTCCTGCGGCAGTCGTCGCTCGGCGATGTTCAGACCCGAAATAACCTTGATTCGAGAGATGACCGGCAGCGCCAAATGCTTTGGCGGCGGCGCCATTTCATACAGCGCACCATCCACGCGATAGCGAATCTTGAACTCATTCTCGAACGGCTCGAAATGGATATCGGATGCGCGATCTTTGACGGCCTGAAAGAGGACCAAGTTCACAAAGCGAATCACCGGCGCCTGGTTGGCCATTTCCTCGATTTCGGCCGTCTGATCCGCGCCTCCGGGGCGAATGGTGGCCTCGCCGACGTGCTCAAGTTCGCTCTCGAGCTCGGAAAGCATGTCGTTTACAGAGTCACTCGTATCGCCATACTGCTGACTGAGCACCGCACGAATGTGCTCTTCCGAAGCAACGACAAAGGACACATCGCGCGTCAACACGAAGTTGAGCTCATCCACAAGCTGCGGACTCAATAGGTCGTAGGTCGCCAACACCACAGAGTGAGCATCCGCTTCAACCGGCACCACGTTATACATGCGCGCCACGCTGCCCGGGATGGACTTGAGGACGGATGGAGACAGATCAGAGTGCAGCAGATCCACCACCGTGGACCCGAGATGCGTCGCAATCGCCTGCAACAGATCGGCCTCGCTGATAATATCCATCGCAATCAGCGTGTCGCGCACAGGTTTCCCTGTTCGCTCGCGCTCGTCCACAACTTCCTCCGCCTGTTGCTGGGTGATGAGCCCATCCTCAACAAGTTGGAGAAGCAAGGGATCGTTGAAATCTGATTCCGTCATGACGATTCTGCCTAGCGACGGCCCCTCGGTTGAATTTTTTGCACCGTTGTATCCACGTCTTGCGCGCTGGTGATAACCTCTTCGTAGCCAATAATTCCGTGCTCGAATAAATCCACCAAATGGTCGTCGAGCGTCATCATTCCGAATTTGGCGCCCGTTTGGATATCGGAGGTGATGCGGAAGGTCTTGTTGTCGCGAATCAGCGAACGGATCGCGGGCGTCGCGACCATGATTTCAAATGCGGCCACGCGACCGGGGCGATCGTTTCGCACCAGAAGCAACTGAGAAATAACGGCTTCCAAACTCGATGCAAGCTGCGTGCGCACCTGGTTCTGCTGCTCCATCGGGAACGCGTCCACAATGCGATCCACGGTGCGCGCCGCGCCCGTGGTGTGCAATGTGGCAAAAACAAGGTGTCCCGTTTCGGCCGCGGTGATAGCCGCCTGGATGGTCTCCAAGTCGCGCATTTCGCCGACGAGGATCACATCCGGATCCTGTCGCAAGCCGCGTTTGAGCGCCTCTCCAAACCCCGGCACATCCACCCCCACCTCACGCTGCGTGATTACACTCTTCTTGTGAGGATGATAGTATTCGATCGGGTCTTCCACCGTGATGATGTGCACATCGCGAGTCTCGTTAATCACATTAATCATGCTCGCGAGCGTCGTCGTTTTCCCCGAACCCGTGGGCCCGGTGACGAGTATCAGCCCGCGCGGCTTGTACAACAATTCCTTGAGGCCTGGCGGCAACCCAATCTCTTCCAAGGACAAAAGGCGCGATGGGATCAATCGCAGGACAATCCCGATCATCCCCTTTTGCCGAAACACACTCACACGGAAACGACCGCGATCGTGGTGTCCAAATCCAAAGTCCGTGCCTCCGTTTTCAGCCAGCCGCTTCTGATGCTCCGGCGGCGTGAACGATTTCATCAACCGCTCGGTATCCTCCGCCTTAAGCGGATCCGTATCAATCGGCTGTAGGCGCCCGTGCAGACGCAAGACAGGCGGAAGCCCAACGCCAATGTGCAAGTCTGAGGCCCCCTCCTCAATCACGAGATCGAGCAAGTCGCTCATTTGCAACTCTGCTGCGCGCAAGCTCATCAGTTCGAATCCCCCATCGTGGTGCGAACCACTTCCTCAAGGGTCGTCTGCCCCGCAATCACCTTGCGAATTCCATCCTCGCGCAGGGTGCGCATCCCCAACTCGCGCGCCCGCGCTCGAAGATGCGACGCCGACACACGTTCGTAGATCATGTGGCGCACTTCATCGTTGATCAGGAAAATCTCGAAAATGCCTATGCGCCCGCGATACCCCGTTTGTTTGCACTCCGAACACCCGCGCCCGCGGAACAACTGCACCGCCTCCAACTTGCCCGCCAGACCGCCGAATGTTCGCAGCTCGGCATCGGTCGGTTTGACGGATTCTTTGCAGCGCTCGCATATTTTCCGAACCAATCGCTGCGCCATAATCGCGCGCGTGGAAGAGGCGACCAGGAAGGGTTTGACACCAATATCAATCAAACGGGTCACAGCGCTTGGAGCGTCGTTCGTATGCAGCGTGCTGAAAACCAAGTGGCCCGTTAGTGACGCATTAACGGCGATCTCCGCCGTTTCCAAGTCGCGGATTTCACCGATCATGATGATGTTCGGCGCTTGCCGCAAAATCGAGCGAAGGGCCGCGCCGAAGGTCAACCCGATGTCCGAGCGGACATGCACCTGGTTGATTCCGGTCATTTGATACTCAACCGGATCTTCCACCGTGATAATCTTGCGATCCGGCTTGTTGATATGGTTCAAGCACGCATACAGGGTCGTCGTCTTCCCTGAGCCCGTCGGCCCGGTGACGAGAATGATGCCGTCTGACAACCCTATCAAGCGCTCGAAGGTCTGTTGATCGTCCGAGAAGAAGCCCAATTTCGGAAGGCCCAGCGAGAGGCTCTCCTTGTCCAGAATACGCATGACGATCGTCTCGCCGTGATTGCACGGAACCGACGACACACGCAGGTCCAAATCGCGCCCCATCACATTGATCTGAATGCGCCCGTCCTGAGGCAAACGCTTTTCCGCGATACTCATGTTTGCCATGATTTTCACGCGGCTGATGATTGCAGATTGAAGCCGTTTCGGCGGGCTCTCGACCTCATGCAAGACGCCGTCAATGCGATAGCGCACGCGGAACTTGCGCTCCAAGGGCTCCAAATGAATGTCTGATGCCCGGCTGCGAAACGCCTCGAGAATGATCAAGCTCACCAACTTGATGATCGGCGCGTCGGCGTCGGTCACCTCATCTTCACCCTCGAGCTTCGGCGTCCCCTCGCCCGGTGCCTGTATGGATCCCTCCGTCAGCTCATCGAGCATGGAGGCGACCGTGCTCCCTGTAGCAGGATACATACGGCTCAGCGCGGCTTCGATTTCCTCCGGAATCGCCACCACACCGGCTACATCGCAGCGCAACACGTAGCGCAGACTGTCCAGCGTCTCCACATCCAGCGGATCGCTCAAAGCGACGGTGATCGTGGACTCTGTGCGATAGACGGGGATGATATGGTAGCGGCGAGCGACTTCGCCAGGAACCAAGTCCACCACTTCTTGGTCAAATTCCAAGC
The DNA here is from genome assembly GCA_023953695.1 of Kiritimatiellia bacterium. GTDB lineage: Bacteria > Verrucomicrobiota > Kiritimatiellia > CAIVKH01 > CAIVKH01 > JAMLJG01. The sequence continues at coordinate 12,381 of JAMLJG010000015.1, forward strand.
CGGATAGACTGACAAACTCCATCCCGAATTGATTGGCCAGTGCCTTCAGTATGTCGGATTTCGTAGCGAATTTGCGCTCTGCAAGGACATCTATAACAGTCGTGTCAGCGTCCTGAGCGATCTGTAGCGCCTCTGCACCCTGCTGGTGAGTGATCAGGCCAACACTTTCCAGGATTTCAATTACGTATTCGTCGTTTGCAGTCACGTGTACATCAAAAGCGAAGATAAATGCGCGTACTGCGATTCAGCCTAGCGCGCACCCTTCGCGATGTCAACGAGCGCTCTTCAGCCAAGTTGCTTTTTTAGCAACTCGCGAACGAGCTGGGGGTTGGCCTTCCCCCGACTCAAACGCATGACTTGCCCCACCAGAAACTCGAATGCGGCAGGCTTCCCCGCCTGATAATCGGCCACCGACTTGGGATTGGCAGAAATGGCCTGCGCGGCAAATGCCTCCAGCGCACCGGTATCACTCACCTGCGCCAAGCCGCGTTGTTTGACAATCGCTTCCGGCTCACCCCCTTCTGCCAATACAAGGGCAAGCACCTCCTTGGCGGTCGGCCCGTTGATGACTTTCTTCTCCACCAACTGCAAGAGCGATGCCAACGCCGCTGGCGTGATGCGCAACGAGTGAATCGAAGCGCCCGTTTCCGAGACGCGCGCCAACAGTTCAGTCATGATCCAATTCGATGCGGCCTTCGCCGGCGCGCCAGCCTGTAGCGCGGCCTCGAAAAAGTCGGCGACCTCTTTATCGGCAACCAACACCCCCGCATCATATTCCGGCAGCCCATGCGCCTGCACCAATCGCGCGCGCCGCGCAACGGGCAGCTCCGGCAATTCCGCCCGCCAACGGGCGACTTCCTCTTCCGTCAATTGCACCGGCGGCAAATCGGGCTCGGGGAAATAGCGATAGTCGTGCGCGTCTTCCTTGCCGCGCATCGCTTCCGTCCGGCCCGAAGCCTCGTCCCACCGGCGCGTCTCTTGAACAATCGAACGCCCGCGCTCAAGTTCGCGAATCTGACGCGGAATCTCGTGCTGCAGCGCTCGGAACACACCGCGAAAGGTGTTCATGTTCTTCAACTCGGTCTTGGTTCCCAAGCGCTCAGCGCCAACTTGGCGAACGCTGCAGTTGATGTCGCAGCGGATATTCCCCTGCTCCAAATTACAATCGCTCACTTCACCATATTGCAGCACCTGCTTGAGGGCCTGCAAAAAGGCCAGAGCCTCCTCCGGCGTGTGCAAATCCGGCTCGGTCACAATCTCCATCAGCGGCGTGCCGGCACGGTTGAAATCCACGCCGCTGTCCGATCCGAAATGGATATTCTTCGCGACATCTTCCTCCAGATGAATGCGCGTAATCCCAATGCGCCGCGTCTGCCCATCCACCACAATATCCAAATGCCCGCCGATGCACAGCGGCTCATCATATTGTGTGATCTGATAGTTCTTCGACACATCCGGATAGAAGTAATTCTTCCGATCGAACTTGCTGCGCAGTCCAATCGTGGAGTCCAACAGCATCCCCGAGCGCACGGTCAATCGAATGGCGTCTGCATTCGCCACCGGCAACGTGCCTGGATACCCGAGGCAGGTCGGGCAAACGTGGGTGTTGGGCTCCGCGCCAAAGGCGTTGGGGCACCCGCAAAACATTTTCGTGCGCGTGCGCAGTTGCACATGGATCTCAAGGCCGATATCAGCTTGCCAGGACATGATGCTGCTCACCTCAAACGCTTGCCTTCAGTTGCGGCCGACGCAGGTGCCAATCGGTCGCTTGTTCGTATGCGTGTCCCACGCGCAGGAGCGTCTCTTCCGCCAGCGCCGGGCCAATGACCTGCATGCCGATGGGCATTCCGGTAGCAGAAAACCCGCATGGCACCGAGAGGGCGCAGCCGCCCGCGAGATTCACGGTCGCGGTGAAAATATCGCTCAAATACATCTGCAAAGGATCGGCGCTCTTCTCGCCAAAACGAAATGCGGGCGTGGGCGCGGTCGGCGTCAAGAGCGCGTCGCACGAACGAAACGCATCGTCAAACCCTGCCCGAATCCAACGCCTGACTTTCTGCGCGCGCAGATAATACGCATCATAGTAGCCACTGCTGAGCACATAGGTGCCGAGAATAATGCGCCGCTTCACTTCGGACCCAAAACCTCTCGCGCGCGTCTGCTCATACAACTCCAGCGGACTGTCCGCCTTCACGCGCGCGCCATAGCGAATGCCGTCGAACCGCGCCAAATTGGCCGATGCCTCCGCCGTCGCAATCACATAGTAGGTCGGAATCGCAAACTTCGTCTGTGGCAAACTAACCGACACAATTTCCGCGCCCAGCGAGCGGCACACGTCCGTCGCCGCGCGGACGGCGCGCTCGACTTCGGGGTCCAGCCCCGCGCCAAAATATTCGCTCGGCAAACCCAATCGAAGCCCGCGCAAATCGCGACCAAGCGCGGTCGTGAAATCCGGCGTCGGCACATTCAGTGAGGTCGAGTCGCGCAGATCCAACCCGGACATCACATTCATCAACAACGCCGTGTCGCGAACATCTTTCGTCACCGGCCCAACTTGGTCGAGCGACGACGCATAAGCGACCACCCCATACCGCGAAATGCGGCCATAGGTCGGCTTCAACCCCACGCACCCACAAAACGATGCGGGCTGCCGAACCGATCCACCGGTGTCCGTTCCCAATGACGCAAAAGCTATATCTGCCGCCACGGCCGCCGCATTGCCGCCGCTGGAACCGCCAGGCACACAATCGGTATTCCACGGATTCCGCGACGGGCCCCAGGCGGAATTCTCCGTGCTGGACCCCATCGCAAACTCGTCCATATTGAGGCGACCCACGATCACCGCTCCGGCTTCGCGCAGGCGCGTGATAACGGTCGCATCGAATGGAGCGATATACCCTTCGAGCATGCGCGACCCGCAGGTGCAAGGCTGCCCTTTCACATTAAAGAGGTCTTTGACCGCAATTGGAACGCCCAGCAACGGGGCGGATTCCCCGCGTTTGCGCCGCGCGTCGGCGGCCTCCGCTTGGCGCATCGCGTCTTCGCGATCAATGGAAACATACGCGTGAATCGCCCCATCGTGCTGATCAATGCGCTGCAGCAGCGCTTCCAACAGGGAGGTCGAAGTCGTCCCACCCTCGCTCAACACGCGGACCGCTTCGCTAACGGTTAATTCGGTAAGCGCTGCCATGGTTCACTCGAGAATACGCGGAACAATGAAGAGGCCGAGGCGATGCTCCGGAGCGTTGGCAAGCGCGGCCTCACGATCAACTCCCGGAGACACTTCGTCGCTGCGTAGAACGTTCTCGGTCTCCACCGCCTGAATCATCGGCGCCAACCCGCTGACATCCGCCTCTTTCAACGCGTCCACATAGGAAAGAATTTGCTCGAGTTGGCCTTGCAACTGAGCGCGTTCGTTCTCCTCTAAATGAAGTCGCGCCAATCGCGCCACATAGGCGACATCGAAACCGTCGGAGGGTCGTGCGGAGTCCGTCATACGCATCACAATTCTATACAAAAATAATCACTCGCCTGAATATTATCGGCAATCTTCTTCAGACTATCCGGCGGCACAGCGCGGTTCACCTTGAATATGGCGATGGATTCCTGACCTTTCGAGTCGTGCGGATTCCGCACATCGTCAATGTTAATGTCCACCGCAGCCAACGCCGCGCCAATCTGACCCAGCACACCCGGGCGATCCCTATAGGTGAAGACCAAGGTGTGGCCGCGCGGCACAAAATAGAGATCATGGAAATCATCAATCCGCGAGATCATGATCGCGTTTTCGCTGACGGTTCCGCGGATGCTGACCGTCCGCATTTCCTTCCCCACGCCGCCCGTCAGATCCAGCGTGATCGAGTTCTTGAATCCCTTGCGGTCGTCCGTCACTCGATTGGTATACTCGACGCCCATCGCCTCAATATACTTGCGCGCCTCCGCAAACCCAAGAGACCGGTCATATTCCTCGTTCAGCGCCGCAACAATCGGAACGAAGAGCCACTGCGCGAATGGTTTCAGGTTCCCATAGAAGCTCGTTTCGATCAGCTTCAGGTTCGCATCTTTCCCGAGGAACGCCCGCGTCAATTTCGCCAGCATATAAGCCAGCTCCACAAAGGCTTTGTTCAGCTCCACCGGAATGTTTCGGTTCACAATGTATGGCGAAATCCCCTTCTCATCGAACTCGATCAACTCCTGCGCGGCGAGCGAGGCGGCCTTTGTGTTGGCCTCTTTCGTGCTGGCGCCGAGGTGTGGCAACATGATGTCCGCAATATCGGACACGGACTTGGGCCCCTCCGCATCTTTCGGATAGACGTCGTTAAGAAAACGAATCCCTCGCTCCGCCTTGGCCTGCCGGAGATCTGCTTCGTTGATAATGCCCGAGCGCGCGCAATTCACCAGGGTTGCGCCCTTCTTCATGCGACTCAGCAGCGAGGCATTGATCATCCCGCGCGTCTCTGCGTTTTCGGGAATGTGCAGCGAGATGAAATCCGCGCGCTCGAAAAGCGTGGGCAAATCCATCAGGGTGACATCAATCTGCTCCGCGCGATCCTTGGAAATCACCGGGTCGTGCCCAATCAACTGACACTCAAAACCGGAGAGGCGCTTCGCGACGATCTGCCCAATCGCGCCCAACCCCACAATCCCAACGGTCTTCCCGCTCAACTCGCGGCCCATGAAACTCTTTTTCTCCCACTTCCCAGCCCGACACGATGCATCCGCCGCAATGAGGTGCCGCGCATCCGCCAATATCAGCGCCACGACCGCCTCGGCCACCGCATTGGCATTCGCGCCCGGCGTGGTCATCACGTCAATATTCTTCGTGCGCGCATATTTTGAGTCAATCGTGTCAAATCCCGAGCCCGCGCGAACAACCACGCGCAGCGAAGGCAACGCATTGATCACATCCTTTGTCACCTTCTCACTGCGCACGATCAACGCATACGCATCGGGGTGGCGATGCGCGAACTCCATCAAATCGCTCACCTCCTCCATCACAACGGTGTACTGCCCGTTGGCATCGAGGATATCCTTCACAACCGGGTTCAATTTCGTCGGAATCAAAACCTTCTTCATGGCGTCCTTTTTCGGTAGCTGAAAAGCGCGACGGTATCGCCACCCGCCCCCCGAATCAAGTCTCGCCACGTGAAATCTAAAGGCAATCCACTTGACCCGCCCCCACAGGCTTCCTACTGTCTCCTGTCATGTCGCGCTTCTTTCTGCTTTTCTGTTTCGCCGGTCTGACGCTCGCCGCCCCGCTCAGTGGGTGGGCCAAGTCCAAACCCTACGAAGAAACCGAGAAGAAGCACTCGTGGTTCAGCTTCAATCGGCCCGCGCGGAACACCCCGCAAAATCAGCTCGCCTGGGCCCGCAAACTGCAAAGCAGCGGCGACCTGCGCAAAGCCACACGCGCCTATAAAGCTCTCGTCGTCACCTGGCCGGGCAGCTCGGAAGCCCCCCTCGCCCAGTGGGGACTCGCCCAGACACTCGACGCGCGAGGCAAAACCGAAAGCGCATTCGAGGAATATAACAACCTCGCCACCCGCTTCACCGGCGGCTACCCCTACGACAGCATCGTGCAGCGCCAATTCGAAATCGCCCAGACCGTGATGAACAAACGGCGGGGCACACTCCTGATTTTTGGCGGATTCAAGGCTCCCGAACGCGCGGTGCCGCTCTTCGAGAAGGTTGTCCAAAACGCGCCCCGATCCGACTTCGCCGCCGAAGCGCAATACCTCATCGGCCACGCCTACGAACTCAGCGAACAACTCGAACTGGCCGTCGTCGCCTACATGACCGCCATGCACCGCTACCCCAACTCTCCCTGGGCCGAGCGCGCAGCTTTTGGGCGAGCCCGCAGCCTGATCCGACTCTCCGAAGAAAGCCCCAACGACGAAGAAGCGCTCGATCAGGCCTGGGCAGCCGTGATTGTCTACCTCAATGCCTTTCCCCAATCAGAAGACGCAGAACTCGCCACCGCGTACCGCGATAATTTGCTCCGCCGACGCGCGAAAAGTGCCTATGATAAAGCCCTGTTTTATGATCGAATTGCCAAACGCTCCGCAGCCGCGGTTCAATCGTATGAAAACTTTGTGCGCCAATTCCCCAATTCTGAATGGACGGCAATTGCGCGCGCGCGCATGCAGGAATTATCCCCGCTAGTGGAGAAACCAAATGAAAACTAAACTTCTCGGACTGTTCGCACTCATCGCCCTGCTGCTCGGCTCGATCGGCTGCGTGGGCTACCGGCTCGGCTCCATGCTCCCCCCCGATATCCAAACGGTCTATATCCCCTCGTTCCTGAACGAGACTTCGGAGCCGCTCATCGAAGTCGAATGCCACCGCGCCACGGTCGAAGCCCTCCAGCGCGATGGCTCGCTTCGCATCGGCGACGAGGAAACCTCCGACGCCATCGCCCGCATTCGCCTCCGCGAATATCGCATCGAACCCGTCGTCTACGACACCACCAGCCGCTCCAACGTCAAGCAGTACCGAATCAAAATGTCGGCATCGCTCGTGATGACCCGGCGCGCGGATGACAAAGTCATTGTCGAGCGCCCCACCGTCCGTGGCGAGGGCGTCTTCAATGTCGCCGGCGACCTCTCGTCCTCCAAACTCGTCGGCCTCCCGGTCGCCGCGGAAGACCTCGCTCGCAACATCGTTCAACAGATGGTGGAAGCCTGGTAAGGCCCACCCAGCCGCATCGGCGCAACTTCCGCAAAACAAAACGGGCGACCCCGAGGGGTCGCCCGTTTGCAATCCAAATCAAATGGAATCACGCCACTTTGACGGCGCGCAGATGGCCTGCCGCACGGCCCTTCTTCCGAACGGCCTGATTCTTCTTGATGATTCCCTTCTTCACGGCCTTGTCCAACGACGAGCAGAGCCGCTTGTAAAGCTCCGTCGCGCTTGCCTCATCCTTGCCGGCCACCGCCGCCTTGAACTGAGTCTGAACGCGCTTAATCCCGGAGCGACCCGCCTTGTTGCGGAGGCGATCCTCCTCGCTCTGCCGATGCCGTTTCAACGCTTGCTTCGTATGTGCCATTATCAATCTCCTAAATCGGGTGCTTTTCGCCCCATCCCGCAGCGCCATTGATCTGCGGAAAAAAGTTGTGTCATACTATAGGCCATAGCGATGAAGTCAACCGGCAATTCTTCGGTATTTCGAGATGCCCGCGCTTCCTACCGGGAACATCTCCGAAGGCGGCGCGCCCCCGCCGATTTCCGCCAGCGCGCCGCTCAAACGCTCACAGCCAATGCCCCCCTCCTCAAAGCCACAGCCCACCAGCGCGTACTGCGCGGTATCGGGCCGGATTCCGACCTCGTCTTCAAGTTCTATTCCGACCTCAGCCCCCTCTCGCTCTTCCGCCCCAGCCGCGCGCGGCGCGCATTCGCCGCCACCCAAGCCGCGCGGGCGCAAGGCATCCCGCTCGCCGAAGCGCTCGGCTATGTCGAATACACCACTGGCATCGCCCCTTTCACTTCCTGCCTCATCATGCGCTTCATCCCCAACGCCACCACGCTCCACCATTGGATGCGGCGCAACCACCGCCATTTGACGCCCGAGCAGTGGACCCTGTGGCGAAAAAGACTGCTCGATTTTTGGCTCAATCTCGAACGGAGCGGCATCTATCACGACGACACCAAGACACTGAATATCCTGATACAAACTCCACCCGACGCGCCCACGCAACTTTGGTGGATAGACCCCGAAAGCGTCCACCCCGGCCGACGCCCCAGCCGACGCCAACTCCTGCGGAATCTTGTTCAACTCAATGGCTCACTGCGCTCCTGGGTGCCGGATGAGCAACGCCTCCTCTTCCTCCAAGAAGTCGCCCAAATCCATCCTTGGCTCCGCGTTCCTGCGGTAGAGCAGAAAATTAGGGACTGGACCCGACAGCGACTCCTCAACGAAATCAAGACCCGATGCGGCCCCTAAAGTTTCTCATTGGTCTCTTCCTTCTTCCCGTCGTGTGGACCGCCATTCGTGCCACCGCGCGACTCATTGCCACTCTGCGCATCGAGGAGTTCGGTGGACATCCACAAGCCGCTTGGTGGCTCGCCGGAGGATTCCTCTTCTGGCTTCTCCTCTATCTTCTCCTCCCCCGCCCCATGCGCACCTACGTCCTCGGACACGAACTCACCCATGCCTTCTGGGCGCTGCTCATGGGCGCCCGAGTCTCGCGACTTCGCGTCACCGCGCGTGGCGGCAGCGTCACCGTCTCCAAATCGAATTGGATCATCACGCTCGCCCCCTACTTCTTCCCCTTCTACACCATGCTCGTGATCGCCAGCGCCTTCGTCCTCGGCCTCTTCTTCAATCTCCAACCCTACGAACGCCTCACCCTGGCCATAATCGGATTCACCTACGCATTCCACATCACCTTCACAATCTCCATGCTCACCATCCGCCAGCCCGATGTCCAAGAGCACGGCCGACTCTTCTCCTATACCATCATCATCCTCCTCAACACGCTCGGCCTCGGCTGCTGGATCGTCGTCGTCGCAGCGCCCACCCTGGCGGACTATGCCTCGCACCTCACCCACGAAGCCCTCCTAACATGGGACTGGCTCCGCGAGGTCTATGCAATGCTCCTCTCCTTCGCATCCCCGCAATAAACGCATATGGAGACACCTCGCGGCGCAACTATACGATCGCGCTTTTTGCAGTTTCATAACCCACCCATTCTTGCGAAGGTTTGCCCATGACCGACCCCACCCTCCACTTCCCCGAAACGGCCGACATCGAAACGGCCTCAGCCCAATACGCCGCGCGATTCGCAGGCGAAATCGGCGCGTGGATGCTCGCACGCCAAGAGCGGATCACACTGGATTACCTTCGCGCGGCCGACGCCAAATCCGTTCTCGATGTCGGCGGCGGACACGCCCAACTCGCGCGCCCAATGGCCAGCGCGGGATTCGATGTCACGGTCCTCGGCAGCGATCCGATTTGCCAAGAACGCATCGCCGATCTCGTTGCCAATGAGCGCTGCAAATTCATGGTCGGAAACGTCGTTCAACTTCCTTTCCCCGACCGCTCCTTTGATGCCGCCGTCAGCGTGCGCCTCTTGCCCCATTGCGAGCGTTGGCCCAGCCTGATCCGCGAACTCTGCCGCGTCGCGCGACATACCGTCGTCGTGGACTATCCTCTCGCATCGGGCATGAACACCCTCGCGCCTTGGCTCTTCGATGCGAAGAAGAAGTTGGAAAAGAACACGCGCACATGGCGCAACTTCACACACGCCGAAGTGCGCAACGCCTTCCAGGCAGCGGGGTTTCAGCCCATCGGTCGCAGAGGCCAATTCTTCTGGCCCATGGTCATTCACCGCTCGCTCAAGAACCCTTCCATCTCAAATCTGCTGGAAGCCGTCCCCGGCGGACTTGGCATCACCGCGCGATTCGGAACCCCCGTCCTCGCCGCATTCACGCGCGCTCAGTGAAGCGGAAGCGGCACAAACCGCCAAACATCCGCCTGCGTGAATTCGCTGGCTGAGAAGCACCAAATGACAACCTTCTTGCCCTTGATGTAGTCCGGCACAGCATTCATCTCCCGCATCAGCGCCATGCGCGAAGCTGTAGCTCCGGAACCCGTCACACCGATTAGATCCACAGGACTGCCCAGCAATCTCGCCAGATGATCAGACAAACCCGCATTAACCGGGGACTCTCCTTCGGCGTGAAACGCCAAGACATTTTCATCGCCCAACACCAACACGGGACTGCTACGTGAATAGGTCAGCGCTTCGCCCGCAGACCCGATCGCAATCAACTCGACCTCCTCCTCATCCACAAGGCGCAACTGCCGGGCCAAATCGCCGACCCGATGCTGCGCAAGACGAGCCGCTTCCCAGTGATTTGAACCCGCCGTCACCAATCCGTCCTGCGCGGATAGCCAGTCAAATATCCGCGCCGCCGCACGCTCAACGCCAATGCCGGACCAACGGGAATCCGTTCTGCAAAACAACTTCCCTTCCGCAAGCGCCTCCGGCCGCAAGTAATCTTCAGTCAAGTCGAGCGCGGCAATCCCATGGTCCCGCAACACCTCGTAAAACTCCCGAAGCGACGCCAACGCGGCAAGAGAATCCGCGCGCGAACATCCGAGTGGGGTCGGATAAATCAACGCCTTCGGCGGGACCGGAACAACCAGCAGGCGCACACCCAAGTCTGCGAGCTGACGATTGAAATCATCTATCGGCTCCAACGGATCGCGATGCGCCGGATTCTTCGCTGCACCGGTGTCCAATGCGGCCTCGCCCCAAAACCGGCCTAGAGAAAGAAATCGCAATTCATCCGCCGGATAGAACCAATCCCCCTCACCCCGCAAAACATGCGTCGCCTCGGCCTGCTGATACGCCGCGGAAAAGCAGCTCAAGTCTGCGGCAAATCCCCACTCCGCGAACAAGGCAAGCGCTCCGATCGCCGCCCTTCTAAATAGACCACACCGCATACGCGCCATTCTCCCATTCCTCATCAAGCTGTCAATTCGCGCACATCAAAAACTCTGTGCGCTGGAACCGCTCTCCCGCTATGATGCGCCCCATGTCCGAGTCCTCCAAATCACAGCCCGCCGTGTGCCTCTTGATCGGCACATTTCATCCGCGCGTCGGAGGAGGAGAAACACACGCGCGCCTCTTGAGCCGAGAACTCAAGGCGCTCGGCACACCCATCTTCGTCCTCACGCGCAAACATGAACCCGGCCTCCCCTCGCGCGACGAAGTGGACGGCGTGGAACTTCGCCGCGTCGGCCCCTCCGGCTTCCCGCGCTTCGGAAAATACCTGATGATTCCCGCCGCCCTCCGAGCCCTCATCCAAGCGCGAAACGAGTTCGACATCATCTACGTCTGCGGACTCCGCGTCCTCGGCATCGCGGGAATCCTCGCCGGGCTCCTTCTCCATAAGCGAGTGGTCCTTCGCGCAGAAGCATGCGGCGAATGGTCGGGCGGCTTCTTCTTCACCGGAGCCGGAAATACCGAGCGAAAACTCAATCCGTTCCTCAGAATCGCCCTGGCCCTGCGAAATCGCCTCTATAGAAGAGCTGATCAATTCCTCGCCATTTCTCGCGTCATCCACAACGAATTTTCTACCGGAGGCCTGCCCGATACACAAATCACCACCATCACAAACGGCATAGACTTCCAATCCTTCCAGCCCGTCTCCCCCGAACGGCGCGCCCAGCTCCGCGCAGACTTCGGCCTCAACAACTCTTTCGTCTTCGCCTATTCCGGGAAACTCAACCGAGGGAAAGGCCTGGAAATGCTCCTCCGCGCATGGCGCAACGTCGCGGCCAGCCATCCATCCGCCCACCTCCTCCTCATCGGCGCAGGTGGCACTCAATTTCTCTCCTGTGAACACGAGCTTCGCTCCTTTGTCGAAGAAAACGCACTGCAAACCAGCGTAACCTTCACGGGCTACACAAACCGAGTGGCAGAATATTTGTGCGCTTCGGACGCATTTGTGTTTCCATCTGAAAGCGAGGCGTTAGGGTTGGCCCTGATCGAGGCGATGGCGTGCGGCCTGCCCTCGCTGGCCTCGGCAACAGGCGGAATCTTAGATATCGTGACAGATCAAGAAAACGGGCGACTCTTGCCCGTAGGTGACGAAAACGCATGGCAAACAGCGATGAGCGAATTGATGCAAACGCCGGAACAAGCCACCCAGTGGGCAGCGGCGGGAGCAGCATCGGTAAAAAAGAGATTCGCCATTCGGGAGATCGCGATTCAACACCAACAGCTCTTCCGCTCGTTGCAGACGAAGTAGAGTTCGACCCCAACCCGCCCCCCAACGCCTCCTCCAAGATCGCGCGCAATACCGTCTGGAACCTCATCGGTATGTGCGCACCGATGGCAGTCGCGCTCTTCGCTATCCCACTCCTGATCAGCGGCCTCGGCAAAGAGCGGTTCGCCCTGCTCTCCCTCGTCTGGATGCTCGTTGGCTACTTCGGCGTGTTCGACCTCGGCCTCGGACGCGCTCTGACAAAAATCATTGCAGAAAAAATCGGGAAGCACGGCCCGCGCGAAGTGGCAACTTCCTTCTGGACAGCCATGTCATTGATGCTGGGACTCGGCATTCTAGCCGGATTCATCGTCTATTTTGGCTCCCCCTGGCTCGCCATGCACGCACTCAAAATTGATCCGAGTCTGCAACCCGAAACGCTGCAATCGTTTCGAGCTGTCGCATGGGGGCTGCCCGTTCTAATCACGGTGACGGGTCTCGTTGGATCGCTTGAAGCGTGCCATCGCTTCCCGCTGGTCAATTTGATCCGCATTCCCACTGGGGCATTCACCTTCATTGGCCCCTTGCTCGTGCTGCCATTCAGCAAGAGCCTCTACGCTGTCGTTCTCGTCCTTCTCGCGGGCCGTCTTATTGAATGGCTCCTCTTCTTCATCTCCTGCCTGCGCGTCATTCCTGCCGTTCGCGACGGATTCGCATTTCACGCCCGAGAAGTCCCCCACCTCTTGGGCTTCGGCGGCTGGATGACCGTCTCCAACATCATCCAGCCCCTCATGGTTCATATAGACCGCTTTCTCATCGGATCCCTTCGCGCTGTTTCCGATGTAACATTTTATGTCACCCCCGCAGAGATAATCGTCAAAATCCTGATCCTCCCGCGCGCCTGGGTTTCTGTTCTTTTCCCCACATTCGCCGCCGATTTCCGCGACAAACCGGAAGCCACCGGCCACCTCTTCGCGCAAAGCGTGCGCCTCTTGATGATACTCCTGTTCCCCGTAGTCCTACTCTTGGTCACCTTTGCACCCGAAGGCCTCACCCTCTGGCTCGGTCCCGAGTTTGGAGTGCGTAGCGCACCCGTCATGCGCTGGCTCACCGCCGGCGTCTTTCTCTATTCGCTCTCCTTCGTCCCGACCTCATTGCTTCAAGGGATAGGACGACCCGACCTGACCGCAAAACTGCACGCCATCGAGCTTCCGCTCTACCTCGCCAGCGCATCGTTTCTCATTATTCGCTACGGCATTGTCGGCGCAGCAGCCGCCTGGGTGCTCCGGGCCACATTTGACTTGGCAGGAACCGCGTGGATGGCATCCCGCCGCGCACCCGGCAGCGGCGCATCACTTCGTCGCGTCTCCATTGCCGCAGCACTCACCCTCCTCATGCTCGCCGCCGCCAGCATTCCAACACACTTTCTTCTCAAGTGCGCAATCTCAGCTCTATTTCTGAGTATTTTTGCCCTCTTTAGCTGGAAATGGCTCATCACCCCAGAAGACCGGCGAATCATTTTGAAACGACTTCCAAACAGCGCGCGCTGACCGCGTAACCGCACGCACCTGCAATCTGAAATTGCCGTCCTTGTACAGGACCCTGAAATCTTCTCGCGCGTCAGTGGCACTGAAAAACAGCGCCGACCCTCGCGGATCGGCGCTGCCTCTAACACGCTAGATGGAATGAACTAGGTTCCCTCTTCGCCCTTCTTCTGGCCCGGATGCCACTCCTCCGCAGGAGAAACGCCGCCGAAAGCCTCGTCGAACGCCCCAGCGAGATCCACCAGATCTTCGCCCGGACGCAGCCCTTCCAGCATAGAGTCATCAACAACGAACTGATCATCAGGCAACTTCGCAGCCTTAATGCTCAGACCGATGCGGCGCTCAACCGAGTCAATCTTGATAACGCGCGCCTCGACCTCTTGGCCCGGCTGCAACGCATCTTTGACCTTCTGAACGCGCTCCTCGCTGATTTGGCTGATGTGAACCAAGCCGTCCACACCCTCATCAATCTCAACAAACGCGCCGAAGGAGGCCAGTTTCGAAACCTTGCCCTTGACCATTTGACCGACCTTGAAGCGCTGCGTGATGCTGCTCCAGGGATCGTTCTGCGCCTGCTTGAGGCCGAGGCCAATCCGCTGATTCGCCGCATCCACCTCCAAGACAATCGCTTCAACCTCATCGCCCTTCTTCAGAACTTCAGACGGGTGATTGATCTTGCGCGTCCAAGACATGTCGGAGACGTGAATCATGCCGTCAATACCCGGCTCCAGCTCAACAAATGCACCGTAGGAGGTAAAGTTGCGCACCGATCCCTTGACTCGCGAACCAATCGCGTAGTGTTCCTGAGCCTTGCTCCACGGGTTCGCTTCCGTCTGACGAATACCGAGCGAGATTTTCTGTTCATCCTGATTCACGTTCAGAACAACAGCGTCTACTTCCTGGCCCACAGCCAGAACATCCGCCGCCTTGGCAACGCGCTTCGTCCAAGAAATCTCAGATACGTGCACCATGCCCTCAATGCCCTCTTCGATCTCAATGAAGGCGCCATACGGCACGAGATTCACAACCTTGCCCTTCACGCGTGTACCCACCGGATACTTGCGCTCGATATCTTCCCATGGGTTGTGAGAAACCTGCTTCAACCCTAGCGAAATGCGATCCTTCTCGCGATCCACGTCGAGAATCATCACATCGAGTTCCTGTCCCACCTTGACCACCTCAGACGGGTGATTGACGCGACCCCAGCTCATATCGGTGATATGCAGGAGACCATCCATTCCGTTGAGGTCCACGAAAGCGCCGAAGTCGGTGATATTCTTGACCACGCCATGGCGCACCTGGCCGATTTGTATCTCTTCCATGAGCGACTTCTTCTGCTCACGGCGGCGCTCCTCAAGCAATTCGCGACGCGACAAAACAATGTTCCGTCGCTCGCGATTGATTTTGATGATCTTGAAATCGAGCTGGCGATCATAATATTCCTCGGGGCTCCGGATCGGCACCACATCCAACTGCGAGCCCGGCAAAAAGGCATCCACGCCAACATCCACAATCAAGCCGCCCTTGACGCGACCTTTGACCGCGCCCGTAATCGTGCCGCCCTCAACATAATTGGCGAGCACCCGGTCCCAGTTGCGCTGCTGCTCCGCGCGGCGCTTGCTGACCATGACCATGCCTTGGTCATCTTCAAGCTTTTCGAGCAAAACTTCAATTTGATCGCCCGGCTTCACTTCGTCCGGCGATTTGAACTCAGAAATGGGCAGAATGCCTTCGGATTTGTAACCGATGTCCACAAGGACTTCCTTGGGACGCACATCGAGAACGCGCCCGGTTACAATGGCCCCTTCCGTAAAATCGCGAAGGGTTCGTTCATAAAGCGCCGCCATTCCGGATGACGCGCTGGTTGGTTGTTTAGTTGATTTAGCCACAATATATCTTTGCACTTTTGTATTTCTTCATTTCGCTCCATCCACACGGACAGACACGCCGCCCCCGAATCACAACAGGTGATTCAAGAGGCGAAAGCGGGACACTGTATCAGGAGAACAATTCGATACAAGTGCTAAAAAGAAGAGGCCGCTGACCTTTCGATCAGCGGCCTCAAAATAAACCCGGCAACGTGCTACTCTCCCGTAGCCTACACTACAGTACCATCGCCGCTGAGGGTCTTAACGGCCGTGTTCGGAATGGGAACGGGTGTTTCCCCCTCGCTATGGTCACCGGGAAATCAGGACTCTGCCAAGGGCAGAGAAAAAACATTGCATAGGATGGTTCACATACATTCACAGAAAAAGAGAAAAATGGTCAAGCCTCACGGCCTATTAGTACTGGTTAGCTAAGCGTATCACTACGCGTACACACCCAGCCTATCAAGGTTGTAGTCTTCAACCGGCCTTTAGTACCGCTTGCGCGATAGGGAGATCTTATCTTGAGGTAGGCTTGGCGCTTAGATGCTTTCAGCGCTTATCCGTTCCGCACATAGCTACCCGGCACTGCCGCTGGCGCGACAACCGGAAAACCAGTGGTGCGTCATTCCCGGTCCTCTCGTACTAAGGAATGCTCCTCTCAAATCTCCAACGCCCACAGTGGATAAGGACCGAACTGTCTCACGACGTTCTGAACCCAGCTCGCGTACCACTTTAATTGGCGAACAGCCAAACCCTTGGGACCTTCTCCAGCCCCAGGATGTGATGAGCCGACATCGAGGTGCCAAACCGCCGCGTCGATATGGACTCTTGGCGGCGATCAGCCTGTTATCCCCGGAGTACCTTTTGTCCGTTGAGCGATGGCGCTGCCACGTGCAACCACCGGATCATTTAGGCCTGCTTTCGCACCTGCTCGACTTGTAAGTCTCGCAGTTAAGCCCCCTTATACCTATACGCTCTACACACGATTGCCGACCGTGTTGAGGGGACCTTCGCGCTCCTCCGTTACTCTTTTGGAGGAAACCGCCCCAGTCAAACTGACCCTCTGACACTGTCCCGCATCCGGATCACGGATGCGGTTAGAATTCCGATGCCCCAAAACTGGTATTTCACTATTGGCTCCACTCTGGCTGACGCCAGAGCTTCGCAGCCTCCCAGCTATGCTACATATGAAGAACCAGAACCCCATATCAGATTACAGTAAAGGTTCACAGGGTCTTTCCGTCCTACTGCGGGTACCAGACACTTTCCTCTGGACTACAATTTCACCGAGATCCTCGTTGAGACAGCGCTCAAGTCGTTACACGATTCGTGCAGGTCGGAACTTACCCGACAAGGAATTTCGCTACCTTAGGACCGTTATAGTTACGGCCGACATTCACGGGGGCTTCGGGTCGAAGCTTCGCCTTGCGGCTAACCTCTTGCCTTAACCTTTCCGCATTGGTCACGTGTCACACCCTATACTTCCTCTTTCGAGTTCGCAGAGTGCTGTGTTTTTGTTAAACAGTCGCTTGAGCCCGTTCACTGCGCCTCTCCAACGCTTTGATATTACTCTGACGTCGGAGAGGACCCCTTCTACCTAAGATACGGGGCTAGATTGCCGAGTTCCTTAACGAGGTTTCTCTCGCGCGCCTTGGTATATTCTACCATCCCACCTGTGTCGGTTTACGGTACGGTCGCTTGTTTGACTGACTAGGAGCTTTTCTTGGCAGTTGAGCCCGAGTCAATCCGCTTTGGTGTTACCCTCCACGTCCCATCACCTTTCGGAGTAGTGTTCTGACGGATTTGCCTGTCAAAACCTCCTACGGGCTTGGACCATCACTTCCAGTCGATGGCTGACTCTGCTTGCTGCGTCACTCCATTGCTGATAACGCCAAACAAACGGTGCAGGAATATTGAACCTGCTTCCCATCGCGTACGCCAATTGGCCTCCGCTTAGGGGCCGACTAACCCTGGGAGGACGAACCTTCCCCAGGAATCCTTGGGATTTCGGCGACCAGGATTCTCACCTGGTTTATCGTTACTTATGTCCGCATAATCACTTCTCTACGATCGAGAGTCGGTTACCCTTCTCCTTCAGCTCATAGAGAACGCTCCTCTACCACGCCACTCTGACGAATCAGAATGGCATCCGCAGCGTCGGCATCCGGTTTAGTCCCGTTCATTTTCGGCGCGAGACCACTTGGCTAGTCAGCTGTTACGCACTGTTTAAATGGTGGCTGCCTCTAAGCCAACATCCTAGCTGTCTTTGCGATCTCACATCCTTACGCACTTAACCGGATTGGGGGGCCTTAGCTGGCGGTCTGGGCTATTTCCCTCTCGACTATGAGGCTTATCCCCCACAGTCTATCTCCGCAGGTGTCTGACGTGGCATTCGGAGTTTAACTGGCTTCGGAATCCCGGTAAGGACCCTAGTCCAATTAGTGCTCTACCTCCACGACGAGCAATCCTGCAGGCTAACCCTAAAGTTATTTCGAGGAGAACCAGCTATCACCGAGTTTGATAAGTCTTTCGCTCCAACCCACAACTCATCCCAAGCCTTTTCAACGGCCACGGGTTCGGTCCTCCACGAGGTGTTACCCTCGCTTCAACCTGGTCATGGGTAGCTCACACGGCTTCGGGTCCACGGCATGCGACTAAACGCGCATTTGGCACTCGCTTTCGCTACGGCTCCGGCCCATAAGGCCTTAACCTTGCCACACACCGTGACTCGCGGACTCATTATGCAAAAGGCAAACGGTCACCCGTCTTACGACAGGCTCCCATAGCTTGTAGGCACATAGTTTCAGGTTCTATTTCACTCCCCTAGCAGGGGTTCTTTTCACCTTTCCCTCGCGGTACTTGTTCACTATCGGTCATCCATTAGTATTTAGCCTTGGAAGGTGGGCCTTCCAGATTCAAGCAGGGTTTCACGTGTCCCGCTCTACTTGGGGTACCGTTAGGTGCAGTTTGGATTTCGCGTACGGGCCTATCACCCTCTATGGGAGAGCCTTCCAGAACTCTTCCGCTATCCTCTCTGCTACCACATCACGGCCCCGCAACCCCACCGTGTAAACACGATGGTTTAGGCTGTTCCCCTTTCGCTCGCCACTACTGAGGGAATCGCTTTCGCTTTCTTTTCCTCAGGGTACTGAGATGTTTCACTTCCCCTGGTTTCGCTTCCGTGGACTATGTATTCATCCCCGGATAATCTCGTATAACCGAGATTGGGTTTCCCCATTCGGACATCGCCGGATCAAAGCGTGCTTGCCGCTCCCCGGCGCTTATCGCAGCTTGCCACGTCCTTCATCACCTATGGATGCCAAGGCATTCACTATGCGCCCTTTCTATACTTGACCAAAATTATTGGTCGCCATCCGCACCCTTGCGGGTACGAACGGTTACGATCTTCTTCGGTGAAGATTGTATGTTTCCCATCCTATGCAATTGTCAAAGATCAGCCCTCAGTACAGCGCTCATTTGCGCCTTCCATCGGGAAATCGTTTCGAAGTGATTGGCTCGCCTTTCGCTCGCGCTTCACGCCATGGTGGGCGTGCCTGGATTCGAACCAGGGACCTCGTCCTTATCAGGGACGCGCTCTAACCAACTGAGCTACACGCCCGCCGCTAATTGGTGGAGGCAACCGGGTTCGAACCGGTGACCTTCTGCTTGCAAAGCAGATGCTCTACCAGCTGAGCTATACCCCCAGGACCGTGGTCTCGGGGACGCTGCCCTGGCTCCCGGCTCATCAATCACTTCGCTGGAATACTTGCTATGTTAGCTTCGATGTAGAAATGGTGAGGCTTGTGATCGTTATACGCTGGTCTCACGTTGCCGCGAGACCGACATCCTGCCTATGGCAGGAGAATATCCTATCTTCTTGAATTCACACTTTACTTGCCCGAGGGCAAGCGCCTTGTGATTCCGAAGATGCTCCTTAGAAAGGAGGTGATCCAGCCGCAGGTTCCCCTACGGCTACCTTGTTACGACTTCATCCCAATCACCAACCACACCTTAGGGACCTATCTCCCTTGCGGGTTGAATCAGCCACTTCGGGTGCAATCGGCTTTCGTGATGTGACGGGCGGTGTGTACAAGGCCCGGGAACGTATTCACGGCGCCGTAGCTGATGCGCCATTACTAGCGATTCCAACTTCATGGAGTCGAGTTTCAGACTCCAATCTGAACTGAGATCAGTTTTGGGGATTGGCTCCACCTCGCGGTCTTGCTTCCTTCTGTACTGATCATTGTAGCACGTGTGCAGCCCTGGACATAAGGACCATACTGACTTGACGTCATCCCCACCTTCCTCCTGCTTATCACAGGCAGTCTGATTAGAGGGCTTCCTTGCGGATAGCAACTAATCACAGGGGTTGCGCTCGTTGCGGGACTTAACCCAACACCTCACGGCACGAGCTGACGACAGCCATGCAGCACCTGTGTGACAGCCTCGAAGGCCTCCGATCTTTCGACCAGCATCCAGTCACATGTCAAGCCCAGGTAAGGTTCTTCGCGTTGCATCGAATTAAGCCACATGCTCCACCGCTTGTGCGGGCCCCCGTCAATTTCTTTGAGTTTTAGTCTTGCGACCGTACTCCCCAGGCGGTGCACTTAACGCGTTAGCTACGGCACGGAAGGGGATAATTCCTCCCACACCAAGTGCACACCGTTTACGGCTAGGACTACCAGGGTATCTAATCCTGTTTGCTCCCCTAGCTTTCGTGCCTCAGCGTCAGATACAGTCCAGAGGGCCGCCTTCGCCACCGGCGTTCTTCTCGATATCAACGCATTTCACCGCTACACCGAGAATTCCGCCCTCCTCTCCTGTCCTCTAGCACCACAGTTTCGTATGCAGTTCCACAGATAATCCGTGGGATTTCACATTCGACATATGATGCCGCCTACGCACCCTTTACGCCCAGTAAATCCGAACAACGCTTGCCACCTCTGTATTACCGCGGCTGCTGGCACAGAGTTAGCCGTGGCTTCCTCTTGGGGTACTATCAAGACAAATCACTATTCATGATCTGCCAATTGTTCCCCCATCACAGCAGTTTACAACCCGAAGGCCGTCATCCTGCACGCGGCGTCGCATCGTCAGGCTTTCGCCCATTGCGAATGATTCTCGACTGCAGCCTCCCGTAGGAGTCTGGGCAGTGTCTCAGTCCCAGTGTGGCTGACCATCCTCTCAGACCAGCTACCCGTCAAAGCCTTGGTGAGCCATTACCTCACCAACTAGCTGATAGGACGTGGGCTCATCTCAAAGCGCCAGGCCTTACGGTCCCCAGCTTTAGATAGGCCGATTGTCACCGGCCGACCACATTCGGAATTATCCCAAGTTTCCCCAGGCTATTCCCAACTTCGAGGTAGATTACCCGCGCGTTACTCACCCTTCCGCCACTGAACCTCCTAGATATTGCTACCGCGAAGGTCCCGTTCGACTTGCATGCCTAATCCACGCCGCCAGCGTTCGTTCTGAGCCAGAATCAAACTCTCCGTAATAAAAGAGAGTTTGCGATTCGGCACCCTTTCGAATACCGTCTCGTTTTGATTCTGACAGGCTATTTTGCAATAGCCCCGATTTCTTAATAGTTCAAACTGACGTATAACCTCACACAAGCCACACCACTTCCAAATCGAAGCGGCATAGCAAGTATTCCATTTTCAAAGATCAAATCACATGAGACTAAAAAACCCCAGCGTCCCCTCCTAAAACTCGAAGCGGACGTTTGAGCCCTTCTCGCTGTGCGCGTCATTGGTCTTTCAACCTCAACGCAGGAAAGAAGCTATAGGATGGGCCCCGAAGTGTCAACGGATTTTGATAATTTTTTTCACAATCTTTTCGACAGGGCAGATAGAACTGCGCAAACAGCTATAGAACAGCACGTTATGAGCATTCCCCTCCGGCGAAGAATCTAGGACTTGTGCGCCATTTTTTCATGTGGCAGGCTGATTCCCGACATGAATACTCGTAAACAGACTGAATTGATCGTTGCGCTCGACGTCAACTCCCAGGTAGAGATGATTCGCGCGATTGAATTGTTACCTGTTGATATTCAATGGGTTAAGGTCGGACTCGAACTGTTTTGCGCCGAGGGTCCGTCCATTCTCTTGCCTCTGCGCGATAGGAATCTATCGGTTTTCCTCGATCTGAAGCTTCACGATATCCCAAAAACCGTCGAAAAGGCCGTGAAATCGGCCTCTAAACACGGTGTGCAGTTGCTCACCATCCATGCAAGTGGTAGTCGCGAGATGATCCGCGCCGCTTGTGTGGCTGCCCGCGAATTTGGCCAAAATGGGCCGAAAATACTGGCGGTTACGGCGCTGACCAGTTTGCAGGATTCCGATTTGAAGGACATCGGTGTGCAGCGTGGAATGTCGGAACAGGTCCGCGCTCTTGCGCAACTAGCGGTTGATGCGGGCGCCGACGGATTGGTCTGTTCTCCCCTAGAAACGGCGCTTTTGCGCCGAGAATTGGGGGAAAAGCCCCTACTTGTCACGCCGGGAATTCGCTCTCAAAAAGATGAATTAGGCGACCAGAAGCGCACGCTGTCCGCGGTCGATGCTGTGCGCGCGGGCGCCACGCATCTGGTTGTGGGCCGCCCGATTCTTGCAGCAGCCGACCCTGCGCGGGCAGCCGCGGAATTGCTCTCAGAAATTCGTGCGGCGAGTGCGAGCTAGACCGCATGAATACAGCGCAAAATTGCATTCGTCACATTGTCTGGGACTGGAACGGAACCTTGCTGGACGATACGGACATCTGCATTGAGATCATGAACGAACTGTTGGATGAGCGCGCGATGCCGCGAATCAATCGCGAGCGCTATCGCGAAGTGTTTGATTTTCCCGTTCAAGATTACTACGCGCGATTGGGATTCAACTTCGCAAAGGATCCTTTCGATATTGTTGGAGCGGAGTTCATTCACCGCTATGAAGAGCGGCGCACAACCGCACCGCTCCATGCAGCCGCACGAGCGACGCTGCAGGCGTTGGAAATCAATGGATTTTCGCAATCGGTGCTCTCGGCCTATCGTCAAGACACGCTCGAATCGTTGCTCGCCCACTTCGGGATCCGATCCCATTTCGACGATGTGATTGGCAGCGACAATGTATATGCGCTTGGCAAAATTGAGCGCGGCAAGCAGTGGATTGAAATGCGCAATATCACACCCAGTTCCGTGCTGTTGATTGGCGATACGCGACACGATTTTGAAGTCGCGGAGGCCATGCATTGCCCATGCCTTCTCATCGCCGCGGGCTATCATTCGCGCGAGCGTCTGGAGCCGCTGGGCGCGCCGATCGTGAATACGCTCAGCGAAGTGCCCGCATGGATTGCCCTGCGAAATCAGCCCACTTTAACGAATGCGGATGACGCACGATAGAGCGCGCGCGCTTCTTCTCTCAGCAGCGCGTGTTCAGGAGCGCGCAAGCGCGGATCCACCTCAATGAGTCGAAAGGCTTCCTGACGCGCCTGCTCCAACAGCACTGTATCTCGCAGGGGATCGCCCACGCGCAATACCGCTCCGCCGCTCTGCTCGCGCCCGAGCAAATTGCCCATGCCGCGTATTCGGAAATCTTCTTCTGCGATTCGGAAACCGTCGTTTGTCTCTTCCATAATTTTGAGGCGCTTCCACGCATCGCGAGAGCGAGGATGCCCCTGCAGAACACAAAACGATTTATGTGCTCCGCGGCCGATTCGTCCACGCAGTTGATGGAGCTGCGCCAAGCCAAAATGCTCCGCATTCTCCACCAACATCACAGTGGCGTTGGGCACATCCACCCCCACCTCAATCACGCTGGTGGCGATCAATACGTGGATATCGCCACGGCGAAATTTTTCCATGATGCGATCGCGTTCCTCTCCGCGCATCTGCCCGTGAACAAGACCGAGTTGTAGGCTGGCAAGAGGACCCGCGCGCAGCGTCTCCATCATGGCCGTGGCGGCTTTCAAGTCGAGCTGTTCCGATTCGGAAACGAGCGGATAGACGAGATAGGCTTGGCGGCCCTTCCCCACTTGCTTGCGGATAAAATCGTATGCGTCGGGCAGCAACTTTTCGCTGATCACGCGCGTGACAATAGGCTGTCTTCCCGCAGGCAATTCGCGAATGGTGCTCACATCCAAATCGCCATACCACGTCATGGCCAACGTGCGCGGAATCGGTGTCGCGGTCATGACGAGAATGTGTGGATGAAATCCCTTTTCGTAAAGCTGACCGCGCTGCTCAACGCCGAATTTGTGTTGCTCATCAATGATGATGAGTCCCAGATCATGGAACGTCACATGCTCTTGAATCAGCGCGTGCGTGCCCACGATCAATTGAATCCGGCCATCCGCCAAAGCGGCGCGCGTCGCAATTCGCTCCTCATTCGAAAGTCCACTGGTCAGCACATCCACCCGCACATCGAGCGGCTTCAGGAACGCGCGGAAAGTGCGCGCGTGTTGCTGCGCGAGGATTTCGGTCGGCGCCATTACAGCGACTTGTTTTCCACATTCAATCGCGTCCACGGCGGCCGTTGCCGCAACCACGGTCTTGCCTGAGCCGACATCGCCCTGCAAGAGGCGATGCATCGGCCGTGTACGAGCCATATCCGCCTGAATTTCGGCGAGCGCTTCGCGCTGCGCATTCGTCAAGACGAAGGGGAGCGATAGAAAGAAGCGCTCACGCAATGCGCCGCCCGGTTGGAGCGCGCGACCATTCGATGCGTGGTCCGCTTGATGCTTCCGCGCAGCCAGGATGAGCTGCATGCACAAGAACTCTTCAAAGACCAGGCGCTCGCGCGCGCGAACCGCTTGCGGTTCGGCCTCGGGGTAGTGCGCAAGATGCAGAGCCTGCTGTATCCCCATCAGCTTCCATCTCGCGCGCGTATCTTCCGGGAGCGTCTCGGAGAGATGGGGCACAAATGTCTCAAGGGCTGCCGCCACCACGCGCCGCAGGGTGCGCTGTCCCAGATTTTCCGTCAGCGGATAGACGGGAACGATCCGGCCAACGTGCAGCGACTCATCCTCGCCCTCGCGCGCAACTTCCACTTCGGGATGATCGAAAATCAACTGGCCCTTGCGCACCGACACACGGCCAAAAAGCATAATGCGCGCCCCGGCAGGAAGCATGCTCTCCAGATAGCGCGCGTTGAACCAGCGGCAAAGAGCCATGCGGCTGGAGTCGCGCACGGTTGCCTCCAAATAGCCCTTCCCATACCGCGGCTGCGCCCAGCGCGTGTTGACGACCTCCACTTGCACCGCGCTCCATTCGCCGCCCACTAACTGGCGCAGAGGCCGCAAGAGGCGGCGATCCTCATAGCGGCGAGGCAACATGAGCAGCAGATCGCGAACCGTGTGGATATCCAGCCGCGCGAGCTGCGCGGCGCGCTGCTCGCCGACACCGCGCAAATATCGAATCGGCTTCGACCAGTCGCTTATCGGTTGTGGATCCATGAAGAAAAGACCTGCTGCTAGTGCGGACTATCCTGTATCATTCCCTCTCGCGAGGGCCAATCGCGAAGTCGGCGCATGAACCCACATATTTACAGCGAGCATCACTTGGCGCACCGGCGATTCCGGGAATACTACCGGAGAACACTCGCCATGGGAGCCGTCGCGCTCGGGCTGGCCATCTGGATGGGCAGCGCGCAGATGCCGATGCCGGGTCCCGGCTTGTTTGCCAACGCGGGATTCAGCGCTGCGGGGATATTCCTTCTTTGGGCTCTGCGCAACCTACACACCACGCCACCCCGTTCGCGCTGGGGACAACGAGTGAGAGCACGGAGTGAAAATCAATTTCCCGCGATCGTGATTTGCCTGCAGGGTTGGTTCATCCTCCTGATTGCGCTGCTGATCTGGTTCACCGTGGCCGAGCTGGGTTTTGCGGCGAATGGCTTTCAACACACGCTGCTGATCGGCATCCTCCTGCTCGCCCCCGTGCGACGCATCCTCGACGGCACCGAACCGCCCCGACCTTCGCCGCGCCGCGACTTGATCCGGGAGACGCTTGCCTACCTCAACGTCTGTCTCATCACACTTTTCATCGCAGCCGTTCTCACAACGGCGATGCTGCCGCCCGATGCGCCCGCCACGAGCGAATTGCCCTTCGCTGTCATGTTCATCTGGGTGGTGGTCACGCTCATTCTGCTGACCTGCGCAATTCTCTTGTTGGATCACATTGTGCGCAAAATGCCGCCAACCGTCCGCAGCGAGGAGCAGGATACGCTCAACTAACCGTGGGCCCCACAGCGCAGCCCTCGAGCCCTATTCGCGGCCAAACTTGCGACGCAACTCGCCGAAACTCATATAGATCAGCGTCGGACGGCCGTGAGGACAGGTATAGGGCATTTCACACAAAGCCAGATCCCGAACAAGTCGCTCGATTTCCTGCACCGTCAACCGGTCCTGCGCCTTCACCGCCGCCTTGCACGCGGCCATGGCGATCTGCTCTTCGGCCCATCGCTCGGTACCCGCGCGCCGCCCCCCACGCTCCAATGTGCCTGCAATTTCACCTAACAGCGTTCGAGCAGAAACGGCGCTAAGGAATACAGGCACCGCATCCACCACAAAACTATCGCCGCCAAAATCAGCGATACCGAACCCCATATCTTTCAAGAGCCCGACATTCAACCGAACTCGCTCGGCCGTCTCCGGCGGAAGATCAACCGACTCCGGCGCCAACAACCCCTGCATCTTGACCCCTCGCCGCCTCAGGGCTTGCATAAATTGCTCGAATAGCACCCGCTCATGAGCCGCATGCGGATCCATCAAAATCAATCCCTCTTCCGTCTCCAACACCACATACAGACCTCCCGCCTGCCCCAAAACGCGGCACCACGACCATGGCGGCGACGGCGCAGGGGTCGGTAGAGGAGAAACGGAGGCCGAATCAGGATTCGGCACGGTGACATTGAGCAATGTGGCGGAGCGATCCGGTGGCGGCATCGGCTGCCCCTCGGGCGCGGGATCCAGTCGCGGATAAGGAAAGGCCGGAAGCTCCGGCAAGTCCACAACGCGCAGAGCCGGGAGCGCGCGCGCGGCAACCATCAACTGATTCACCAAGGGATCGGATGGGCCGCCCGCCGCAGAAAGCTGGATTGCCGACCGAATGGCCGCAATCAGAGCATCGCGGACATTGGAGCTATGCCGAAACCGCACCTCCTTCTTTGTCGGGTGCACATTGACATCCACTTGATCCGCCGGAAGCTCAATGAAGAGAAAGAGAACGGGGTGTCGCCCGCGCGGAATCAGCGCTTGATAGGCCTCGTTGATCGCAAATCCCACCACGGGCGCCGAAGCCGGGCGCCCGTTGACAAACAGGTATTGCTCCGACCGATCCGCGCGCGTCACTTGCGGCAGACTCGCCAAACCGTGAACGCGCACCCCTTCGCACACCGTGTCTACCGGGCGCAAACCCGCGATCAGCTCATTTCCGAAAAGCTGCTGAATCCGCTCATCCAGCGAAGCGCCCCCCGCAAGCTGATAGACCTCTCGCTCATCCGCGCGTAGGGTCCAAGCCACATCCGGATGTGCCAACGCGTGCAGCAAAAAAATCTGGCGCGCGTGCGCCAGCTCGGTCTGCTCGCTGCGAAGGAACTTTCGTCTCGCAGGAACATTGAAAAACAGGTTGCGCACGGCAATCGTGGTCCCCGGCGAACACCCCGTCTCGCGCACATCCAGCACGCGCCCACCCGAAACAGTGATCTCCGTGCCGCCCTCCTGCTCGCGCGGCCGCGTCGTCAGCGTGAATCGCGAAACGGACGCCAAGGCCGCCAACGCCTCACCGCGAAAGCCCAGCGTCTGCACGTGCTCAACGTCGTGCACATCCCGAATCTTGCTCGTAGCGTGGCGCTCAATGCTCAAGAGCGCATCGTCGCGCGACATACCGCATCCATCATCAGACACCACCACCGCCTGCCGCCCGCCCCCCACCAAGTCCACGCGGATCGAGGTCGAGCCCGCATCGAGCGCATTTTCGAGAAGCTCTTTAAGCACTGACGCAGGGCGATCCACCACCTCGCCCGCGGCAATCTTATTGATTACCGCATCGGACAGTACGCGAATCTGAGGAGGAGCCTGCATGGAGCGATTCTACACCAAGCGCGCCTCCAACAGGAGAGATTTGATCGCCCAATTTTGAGTAGCGACAACCGCCGCCCTGCCCCACGCCGTGCGACGCCGGAGCCCTCAGTTGATACTGACGACCGAGAGGTTCACCAGCCCCACCTTCGCGCACAGGTCGAGAACGCGCACGAGATCCTCGTGGCGAGATTGCGCCGAGCAGAGAATCATAATGGTCTGATTCTGACTCAACGCCGCCAATTTCTCGAGGACCACCCCCATCTCCGTGTGCCCCATCGTCCGATCATTGATCGTGATCACGCCCTGCGGAAGCACCTGAATCCGAATCATGTTCTGCGGCGGCTGCACCTCATCTTTCGGAGGTGTGGGCGACGGTCGGAACACATCGAGATTTGCCATCGTATCAATGGGCTTCTGCGTCACGAGGAAGAAGATCAGCAGTTGGAACACAACGTCAATCATCGCCGTCATGTTCAACTCGCCCGACTCGCCACTCAAATTGCGTTTGCGTTTGCGCGCCATAGCTAGCTCGCCTTCTCCTTCACCGCCGAGAACTTCATCTTCCAAAGCCCCGCTTTCGTGCACGCATCCATGGCGGCGCGCACGGACTCGTGATGGGTGTCGCCATCGGCGCGAATGATCACGGGCACCGTCTGTCCTTGATCGGCAACCGTCTTCTTCATCAGCGTGTAGAGATAGTCCGCCGTCATGTAGGTGCGCGCAATGGAGATGCGCCCCTCCTTATCCACCTCGATCACCACCTCGCGCGGATCGCGCGTCTCCACCGGCTTGGCATGAGGCGCCAAAGCCAGCCGGATGCTCTCATCAATCGCCTTCTGCTGCATATCCGCAGTCGTGACGAAGAAGATGATGAGCTGAAACACAACGTCAATCATTGGCGTCATGTTGATGCCCGGCTCTTCAGGTCTTTTCTTCATGATTCGTCGAACTCAATCCACTTATTCGGGCACCACTTCGACATTTCGGAGCGACTTGACCAAATCCGTCGTCAGCGCCTCCATCTCCAGAATGATCCTCGTGGCCTTATTTCTAAAGTAGTAGAAGAAGCCGACCGCAGGCACGGCCGCTATCAGGCCCGCAGCAGTGGTGTAGAGCGCCTGCGCGATGTTGATGGCCAGCAACTGCTGCTGCGCCGCTCCCGCCTGCATCGTCGCCAAGTTGGCAAATGCAGCGATCATTCCTTGCACCGTACCCAACAGCCCCAACATCGGCGCGAGGTTGGCAACGACGTTCAGATACGTCACGCGCTGGAGAACTTTCTCGCTCTCGAGATCGGCAGCCACACCGATGGCTTCCTGAACCGCGTCAAAACCCTCCGAAACATTGCTAAAACCGGCGGAAAGGATGTTCGCCAACGGACCCGGATCCATCTCACACTCTTTGAGCGCCTTCATCACATCCCCCTGCTCAATCGCCTCGCGGGCTCGGTTGACCAATTGCGCGGGCGCAATCTTCTTTTCGCGCACGGTGACGAACGAGTCCACTATCAGCGAGAAGCCTGCGACCGAACAAGCGCCCAGGGCAAGCCACAACACGACGCCCAGCCAGCCGCTACTCATCACAACATTGCCAAAACTCATCGGCGAAGATTTATTCGCATCGGCCGCTTCCGCCGCCTTCGCCTCCTCCGTCAACTCCATGGCCTGTCCATAAACGGTACCGGCGCTCACCCACAATGCGCCCAACAGGGCTATGCCCACAATCCAACGCTTCGCCTTCAGCATATTCGTGCTCCTCATTAACTGATCCAT
This sequence comes from Kiritimatiellia bacterium, assembly GCA_023953695.1. Lineage (GTDB taxonomy): Bacteria > Verrucomicrobiota > Kiritimatiellia > CAIVKH01 > CAIVKH01 > JAMLJG01. The sequence continues at coordinate 41,334 of JAMLJG010000015.1, forward strand.
ACATCCTACAGTTTCGCCTGTGCGCGCTGCGCAAACGGCGTTCCACCAAATTCTTCCACCACGCGGCGATAGAGATCGCGGCTCCGCGGATCGCGCATGCGCTCCAGTCCATCCGCCGCCTTGAACAGCGCCTCGGGCATCAGTGTCTTCTCCGATTCGAAAAGCATCGCCGTGCGCAAATAGTCCATCACAGCGCCTTCCACCTGACCCTGCGCCAGCTTGAGATCCCCGCGCATGATCTGCGCGCGCGCCGCATCGGCGCGCGAACCCTTTTCGATCATCTCGCCCAACTGCGGGGCCAGCTTGTCAAACTGCTTCGCACCGAGCAACGCATTCAAATAGCCCCAGAGCGCCGCGCTGTCGCGCTTTTGATCGGGCGCCGATTGGAAGAGCCGCTCGAAACTCGCAACAGCCCCCGCTGCATCGCCCTTGCTCATCTGAATCTGCGCCGAGAGAGCGCGCGCCTGATTGTCCCAGTTCAAGAAGCGATAATTCTGGATCACCTGCTCCAAGAGCGTCAGCGCCTCGTCATAGTTCCGCTGCTGTGCCAACCGCAGCGCGCGATCAAATTCGGCGGGGCGCGCCGCTTCAGCGCGCTGATAGCGGCCTTTTTCATAGGTGACCTGCCCCTGCGTCGTAGTCAGGATGATGGTTCCGTCGGAACGCGCGCGGATGTCGGTGCCATCCACACGCTGCCCATTCGGCAAAATAACGTAGGGATTCTGCGCCACTGCGGGTCCCGCAATAACGGAGCCCAACAGCGCCAACGCAATAATCCTGCCCAGTCGCAACTTCATAATCGTCATGGTCGCTTCCTTCATCACGGCCCTGTGCTCGGCGTCGCCCCACCATTGGTACTGGCGCGAAGGCTGGCCTCAGAACGCAAACGCCTGACCTCGGCTACCTTGTCACTGGTCGGGAACAGCTTCAAGTAAAGTTCACAGGAATCCACGAGATCCTTGAAATGCCCCAGTTCCATGGCCAGCGGCATACCGGCCAGCAGCGCTTCCTGAATGAAGGGGCGTTGCTCAACTTTGTTGGGATCCGAGAGCAGGGCGACTCGCTGGAAAGACGCCAACGCGCCCGATTTATCGTTGGCCTTGAGCTGCACCTCGGCCAACTTCATGCTCGCTTGGTTGAGTTGAACAGGGTCTTTGGAGAAGCGGAATATCTCGTTCAGCGATTCGCTCGCCGCACGGAAGTTGCCGGTTTCCGCATACGCTTCGCACAGAAGAAAGCGCGCCTCGAAAAACAGCGCCGTACGGGGATAGTCCCTGAGCAGCGCATCGAGCGCCTTGATCGCGCCCTCGTTGTTCTTCTGCTCGAAATAGGCGCGGCCCACGCCATACAACGCGCGCTCCAACAGCGTGCGAGACTCCGGCAAATCTTTTGTGGCCTGGATTTGAGGGTTGTTGGCCACGAAGCGGAACGCCTCCAACGCCTGGTCGAACAGCTTCGCATCAATCATCAATTGGCCAATCCGGGCGAACTCGGAAGGGGAATATTTGTCTTTGTTGGCCGACATCTTTTCAAACGCCATGCGCGCCTGATCATATTGACCAATCTCCATCGCGCTGCTCGCCAACGAAAACAGAGCGTTTCGCCCCTCTTCCGAGTTCGGATATTTCGCCGCCAACTCGTCGAAGGTCTTCGTGGCCTCGTCAAACTGGTTCAACCCTAGCTGAACCTGGCCCTGCCCCATCATGGCGCGCGGGGCAAACTCCGATTGCGGGAACAATTGCAAGAATTGCTGATACCCGCGCATCCCGCGCTCCCGATAGGAGGCCACCTGCTCAACCGTTCCGGTCATGCGCGAGTAGGCATTCGCGCGCTGAAAAATGGCGCGCTCCAGCACGCTCATATTCTTCGCGCGATCTTCCTCCGTCGCGGCGTAGGGATTGCCCTTGGGCGCAAGCCAACCGATCAACTTTTCGAACTCTGTCGCCGCCGCGCTCCAGTTCGTCTGCCGCACATAACTGTCGGCCAGACTGAACTGGGCATTCGCTCGGTCCGGACTGGGCGGAACGTCGCTGACCAATCTGGCATACGCCTCTCGCGCTTTGTCGTATTGCTTGAGGTCGTAGTAGCTGCGCGCAATCAGGCGAAGCGCCTTGGGATAATTCTGATCCTTGGGATAATCGTCCACGATGCGCTGGAAGTAGTGGTCCGACCCCTCAATATCGCCCGCTTTGCGGCGCACACTGCCCAAGTAGTAGAGGATCGTGCCCGCGCGCTCGTGCTTCGGAAAGTGGGAGAGATAGAGATCGTAGAGCTCAAGCGCAAAGGACTCGTTCTGTTTGCCACTGACCACGCTCGCATTGGAGAGCAGCGCGGCCGCCGCATCCGCGTTTCCAGCAAATCGCTCCGCGATATATTCAGCCACCGCGCGCGCATACAGCAAGTTATCGGTCTCCACGTAACTCTGCAGCAGAAAGCCCAACGAGCGGATGGAAGCGGGCGTTTCGGGATAGGCATTGAGCGCGAGGAGATATTGCCGAATCGCCTCGCCAAACTGCTTCTGCCGAAACAGATTGTCGGCCAGCCGGAATTGCGTCGCAGAGGCTTTCTCCGCCTGCTTTGCCCCAAGATCAATATTGACCGTCTTGCCCATCCCTTCCAACTGCGCCTTGATTTCGTTGGCGCGCACACCAGCGGGTGGGCCCCAATCGCTTTCTCCATACTTCACAAACACGTTGTAGAACTCTTTGAGGGCGCTGCCCAGCAGGCCAATGGCCTCATCGCGACGATTCGGATCCTGCAGCGCGGCGGAAGCATCTTCTTGATAGATTTTGCCGAGCAAGAAGCGCGATCCCGCGAGCGGACTCATCGCGGTCGAAACTTTCTCCTGCTTAATGAGGTCGTCAATCTCCCCGAGAATATCCGCGTATTGCTGGGTCAGCATCTTCTTCGCCAAATCGCGATTCCCGCGCGCCAATTCAATGTTCGCCAGCGTCACGATGGACTGGCCAAACCAAAGGTCAGCCCCACCCCATTGAATGTCTTTGCAAATCTTCTCCGCGCGCTCCAAATACTGATTCCGCTCATCGCCCGAAAGCTGCAGCGCGCGATCCACCAGCAACTGCGCCTGCTCAGCCAGAAGCGAACGAACCTGCTCCTTGTCCGCAGTCGCCGAAATCACGCGCCCCAGCGCTTCCGCCGCGCCGCCCAAGTCGCCCGAGAGGCGAAGCATCTGCGCAAAACGATAGGCCGCATCGCTATAGAACTTCAGCAAATCCGGGTCCGTCGGCGGCTGCTGGAACCGAGCAAAGAACTCCTGATAAATCTGGCGCGCTCGATCCATGTCGCCACTGCGATAGTAGCCGTTCGCCAAGGCGAGGCGGATCGAGTCGGCATTGGGATCGCCCGCCGCCATCTCCTTAATGATCGCCTCGGCATCGGCATATTTGCGCGCGGCGATCAGGCTCTTGGCAGAAATGATTTTTGCGCGGCCAGCTTGATCCGGATACTTCCGAACAATGCTCTCCATCAACTTATTGGCAAAATCGGGGAAACCGCCTTCCGCCAATTTGTTCGCAAACTCAAACTCCTGATTCAGCGATTGCGCGCGAACTCCCAACGCCGCGCTTCCGAACAACAAACACATTCCTACCGCTGCAATCCAGGTCGGACGAGATCTCAGTTTGTAAAACATGTTCCAATCTCACTAGGTACGCACACGCGAGAGCCGCATGGGGCAGCATAGTGGCGGAAAACCAGCCTTGCGGTCAAGTGTTGCGCGATGGAAATGAAATGCACTCACACCCTCTATTCATAGACAAACACAGGCGTGCCGATGGAAATCATCCCCAACAGCTTGCTCGCATTCCAATTCGACAACCGAAAACATCCGTGCGACTCCGTCTTGCCGATCTTTTCCGGCTCCGGCGTGCCGTGAATCCCATATCCCGGGCGATCGAGACTCAACCACGCTACGCCCACCGGATTATTCGGCCCTGGCGGAATCATCAATTTTCGACCGATCCCAGCGGCCGCCGGGTCGTCCGAAAACAACGCAGGATCAAACGTGTAGTTCGGATTCTCCGCCGCGTTCGCAATGTGCAACTCCCCCACGGGCCGCTTCTCCACCTGCCGCGCAATGGAACAAGGAAAATAGGCGACCACCCGCCCCTCCCCATCAAACACCTGCAGGTATTTCGTCGCCAAATGGATTTCAACGCGCGCAGCCCAGAGGCGTTGAACCGAGCGCACATACGGCACGCGCAGCGCCGTGCCCGGCGGCGGATCCGGCCACTGCGCGCTCGGATTCCACTCGCGCATCGCGCGCTCCGTACTGTGATAGCGTTCGGCAATGGCCTCCAGAATCGTCGAAAAACCGAGATGATCTGCGGCCGACTTTTCCACCCATCCCGCCAAACGCGGTCTCAACGCGGCATGCTCCTCCTCCGCGACCACATGCGTGGTGAACACATCTGCGAGGGCCGCCAACTGCGCGCGCAGCCCCTCATCCACCTCCCCGGTGGGCGCAATTCCCTCCCGCCGCTGCCATGCCATCAGCGCCGCGCGCGTCTGAGCGCCCCATCGGCCATCCAAACAACCGGGCGAAAAATTGGCTCGGTCGAGCAACACCTGCAAGCGCAAAACCTCATCTTCCAGCGGTGCCGCCTGCGGCGCTGCAAGTTCAATCGGCGCAGGCGCGGCAACCGGAACTGCCGGGGCGTCGGGCACCGCAACCGGAACCGGCGTCCGCGACGGCGCACCATCGCCACGCGGCAGCATCGAAACGCGCGAAGCGCTCGTCGGCGCTCTCGGTTCGCGAGGCAAGGGTCGCGGCCGCGCAGCCTTTCGGCCCGGCTGCGCAGGCACATGCTCAACCGGAACAGGCGGCAAATCCGGCGGCATCGTGGCGCAACCCGCGAGCGCCAAGAGCGACAGCGAAAAAATCTGCTTCCAAACAGAACTTGCCCTCATCATGCGGCATACTCTACACCGATCTCTAGCAACTGCCCGCAACTTCTTGCTGGCGCCCACTCTTTTTCGCGCCAGCAATATTGAAAAACGCCGCCCAACTCCCTACCCTGCCGCATGCGTTTGATCGGAAAACTCCTCCATTGGCTCCCCGCCATCGCCTGGGCCAGCACGCTCTACAGCCTCAGCAGCCGCTCCGCCGTTCCCGACATCCCCTCGTGGTTTTCGGCACACGACAAAGTCACACACGCCATCGCCTTCGGCCTCCTCGCCTCTCTCATCCAGTTCGCCTTGCTTCGAGCTCATCGCCTGCGCTTCCTCCCCGCCGCCTGCATCGCATGGCTGCTGACCACCGCCTACGGCGGCCTGGACGAACTGCACCAGCGCTTCACACCCGGCCGCGTTTCCGACATCGCCGACTGGATCGCCGACATGACCGGCGCAGCCCTCGCCCTCGCGATCCTCGCCCTGCTCGCCTATTCGTATCGCCGAATCACCCCGCGCACCACCCCGCCAATCACCAGCGACTGCCGCGGCCGAATGAATTGATACTTCCTATTCGCCGGATCCAAGCGAACCCCAACGCTGTCCTTCACATAATACTTCAGCGTCCACTCTCCATCCACCTGCGCAACCACAATCTGCCCATTGCGCGGCTGCGAGCCCTTCTCCACCAGCACGATATCGCCCGGATGAATCCCCGCATCCACCATCGAGTCCCCATTCACCGTCAGCAGAAACGTCGCCTCCGGACGCCGAATCATATATTCATCCAGACTCAACACATCCGCCGCCGCCTCCTCCGCCGGCGATGGAAATCCCGCCTGAACAAAACCCAGCATCCGAACCGTCCCCGACAACTGCGCCGTCGGAGACAAATGCCCCGCCGCATCCTTGGCGAGAAACCCATGCTCAACCAACTTCTTCACCAACCCCGACACCGCATTCGTCGAGCGATAGCCAAAAACATCCAACATCTCCCGATAACTCGGCAGTCGCTTCTCGCGCCGATAGAAAAGGCGCAATTCCTGAATCTTCTCCTGAATATCAAGCGTGCGCGGCATGGCCAATCTCCCCATTCATCCTGTCCAAACCATAACTGAACACCCGTTCACCCGCAACACTTTTCCGCAACCCCTCCAAACAACGCGAGAGTCGAACCCGCCCCCAAAAAACTTCCAAGCCTTGGAAGCCCATCTCGCACAAACTTCCAACCCTTGGAAGTCAGCGCCCCCCAGACTTCCAATCCTTGGAACTTCCGTCACCAGCGACCTCCAAAATCGCGCCGCCTCAAACTGCACACATCCAACTGTGCATCGCACCGAAACACCACCTCACCCAAAGTGCCCGCCCAGAACTTTCCGATTGAACAACCTACCCACCCCGCCTAGTCTTCGATGTGCCGTTGAAGCTTGACTCTATGCCAGCTCACATCCGCACGTCATTCGCCATCCTCGCAGTCACACCCCTGCTGCTCGGTTGCCAATATAATCCGTATGCGCACCTGTTCACCACAACCCAGCCGAAGCAAGAGCATGTCGCCGGGAGCTACTCGCTCACCCAGCAGACGATTGCGCCGGGAGGATTGAGCCTTCTCCAGGGTCAGCGGTGTGTGCTGGAGTTGCGTGGAGACGGCACTTTCAGCATCATGAATTACCCGACCTGGTCGGAAGCGTTTTCTCCCACCAATGGGCAGCTCGTCGCCTCCATCAGCGCGACTGGTCGTTGGTCTTGCGATACGGTTGGCGTTGTCTCCGATGGCCGCAAGAGCCAGCGCTATTGGGGCGTTCAATTTTCGGACGCAGACACTCAGCTTGATCCACTGACCCTCACCGGCAAGACTCCGCCATATGGCCTCATCATGACGTATGGCGATCCCGATAGTGGCACAGTCATGATTTTCGAGAAGAAGTGAGCCGACTTGGATCTATTGGCTAATCGAGCTCGGATGGACGGTCAATGTGAGATCGAAACAATATGTGCGTTCCGAACGGTCAAAGAAGTCTGCCACAACGGCTGAGCGCAAAGCCGTCGCGCAGGGTGCGCGCTCTTCGAAATGTCCGTCGCCGGAGGAGCGAGAGGCGGCGCGAAGGCCTTTGGCGTCGCTGATCTCAAAATCGGAAAAGGCGCAACAGAAGCTGAGGCCCGATTCGTGGCAATACGCGATGTTGGCGGAAAATCTGAAGGCGTTGCGCCTGGCCAATGCGCTGCTCAATGAATCGTCCAGCGCCGCTGCTGCTGCTGCGCAGTCCGAACTTCAGCACGCGCGCCAGCGCCTCGAAGGGCTCTGCCAAAAGGTTGCGGAAACCCAACGTAGATTCGCCCTCGGCGCCGCTGCGCACACGCTCCAACGCAATCGCCTCGCTGCCCTGCAAACCGCAGCGGCCCTCGTTGCGCTTCGCGAACGCGAACTCGGCGCGTAGCGCGCGGATATCGAATCGCTGTTATCTCCGGCCTTCGCGCTTTCTCGATCATTCGCGTTGTGCTAGCATCCCCCTTTTCAGGGAGCGAATCGAAATGACTCAACACGGATTTGAATGGCTGCGCACGGAAGAAATCGCGGAATACCAAGCGAAGGCGCATCTCTATCGCCACATCAAAACGGGAGCGGAACTCCTCTCCATCGAAGTGGCCGATGAAAACAAGGTCTTCGGCATCACCTTCCGCACTCCGCCATCCGATTCCACCGGCGTGGCGCACATCCTCGAACACTCCGTCTTGTGCGGTTCCCAAAAATATCCCACGAAAGAGCCATTCGTCGAACTCCTCAAGGGATCCCTCCAAACCTTCCTCAATGCGTTCACCTATCCCGACAAGACCTGCTATCCGGTGGCGAGTCAGAACCTGCAGGATTTCTACAACTTGATTGATGTTTATCTCGACGCGGTCTTCTATCCGATCCTCTCCCGCGGAACGTATGAGCAGGAAGGCTGGCACTACGAACTCGAATCGCCGGACAAACCGCTGATCTACAAAGGCGTGGTCTTCAACGAAATGAAGGGCGTCTATTCTTCGCCCGACAGCGTATTGATGGAGCAGGCGCAGCGCTCGCTCTTTCCCGACACGACGTATGGTCTGGATTCCGGCGGCGATCCCGCGCACATCCCCGATCTCACCTACGAGCAACTGACGGGTTTCCACAAGCGATTCTATCACCCTTCCAACAGTCGCATTTTCTTCTATGGCGACGATGATCTGACAAAGCGGTTAGAATTGCTGGATGCGTGGCTGAGCGCGTTCGACAAGCAGGACCCTAATTCCGCCATTGCCGTGCAGGCCCCCTTCCCCGCGCCGCGCGATGTGAATCACGGCTATCGAACCGATGCCGAAGAGGGCGGAAAGTCGTTCGTCGCGTTGAACTGGGCCCTCCCTTCCCCGGTGGATGCCACCGCATCGCTCCACGCAAATATCCTGGCTCACATCCTCATCGGCACCCCCGCATCGCCTCTGCGCAACGCCCTGCTCGAGTCCGGACTCGGCGACGATCTCACCGGATGCGGCTTGGAGTCGCACGCGCTCCACATGTTCTTCTCAACCGGTCTTCGCGGGATAGACGCGGAGAACGTCTCCCACGTTGCGCCTCTCATTCGCGAAACCTTGGCAAGCCTCGCGCAGAAGGGAATAGATCCGCGCACGGTGGAGGCATCGCTCAACACGCTCGAATTTGCGCTGCGCGAAAACAACACGGGCAACTACCCGCGCGGCCTCGCGCTGATGCTCCGCGCGCTCTCGAGTTGGAACTATGACGGCGACCCGATTGCGGCCCTGCGCTTCGCCGAAGCCATGACGGAGTTGCGCGCGCGCATCGCTTCCGGCGAGCGCGTTTTCGAAGAATTGATCCGCCGCTGGTTCCTCGACAACACGCACCATTCCATCGTCACACTTTCTCCCGATCGCGAACTCGGCGCGCGCCAAGACGCCGCCGAACGGGCGCGCCTCGATGCCGCGCGCGCGGCGATGAATGCCGACCAAGCCCAAGCGGTCGCGCAACACACCGCCGAATTGATCGCCGCGCAAGGCGCGCCGGACAGCCCAGAAGCGCTCGCGCGGATTCCGCGCCTCACACTCGCCGACCTGCCCCGCGCAAACAAAGCGATCCCCATCCAGAAGCTGTATAGCGCAGGCACGCGCGTCCTCTATCACGACATCTTCACCAACGGCATTCTCTATCTCGATGTCGGCTTCAACCTGCGCGGCCTCACCCTCGATCAACTCCCCTACGTGCCTCTCCTCGGCCGCGCACTGTTGGAAACCGGCACGGCCTCAGAGGACTATATCTCCCTCAGCCAGCGCATCGGCAGCCGTACGGGTGGGATCGAACCGCAAACGCTCACCTCGGTTATCCGCGAAACAGAAAGCGGAACCTGCTGGCTTTTCCTCCGCGGCAAGGCCATGGAGAGTCAGACCGAAGATCTATTAGCGATCCTGCACGATGTGCTGACCGGCGCGCGGCTCGACCTCCGCGCGCGAATCAAGCAAATCGCACTCGAAGAAAAGGCAAACCTGGAGGCCGACCTCGTGCCCTCCGGCCACACGTTTGTCGGACAACGCATTCGCGCAGGTTTCGACGAAGCCAACTACGCGGAAGAACTGATGAACGGCGTCAGCTACCTCCAGTTCCTTCGCGAACTGATCAACGAAATAGATACCAACTGGGACTCCGTCGCCAGCGCCCTCGAACGCATTCAGAACACCCTGCTCAATCGTCGCACCATGACGATCAACGTCGCCATTGATCAGGCGGCATGGGATCGAGTCGCGCCGCGCCTCCACAGCTTCCTCGCCGACCTCCCCAGTCGCGTCACCCCGCTGCCCGCATGGACGCTCCCCGCCCTGCCCGAGACCGAAGGACTCATCATCCCCGCCGCAGTCAACTATGTCGGCAAGGCATTCAACTGGCGCGCGGCCGGTCACGTCTTCTCAGGCTCCGACCTCGTCGTTTCCCGCTTTCTGCGCACCGCCTATCTCTGGGAAAAAGTGCGCGTGCAAGGCGGCGCATACGGCGGCTTCAGCCAGTTCGATCACCGCGCGGGACTCGTCAGCTTCATTTCGTATCGCGACCCCAATCTCAAGGCCACGCTCGACATTTACGACGCGACCGCGGACTACCTCACCGCGCTGCAACTCAGCCCGGACGAACTCGAAAAGGCCATCATCGGCTCGATCGGCGACGTGGACAAATATCGCCTTCCGAGCGCCCAATCGCTCACCTCGCTCAATCGCTTCCTCGCGAACGACACCGACGCATTTCTCCAGCGGCTGCGCGAAGAAATTCTCGGCACGACACTGAAGGACTTCCATCGCTTCGGCGAAATGCTGCGCGGCATGTCCGCGCAGGGCCGCATCGCGATCCTCGGCAGTAACGACGCGCTCCAGGCGTTCCACCCCCCCGCCCTCACGCGCATCCTCTAACCACCCGCCGCGCCCCGCGCCGCTTCAAAGCCGAAGACTTTGGTTGCCGCAACGGCGCGCCGAGCGGTACGATCGCCGCATGTCTTCAAAACGCTATGCAGTCCTCGGAACCGGCGCTCTGGGTGGCTATTACGGCGCGCGCCTGCATCTCGCCGGCCATGAAGTTCACTTTCTCCTGCGCAGCGACTACGCCCACGTTCGCTCCCACGGCCTGCGCGTGGACACGGCTGACGGAACGCACCAGCTGACCCGCGTTCACGCGCATCAAACCGTGGACACCATGCCGCCCTGCGACGTCGTCATGGTTGCTCTCAAGACGACGCAGAACCACCTCCTCCCGACGCTGCTGCCCAAGCCACTGGCCCCAAACGGCGTGGCGCTGATGATGCAAAATGGGCTCGGCATCGAAGAAGAAGCCGCGGCCCTCGTCGGCGCAGAGCGCGTGATGGGGGGACTCTGCTTCATCTGCGCGAACAAAGTCGGCCCAGGTCACATTCAACACGTGGACTACGGCGAAATTATGCTCGGTGATTACCGGCCCGATGGAAAACCCGCGCCCATCTCACCCCGCGTGGAATCCATCGCCGCCGACTTGCGCGCCGCGCAAATCCCCATTTCTCTCGCTGACGATCTCCTGCTCGCGCGCTGGAAAAAACTCGTCTGGAACGTGCCCTACAACGCCCTCTCCGTCATCCTCCGCGCCACCACCGACCGCATCGCGAAAGACCCCGACGCCTGTGCGCTGGCCGAAGCGCTCATGCGCGAAGTCGTCGCCGCGGCCGCCGCATACGACAAAGTGATCGGCGAAGATTTCATCGCGCGGATGTTGCTCCACACCGAAAAAATGCGTCCCTATAAAACGAGCATGATGCTCGACTTTGAAGCCGGTCGCCCACTGGAAGTGGATGCGATCTACGCCCGTCCGCTCGCCGCCGCCCGCGTGCGCGGCGTCGAGTGCCCCCGCATGGAAACCATAACGCAGCAACTCCGATTTCTATCCCCACAAGGTGCCTCATGAGATACCTCCTCGCCGCTCTGCTTCTCGCGCTCGGCGCAACGCCCTTGATCGCGCAGCCCTCAGCAACGCCACCCCTCACCGCTGAGCCACCGCCGATGCGCTTCGAGGTCTATCCCATCGGCGCCATGGATATGGAATCCACACTCGAATCCGTCCGCGCATTTGTCGGCGACGAAGGCAACGTCACGCCAGATCCCGTCCACCAGCGCCTGCTCGTCGCAACGACTCCAGCGCGACATGCGCAAATCGCCGACCTCATGAGCAAGCTCGCCGTACCCGCCCGCAACGTGCGCATTGAAGTCGCGTTCGACTCCGCAGGAAATCAATCGCAGTCCGAGTTGTCCGTTTCCGGCTCCGGCGACATCAGCCTCGGCTCCGGTGGACTCGGCGGCACCATCAAACTGCAACCGAAGATCATCAATCAGACGACCACGACCACAGGCCGGGAGGTGCAAACGCTCCTCGTCAGCAGCGGGCGCGAAGCGAGTCTGCGCATCGGCGAGAGTGTTCCCTACCTGCAATGGTTCACAGAATACGGCTTTCATTACGGCTGGAATGTGCCTCAGCTCGCATGGCAGGAGGTCGGCTCCTTTCTCGTGGTGCAACCCACCGTCATCGGCAACGGCCCCCTCGTCCGAATCAAGCTCACGCCGGAATTGCGCGGCCTCGTGAATGGCGCGCCGGAACACCTCCGCTACTCAGCCGTCTCGACCGAAGTCGTGGTGAGTGATGGACAAAGCGTCTCCCTCGGTGGACTCGATCAGAACCGCGATTTCTATGACCGTTTCCTCGTCGGCATGGCGCGAAACGGCGGAACCGAATCGCTCAACATTCGGCTGACCCCACACATCCAAACCCTCGCGCCTCCTCCCGCACGCTAGTTCGCCACACCATGGCCTCCTTCCTCAACGATCGGCGCGCGTGGTTGGTTCTAATTCTCTTGCTCGCGCTCATTCTCGCCTCCACCGCTGCATGGCTCAGCGGGGGCCGCCTTGTCGGCGCGGATCCGCAAACGCTGCTCTTCGCCACACTCGCCGTCTGCTCCGCAACCCTCGTCAACCTCGGCGTGCGCTGGCTGCGCTGGCACTTTCTGCTTCGCACGATTCACATCCGCCTCCGCGCGCGCGAGTCGCTCCTCGTTTTCACCAGCCTGCTCCCCATGATTCTCACGCCATGGGCCGCTGGCGAACTTCTCCTCGCGCTCCCCTTGCGCCACCGCACGGCCACCCCGCTGCGCAAAGCCGGAATCGCGTGGCTCGTATCGCGCGCGGCCGACGCGGCCGCGCTCATCCTCATCGCCGTCCTCGCGCGCTGGGGCGCAGTGCCCGGCGCGCTGGCCTTTATCCTTCTCTCCACGCTCGCCCTCGCGAGCATCGAACGGCGCGGACGGCGCATCGCGCAGGCGTTTCGCCTCTACCTCTTTCTCGGCTTCTCCCTCATCGCATGGACGTGCGCCGCAACGGGCCTCTATCTCGCCCTCCACATTCTCCACGCGCCAACGGATTGGATGGCAACGCTCTTCGCGTTTTCCAAGGGCACCATCGCAGGTTCACTCTCCGGCTCGCCCGCGGGCATCGCGATCACGGGCAGCACGATCATTCGGGAACTTTTCGGCATCGGCATCGCAGAACCCACCGCCATTGGAAGCGTCGCCGCGCTGCGCTGGGGCACGGTGGGATTCGCCGCGCTGCTCGGACTCCTCGTCGCCGCGCTGCGACACCGATCCCTCCGCGCAATCGTCAGCGGCACGAGACCGGCGAGCCAGGGTCACTTCGACCACATCGCAGACGAATACGCCGAGGAGATTCCCGCGCACGTTCGCGACCGCCTCGTAGAAACCAAATCCGCGGTCATGCTCGACACCCTCCAGCGCCTCCACGTCCCCAATGCCGCGCGCGGCCTCGACATCGGCTGCGGCCAGGGCTGGTATCTTGCGCACCTCGCCGCGCGCGGCCACACTATGACCGGCTGCGACCTCACCGCCGGACAAATTGACCAAGCGAGAACGTTCTGCTCCACCGCCGGCGTGTCAGCCGATCTCCTCGTCGCACCAGCCGATTCCCTTCCCTTCCCCGACAACTCCTTCGACTTCGCCTACACCATCAACGTGCTCCATCACATCACCGACCGCGCCACCCTCGATCGCTCCCTTCGCGAAATTGTGCGCGTCCTCAAACCCGGCGCGCCTCTCATCGTCTTCGAGATGAACACACTCAACCCGCTCTTCCGCCTCTACCTCTCCTACCTCTTTCCCTTCATCCGCAACATTGACGACGGCACCGAAGTCTGGCTTCGCCCCGGTCACTGGCCCAACGTGCCCGGCGCCACCTGGAGCGACCACATTGACTTCATCACCTTCATCCCCGACTTTCTTCCTCGCGCCGTTCTCTCTTCTCTCGCCAAGCTCGAATCCCTCCTCGAGCGCTCCCCCCTCCGCTCCTTCTCCGCCCACTTCGCCATCGCACTCGTCAAGCAGCCCTCAGCGCCCACCGCCCAATCATAATTCGGCGCCGCACTCGCCCTCGCAGCCGTCGCGCGCAGCGAATCGGAACCGAGCGCACGCCTGAAGTTTGAGCTTCCCTATTCCCAACCAACATGGCACACAGCGCCGAGTGGGGAGCGCGCGGCGCTCCCATTCGTCTAGTATGGACCTGTTGTACATCTTTAGTATGATCGGCGTTGCGGTTTTCGCCATCAGCGGCGTACTGGCCGCGGGTCGCAAGAACTTTGACTTCTTCGGCGTCGTCGTCATCGCCCTCGTCACCGCCATTGGCGGCGGAACCCTGCGCGACTTGCTGCTCGATCGCCGTCCGATTTTTTGGATCGGCGATATCAATTATCTCTACATCTCCGTCGCCGCCGCGCTCCTCGCCCTGCTCTGGGTGCCGCGTCGCCCCATCCCCATACGCGCCCTGCTCTACGCCGACGCGCTGGGCCTCGCCCTCTTCACCATCAGCGGCACCCGCATCGCCTACGAACTCGGATTTGACCCCGTCATCTCCGTCCTCATGGGCTGCATCACGGGCGTGGCCGGCGGTGTGATTCGCGACATTCTGAGCGCGGAAATCCCGCTCCTCCTGCGCGATCGCGAGGTGTATGCCACCGCCGCGATTATCGGTTCGGTCATCTACCTCGCCGTCCACAAATACTGGAACACCTCGCAGGAAGTCGCCGCCGAGTGGGGCATCCTCACCGTCGCCACCATCCGCATCATCGCCATCAACTGGCGCCTGCGCGTGCCCGTGTTCAAAGCGCCGGAAAAATACTGACGTCGCCCCGCGCGCGACGCGCAGTCGCGGAGCGCTCGCCGTGCGGCCTCCAGAGCGGCCTATTCCTCTTCGTGCACCACTTCGGACAGGTGGAACCCCGCCTCGGCCATCATCGCCATGTCGTCCTCATAGCCCTGCCCACCGGTCGTCAAGTAGCCCTCGCTGAACATCGAGTTGGCCGGATAGAGCGCCAGCGGCTGCATGTGCTTGAGCACCACTTCGCGACCGCCGGCAATTCGAATGTCGCGAGTCGGATTCACGAACCGGAACATGCACAAACACTTCAACCCCTCCGCCGGAGACAGGCGTTCCACGTCCGCAAGCGGCGTGCCGGGGCGCGGGTCAAAAAGATTCACCGGAATGGACTCCACCTCCATCTCGCGCAGCATGAACGCCAAATCCACACGGTCGTCCAGCGACTCGCCCATCCCCATAATCCCGCCGCAACACGCTTCCATGCCCGCCGCCTTGGCGATCTTCACCGTGCGCACGCGATCCTCAAAGCTGTGCGTCTGCACCACTTTCGAGAAATAGTTCTTCGAGGTCTCGAGGTTGTGATTGAACCGATCCACCCCCGCCTCGACCAGTCGCGCCGCGTCCGCTTCGGTCAAGATTCCGAGCGAAGCGCAAATATCAATGTCCATCTCCGCCTTGATGCGCCGCGTCGCCTCGCAAATAATCTCCAGCTCCGCATTCGATGGCCCCCGCGTGGCCGTCACCATGCAATACTTCGCCGCGCCCATTTCGTGCGCCTTGCGCGCGCCCTCCAGCAACTCCTCCGGCGTCTGCATCCGATAGCGCTCAACGCCGCTCTGCGCGCCCATCGCTTGGCTGCAGAACCGACAGTTCTCGCGACAAAGCCCGCTCTTGGCATTGCGCAACACGTGCAGCCGAACATCTCGCCCATAAAAACGCTTGCGGACGCGAAACGCCGCATGCAGCAGCGCCAACAACTCATCGTCATCCGCGCGCAAAACCGACATCGCATCCTCGCGCGTCAGAGCATTCCCTGCCAGCGCCTCATCTGCCAAATGATCCCAACGAGCCATAGCTCCTCCTGAAAAACGCTTCTTCATACACCAACTCGCGAGCTTGGAACAGGAAAACCATACACTACCCCAGATGTGTTTGCATTTTGCAGATTCTCCGCCACGATGTTCAGCCTACTGCAACCGCATGAACGAGTGGATCGAACAACAGCTCAGCGAAGTGGCCGCGCGCGGTGAATCGCGCCAGCTCACCGCATGGCCCACCCTCGGCCCCTACCTCCAGCGCGCCGACCAACGCATCCTCAACCTCGCGGGCAACGACTATCTCGGCCTCACCGCGCACCCCGCCGTGCGCGAAGCCGCCGCCCGCGCCGCGCGCGACATCGGAACCGGCGCCACCGCCTCGCGCCTCCTCGCCGGAACCGCCACTCTCCACGAACAACTCGAAGCAGAACTCGCCGACTGGAAAGGCCATCCCAGCGCCCTCCTCTTCAGCAGCGGCTACCTCGCCGCGCTCGGCATCCTTCCCCTCCTCGCCGGACGCGATGACCTGATCGTCGCCGACCGCCTTTGCCATGCGTCCCTCCTCGACGCCGCGCGACTCAGCGGCGCAACCCTCGTTCGCTTCCATCACAACGACATCGCCGACGCCCACAAGCGCCTCGCAAAACGCCCGCACCACCCCCGCTGCCTCATCGTCACCGAATCGCTCTTCAGTATGGACGGCGACACCGCGCCACTCCCCGAACTCCTCGCGCTCGCCCAATCGCACAATGCCACACTCCTCGTGGATGAAGCCCACGCCCTCGGCGTCGCCGGCCCGCGCGGCGCGGGCCTCACCGCCGACCAACCGGAAGCGGAAGAAAACCTCGTCACCCTCGGCACCCTCGGCAAGAGCCTGGCCGCCGCGGGCGGCTTCATCACCGGCCCCGCCAAACTCCGCACGCTGATGATCAACCGCGCGCGCACCTTCATTTTCGACACCGCCCTGCCACCGCCCACCCTCGCTGCCGCGCGCGCCGCACTAAACGAGATACGCGCGCACCCCGAATGGCCCCGCGCCCTCGCCGAAAAGGCCGCCCGCCTCCGCGCTCGGCTCAGCAGCGCCGCGCTCGACACCACCCCCTCCCAATCGCACATCATCCCCGTGCGCATCGGAGACAACCACCGCGCCACAGCCATCGCCTCACGCCTCAGCGAACAGAACACCCTCGTCGCAGCCATTCGCCCACCCACCGTTCCGCCCGGCACCGCGCGTCTCCGCCTCTCTCTCAGCCTCGCCCACAGCGACACCGACCTCGACGCCGCCGCTGCCGCCATCCAACGCGCCGCGCAGAATATCCCATGAAAGCGCGACTCTTCCCCGGCTGGGCCTTCCCCGAAACCGCACTCCAACCCATCGCCGAAGCCCTCCACTGCGACATCCGCACAGACACCGGCGGCGACCTCTGGATCGCCTGGTCACTCGGCGGACTCCACGCGCTCACTCAATCGCGCGCCACCACTCCCCGCGCACTCATCCTCATCTCCTCCACCGCGCGCTTCTGCGCAGACAGCGACCACTGGCCCGGCCTACCCACCGCCAACCTCCGCGCACTCCAGCGCCAACTCGCCCGCGCCCCCGAAGACGCCCTTCGCGGCTTCCACAAACTCTGCACCGCAACCGCATCCGCCACCACCCTCGAAACGCGCCTGCGCGACAGCCTCACCCTCCCCCTCGCCGATGGCCTCCGCGACCTCGCCGAACTCGACCTCCGCGACCGCCTTGAAACCATCCGCCAACCCACCCTCCTCCTCCACGGCTCCAAAGACCGCGTAATCCCCATCGCCGCCGCCCACGCCCTCGCCCAGCGCCTCCCACACGCCCAACTGCGCGAACACCCCGAAGCCGAACACGACCTCCCCATCGCCCACGCCGGCTGGGTCATCGAACAAATACGCGACTTCCTCGGCGCAGATTGGGGATAAGCCTCCAAACTCCTTGCTGCACACCCAACAGCCAGCTATCTTCGCCCATGCTGTGAAAACGCTGGGAAAATCAGCAATTTGTGGAACGAAGCGGCCCTCTGGACACCCCGCAAAGGCGCCGCCCGAATCGCTCTCTTCACCGCGACAACAACCGCAACAACACAACCCGAGATTCAGCAGGTGCAGACATGGATGAATCAAAGAATACTGCAATCATCATGCGAGACGCAGAACATGGCGACACCGAAGCCAAATGTATTCTCGGCATGATGTATTTAGATGGACATGGCGTCCCTCAAAGCGACGCGAAGGCGCTCGAGTGGTTCGCCCAGGCCGCAGAAGAAGGCAATGCCGACGCGCAATTCTATCTCGGCGTCATGTACTACGAAGGCCGGTGCGTACCCCAAAACTACGCAAAAGCCGTCGAATGGTATTCACGAGCCATTGAACAAAACCACGCCGAATCGCAATTCAACATCGGCTGGCTATACGCCAAAGGGCATGGCCTTCCGCAAGACGACGTAAAAGCTGCCGAATGGATCGCAAAGGCCGCGGAACAAGGAGACGCAGACGCGCAATCCGACCTCGGCGTCATGTACTACGAAGGCCGCGGAGTGCCCCAAGACGATACAAAAGCATTTGAATGGCTCTCAAAGGCCGCCGCGCAGGGCATTGCCACATCGCAAGCCAACCTCGGTGAAATGTATGAAAAAGGCCGAGGTGTGCCACAAGACTACGCAAAAGCTGCCGAATACTACGCCATGGCCGCCGAACAGGGCCATGACGATGCGCAAAGAAATCTCGACGCGCTGTCCGAGAGAAATTGAAAGTGAGCCCTATGCGCAGCCGCGAGTTGAGCAAAAGCTCAACGAGGCGCGTGGTCAATTCGCAAATCGGACTGCACGACGCGGGGCGCGTTTGATAGATTCGCCCCATGAGCGTGCA
This sequence comes from Kiritimatiellia bacterium, assembly GCA_023953695.1. Lineage (GTDB taxonomy): Bacteria > Verrucomicrobiota > Kiritimatiellia > CAIVKH01 > CAIVKH01 > JAMLJG01. The sequence goes on from JAMLJG010000015.1 coordinate 59,861, forward strand.
TCAACTCAATCAACGGGCTCAGTTTTCCGCGGCGGCGGCGGGATATGATCGCTTTGCGCATACGCAGCGGGCAGTGGCGAATCAGCTCTTCGAGGGCTTGGCTCACGCAGGTGAAATGCGCCGGATTCTCGATGTGGGCTGCGGAACGGGGGCGCTCACGCGGCACCTCGCGATTGCCTGGCCCGAGGCGGAGGTGGAGGGCATTGACCACGCGCAGGGGATGATCGAGGAGGCGCGGCGCATCAGCGGAAATGCGGAGCGCCCTCGCTATCTGTTGGCGGATGCGCAGTCGTTTCGCGCGCCGCTTCCCTATGATTTGATCGCGAGCAGCAGCACGCTGCACTGGATTCAGCCGCTGGAGTTCACGCTGCGGCATTTGGCGTCTCTGTTGGCGCCGCACGGCACATTTGCCTTCGCGATCATGCTCGAACGGACGCTCTGCGAGCTGCATAGCGCACGGGCACAAATCGCTCCGAACAATACGCCGGCGTCGAAGATGCCCTCGCATAACGTGGTGATGCAGGGCTTGGCCGGCGCGGGCTTGCGCGTGGTGGCGAGTGAGGTGCAGGAGTTTCTTGTGCATGCCGAGTCGGCTTCCTCGCTGCTTGGCGATTTGCGCGCGCTGGGGGTCACCGGGGGGCCGCTCTCGCTCGGAGCCCGGCCGCTGACCCGCGGTGAGGTGCATCAACTGCTGGCGCTCTACGAGCGCAGCTTCCGCGATGAGCGCGGAGTTCGCGCGACGTATCACGTGGGCTATTATTGGGGCCAGCGCAATGATTGACGCAGGCCTCATCGTGGTCGGCACGGATACGGGGATCGGCAAAACGCGGGTTGCGGCGGCGCTGCTGGTCGCGCTTCGCGCACGCAGGTTCGATGTCGTGCCGATGAAGCCGATTCAGACGGGCGCGGAGCGCGGGCGCGCGCCCGATTTGGATTTCTGTTTGCAGGCGGCAAATCTTCCGTGCGACGCAGCGTTGTATGACCGACTCGCCCCATACCGCTTTGCGCTCCCCGCGTCTCCGCATCTCGCAGCGCGCGAGGCGGGCGCAACGATTGAGGCGCAACGCATTTGGGATGCGTGGACAGCGCTGCGCGATGCGGGGCATGGCGTGATCGTCGAGGCGGCGGGCGGGGTGCTAGTTCCGCTGAGCGATTCGCTCCTGCAGATGGATCTGCTTCTCGGGTTCGATCTCCCCTTCCTCCTCGTCGCGCGGCCGGACCTGGGCACGTTGAATCACACGTTGTTGACACTGGAGGCGCTGAGGAATCGCAATGCGCAGATCGGCGGAATCGTGCTCAATGCCACGCGCGCGGACAGCGGTTTGATTGAAGAGGATAACGCCCGTACGCTGGCGGCGCGAAACCCCGATGTGCCCCTCCACCGCTTCCCGTTTATGCCGGACCCCACCCGCGCGGCCCTGGAAAAGGCGGGCGCGGATCTTCTGGCGACGCTGCACTTCCAATGATTGGAAACCGGTCGCGCGCGGACTTCCAACGATTGGAAAATTTGCGTGTGAAAGTTCCAAGGGTTGGAAGTATGGTGCGAGGAAATTTCCAAGCGTTGGAAATATGGGGTGATTTTCGATGAGTGTTTCTGAGGTTCAGCGTTGGGATCGCGCGCATGTGTGGCGCCCGTACACCAAGGCTTCCACGCTTGAGGCGGGGCCGGCGCCGGTCATTGTGCGGGGGCCACCCGGGGTCTGCCACCCGGGGTCAACCCTTGAAAGGCCGTTGAAAAACTCGCTGTTGCCGATGTCTGTTTAGACGAAACGGGGGACGAGCCCCCATCGCCGCATCTTTTCCCAGCATGGAGGGATGCGGCCCGTGAATGCGGCGATGCCGACGCCCGCCCGTTCAATAGCGGTCACCGCGGTTCGGACCATTTTACCGGGCGCCTTTCCGGCTGCCCGGATGATCCGCTGCCGGTGCGTGGGGCACTGCGCCGGCCTCCACCATGCACCGAACAGCCGGACCAAACCCGTACGCCTTATCGCCACCCACCGTGGTCGGTTCGATGCCCAGCGCAAAACGACTGCGCTCGGTCATGAGGCCCGCCGCCTGTCCTTCTGGCACAAGCGACGCTCCGAGGTGATGCCGTGCAGATATCCCAGCGCCATCATGCGGATCAACACTTCAGGATCGATCGAAGGGCGGCCCGTGTGGCTGTAGAGCGAGCGGGTCTGTTCTTCCACAGCAGAGAAATCGATGTAGCGGTCGATCTTGCGCAAGAGGTGGTCGGCGGGAACAAGATCCTCAACTCGAACCATCGAGAACATCGGCTCCGCGCGTCGTTGCTTACCTCGCATGGGAACGTCTCCTTATGTCGGCTCGAATGCCGACCTCACTCCAACGACTCAAGGCCCAGACGTGTTCATCGTTTATCCGAGTTTTTCAATAGCCATTATTCCACTGACCCCTATTCCACAGACGTTCGCCCCACGGCATGACTGCTTTACGGCTCTCTAGCGTCATGATATGATAGCGCCATGATTCAGAAGGTGATACAGCGACATGCACTGAAGGATGAAGGCAAGCCATCTCTAGAGTTGAGCTATTGGCTTAAGGTATCTCCGGAAAAGCGTGTTGAGGCAGTTGAACTCCTCCGCAGGCAGCATTATGGAAGCTCAACCCGACTACAGAGAACTGCTCGAATTATTCAACGCCCAAGGGGTTGAATTTCTCATTGTTGGCGCCTATGCGCTGGCCTTCTATGGAGCGCCACGTACGACAGGCGACATTAACCTTCTTGTTCATTCAACCCCCGATAATGCGGCGCGCGTTGTCGCCGCTCTTGACGCCTTTGGTTTCGGGTCCCTCGGGCTCACAACGGACGACTTTCAAACTCCCGATCAAGTTATTCAACTCGGCGTCCCCCCTGTGCGGATAGATATTCTGACGTCTCTCTCGGGTGTCACATGGAATGAGGCAAACGAGGGCAAGGAGCCGGGCAACTACGGGGATGTACCGGTATTCTTCATCGGCAAGACCGAATACATAAAGAACAAGAAGGCCACAGGCCGCAAGAAAGATGAAGCCGACGTTGAAGCCTTGGGGCAATCAGGGGCGACCCTTGAGAATTGACAAAGGCGGGGGCAGCGGGGTCAGCAATCGGCTGTATCGCCGGCGCAAAGGACTGTTCGACGGTCAAGATTATGCGATACCAAGAACTGATCCGCGCCCCCCGCCTACACCGCATGGCTCACTCGCGACGGGCTCGCTGTCGGGTGTGGCGTGACCTTAGGCGGACGAAAGAGGAGGCACTATGAGTTTAAGAAGGAAAATTGAGGCGCTTGCGGGGCACCTGACCGGTAGACGCAAGAATCGCGCACCTCCGCGTGGCATGGATTTCGCCTTGGACATCGCGTATGCCTTGCCGTTGTTTCGCGCGAGCATTGTTTTTGATGTAGGTGCCAACGTTGGTCAATCCGCGAAACTGTTTTTGGCCAAGTTCCCAGATTCGCACATCTACTGTTTCGAGCCGGTGACCGATACGTATCACCTGCTTCAGCACAACTTACATGATACCGAGCGCGTTGATTGTCATCAGTTGGCCTTCGGCTCTACAACGAGAACCGGGGAGATGATTCTCCAAGGCTCCTCCGACATGTTCTTTTTGCTGGGCCAATCGAGCGAGTTGCCCAACAAAGAGGTGCGAAGCGAGTCCGTAAACATAGACACACTGGATGCCTTTTGCCGCGCGAACAAGATTGATCGCATCAGCTTCCTCAAGATAGACACCGAGGGAGGAGATCTAGACGTCTTGAGAGGCGCAGAAATGATGCTAGGCGAACAGAGAATAGATATTGTTCAAGTGGAAGCTGGGATGAGTCCGACTAACAGCAGGCATGTGCCATTTCAATCCCTAAAGAATTTTCTCGAAGACCATGGGTACTATCTGTTTGGCATTTACGAACAAGTGAAGGAATGGCCTACTGGAGAACCTCACTTGCGACGGACAAACCCCGTATTTATCTCACAACAGGTGATTGACAAAAATCGAAAGCAAAAGAGACCCAGGACATAGCAACGCGCTGTAACGGACGGCAATTTCGCTGTGTTCCCTTGCTGCCGGTGAACTTGGGCAGTATGTGTCTAGATCACTTGGACAACGGCCCCATTAGAAAAGGAGTTTGCACATGAGTCATAAAATCTCCGGGGGGTTAGTACATGAGCTGCCCGTTGATTTAGCCAGGGCACTGATTGAAAAAGACACCATCGGTGCATGGGAGGCCTTATCACCCATTGGCCGCAATGAATTTATCTGCTGGGTGGAAGATGCCAAACAAGAGAAGACCAGAGAAAAACGGATTCTTCGAACGGTAGAAGAGCTACTGGAAGGCAAGAAACGACCCTGCTGCTGGGTCGGGTGCATTCATCGTACAGATAAGAAGCCAAGCAAATGGCAACAAGATGTGTTGATAGACAAAAAGAAAATTGCAAGGAAGAGTTGAGAACGACACATGGCAAGTCGTTCACGGTGCGACGTCTTTGGCTGACGCCAAACGCGCGCCTTTATCTCCAATCATTGGAAGTATGGTGCGAGGAAACTTCCAAGCGTTGGAAATGTGGGGTGATTTTCGATGAGTGATTCAGAGGTTCAGCGTTGGGATCGCGCGCATGTGTGGCACCCGTACACCAAGGCTTCCACGCTTGAGGCAGGGCCGGCGCCGGTCATTGTGCGGGGCGATGGGATTTATTTGGTGGATGCGGAGGGGCGTCGTTTTGTGGACGCGATTTCGTCGTGGTGGTGTGCGGCATTGGGGCATGGGCATCCGCGGATTGTCGCGGCGATCCAGGGTCAGGCGGGGGTGTTGCAGCACAGTATCCTGGCGAATCTGACGCATCCGCAGGCGGCGGAGTTGGCGGCGCGTCTTGCGGGGATGATGCCGACGCGGGAGCGCCGCGTTCTGTTTGCGAGCGATGGGGCGAGTGCGGTGGAGCAGGCGCTGAAGATTGCGGTGCAGTATTGGAGCAATGTGGGGCGTGGCGCGAAGCGGAAATTTGCGTGTTTGCATACGGCGTATCACGGGGACACGTTGGGCGCGATGGCGGTGGGCTATCTGGAGGAGTGGCATCGGCCATTTCAGAGCTTGCTGGCAGAGGTGGTGGCCCTTCCCTTCCCCGTGGGCGCGGGCGAGTTCGGCGTTTGGGAGCGCGCGCTGGAGGCGCATCGCACGGAGTTGGCGGCGGTGATTGTGGAGCCGCTTTGTCTGGGCGCGGCGGGGATGTTGATGTATGCGCCGGAGCTGTTGCGGGCGTTGGGCGATTGGTGCGCGAGGAATGAGGTGTTGTTGATTGATGATGAGGTGGCGATGGGGTTTGGGCGCACGGGTCGGATGTTTGCGTTTGAGCATGCGGGGGTGGATCCGGATTTGGTGTGCGTGGGCAAGGCGTTGAGCGGCGGGGCGCTGCCGATGAGCGCGACGATTGCGAAGCAGTTTCTCTACGATTCGTTTTCGGACGCGGAGCGGGATCGGACGCTGCAGCACGGGCACACGTTTTGTGGCAATCCGATTGGCGCGGCAGCGGCGAATGAGGCGCTGCAGATTTATGCGGAGATGGATGCGCCTGCGCGCGCGCGATCGCTCGGGGCGCGGATGGCGAAGCGCTTGGGCGCGCTGCGTGGAAAACGCGGGGTTCGCGATGTGCGCGGTCTCGGATTGATTGGGGTTGTGGAGTTGGAACCGGAGGCGAATTGCGGGGCGATTTCGCGCCCGCATCGCATTCGACTGCGTCTTCAGGAGCGAGGTGTTCTCCTTCGCCCGCTTGGGAACGTGCTCTATTTGATGCCGCCTCTGATTATCTCGGAGGAGGAGCTCGACGCGCTGGTGGAACTCTTTGTCGGGGCAATCGAGAGCGAGCTGGCTATGGCAGGAGCCGCGGAAGGAAAATAACGACGCCGACAATGGCCGCCGCGATGGCGGCGAGAAGGACTGCGCCGGCAGCGAGGTCCTTCGCCCGGCCGATGCCGGGATGGCGCTCCGGATGTATCGCATCGGCCAATTCCTCGAGAGCCGAGTTAAACGCTTCAGCCGAGAAGACGAGGCCGATAGCAAAGATAACAGCGAGCCACTCCGTGCGGTTGATGTGGAGGGCGAAACCGAGCGCGATGGCGGCTGTGGCTAGGGCGAGATGGATGCGGGCGTGCACTCCTTTAATTAGGAAGTGAGCGACTCCGCGAAAGGCGTAGCGGAAGGCCGCGAGGCGACGGCGGAGAGGGTTTTGTCCGATCTCGTTCACAACGCGACGGTTATAGGTATTCCTTCGCTCTCTTTCAAGCGCATTGCGGCTGCGTGGAGCGCGCTGGATAGAACTTGCGTTTGGTGTTTTCTGCTCGTATGGTCGCTCTTTCAAGTAGAGGTGCTGTGGACATGACAGATGCTGATTTGAACGCTGAAAATCTTGACGCCATTGAGACCCGCGACTGGATTGATTCGCTGGAGGAGGTCTATCACTCTCAAGGCGCGGAGCGGGTGGCGAATCTGCTGAAGGATTTGCAGTTGGAGGCCCAAAAGTTGGGCGTGAAACTGCCGGTGACGTCGAAAACTCCGTATGTGAACACGATTCCGGCGAATTTGCAGCCGGCCTATCCGGGCGACCGCGAGGTCGAGCGCCGGATCAAGAGTTTGATTCGCTGGAACGCGATGGCGATGGTCGTTCGCGCGAACAAGAAGAATGACGGCATCGGCGGGCACATTTCGTCGTATGCCTCAGCGGCCACGCTCTACGAAGTGGGTTTCAATCACTTCTTCCGCGGGCGCACGGAGAATCAGGACCCGGATTACGTCTATTTCCAGGGTCACTCGGCGCCGGGATTCTATGCGCGCGCGTTTCTCGAGGGCCGGCTTTCGCCGCAGAATCTGGACAATTTCCGGCGCGAGTTGGCGAAGGATGGCGGCTTGTCGTCATATCCCCACTCGTGGCTGATGCCCGATTTCTGGGAGTTCTCGACGGTGTCCATGGGACTGGGGCCGCTGCAGGCGATTTATCACGCGCGCTTCATTCGCTATCTGGAAGATCGCGGCTTGAAGAAGGAAAGCGATCAGAAGATTTGGGCGTTCCTCGGCGACGGCGAAACGGACGAGCCGGAGACGCTGGGCGCCATTTCGCTGGCGTCGCGCGAGCAATTGGACAATTTGATCTTCGTGATCAACTGCAACTTGCAGCGCTTGGACGGGCCGGTGCGCGGCAATGCGCAGATCATTCAGGAGTTGGAGGCCAACTTCCGCGGCAACGGCTGGAATGTGATCAAGGTGATTTGGGGAAGCGACTGGGATCCCCTGCTCGCGGCGGACAAGTCGGGCAAGCTCGTTCAGCGCATGGGCGAGATCGTGGACGGCGAATTCCAGAAATATTCGACGGAAACGGGCGACTACATTCGCAAGAACTTCTTCGGGAAGTATCCGGAGACGCTAAAGCTCGTCGAGCATTTGAGCGATGACCAGTTGATGCGCCTGCGCCTCGGCGGACACGACCCGGACAAGGTCTATGCCGCCTATCGAGCGGCGGTGGCAAACAAGGGTACGCCGACGGTCATTCTGTGCCGCACTATTAAAGGATACGGAATGGGTGAAGCGGGCGAAGGCAAGAACATCGCTCACCAGCAGAAGAAGATGAACGAAATGGAGCTGCGCGAGTTCCGCCAGCGTTTTGATATACCGATTTCGGAAGACGATGTGGCGTCAGCCCCGTTCTATCGTCCGGCGAAGGACAGCATCGAGATGCAATATCTGCATGAACGCCGTCGCGCGCTGGGTGGCTATCTGCCGAAGCGCACGGTCCGCGTGAAGCCGATTCATCTGCCGGATGATTCCGTTTGGGCGGAGTTTTCCAAAGGAACCGGTGAGCATGCCGTCTCCACAACGATGGCGTATATGCGCATGCTGACGAAACTGGTGAAGGATCCGGAAATCGGCAAATTGATCGTGCCCATTGTCCCGGACGAAGCGCGCACGTTTGGTATGGAAGCGCTCTTCCGTCAGATCGGCATCTACTCGCACGTGGACCAGCTCTACGAGCCGGTGGATTCGGCCAACTTGCTCTATTACAAGGAAGCGAAGGATGGTCAGATTCTCGAGGAGGGAATCACAGAAGCGGGCTCAATGTGCTCCTTCATCGCAGCGGGCACGGCCTATGCAAACCATGCGGTGAACGCGATTCCGTTCTTCACGTACTACTCCATGTTCGGCATGCAGCGCGTGGGCGACTTGGTGTGGGCCGCGGGCGATATGCTCTGCCGCGGGTTCCTCGTCGGCGGCACCGCAGGCCGCACAACGCTCAACGGCGAAGGGTTGCAGCACCAGGACGGACACAGCCACTTGCTGGCGTATGCCGTTCCGAACTTGATGAGCTACGATCCCGCGTTTGCATTCGAAATCTCGACAATCATTCGCGAGGGTTTGCGCCGCATGTATGTGGAGGGTGAAAACCTCTTCTACTATCTGACCATCTACAACGAGAACTATCAGATGCTGCCGATGCCGAAGGGCGCAGAGGAAGGCATTCTGAAGGGGCTCTATCTGCTGCAGCCGTCCGAAATGAAGGGTGCGAAACTCCGCGCTCAGTTGCTCGGAAGCGGGCCCATTCTGCACGAGGTGCTCAAAGCGCAGAAGATTCTGGCCGAAAACTATAACGTCTCGGCGGATGTCTGGTCGCTCACGAGCCTCAAGGAATTGCGCCGCGATGCGATGGAGGCGGATCGCTTCAATCTGCTGCACCCGACAGAAAAGCCGCGCGTTCCCTACGTTTCACAATGCCTGAACAACACGGATGGCGTGATCGTGTCTTCGTCCGATTATGTGAAGATTCTGCCGGATGCACTCCAGCGCTGGGTGAACCGCCCGATGTACAACTTGGGCACGGAAGGTTACGGCCGCAGCGAGACGCGCGAGCGTCTGCGCGACTTCTTCGAGATTGACGCGCGTTTCATCACGCTGGCAACGCTCAGCGAGTTGGTTCGCAAGGGCGACTTGAAGAAAGACGTCTTGAGCAAGGCGATTCACGACCTGGGCATTGACCCGGCAAAGCGCAACCCTCTTACCGATTGAACCTGGAGATAAACAATGGCTGACATCGAAATCAAACTTCCGCCTCTCGGCGAAAACGTGGATACGGGCGACGTCGTGCGCATCCTGGTCAAGGTGGGCGACACGGTTAAGAAGGACCAGTCTCTCCTCGAACTGGAAACCGGCAAGGCCACCGCAGAAATCCCCTCCACCACCGCAGGCGTGGTCAAGGCGATTCACGTCAAAGAAGGCGCGAAGGCCAAGACGGGCCAACTGATTGTCACGATTGATGCAGCCGCGGCTCCGGCCGCGGAACCCGCCAAGGCCGCTCCGGCTCCCACGGCAGCCTCTGCCCCTTCCCCGGCAGCTCCAGCTCCGGCTGCAGCGCCCGCGCCCGCACCGGCTCCTGCCACGCCGACGCGCAGTGCGCCTCCGCCGATTCCCGCAACGCCTGTCGAGGCGGCCA
>JAMLJG010000016.1 GCA_023953695.1 Kiritimatiellia bacterium
GAAATGCGTACTCCGCAACCACTCGCCCGCCGATCAGGTGCTCTTGAATGATACGCTCCAAAACCGACGGCGAGCAGGAATGATACCAAACCCCCTCGGGATACACCACAGCGATTGGCCCCTGGCGGCAAATTCGCAAACAATTCGCCTTGGTTCGATAGATTCCGCCTGCCCCGGTCAGATTCAGCTCTTCGAGGCGCTTCTTGAGAAAGTCCCACGCCTCAAGACCGGCCTCTTTCGAACAGCAATTCGGCTTAGTCTGATCCGCGCATAGAAAAATGTGGTGACGGATCGCAGGTACACCCATCTGTTCGGCCCGTTCAGAAAGCTTCGACATTAGTCATGCTCCTTCTGGGGTTCACGCTACTGCAACGCGAGTTCACGTTCCAGCCCTCTTGTATGCAATCTTGGGGATGCGAAGGGGGTTTCTTCTTGTGGTGCATGCGGGACGGACTTATCCATGTGACCGCGCGAGTGGTATTCGTGCGGACTAAGGAACAAGCGGTGAAAAGAACAGTGGAGTGGATTCTTTTTGTGGTCTTGGCAGGGCTGGCGGTGAGCGGTTGGATTTCGGCGCCGCTTGCGTTGGCGCTGGGGATAGTGTTCGCGTTGTTCTTGGACAATCCGATGCCGCAGGCGAGCCAGAAGGGAGCCAAATGGCTCTTGCAGGCATCGGTAGTGGGACTGGGTTTTGGCATGAATCTCGCGGCCGTGTGGGCTGCGGGGCGCATTGGGTTAGGGTTCACGATTGCAACGATATTCGGAACCTTGTTGCTTGGGTTGTTGTTGGGCCGGCTGTTGCGGATTGATCCACAGACCTCGCTGCTCGTCTCTTCGGGAACGGCGATTTGCGGCGGGAGCGCGATCGCTGCTGTCGGCGCGGTGATCGGCGCGGACAAGAAGGCGATGTCCATTTCACTTTGTACGATTTTCGTGCTCAATGCGATTGCGCTTTTTATCTTTCCGAGCATCGGCCACGCGCTGGGGATGGATCAGCGGCGCTTCGGCTTGTGGTCGGCCATCGCAATTCACGACACCAGTTCGGTTGTTGGCGCCGCCGCGAAATATGGGGATGAAGCGCTGAGCTTGGCGACGACGGTCAAGCTCTCGCGCGCGCTATGGATATTCCCTTTGGCGTTGGGTCTGGCTGTGGGGCGGGGCAAGAAGGCGGGGGGCGTTGTGTTCCCGTGGTTCATCCTGTTCTTTCTTTGCGCGGCGGCTGCGCGTTCGTTCTTGCCGCAGGGCGAGTGGTTCTATGATCGCGCGGAACACGCGGCAAAACTGCTGCTAATTCTCACGCTCTTCCTGATCGGGTCAGGACTTTCGAAGGAGGCGATTCGCTCGGTAGGCGTCCGTCCAATGGTGCAAGGGATTCTCTTGTGGATGGTCGTTTCGGTGTGCGGTTTGCTGGCCGTCAATGCCCTAGCTCCGTGAAGAGGCGAATGGGTTTAACCGGCACTGGGTGACGCCGTGGGACTGCGCAAAATATCGAGGAATGCCTTTTGCGCAGCGGGGGTGCAGAGCGCGATGATGCGATCGCCTTCGCGCAGTGCGGTATTGCCGCGCGGAACCAGTGTTCGATTGCCCCGGCGAAGAGCAATAATGACGCAGTCGTCCGGCACGTTGAGTTCGCGGATGGATTTGCCGACCGCGCGATCGCCATCGTCGAGGCGAGTCTCCAGCAGTTCGGTGCGCGTGGCCACTTCCATTCGCAAGCGCTCGTGGTGCGCCTCGCTGGACTGGCGCTGAGTCAATGCGTTGGAATAGGCGCTGACCACATCGGCGCGGCGCAGGAGGCCCAATAGGCGGCGCGGGTTGCGCCGATCCACGACAGGCAGGCGACCGACATCTTTCATGCCGAAATGGCGCATGGCCTCTTCGAGCGTGTCGTCGGGATGGACCGTGGCGACCTCGGTGGTGGCGATCTCGCCGATTGTTTGAGCGGGCTTCTTCTGGGCGAACAGCTCCGCCAGATCGCTGAGCGTGACAACGCCATACAGCTCGCCCGCCTCATCGAGCACGACGAAGCCATGGTGATTGCTCGCCTCGAATGCCTCTGTCAGCGTGGCGATGGAGTCACTCGCGCGCACCGGCATTAACTCATTTGCCGGCGTCATCGCATCGGCGACGGAGAGTGCGCGCATGAGATTCACGTCCTCGCTCTTCTTCAGCTCGACACCGCGTAGACGGAGTTTATATGTGTAGACGCTATCCTTCTTTATGAGTTGCGAGATCAATGTGCTCTCCACCACTGCGAACATCAGCGGGAGGACGATGTGGTAATCCTGGGCCATCTCGAATGGGAGCATGAGCCCCGTGATTGGGGCGCGTACGGCGCCCGCAAGAACGGCGCCCATGCCCACCAGCGCATAGGCCGCCGGCGTGGCGACATATCCGCCCAACAGCGCCTGCGCGGCGAGGCCGAACCCGGCGCCGAGCATGGCGCCGAGAAAGAGCGCGGGCGCGAACAGGCCGCCCTGTCCGCCCGATCCGATGGTGATCGGCGTGGCGACGAGTTTTAGAAATACGAGGGAAAAGAGAAACAGCGCGCCCGCCTCGTGACCCTCCAGCACATCGGTGATTGCCTGGTAGCCCGTGCCCATGATCGCCGTTGAACCGAAGTAGGCCAGTGCGCCGACCATCAGGCCCCCGAGGCAGGGTTTTGTCCACGCGGGAACGCGGAGATTTCGGAAAAGGGATTCGATTTGCGCCATGAACTTCACGTAGAGCACGCCCACTGCGGCGGCCAAAATGCCGAGCACCATGTAGAGGGGCAATTCCTGAAACGCGCTGAACTCGTAGCGCGGCACTGTGAATGCGGGCGTGTTGCCCAGAATGCTCTGGCTTGTGACAGTGCCTGCAACGGCCGCCAGCACGATCCAACTGACGGACGCGCCGGAAAATTCGCCGAGAATGATCTCTATTGCGAAAAAGACGCCCGCGATGGGCGCGTTGAACGCCGCGCTAATCCCCGCCGTCGCGCCGCAGGCGACGAGCGTCCGGATGCGTGTCTTTGAGAGTTTCAAGCGCCGCGCTACTTGCGAACCGAACGCGGCGCCGATTTGAACGCTTGGATCCTCCGGCCCCGCCGAGCCTCCGAGGCCGACGGTGAAAATGGCGCCGACGACGCGCGCGACGCTTCCGCGAAAACTGATGTTTCCGCCGTGTAGCGCGACGGCCTCCATGATGCCCGCCACGCTCACGCCTGTTTCGTTTCCCCGTTCCGAAAATCGGATCCAAAGTGCGGTGATCAATCCACCGATTGCGGGAAGGATGAGCAGGGTCCATCGGTGTCGGCCGCCGATCCCGAGAACGGCGAAGTCGAACAATCCATCGAGCCCGTGTCGGAAGAGCGCTACGCCCAGGCCGGTGAGCATTCCGACGAGCGCCGCGAGAAGCAGCATGATGAAGGCGTCATAGGACCACATACGGTCCGCATAATCGGCAACGCGAGGCGCCACGCGATTGGGAAAGTCGGATGGGGCATGTTTTTTTGCGGTGGACATGCCGACGAGTCTAGCATCTCCCCGCGGCGACAAAAGGGGAGAGGAACAGAAATCGGTCTCGCTCCCCACGTGCGCACACATGCCCCATCCGCTGGGGTAGGAGCGCCCCGCGGGCCAGGCGATCCGCCGCTCGGGACAAAGGATCCGCGCGGGGCTTGACACGCCCGATAGAAAGTAATAGCTTACTCACTATGAAGGCGATGCGACGAGCGGCGAGGTTGTCTTCCGAAGAGAGAAAAGCGATGACGGTGCGCACGGTCATTGATCTGGCGGGCGAGTGCGATCCTGCGGAAATCACGACTTCCGCCATTGCGGAGCGTATGGAGATGACGCAGGGCGCGCTGTTTCGCCACTTCCCAACGAAGGATGAGATGTGGCAAGCCGTCGTGGGGTGGGGGGCCGAGCGACTGCTGGAGCGATTGGACAAGGCGGCCGCTTCGGCGGCGACACCTCTCGCGGCGCTCGAGGCGATCTTCTTCAGCCACTTGCGCTTTGTGCGTCGGCACGCGGGGATTCCGCGCATCGTGTTGAACTCGCTCCAGCGCGCGGGGGACTCACCGACAAAGAGAGCCGTGCGGGCGCTGTTGTTCCGCTATGGAGAGCGATTGCGCGCACTGCTGGAGGAGGCGAAAGCGCGAGGTGAAGTGGCGCCCGACGTGGATAGCGCCGCAGCGGTGGCCCTCTTCATGGGGACTGTTCAGACGTTCTCGCTTCAGATGCTGATGAACAAGAGCGGCGTGTCTATCGAAGACCTGGCAGCCAGATCGTTCGCGCTATTTGTGAGAGGAATAAGGAGTGCGAAATGAAAAAGAAGCGATGGATCGTGCTGGTAATCGCGGGGGTTGTCGCTGTCGCGTTGGCGATTGCTTTTCGGATCGCGCAGGGCGGACGAGCCTCCGAGCAGACTGCGATTCGCGTTTCGGGCAACATCGAAGCGACGGTGGCGCAGGTCAGCTTCAAGACCGCAGGCCGCGTGGCTCGGCGATGGGTCGCGGAGGGGGAAACGGTGACGAATGGCCAAGTGGTCGCGTCTCTCGATCGCATCGAGTTGGAGCAGGAGTTGGCGATGCGTCGGGCCGAAGCGCTAACGGCGCAAGCCGCACTGGACGAGCTGGAGGCAGGCGCGCGCCTGGAGGAGATCGAAGAGGTGTCGGCCCAGTTGGAAGTGGCGCGAGCCGAGGCGCGTCGCGCCGAGAACGAGAGGGCGCGCCAGAAGGAGCTGTTTGAGAATAACGCTACATCCGCCCGGGAGTTTGAGGCGGCAGACGCGGCGGCTCGCGCGGCCCTGGCGCGCGTGGAGGAGGGGCAAGCGCGGCTGACGCTGCTCAAGAAGGGGCCGCGCAAGGAGCGCATTGCTGCCGCGCGCGCACGGTTGGAGCAGGCGCGCCAGGCCGTCGCGCTCGCGGAAACGCGGTTAAACGATGCGACGCTCGCGTCGCCGCTGAGCGGTGTTGTGTTGGCAAAGGGTATTGAAGATGGGGAGTATGTGGTCCCGGGCACACCGGTAATCACCGTTGGCGATCTCGAACATGTCTGGCTGCGCAGCTACTTGAATGAGACGGACCTCGGTCGCGTCACGATCGGCCAATCTGTGGAAGTCAGAACGGACACCTATCCAGGGCGCACGTACACGGGGCGGCTCTCGTTCATTTCGTCGCAAGCGGAGTTCACGCCAAAGAACGTCCAGACGACGAAAGAGCGCGTGAAGCTGGTTTATCGCATCAAGGTGGACCTGGCGAATCCCGATCAATCGCTGAAGCCCGGCATGCCGGCAGATGCGGAGATCGCGATCGAATAGGGGGCGCCATGGACGTGATTCGCACGGAGAATCTGACGCGAGATTTTGGCGATGTGCGCGCGGTGAATCGCGTTTCACTGAGCGTTGGCGAGGGCGAGCTTTTCGGATTGGTGGGGCCGGATGGCGCGGGAAAGACGACCCTGATGCGTCTGCTCACAGCGATCTTGGATCCCACGGAGGGCGATGCGTGGGTGATCGGTCGCCACTCCGTTCGCGAAGCGGAGGCGATCAAGGATTCGATCGGCTACATGAGTCAGCGCTTCGGCCTCTATCCCGATCTGACCGTTCTGGAGAATGTGAACTTTTATGCGGACATCTATGGCGTTCCGCGCCGAGGTCGCATGGAGAAGGTGGAGCGGCTCCTGGCCTTCAGCAATTTGTTTCCCTTCAAGAAGCGGCTCGCTGGAAACCTTTCGGGAGGGATGAAGCAGAAGCTTGGGTTGGCGTGCGCGCTTATTCACACGCCGAAGGTGTTGTTTCTGGACGAGCCGACTAATGGTGTGGACCCCGTTTCGCGCCGCGATTTTTGGCGAATTCTCTACCAGTTGCTGCGCGAACGGGTGACGATCTTTGTTTCCACCGCCTATCTCGATGAGGCCGAGCGGTGCGCGCGACTAGCGCTGATTCATCGCGGTGCCCTGCTGGCCACTGGCACGCCGGAGCAGGTGAAGAAGCTGATGCCTGGCGCAATTTTGGAGGTGCGCGCCGAATCGCCTCGCGAGGCCTCGGTCGCTTTGCGCTCTGCGTTGGTCGAGTGCTCAGTTGGTCTGTTTGGCGATCGGGTGCACGTGGCGACTCGCGATCCGGCCGGGATGGAACCTGCGATCAACGCGGCCCTGCGAGGGGCGGGGTTGCAGCTTCGTTCCGTGCGCCGCATTGCGCCGACGCTTGAGGATGTGTTTGTTTCCGTTCTCGCCGAGAATCCCGCGAGGGGGCGCAATGAATGATGCAAACCTCACCGTTGAGGTTCGAGACTTGGAGAAGAGGTTCGGCTCGTTTGTCGCGGTGAATCGCATCTCGCTGGAGGTTTCGCGCGGAGAAGTTTTTGGATTTCTGGGGCCCAATGGGGCAGGGAAATCCACAACCATCCGGATGCTCTGCGGCATCCTCGCGCCGTCGGGCGGTTCCGGCTCGGTTGCGGGTTTCGACATTCGGACGCAACAGGAAAAGATCAAGGCGAACATCGGCTACATGAGCCAGAAGTTCTCGCTCTATGAAGACCTGACGGTCGAAGAGAACATCAATTTCTACAGCGGGATCTATGGAATCCCCGATGCGAAGAAGGAGGAACGAAAGGAATGGGCGCTGGAGATGGCCGGGCTTCGGGAACATCGAGGGACGCAAACCCGCGATCTTTCCGCTGGATGGAGGCAACGCCTCTCGCTGGGGTGCGCCATTCTTCACGAGCCGCCGGTGATTTTTCTCGACGAGCCGACCTCGGGCGTTGACCCGATCAGCCGACGCCAGTTCTGGGATTTGATCTATACGCTCGCCGGTCGCGGCGTGACGGTGTTTGTCACCACGCACTACATGGATGAAGCTGAATACTGCGACCGGATCGCACTGATCTATCGGGGCGAATTGATTGCGTTGGGAGCGCCCGCAGAATTGAAGGCTCAATCCATGCGCGATCAAATTGTGGAAGTGGTGGGCGATCGGCCGCAGGAGGCGATGCGCGTCTGCGAAGCGGTGCCGGAGGCGAAAGAAGTGGCCCTATTCGGGCGGGGCCTGCACATCGTCGTGAACGATGCGGAGCTTGCCATCCCTGTCCTGACGACCGCGCTGCAAACCGCGCGTTGCCCCATCGAGCGCATCGAGCGCATCCCGCCCTCGATGGAGGATGTTTTTGTTTCTCTCATTGAAGTGCGCGATCGCGCCGAGCGTCCACAGGCGGAGGTGCGCCGGTGAATGGGATCCGACTCTGGGCCGTGGCTCGCAAGGAGTTCATCCACATCATCCGCGATCCGCGGAGTCTCGGAATGGCGATCGCCGTTCCGATGCTGCTCCTGACTCTGTTTGGCTTCGCGCTGACGCTGGATGTGGATCGCGTACCGTTGGCCGTGTGGGACTCGAGCGGCACGCCAGCGAGCCGCGAACTCGTCTGCCGCTTTGGCGGGTCGCGCTATTTCGAAATCGTGCGATATGCCGAAAACTATCGCGCCATCGAAGGCGCGTTCGACCGCGGGGAGGCGCTTGCGGCGCTCGTCGTGCCGTCGGATTTTGCCAATCGTCTTGCGGCCCGCCAGCCAGCGCCGGCACAACTGATTGTGGATGGAAGCGACGCCAACACGGCCGCCCTTGCCATGGGATATGGGCGCGCCGTTGCCGCGGCCTTTTCGCAGCAGATCGCGCTCGACGAAATCCGGCGCGCGGGCGGTATTGCCCAACCCGCCTTGATAGATGTGCGACCGCGCGTCTGGTTCAACAGCGATATGGAGTCGAGGAATTACATTATTCCCGGCCTCATTGCTGTGATTATGATGGTCATTGCCGCGATGTTGACCTCGCTGACCGTTGCGCGCGAGTGGGAGCGCGGGACGATGGAGCAATTGATCTCCACACCGGTGCGCGGCCCTGAATTGGTCGTGGGGAAACTTCTGCCCTATTTTGTCATCGGCATGCTCGACGTCGCGCTGGCGGTCGG
This sequence comes from Kiritimatiellia bacterium, assembly GCA_023953695.1. Classification (GTDB taxonomy): domain Bacteria; phylum Verrucomicrobiota; class Kiritimatiellia; order CAIVKH01; family CAIVKH01; genus JAMLJG01. Next base: position 7,949 of record JAMLJG010000016.1, read on the forward strand.
GATGGGGGAGGGCGTGTTTCACGTGCCCTTGCGGGGGAGTGTGCTCCTCGTTTTTGGCATGGCGGCCCTCTTTTTGATCGGAGCGCTTTCGCTGGGCCTGTTGATCAGCATTGCGACACGGAGCCAGCTCCTGGCCTCGCAGTTGGCCATGGTGCTCACGTTTCTCCCCGCATTCCTGCTTTCCGGCTTCATGTATTCGATAGACAACATGCCGCAGGCGATTCAGCTCGCGACACACCTGATTCCGGCGCGCTATTTCGTTGCGCTGCTCAAGGGGATTTATCTCAAAGGGATAGGCTTGGAGATTCTCTGGAAAGAGGCCGCGCTACTTGCCGCGTTCAGCATCCTCGTGACCGCGATTTCCATTCGCAGCTTCCGAAAGAAGTTGGCCCCATGAAGCGCGAGCGCGTCAAACAGATATTGGTCAAGGAGTTCATCCACATCGTGCGCGACCCCAAGATGCTCCGGGTGATCTTCCTCGTGCCAATAATTCAAGCCCTGTTGTTTGGCTACGCGGTAACCACGGACGTGAGGAACGTTGCGACGGCTGTACTCGATCTCGACAACAGTCAGGCCAGCCGTGCGCTCATCGCCCGCTTCGAAAGTTCCGGATGCTTCCATATCGTCACTCATTTGGTTGATGAGTCGCAGGTGCGCGAAGCGCTCGATCGCGGGACCGTCCGCGCTGTGTTGCGCGTGGAGCACGGTTTTGAGAGCGAGGTGACAGCGGGGCGTCCCGCGCCGCTCCAGATGTTGCTCGATGGAACGGACTCCAATACCGCGGGCATTGTCCTCGACTATAGCGCGCGGATTGCGGCGGAGCTGTCGCGCGAATGGACGCAGGCACGGCAGCAGCGACTCAACGGAATCCGCCGCGCTCCGCCCGGCGTGGAGCTGCAGACGCGCGCCTGGTTCAACGAGAATCTGGAGAGCCGAAACTTTTACGTGCCCGGCGTCATTGCGATTTTGGTGATGCTGACCACCCTCATGCTGACGAGCATGGCCGTGGTGCGCGAAAAGGAAGTCGGCACGATGGAGCAAGTCATGGTCACGCCGATAACACCCGCAGAATTCATTTTTGGCAAGAGCCTGCCGTTCGCACTTATCGCGTTCGTGGATGTGTTCCTCATCACCCTGATCGGGGTCTTTTGGTTCGATGTGCCCATTCGCGGCAATCTGGCGCTGCTCCTTTTCGCAACCTTGCTCTATGTGCTGACCACGCTGGGGATCGGCCTGATGATTTCGACCGTCAGCCAAACGCAGCAACAGGCGATGATGAGCACCTTTTTCTTCTACCTTCCCGCCGTGCTCCTTTCCGGCTTTATGTTCCCCATCGCGAACATGCCCCGCATCATTCAGGCGTTGACCTATCTGAACCCGCTGCGCTATTTCCTGGTCGTCATTCGCGGCATATTTCTTAAGGGGGTGGGGACCGCCGTGCTCTGGCCGCAACTGCTTGCCCTCGGGGCGATGGGCATCCTGACCTTCTGGATGGCCTCGCGGCGGTTCGAAAAGACTCTGGCCTAGCCCGAAAATCTATCGAGCGAGGGGGTGTTACTTGGCCTTGACCCGCCCCCCGGCGGCGCATATACCAGACCCCAAATTCAACCCCCCAAACGGAGGATTCGAGATATGTCATTAGTACCGATGCGTGCGCTTTTGGATCACGCGGCCGAGAACAACTACGGTTTGGCAGCCTTCAACGTCAACAACATGGAGCAGATCCAGGCCATTATGGAAGCGGCCCGTGAGACGAACTCTCCGGTGATCATTCAAGCGTCCCGCGGCGCCCGTTCGTACGCGCAAGACAACTACCTGCGCCACCTCATGATCGCCGCTGCCGAGCTCTATCCCAACATTCCCGTTGCGATGCACCTCGACCACGGCAATAGCCCCGCCACCTGTCAAAGCGCCATCATGAACGGCTTCACCTCCGTGATGATGGACGGCTCGCTGATGGCCGACGGCAAGACCCCGTCCTCCTACGAATACAACGCCGAAACGACCCGCAAAGTTGTTGAAATGGCGCATATGGTCGGCGTCTCCGTTGAAGGCGAAATCGGCGTGCTCGGTTCGCTCGAATCCGGCATGGGCGAGAAGGAAGATGGACACGGCGCTGAAGGCGTTCTCGACCACTCCCAGTTGCTCACCAGCGCGGAAGACGCGGAGCGTTTTGTGAATGACACCGGCGTGGACGCGCTCGCCGTCGCCATCGGCACCAGCCACGGCGCATACAAGTTCACCCGCAAGCCGGACGGCGCGGTGCTCTCGATGGACACCATCAAGAAGATTCACGCCAAGCTGCCCAACACTCACCTCGTCATGCACGGAAGCTCCTCGGTTGAGCAGTATCTGCAGGACATCATCAACAAGTACGGCGGCAAGCTGAAGCCCACCTGGGGCGTCCCGGTGGAGGAGATTCAGCTCGGCATCAAGCACGGCGTTCGCAAGATCAATGTGGACACCGACAACCGCCTCGCCGTCACCGGCGCGATTCGCAAGGTGTTTGCGGAAACGCCTGAGAAGTTTGATCCCCGCGACTATCTGAAGCCCGCCCGCGAAGCGATGAAGAAGGTCTGCACCGACCGCATGATCGCGTTCGGCCAAGCGGGTCACGCGGATAAGATCAAGCAGGTCACCCTGGTGGACATGGCCAAGCGCTACGCGACGAAGTAGTCGGCCGCTCTGCTACCCTTGTGCGCGCCTGCCGGATTATCCCGGCGGGCGCGTTCTTTTTCCACTCCTCGCGCAATCGCTTGTAGATTGGAAATTGCCGCTGCACGTTCTACACTGATCCCCATGAGCGCCTCGCCCGAGATTGTGTGTCCGGCCTGCGGTCGGGATGCGTTGCTGCTGCGGCAGCCGCGCTATGACGGTTTTACCAAAGTAGGCGAGACCCTGAGCTGCGCCTCGTGCGGACACGTCTTCGAATCCGAGGCGGACGTGCAGTTTGTGTCGCGCAAGAAGGTGGAAGTTTTCACGACCGCCGATCGCTCGAAAGACGTGAAAGTGTTCGGCGAGGGGGAGAACCGCCGCCTCTGTCGCTATTGCGCGCACTATGTGGTCAATCCGTTCATGCAGTGGTGTGCACTGCACAAGAAGGAAGTGCAGGCCACGGATACCTGCTCGCAGTTCACCCCGAAACCGCCGGAAAAGAAGGCGATTCTCTAGCGTTGAGCGGGGAGCGCATGGTCGCGCGATGATCAGCAGATGGGTCAATTCGATTCGGGGCTACGGCACGGGCTATGCGTGGGCCAATCAATTGGGTCTCCGCGCGCTGGGCGTCGTCTACTTCATCGCGTTCACCTCCTACCTCGTTCAGGCCGATGGGCTGATCGGCGTGAACGGCGTGCTGCCCTTCGCCGAATGGCTCGCCGCCATTCGGCCCCGTGTGGAGATTCTCGGTTTTCACCACATGCCGACCCTGCTGTGGCTGTGGCCAAACGATGCGGGACTCCACACAGCACTGTGGATCGGCATTGTTTGTTCGGTGCTGTTGGTTCTCGGATTCGCACCGCTCTTTTCCACGAGCGCGCTGTGGGCGCTCTATTTGTCCGTCACACTTGTGGGGCGGACGTTTTTCAGCTTTCAGTGGGATAGCCTCCTGACCGAAGCCGGACTGTTGGCCATTCTGGCCTCGCCGTGGCGATGGCGCATGCGTTGGCGCGCGCCCGACGCGCCGTCGCGTGTCGCCGTGTTTCTGTTTCACTTTCTGGCGTTCAAGCTGATGTTTCTTTCCGGCTGGGCCAAGCTGGCGAGCGGCGATCCCACGTGGCGGGACCTCACTGCGTTGACCTATCACTATTGGACACAGCCGCTCCCGCTCTCGAGCGCGTGGTATGCCCATTTGCTTCCGCTCTGGTTTCAGAAGCTCTCCTGCCTGTTAATGTTGGTGGTCGAGCTGGTTTTTCCGTTCCTGATCGCGTTGGGCGCGCGCTTGAGGACGGTGGCAGCCGTGGGCTTCATTGCGCTGATGGCGCTGATCGCCGCGACGGGCAATTTTGCGTTCTTCAACCTATTGACGGCGACGCTGTGCTTCTGGCTGATTCGCGACACAGCATGGGCTTCGTTCTTCTCGTTCTGCGGCTTTCGTCGCCTTGCGCGTCTGAGCGAAGCCGGGGCGCCTGTGCGCGCGCCGGTTCGATTTTCACGCGCGTGGGTCTGGGCGCCGGGTTTGGCGATTGCGATGCTTTCGCTCGTGTATACCCTTCGTTTTCCCATTCCGTGGCCGCGCTTCGTGGAGCGCGCCGTGGTGGCGGTGGCGCCGTTTCGCAGCGTGAATGGCTATGGCTTGTTCGCGACGATGACCAAGACGCGCCCCGAGATCATCATCGAGGGATCGTGGGACGGCCAGAAATGGTTTCCCTACGAATTTCGATGGAAGCCCGGCGATCCCCTCGCGCGCCCGCGCTGGGTTGCGCCCCACCAGCCTCGTCTCGATTGGCAAATGTGGTTCGCCGCGTTGGGAACCAAGGAGAGCAACCCGTGGGTACTCAATTTAATGGTCCGCTTGCTGCAAAACGAACCGACCGTGCTTGAGCTTCTCCTCTACAACCCGTTCGAACAGCGCCCACCCGTTCACATCCGCGCGGTGCGCTACGAATATCGGTTCTCCACCCCCGCCGAGCGCGAGGCGACCGGCGCTTGGTGGGTGGGGACGGTCAAAGACTTGTATTGTCCGCCTTTTCAGCTACATGCTACGCCATGAACTTTGCGTTGCCGATTCGTACATTTGCGCTCTATCCACTCGTTCTCGCAGGCCTCGCGCTCGCGATTGGGTGCGGCCGCACCATCAGCCCCCGCGCGCAGTGGGGCGAAGTGGTGACACAGATTTCGACATATCCCGCGCTCAGCGATGGGCATTATCAGGGGCAGATTGCCGTCTCGAACCTTGTGGCCTTCGGCGATCACGGACTGGGCACATTTGATGGGTTGGACGGCGAAATGGTGTTGCACGAGGGGACGGTGTATCGCGTGGGCGTGGACGGCCGCGCGGTTGCGGCTCCGCTGGATGCCCTGGTGCCCTTCGCGCAGGTGACCTGGTTCACACCGGACGCGATGTATGACGTGATGGCGATTGATCAGAAACTGTTTCGCACCACGATGGCGTGGAAGCAGCCGGATATCGGGCACGTGCAGGCGATTCGGGTGAGCGGGATTTTCTCGGAAGTTCGCGTGCGTTCGGTGCCGCGCCAATCGGAGCCGTATCCGTCGCTCGATTCTGTCGTGGCCGACCAGCAGGTGGAACACACGCTGCGAAATGTGCGGGGAACCCTGATCGGCTTCTTTACCCCGACTGCAGTCGGCTCTGTTGCACCCGGCGGGTATCATTTGCACTTTCTGACAAACGACCGGAGCGCCGGTGGCCACGTATTGGATTTCAAACTCACAGCGGGTCGGATCGAGGTGGATGATTCGCCGGAGCTGCGGACACTGCTGCCGACTCTCCCGCCGCCGAGCGATGGGCCGCCCGTTGGCAAGCCGCGCTGAGGGCTATCCGACGAGCGTCTCGCCCATGGCGATTGTGACGAGGTCGGACATGTCGCGATAGGAAAACGGCTTCTGCAGCAGGAATACTTTTCGCGTCTGCAAAATGCGCTTGAGGTCGGCGTGATCGGCGCTGAAACCGCTGATGAGGATCACGGGGACAAGGCGGGTATTCTGATTGCGCAACCACGTGACGAGCTCGACGCCGTCGAGGTCGGGCATACTGAAGTCGTAGATCAAGAGGTCGGGCGCTTTCGACGCGTCGCGAAGCATTTCTTGCAGGGATTCGCCGCTGGATGCCTCGCAGACGGTGTGTCCCTCGGCGGTTAAGACGCGCCGGCACATTTCGCGCACGTTCGAATCGTCGTCGGCCACCCAGATCGTGCTGGGCGCGAGGCGGCGTCGGATTTTCTTTTCCGCGTGCGTGAGGGGTTCGGAAACAGTTGGAAATGCGATGCGCGAAGTGGGGTCGGCGGAAAGGCGGCCTTTCCCTTCCCGCACTTCCACCGCGATGTGTTCGATCCCGCCATCCATGGAATTGCGGGTGGCGACGTGGAGCGCCACATTGTCCGGCGCTCCATCGAGCGCGTGGCGCAGGAGATTCCCCAGAACCGTGTGGAGCGTGCCCGCCGCGGCAAATACGAAGTCGTGTTCCGCGCGGAGATCGAGGGAGATCGCCGATGCGCGGTCCGTTTCGGCTTGGAGAAGCGCCACTACTTTGTTCAGGCACTCGTGGAGCGAGCAGGAGGACTCCTCCTCGTGGAGCGCGCCGGAAACCGTGAGGATTTCCTCGGTCAGACGCCGCCCCTTTTGGGCGGCTTCGGAAATGCGGTTGAGCGCCGTGGCCGCTTCTTCCGGGAGGTCCGTTTTGGCGAGGACGAGAGAAGAATAGCCGAGGATGATCGAGAGCAAATTGCTGAATTGATGAGCCGCGCCTTCCGCGAGCGCGCCGAGGCCGGCCAGGTGCTGGGCGGCATCATCGCGAGGCCCGCGCAGGGCGAGTTGAAGTTGGGCCTCCAGCGCGGCGCTGAGCGCATCGCGCAGGCGGCGTTGCTGGGCGATGTAGGTTGCGAGTGTTTCGCCGGAGCGGAGCGGGACTGTCTGAGCCGCCGCATCCACGAGTGTGCGTTGGATTCCCGTGGTGAACGCCAGCTCCTTCAGCTCGGTGTCGGAGAACGGTTGCTCGCGGAACTTGCCCGAGCGGAGGAGGTGAAGCTGGTAGCCGCGCACCTTGATCGGGAGAACGAGTTCGACAAGGCCGTAGACACCGCGGTGGAGTTGATCTTCGCCGCTGGATTGGAGTTCGCTGAAGAGCTTCACTTCCGATGCGAGAAACGCGGCGCGCGTTTCGGGCGCCTTGAGAATGACCTCGTGGAGGAGGCGATCCGTCTCTTCAAAAAGGCCGCGCTCGCTCCATGCATCGCTCACCTGGAGTAGCTGACGAGCCGTTTGCAGGTCGAGTTGCTTGAGGAGCGGCGGCGCATTGGGCCGCAGAGCCGTATCGGGCAGTTGCAGAGATCGAATCAGCGTGCGGAGTTGCTGCTGCAGATCGTTGGCGTGTAGCGTATTCATTCCCGATTGTTTCCCCGGTGCCCGTCGTCGCGACAACTTGAGAAAATACCCGAATTTGCGCGCGGCGTTTACGGAGCATTCGTTGAAGCGCGCTGCATCATTTCCGCAATGCGCCTTTTCACAACAAATTCAACGTAGCGTTGGCGATAGTCCGCCTCGGTCCGGACGCGGTTCTGTCGGTCCAGCGACTCGATGGGCAGCTCGCGCACATCGTCCTCAGCGACCGCGAGCGTGACCTCTCCGTTTGTAAGCCCTTTGAATACGCCGCGCACAATGATGCCATTGGTCAGGCGCAATTCGATTGCCTCGCCCGCTTCGTACATGGGGGCGCGGCGGTCGAGTTCCTCAGTCGCTTTCTCCAGTTGCTCCGCCTCAATCGCGGTCCAGTCAATGGCCGGGGGTTCCGGCTCAGGCTCCGGCTCTGCCGCGGGCGCTTCTGCAGATGCGGCGGCCACCGCATCCGTGGTGGTTGGCGCGGTGGCAGAGGCCTCGGGCGATGCGGGAGCGGGGGTGTCCGGTGCGCTCGGCGCGGGTGTTTCAGCCGTGGGCGCGGGCGCCTGCTGCGAGGGGGAGGGTGGGGGGAGCGTGTCGGAAGAAGAGTTCAGAACTCGCAACGCGATTGTTGCGCCCGCGCCGATAACGGCCAATACGAGGGCAAAAATGATCGGCGGCGAGAGTTTTCTGCGGTTCTCCTCTCCGCTCCGGCGGCCTGTTCGCGTGTCATATCCGCACTCGATGCAAATGACGGCGCTGGGCGGCATATCGGCGCCGCACGAGGGGCAGGCATTAGTCGGTTCCGGCTCATCGTCCCGTTTCAACTGAAGCTTAAGACTCATGGAAAATCCCAACTGGTTGTTCGGGCGGCATGGTAGTCCCAGCGCGGCATCGCCACAAGCCTTGAGTCGCGACGGGTTGAAAGTGTGTTATGGTTGGCCTGGCTGAGGCTTCGCTGCTGGCGAGCACTGCGACTTTTCTGTGGACATTGCTTCACTTGGGGAATTGAACGAGGCGCGGCCCTGCGCGGCGCACGGTGAGTAGCGATAGAAAGGGCGATTGGCATGGGAGAACTTCCTCTGACCATTTGGACGGTGGGACATTCGACGCGGACGCTGGCTGAGTTTCTGGAGATACTGGCGGCCCACGGCATCGAGGCCATCGCCGATGTCCGCCGTTTTCCCGGTTCGCGAAAGTATCCGCATTTCAATCGCGATGCATTGGAAGTGACGCTGCCTGCTGCGGGCATCGCCTATGTCCCGATGTCTGAGTTGGGCGGACGGCGACACCCGCGCCCGGACTCGCACAACACCGTTTGGCGCAATGAATCGTTTCGTGGCTACGCCGATTTCATGGAAACCGACGCCTTTCGAGCGGCCATCGCAACCCTGCGCGAACTCGCCCATCGCCAGCGGGTCGCGGTGATGTGTTCAGAAGCCGTTTGGTGGCGCTGTCATCGCTCCATGATTGCGGACTATCTGAAAGCCTCAGGAGCGCGCGTTCTCCACATCATGGACCGTCATGCCTGCGAAGAGCATCCCTATACATCGGCCGCGCTTGTCGAGAACGGCCGTCTGCTATACACGGCGGGCGAATCCGATCCTCCGCGAGGGCCCCGCCATTAGCCTCGTTTCGGCTGCGGTGGGAGTGGCTGCGCCGTCAATGCCTCACAAGTTGACGCGGCAACGCTCATCGCCGGGATGGCGAGCGCGTTGACATCGCGCGTTTTGTTGCTGTGCGACCGCGCAAATGGATGCAGGTAGCACTTGCTGAACCCCTATAATTTTGGTTTGCTCTACGGGCTATTTTTGTGCCCTGAACTGGATGTTTTTTGAGGTCGTATTATGCCCCAACCGAAGGTCAATTTTCGCAATTCGCGCCCCGATCAGTCGTGGAAGCTGAAGCTCGATGATGGCGCGATCTATGGTCCGGTTTCGCTGGCCGACTTACAGGCGTGGGCGCGGCAGGGCCGCGTGGTGGCGGAGAACCTGATTTCGAGCGACGGGAAGGATTGGTTTCCCGCGTGCGATTTGCGCGAGTTGGAGATGGTGTGGATGCTCGACGCGGGCGGGGGCGAGCTGGTCGGTCCGTTCAATTTGGCCGCGCTGGGCGAACTTGTGCAAGAGGGCACGGTGGCTGGCACCGCGCGGCTGGAGAATCGAATCACGGGCGAGCGCTCGACAGTGGAGGAGCAGCAGTCCGGGATCCTCGAAGGAATTCCCTCCGCTGACACCGTGGCGCAGTTGGAGCAGTCGCAGCGCGAATTGGCGGCGGAAAAGGCGAAAGCCGAAGAGCGCGTGGCGCAGCTTGCGCGCCGGGTGGAATCGTTGGAGCGCGATCTGGCCACCACGACCGCATCGCTCACGAGCGCCCGCGCAACGCTCGACGAACAGACGCGCAAGAGGAGCGACGGCGCAGCGGCGGCGCTCCAGCAACAGCTCGCGGCGCTGGAAGCGCAGAAGCAGGTCCTGGCCGACCACTTGCAACGGGCCGAAGCTGAAGTGCAGCAATTGAAGGCAGCTTCGCGCACGGCGCGCGCGGACGAAGTTTCCGCGAACCGCATTGCGGAATTGCAAACTCAGTTGGAGCGGGCGGAACAGGCCCTCAAGCTCGCGCGTACACCGGCTGCTGCCGCGCCCGCCGCGCCGAGTGGCGAGCGCGAAGTCGCGCTGCGCGCCGAGGTTGAATCGCTTCGCCGTCAATCCGCAGATGCGTTGGCAGCGTTGGATGCCGCGCGCGAAGAACTTGCCGCTGAACAAGCGCGCCAGCTGCAGGTTCAGGTGGAAGGCGCGGATTTGGCGCAGAACCTGGAGAAGCTGTCTTCGGAGAACGACAGCGTGCGCGCGCAACTGGACGAGACCGAGAAAGCGCTGCGCGAGCAGCGCGAGGCGCATCGAGCGGCGTTGGAAAAGATTCGGCGCAGCGAGGCGGAGCAGCAGCGCTTGGTGGCGGAGTTCAAGGGGAAGACGGCGGAATATCAGTCGCAGTTGGACGTCGCGCGCGAAGAGCTGGAAGAGGAGCGCAAGCGTCATCGCGGCGCCCAAGCGGCGGCTTCCGAGCGGAGCGGTGAGCTCGAGCGCAAAGTCGAAGACTTGTCGAAGCTGGTGGACGATTCCTCGGCCCGGGCCGCCAAGGCGGAGAAGGCCGTCGTGGATCACAAGGCGATTTTTGAGCAGCTCGAGCAGCAGGCGCGCGAGTCCGAGACTCAGATGCTCTCTCGAACGCGCGATCTCGAAGCGCAGCTCGCGCAAACGGGCGAGCAACTCGCGGCAGTGCAGCGCGACTTGGACGCGGAAAAGAGCGCGCACAGCAGTGCGATTGCGGATCTGGGCCGGCGCGAATCTACGCTGCGAGAGCAACTCGGTTCACTGCAGGAAGAACGAGAGCGGGCGGCTGCGCGTTTGGCCGCGCTCGAAGAAGATCTGCGAGCTAAACAAGCGGCGCTGGCCCAAGCGGAAGAGGCTCTGCGCGCCGAGCAACAACAGGTTCAGTCGTATGTCGAGAATCTGCGTCAAACGCAGAGCGATAGCGCGCAGCGCATCGCGGAGTTGGAGTCGCGCGTTCAAGAACTCACCGCCTCGTTGGATGCCGCTCATCGCGAGCGGGATGCGGAACGCGCGCAGCGCGCCGAAGCCGAGCGCCAAGCCCGCGCGCACGGGAGACAGAGTTGGAATCGCAGATTGCCTCACTCGGCGCTTCCCTGAAGGAAGTGGAGACGCAGGCCCGCGAGGTGCGCGCTGAGTTGGAGGCCGCGCAACAGCGATTTGCCGATCTCAAAGCGGCGACCGACGAGCAGGCCCATCAGCTCCGAGCGACACTCGACCGCCTTACTGCTGATGCGGAAGAGACGAAGCGTCAACTCGACGCGGCGCGGCGCGAGTTGGCCGAGGAACAGTCCACTCACGGCCAGACTAAGCGCGCAGCGTCGGAGCAGTCGCAACAATTGCAGAACGCGCTCAACGCGGCGAACGAATTGGTCGAGCGCACAGCGCGGCAACTGGAGAAAGAGCAGGCCTCGGTGTACGCCGCGCGCGCGGGCGCAACGGCGCAGGCCGAAGCGGCGCAGCAGCGGGTGGATGAACTCATGTCGCTCCATCAGGAAGCTGCCGAGCGCGTTCATGAACTGGAAGGCGCCTTGGCTGCCGCGCGAGAAGAGGCGGCGAGCAGCGCGCGCGCGTTGGAAGTGCGCACTGGCGAGACTCAGGCATATCGCGATACAGCGACTCAGCGGATCGCTGACCTCGAAAAGGCTTTGGCAGACGCACAGCGCGATGCCGAGCAGCGCGCGGCTGACTATCAGCAGCGCTTGGGTGAATTGGAGCAAGAACATCAAGCCGCCCTGCAGGAAGTGGCGGAGACGCACCGCATCCGACAGACCGACTCCGCAACCGCAGCTCGGCGCATTCACGAACTCGAGGCGGCCCTGACTGAGTCCCAACAAAGCGCGGAGCAGCGTGCGTCCGAATTGGGCGGCCACATCAATGCGTTGACGGCGTCGCGACAGACAGAAATTGCGCAGGCGAATTCGCGCATCGGTGAGTTGGAAGCCGCGCTCAACGAGGCGCGTCGAATTGCGAATGAACAGCTTGGCGCGTCGGAATCGGCGCGGCAGGCGGAAGGCGCACAGGCGGCGGAGCGCATTCAAGCCTTGGAAACCGCTTTGGCGAACGCGCAGCGCGATGCGGAGCAGCGCGCGAGCGCGTTGGAAGAACAGATCGCGCAATTGACGCAGGCGCGGGACGCGGACCTCGCACAGGGCGCGGAACGTATTCGCGAGTTGGAGTCGGCGTTGATTGCGGCTCAACAGGAGGCGGAGCGCCAGGTCACATCGGCCAAAGAGCAACTTGGCGAGTTGGAGAACGCGCGGCGCGAAGAGGGTGCGCAGGCGGCGGCGCGTATCCAGTCGTTGGACGCTTCGCTGGCGCAGGTGCGACAGGATTCGGAACGGCAAGGCGAGGCGGCGGCGCGCAAAGTGGCGTCGCTCGAAGGAGAGCTGACTGCTGCGCGCGCGGAGTTGGCGACCCTTCGCGATTCCCTGGAGAACGAGCGCACACTCGCCGTGACGGCGGCGGACCAGAGTGCGGCGGCCATTCAAGAAATTGAGCAGCGAGTGGAGTCTCTACAGGGAGACTTGGAGACGGCACTGGCGCGCGGGGTTGAGCTTGAAAAGAATTGGACGGCGGCGCGTGGGACAGCGGAGCGTCAGGCGATCGTTTTGGGCGAGCGCATTGAGGATCTGAACCGAGCCCGCCAGGCGGCGCTCCAGGAGTTGGAGTCCATTCGTTCGGCCTGGGAGTCGGACAAAGAGACGGCGGCTGCCGATCGGGCTGCGGCGCAGGGGCTGCAGCAGGAATTGCAGCAGCGGATCGCAGAATTGGTTCAAGCGGAAGCCGCGGCGGCAGAGCAGGCGCTGGCTGTGGAATCGTCGTTGGAAGTGGAGCGCAGCGCACACGGGCACGCGCAGACGGAGTTGGAAGAGTCGCGTCAGGCCGTGGCGGAGCTGAGCGCTCAAGTGGAATCGCTACAGCGCGAGTTGGAAGCCGCAGGGGCAGCTTTGGAAGCGTCGAATTTGGCTGCGCAGGAGCGCGACGCGCAATTTGCAGCGCAACTGGCAGAGCGCGAGCAACAGTACAGCGCGCTTGAACAGGCGCTGGAAGCGGAGCGCGCGGGCCACACGCAGACGCGTGCGGAATCGGAATCGAATATCGCGAGCCTGGATGAGCGATTGACGGAGATCACGGCGCGCGCGACGGAGACGGCGGCGCAATTGGCTCAGGTTCAAGTGGAGTTGTCGCAGTCGCGCGTGATGGCGGATGCGGCTGCGGAGGAGCATCGGCAGGCGTTGAGCGCCGTGAACGAGCAGTTGGTCGGTGTGCAGAAGAAGCTGGAAGAGACCTCGGTTGCGTTGGAGCAGACGCGCCGCGATCTCGATGCTGAAAAGCAGCGTGCGGCGAGTTTGCAGCGCGCGCGCGACGCGGCGGAAGAGCAGCGCAAGCAACAGGTCGAGCTGGTGCGCGATCTACTGCTGAGCGAATCGGGCAAGGTTGAACAGGAAATGGCGCAGGAGCGCGAGTTCCTCAACTCGGTGCGCGAGTCCGTGCAGACGAAGGAGCGTTTTGGCCGCGAGCGAATCAAGTCCATTCAGGAATTGCTGGGCAGTGAGTTGCAGAGTCATGTTGAGCAGTACGAACGCCGCCGCGCCGCAGTCGCGCGGGTGGCGGAGCTGGAGGCGGCGCTGGAGACGGAGAAGGCGCGGCATGCCGAGGCGCTGCAGAGCCGGAAGCAGAGCGAGCAGGGGCTGGTGCAGCAGTTGCAGAAGACGCAGGCGGAAACGAGTTCTGCCCGCACGCGCTTGCAGACGGTCGAGAGCGAGCTGGAGCGCAGCAAGCAAGCGCTGGAAGAAGTGCGTGAGCGCGGACGCAAGTCGGACGACGAATGGAATGCGCGCTTGGATCAGACGCAGGAGGAACACCGGGCGACGATCAAGAAGCTCGGGGAGCTACAGGTGCAGCTGGACGAGATGACGAAGCTGCGCGATGACGCGATGGAGGATTTGCGTCAGCGCGAGGAGGAGTTGCGCCATCACCAGTCTTCGTTGGGCCAAACCTCGGAACACGCGCGCGTCCTGGAACAGGAACTCAGCACGCGGATTGCGCAGTTGCAGGAGTCTCTCGCCACGGCGACGGCGCACGCCGAGCAACTCGAATGGGAGGCGCGCGAGCGCGATGCGGCGCATACGGCGGACGGCGAAGCGTGGCAGGCGGAGAAGCTGCTGTTGGAACAGCAGATCGAGGAAATACGGCATCGCGGGGAAGAGTCGCTGCAAGCGTATGAAGCGGTGCAGGCCGAGATGAATCGGATCACAGGGGTTCTGGACGAGGCGACGGCACAGGCGCAGGAAAAGGAAGAGTCCCTGCGCAGCGAGATTGCCGAATGGGAGCGTCGCCATGCGGAGACGCTTGCGGATGTGTCGCATTTGCGCTCATCCGTGGATGAAGAAAAGACCTTGCGCGTATCCGTGGAGTCCGGTTTGCGCGAGCGCGAGCAAACGCTCACCGAGCGCGTGGAAGCGCTCACAAAGAACTTGGAGGCGCGGACGACTGAGCTCCAGCAAACGGTGCAAGAACTGGCGGCGCAGCGGGCTGAGGTCGAGTCGTTGAAACAACAGCGAGACGAAGTGCTCAAGACGCAACAGGAAGTGGAAGCGAATCAGACGCGCAGCCTGCAGGAGATCACGCAGCGGCTCGACGAGGTTGCTGCGCAGCGCGAAAGCGTGTCGGCTGAGTTGCAGCAGCGCGAGTTGGCGCTGAAAGAATTGCGCGAGTTGCAGGAAGCTACGCGCCAAGCGGCCGAGCGGCGCGAAGGCGAGTTGCAGAAGGCGTTGGCCGATCTGCAGGAACAGCATCGCGAAGCGATGAATCAATCGCAGCAGAACCAACGCCAGACCGGAGCGGAACTTTCTCGCGCGCAAGCGAGATTGGAGGAGATGGAGCGGATCCGCAAATCGCTGGCAGACGAGCAGAAAGCGCGACGCCAGCGCGAGCAGGAGGCCGCTCAATTCCAGACGGCCTTGGACGATCTGCGCAAACAGTTTGCCGATCGCGAAAACGAAATTTCCACCCAGCGCTCGCAAATCGCGCATGAACAGGCGATGCGCAAGCAGTTGGAGGATGCGCTGGAACGGCAAGAGAAGCGCCTGCAGGAAGCGGAAGAGCGCGCGCGCACGGTTACCGAAGAGACCATGCAGGAAAAACTGGTGTATGAGGAGACGGAGAACCGCTTGCAGCAGGAGCGGGAGGATTTGTTGCTTCGCGTGGATCAGTTGCAGGAGGCGCAGTTGCAGCTCACGCTTCGGCTCGAGCAGACGGCGCAAGACCTGGAGCAGCATCAGTTGACGCTGGAAGAGGAGCGCAAGCGCTCGCAAGAGCGCGACGAGGACTTCCGCCAGCAATACGAAGTGCTGCACCGCGAATACGAACAGCTTCGCGCGGAGTCCGAGAAGGAGTCGCAGGAGTTCGATCAATTGCGCTTGGAGAAGGAAGATATTACCGAGCACAGCCGCCTGAAGATCGAAGACTTGCAGCAGCGCGTGGAGCAGATTCGGCAGGAGAACGAGGCGTTGGGGATCCGGTTGCAACAGCAGAAGAAGTTCTACGACGAAGAGCGCGAGCAGCGCCGTCAGAAGGAACTGGAGATCCTGCAGCTCAAGAAGGCGATTCAGGACGATCAGAACGCGCTTCGTCAGCGCGATCAGCAGATCGCGCACGAGAAGAAGTTGTCGGAGGACAAGGCTTCGCGCTGGCGCAGCAAGGAGCAGGTGCTCACGCGCCGCATCGAGCAGCTGCAGCAAGATTGGCGCGCGCTTTCGGCGAAGTTGGAGCAGAATCAGCGCGAATTGACGATGCGCAAGAGTGGCGGCGGCTTGACCGCGCCAGTGCCCGCGGCTGCTGTTCCGGCGCCGCGAACGGATCGAACCGTTCGGCGCGTAGTGACACCGGGAGGGCTGGATTCTCCGTCATCCGTGGAGTCTCGACGCGTGGTTTCGGCCTCGGAGCCGTCTGCGGTGGAACCGAAGCCGGTTGCGCCCTCGGCGGCGCCGCGCATTCATGTTCGGTCGCCGAGTGCGACGCCGCCCCCGGGCGTTCGTTCGACCGTGACGCCGCGTCTGGCGGACATCGAGGCGCAGGCACAAAGTGAATTGCAGATGTGGAAAGAGTCGCGCGATGCCGAGAGCGAGGGAACGGCGGATGATTCGAAGCCGAAGGATGATCCCAAGGGCGGGCGCGGCGGTGGGACGTTGCCCTGGATGAAGCGAAAGTAGGCGATGGATTCCAAACCGGTCAAATTGCCGCCGCAGGCGCTGAAGCAGAAGGTTCGAAACCTTGCGGCCAATCAGGATGTGCAATCGCTCCGCGACGGTGCGACGCTTCAGGCGTTCGGCAATCGGTTGCCGGTGTTGCAGGCATTTCAAGAATTTCTTGAGATCGAGCGCAGGCAGACGCGCCGCCGAATACGCGCCATGACGTTCACCTTCATTGGCGTGGTGCTGGCGCTTATTCTGGTCGGTGTCGCGCTGTTTATTGGCTTTGCAGGTCGGATGAATGGCGATGTGCAGCGTTTGGAAAAGGCGCTGGCTGCGGCGCGTGACGAATCGGGCGCGCTGCGTGGCGATACGCAAGCCATCCAGCGCGCGCTGGATGAGGCCAAGGCGGCATTGAGCGCGTTGCAGGAGCGGGTGGCGCAGAGCGCGCCCTCGGGCAATGAGGAGAAAATCCCCGATTTTTCTGCTCTTGCGGGTGCGTTGGAGACCTTGCAGTCGCTGCAGCAGTTGGACGCCGAGACAACGGCCTTGGGGCAGCGGCTGGCGACTTTACAAAAGGAATTGGAACGCATCGCGTCGGATCGTGCGAGCTTGATGCAGCGCGAGGAACACGTCGAGACTGCGCACGCGGAGTTGGCCCAGGCGCTCTCATCGCTCTTTTCAGCGCAAGACGAAGTGGAAGGGCGGCTGGCCGATGCAACGGCGGCGACACGCGATGTGCTGAATGTGCCCTTGTCGCGGCGTGCGCGCCCCAATGATGACAAGACGTCAGAGGTGCAATCGCGCGGGGCCGCGGCTCCGCTCCACGTTGTTTCGATCTTGGACGAGTTGAGCGCACTTCGTTTTGAGCAGCAGACTCTTGTTGCGAGGTTTGACGCGCTGAATGGTGAGGTGCAAGAGGTCGCGCGGGGCCGTGAGCTGTTGGATCGGCGGATTGCAGAGCTGCGGGCGGCCGGCAGCGAGTTGCTTCGCGATGCGCAACAGGCGCTCGCTCGGAGCGATGCTTCTCCGCAGCAGGCGTCGGCGGAATCCGCACGCTAGATTCAGCGCGCGGCGGCCAAGGCGCGATCGAGTCGCGCGATCAGATCGTCGGCGGATTCGAGGCCGATGGAGAGGCGAAGCAGCCACCGCGAAACACCGGATTCTTCGGCCCAGTCCAATTCATCGAAGTGGGCCAAGAGGGTGAATGGGCAGCAGAGACTGAAGGTGGTGCCGAGGTTTGGCCCTTTGGAGATTTCGAGTGCGTTGTAGAAGCGTTCGCTCGTTTGCTCCGGGTTCTTGAGGACAAACGAAAAGAGTCCGCCATAGCCACCGTTCGGACGGCGGAATCGGTCGTACATGTCGCGCTCACGAAATTGCGGATAATACACCGCTTCAACGCCGGGCTGCTGGCGAAGCCAATCGGCGACGAGCGATGCGGTGGCAGTGGCCTGCCGCACGCGGGCATCGGCATCGCGCGAGAGCTGCTCGGCCAGAATCATGGATTCGCCCCACGTGCAGTCTTCGTATTCCTCGCGCAGCGCGGTGCGCAAGTCATCGGCAAAAGGGCTTTTCGGATTGAGTATGGCGGAGCCCGCCATGACATCGCCGCGACCCGTGAACCACTTGAGAGGCTGGTGACGACGACGTCGGTGACGGGCAGCAGATCCACATTTGTCCATGTCGAAATCGTATCGTCCACCACAATAGGGAATTGCTGCTGCAAGGATATTTGGCGCACAGCGTTGAGATCGGTGCTGATGAGTACGGGGTTGATGGAAACCGCAAAAGAGGGCCTGCGGCAGCTCCGCCATTGGTTTGTGGAGAAGGTTCACATCCGCATTGTCTGCGCGAGGCAGAAAGGCGTGAGGCACGCCGAAATCCTGCATGATCTGAGCGTATCCACATAGGGGAAGCCGAGCTGAATCAGAGGCTTGTCTGGGGCGTCGGACGAGAGCGATAGAGCGTATAAATGGCGGCCATGCCACAACTGAAGAGATAGACGCAGTCCGGCGTGACGCCTGCAGCTTCCGCGATGCGTTGGCGCAGATGCGTTGCGCGCCGCATCGGCATTCAGACTGGGGACGTCTGTCGAGAATTGCTCGCGCCTGGCGCGATGATATCCCATCGCCTGAGTGACGCCAGTATTTCATGGCGGTTTGGGCAGCGGCAGTGAAGCAGACCGCGAAGGTGTTGGACATTGGCCATTCGGCGACGCGGGCCCGTTCACCGGACCACGCGTGAATACAGGCAACACAGCTTCGGCTGTCTTTCATCGCGGTGATGGCATTGTTCGCCCTCGTTGCAGAGGTCCTTTTTGCGCTTGCGCGAAGAGGCGGGCGCAGGCGGGCGGGACGACGAAGCGCGGGTACCTGCGCGCAAGCGGTTCATCACGCGTGGGGCCTTTCTTTCGTAATCCACGACGTCTTCCCACGTCGGCAGGCATACAGAATTGGCATGCGGCAATCGGGAGTGGAGCCCGAGTTCTTCCGGGCGCCAGCGAGGGTGGGTGAGCGCGTGCGGTCGGGTTCCATCAGACGTCCAGATGCGTTTTTTCGAGTATTTTCTTCAGGTCTCGCTCAACGCGTTCCTTTTCTTGTCGGATTGCCCAAGGATATCCTTGATCCCCTGAGCGAGGTGCGGAATGTAGAGTTCTATGTAGTTGTGCTTGCGCGCCGCCTCCAAATCGCGGCGGCGCTTTGTTGAGGAACTGCGACAGGCGTCGTCCGCATTCTGCAGGGCGAGTGTCATTTCGGCTAGGATTTCCTCGTAGCTCGCGATGGCGTCCTTGTTGCTGGTGAAGGGAACCCACACACTGGCCACGTGTACCATCAGTACGAGTGGACCCAGCGGCAGTGCGCCTTTGGGCTGATTCAGTCCATAGGATTTCCAATTCACGGAAACGACAGCCTTGCTGATCGCGCAAGCGCTCGGTTGATAGAGCAGGCACTCGGTTGGCGAATCGCAGAAGGCGGATGGGCTCTTCCTGGCCCAGATCGCTCGAATTCTTCGTCTCTTCCGGCTTCGCGTAGGCAAGGCCGATTTCGATTTGGAATGGATTGCCGCGATAGACCTCGGGGTTGCGTGTCACGGCAGTGTAGAAGTCGGCGCGTGTCTCTTCTGCAGGCCCGCGATGATTTGGGCTTCACCGATGGGCGAAAGGCAATCGGTCGGCGGGCGCATCAGTTTGGTTTCCTGAATGGCATTGAAGAGCGATTCTGCCTCGCGATGCGCCACACGCGTGGGATTCGCTGGATTCAATCCCGCGCGCTCGCAGATTTGCAGGGCGGTTTGATCGCTCACGCGCGAAAAGTCGCTGGAGAGCTGAGCGCAGGTGCGCGATTCGCTGTCTTTGAGCCCAGATCAACATCCCCAGCTCGACGCCGTGCGGGTGCGGCATGATCTCGCTCGGGATCGCGGGCATATCTTTCAGTGCGCGGGCAACGTGAAGCTGCTCGTTCCGGTGCAGGTGTTTCGCTTGTTCCTCGCTCGTGGACTTGGGTTCCGCTTTGGCGAGCAGCGCAATGCGGTAGTGAAGCGTGAGGTGCGGGTTCACGATGGCGCATTGTTTGACGAACTCATCCACCGACTGCTTTCCGCGCGTTGATACTGCGCCTCCATTTCCAATGGAGAACGTTGTCCCGTGATTGTGGGTGATGGCCTCTGCCAGAGGGCGCGCCGGACTTCGTCAACGGGTTGATAGGTGGGGCGCCAGTCGAGTTCTGCGTCAATGAGAGAATGACGGGCTTATTCGTCTTTTGTGTCAATTTGGACCGCAATCGAGTGCGCCACCTTGCTGCCCTTGGTTCGCGAGGTGATCTGCGTCGCAGAGCCAGTCGAGTTGGCCATACATGCCCGCCGCGTTGATGCCGATGCCCTGCTGTCCGCGGGACATGCGGAGGCGATGAAACTTGGAGCCGTAGACAGCTCTGGCAAAGATCTGGGGATCTGCGCCTTCACGATTCCGGGGCCGTTATCGGTCACCGTCACGCGGAAGCGGGTGTCCGCTGTTTGCTCGAGCTCGATGGATATTTCGGGAACGATGCCCGCTTCTTCACAAGCATCCATCGAATTATCCACCGCCTCTTTGACAGCCGTCAGCAGTGCGCGGCGCGGCGAGTCGAAGCCGAGCAGATGCCGTGTCTCTTTAGAAAGAACTCTCGAGACCGCAATCTCGCGTTGGCGCGCGCCCATAGATTCGGGCCGTTTCTCAGAGGCGCTCGGGGCCGCGGCGAAGGCGTTGTTTCGGCGGGGAGATTCGTCTCTGGTTTCTTCTTGCTCATGCGCGCGGAAGGGTAGGGCGAAGGCGAGTTCCTCGCCAGCAAAAAGCCCGCTGCACTTGCGACCTGAGTCCTCCATCGCCCTTTCACCCGTGCGAGCAGCTTGCCAAGAGGTCGCCGAGGCTCTATGAACAACGCGATGAATGGGTAATGCAGCGGGTATTGATTGCTGAGGCTGGCCGTCTATCTGCTGGTGCTCTTTGCGCATGGCCTACGCCGCCGCTTCGGTTTGGTCCATTTCTATGCGCTGATGGGCGGGGATCACAGCCGTTATGTCGTGGATAACGGATGCAGGGCTGCAAGCGTGCAGATTTCCGATGCCATCACCTTCAATGTGGGTTCCACGGTGTTCTATACTCGCGCTGATTCTGGGTGTTTTTGTCATCTATATGTTCGATGGACCGCGTCCGACGCGGGCGTGTTGATTTCGACCATAATAGGGATTTCGATTTTGGTCCCCTTTGTCACGCTGATCCTGCAGATTCAGACAACGCTGATTCAAGGCACGACCATTTCTGGTGTTGCGATTCCGAGTTTGCGAATCAACTCATAAGTCCGTTGTGACGACCACGATTGACCTGATTCTGGCCGTGGTCTGGGAGGTGTTGGGCAAGCCCGCGTCTGAATCCACTTGTGGAGCCGAACCTACATTTCTCTGCTGGGTGTGATGTGGCTGGATGTGATTCTTTTTCCACACTGGTATTCGTGGGGACACCTCTTTTTCAAAAGCGTCGTTGCCGGTTCGCTCCTCAGCCGATTCTTGTTTCCATCGCAGCATTTCCCTTGCTCTATCTTTATCTGCGCCTTGAAGGCCGGCGGCAGGATGTTCATGGAGAACGCCCCATTCTTGCCATTCGCCAATTGTTGAGGTCAAAGAGGAGCTGACCAGTGCGCACAACGAAATTAAGCGTCGCAATGCTGCAGAAGAGTGCGCTGCAGCGGGCTTTGCAAGATGTCAAGACACCCGCGGCTTGATCCCTATTTGTGCCCATTGCAAACGGATTCGCGACGATCGAGGCTCGTGGCACCAGTTGGAGCTGTATATCCGCCAACGTTCGGATGCCGAGTTTAGGTCATGGGATTCCGCCCTTCGTGCCTCACGGACTACATCGGCGAGACCAGCCGAGAAGCTGATACTGAGTGGAATAGCGCGGCAGCACGGCTTTCCGCGCGACGCGCTGGCAAAGAGGAAACGTGCCCGCTATACTGCCTGTAACGAGAGCCATGAACGGGCAGCTCCTTCAGGATTTGACGATTGTCATGCTGGTGGCGGGACTGGTGTGATGTTGTTATTCCGCCGGCTGCGCCAACCCGTTGTGCTGGGCTATTTGCTCGCAGGCTTCATCATAGGCCCCTACACGCCGCCCTTTCCGCTGATTCATGATGAGCAGACGATTCGGACGTTGGCGGACATCGGCGTCGTCTTCCTGATGTTTTCGCTCGGCCTCGACTTCAGTTTCAAGAAGCTCAAGTCAGTCGGCATTCCAGCCTTGGTGACGGCGTCGTTTGAGATTATGGCGATGATCGTGGTCGGCTTCACGCTGGGTCAGATCTTTCACTGGACGCGCATGGAGAGTGTTTTCCTCGGTATCATGCTCGCGCTCACCTCCACCACGATTGTCGTGAAGAGTCTGCGCGACGCGGGCGCGCTAAAGTCGCCCCACGGAACCCTCATTTCCGGGGTGAGTATCTTCGACGACATCTTTGTCATTTTCGTGATGATCCTGCTGCCCAGCTTTGCCGTGTCAGGCGAACTTCCGGCAGGAGCCGCGGCCGCCACGCTCTTTCGGCTGGGCATATTTCTGGTGGCATCGGTAGTCTTGGGCCTGCTCCTGGTGCCTCGGTTTCTGCGCTTCATTGGTCGAATCGGCAGCGACGAGATGCTGCTGATCATTGTGTTGGCGCTCTGTCTGGGCGTTGCGCTGCTGACGGTGAAAGTCGGCTACAGCGTTGCGTTGGGCGCGTTTATGATCGGCGCCATGGTTGCCGAATCGCGCGAGTTGGGGCGCATCGTCC
Source organism: Kiritimatiellia bacterium (assembly GCA_023953695.1). Classification (GTDB taxonomy): domain Bacteria; phylum Verrucomicrobiota; class Kiritimatiellia; order CAIVKH01; family CAIVKH01; genus JAMLJG01. The sequence continues at coordinate 30,098 of JAMLJG010000016.1, forward strand.
GATTGACAGCGCCGCTGCGCGATATGTTCTCCGCGGTCTTCTTTGTCGCCATTGGAATGCTGATTGATCCTGTCTTTCTCTGGGACTTTCGCGTCCCCGTGCTCGTCATCACGTTGGTGTATGTCATCGCCAAGGTTTCCGCCTGCGCAGTCGGCGCGATGATGGCCGGTTGCGATGGGCACACCGCCATGCGGGTGGGAACAGGAATGGCGCAAGTCGGCGAGTTCGCCTTCATTCTCGCGACGCTGGGCGTCTCCATGGGTGTGATAGGCACGCACCTCTATCCAGTGATAGTAGCGGTCGCGACGCTTAATGCGTTCATTCGGCCCTATTTGACCGGCAATGCCGATCGGTTTTCTGATCTATTGATGCGCCGACTTCCCGCGCCGATGGTCGCATCCGAGCGACTCTATACGGGCTGGATTCGGAGGCTTAAATGGAATCGCACCAGCAGCCCGGGCATGCGCCGCGTGCGGAGTGTGATGTGGCAGATCGCGCTCAACGCGGCCCTCATCGCGGCCGTGTTTATTTCCGTGGCTGTCGTCATCAACCGGGTTCACCCTCAGTTGCCGTGGCTACCACCTTGGACGGGTGGAGCCCGAACCCTGGGCTGGCTCAGCGCCGCGCTGCTCGCGCTGCCGATTTATGTGGCGACGATCCACAAAATGCAGGCCGTGGCGATGATGCTGAGCGAACTCGCGCTGGCGGGTGTCCGCGCGCGCGATGTGGCGCTCCGCGCGTTTCTCTCCAACGCGCTATTCATCGCGCAACTGCTCGGGCTCGCCCTCATGACCTTCCTGCTCAGCCTTGCGATCATGCCGCCGCTGTATGTGCTCGCCGTTCTGCTTATCGCGTTGGCCGCACTCGTGTTTGTGCGTGGGCGTTCGCTCAATGCGTGGTATTCGCGGGCGAAGTTTGCCGTGGTGGAAACGTGGACGCAGCCGCCCATTGAGTCCGCACCCGAGGAGGAACACCCCATGCCCGCGCTCTTGCGTGAAGCTAGAATGCACACCTGTGTGCTCAAGCCGAACTCCGCCGCTATCGGCCGCCTCATCCGCGAGTTGGAGCTGCGTGCAGAAACCGGGGCGAGCATCATCGCCATTGAACGGGGCGGACGCACTCTCGTGAATCCCAGCCCGGACGACGAACTAAGGGAGGGCGATGCCGTCTTGCTTCTCGGCAGCGACCAGCAGCTCGCTCAAGCGCGCACCCACCTTCAGCGAACCCGCGAAATGCCCGCTTCTGAATCGTGAAAGTTCATGTGTCATTCGCTTGCCGCGGCGGGAAATGTCGCTATAATCGCTCGCCATTAGTTTGGGTTGTGCCGTCGTAACGTCTTACACACGAGGAAATTGGTGAAGCTGGCAAAGGGTTTTGGATCTCACGCTTGGGTTGTCTTGCTGGTGGGTGGCGTCATCGCCGCCCCCTGTTTCTGGCTGGGCTGGGCCATCTGCGGTGCCATTGCGACACTGCTGACGCTGATCGGCTTGCTCTTCATGGTCTATTTCTTTCGCGACCCGGATCGCCCGCAAATGCCGGATTCCAGCGTGGTGGTTTCGGGCGCAGATGGATGGGTGCGCTGCGTGGAAGAGATGCCCGAGCCCAAGTTTCTCGGCGTTCCGTGCGTGCGCATCAGCACCTTCTTGACGCCGTTCGACGTCCACGTGAATCGCTCGCCCATCGCCGGAACCGTGACGGCGCTCGATTACACGCCCGGCAAACACTTATTGACTATTCAACAGGCGGCGTCCGAGTATAACGAACACAGCTCAATTGTGATTGAGGGGCGACGCACCAAGTGTCTCGTGAAGCAGATCGTGGGGCCGATTGTGCGCCGCGTGGTGTACTGGCTCGATGTCGGGCAACAACTCGGCACGGGCGATCGGATCGGCATGATGAAATTTGGATCGCGGCTGGATGTGTATCTGCCCGTGGACGATGTAACTGTACTGGTGAAAAAAGGGGATCGGGTGTTTGCGGGAATCACTGCAATTGCACGAATCAAGAAGGGGAACCCGTCATGATGTGGCGCAAAGTTATTCCGAATATGTTGACACTGGCCGCGCTCGTCTGCGCGATGCTCAGCATTGTGAATGCGATTGAGGGGGACTTCATCGCCACCGCGCAATTGATCATGCTCTGCCTCGTGTTCGACGGCCTCGATGGCAACGTTGCGCGCTGGTGCCGCGGTTCCACTCAGTTCGGCGCCGAACTCGACACCTTTGTGGACATCATTGGCTACGGCGTGGCGCCCGCGATCCTCTCCTATCAGCTTGTGATGAAAGATCACGGCCTGTGGGGAATGGCCTTCGTGTGCTTCACCGTCATGTCGGGTTCCATGCGCCTCGCGCGCTTCCGCGTTGCCGATCCATTCCGCGGACAGAAGGGCTATCTCGGACTGCCCATCACCGTGAACGCCGGTTGGGTCGCCATGTTTGTCTTCATCACGCAAAGCGGCCTCCTGCGCGAGGATGTCTTCAACCTCGCCGTCGGCCCCCTCGCCGCGCTGGTGTGGACCATCTCCACTGTCTTCCTTGTTCTTCAGGTCTCTACCGTCCACTATGCAAAGCCCACGAAAGCGCCCCTGTTCTTCTTCGCGGGTATCGCGATGGTGTTGATGCTGTTCCTGCGCTCCGACATCGCGCTGGTCTCCGCGCTGGCCATGTGCGGCTACGGCATCTTCTACGGCCTCATCAGCCCATTCCTCCCTCGCCACGAAGCGCTGGTTGAAGAAGCGGCCGCCGTGGTTCCCGAAGCCGAAGAAGACGAGGCCGACGACTTCCCCACGCTCTGATGGCCCGATGGCGGCGGGGCAGGGGATGATGCAGTGCGGCGCAGCGCGCGCCGCACTCAGACCCAGAACCCCGAGCACAGCGGCGTGCGGCTCGTTCCAGCGCGAGGTCAAACTGCACAATTTGCACAGCGTGTGAGCAGCTCGCACTTTCCCTCTCGCGCCTTTTGCGCCAAGATCAATTCCGGCGACTGTTCACGCGATGCCTGCACTCCATATCCATTTTGGCGATAACCTCGATCTCCTTCGCACCCTCCCTGAGGGCTCCATTGACTTGATTTATGTGGACCCTCCGTTCAACACGGGCAAAGTGCAGACGCGCACTCAAATCGCCATTGAGCCGGACGAACACGGCGACCGCCGTGGCTTTGCGGGTCGGACCTATCGGACCCTTCCGCTCGGCACACGCGCGTATGCCGATTGGTTCGACGACTATTTGGCCTTCCTCGAACCGCGCCTCGCCGAGGCCCATCGCGTACTTCGCCCCAACGGCAGCCTCTTTCTCCACCTCGACTGCCGCGAGGTGCACTATGCAAAGGTGCTGCTCGATCAGATTTTTGGACGCGCTTCCTTCCTCAACGAAATCATCTGGGCCTACGACTACGGCGCGCGCAGCAAGAGTCGCTGGCCCGCCAAGCACGACACCCTTCTCTGGTACGCGCGCAACCCGCGAGACTACGTGTTCAACCTCGACGCCTCCGACCGCATCCCCTACATGGCGCCCGGCCTCGTCGGCCCCGAAAAGGCCGCGCGGGGAAAGACCCCGACCGACGTCTGGTGGCACACCATCGTCAGTCCGACCGGCAAAGAGAAAACCGGCTACCCGACCCAGAAACCGCGCGGCATTCTGGACCGCATCGTGAAGGTGCACTCCAATTCCGGCGCACAGCTTCTCGACTTTTTTGCGGGAAGCGGTACGTTCGGTGAGTCCGCATGGAAACACGGCCGCGATTGCATCCTGGTGGACAGCAACCCGCAAGCGCTCGAGGTGATGCAAAAGCGGTTCGCCGGTCTCCCTGCGATATGGCATAACTGGCCCGTGGAGAAAAATCGCTAATCAGGAACGAATCATGAAACTTCAATGTCTCGCCACCGCCCTCCTGCTCGCCGCGCTCGCGCTGACCCCAGTCGCGCGCGCCCAATACGACGCGGAACTCGCACCCGTCCTCAGCCGACTTCAAACGCTGAGCCACGCCACGCACAGCCAAGCTGAATGGGATCAGGCCCTGCAAGCGCTCGATGAAATTGATGCCAAGGCCGCTGCCGCTGGCCAGTTGGACCTTGTCGTTCAGTCGCGCGCTATCAAGGCCATGGCACTCGCCGACATGAAGCGCGATCCGCGCGCGGCACTGCGCGTTATTGAGGACACCAAACAGCGCTACGGCAATCAGAAGGTGCCGAGCATGAAACGCATTTTCATTCAGGAAGCCGATTACTACGGCCGGCTGGGCGACGAAGACGGAGCCCGCCGTGCCATCGCGGAGTTTCGAAAGAACCCGAACTTTGATCCCGAGCAATATCCCGTTGAGCTTTACGAAGGGCGCGACACGCCCATGCTGATCACGCGCCCCGCGGCGGGCGCCAATGATTCAATTTCGGTCACCGCGATGGAAGTGGCGCGCGAGCGCGCGCAATTTGCGCCAGGCAGTCTCTTTCCCGATTTCCAGTGGCAGGATGCCGAGGGCCACGCTCACTCCATCCGCTCGCTTCAGGGCCAAGTTGTGTTGGTGGACTTCTGGCATCAGAACTGGACTCCGTGGTCTCGCGCTTTGGCACAACTTCAGCGAACCTATGATTCCTATCACGGGCGAGGCTTCGAGATCGTCGGCATTGCGCTCGATCGCAACGAGACCGCCGCACGAGCCTTCGCTGGCCAGCATCGGATGACGTGGCCCTTGGTCTATGGCGAAACCGAACTCCCGCGCCAGTTGCGCCTGTTCGGTGAAGTCAGCAATTTTCTCGTGGACCGAAACGGCGTGATCATTGCCCGCAATGTGCGCGGCTCCGATTTGGCCGCGCTATTGCAAAAAGCGCTCAGTAATCATTGAAAAGCGGTTTGGCGCGCAATGCCCTCGCCTGTGGCACATAGCCTGATCGGCCTCGCGATCGGGGCCGGCTGGCTCGTCCCCCGAGGGCGCTTGCGCGAGGTGGCGGCTCACGCTTGGCGATTGCGCGGGCCGCTTCTCCTCTGCATTCTCGCCGCCAACGCGCCGGACTTGGACTTTCTGCCCGGCATTGCCATAGGCAATCTCAACGCCTTCCATCAAACCTATTCGCACTCCCTCTCCTTTGCCGCCGCATTCGCGTTGCTGCTCGCATGGCTCTATCGCCGCTGGCCCGCGCGGCGCGCGTGGGCTTGGCTCTTTCTCCTCGTTTGCAGCCATCTGGTCGCCGATCTCTTTTCCGTGGATACGCGCCCGCCCATTGGCATAGCGGCCCTCTGGCCGTTCACCTCGGAGACCTTCATCGCGCCGTTCTCCATCTTTCAGCCCCTGCGAAAAGCCGAATGGGCCGACTTCATTCAGTGGCACAACGCGCGGGCCGGACTCCTCGAAATGGCCTGCTGCCTGCCCCCGGTTCTCGCCGTCTGGTTTTGGAAAGCGCGCAGAAGCTCTGCCGCCGATCTGCTCTCGACACACTCACCCCATCGCTGAATACTCCTCGACCATGCACGCATTGCTCATCGGTGGTAAAGGGATGCTGGGAAACGACCTGCTGGATGCCGTCATCCGACGCGGCGGCGTCGCAACCGTTCTGGATCTTCCCGAAGTGGACATCTTGCAAGGTCGCGAGTTGCCCAACCGGCTTCCGCCCGCCGACATTGCCATCAACTGCGCCGCCTTCACCCGGGTGGACGACGCCGAGCGCGAGCGCGAGCTTTGCTGGAACATAAACGCCGTCGGCGCGCACAACGTCGCTCGCGCCTGCGCCCAACGCCGCATCCCGCTCCTCCACCTCAGTACCGATTACGTATTCGATGGGCGGAAAGGTTCGCCCTACAGCGAGAGCGATCCCGTCGCGCCGTTGAACTACTATGGCCAGAGCAAGCGGGAAGGGGAGCTGCGCGTATTGGAAGCCGGCGGCCCCGCCGTCATTGTGCGAACACAATCGCTCTACGGCGTGCGCGGGCGAAACTTCGTCCGCGCGATCCTCGGACAACTCCAGCAAAACAAGACGCCCCTGCGCGTCGTGTCCGATCAGATCTCATCCCCGACCTATACCCGCCATCTCGCCGAGGCCCTTCTCGACCTCGCAGCGCGGCGTCCCCCGAATGGCATCGTGCACGCTGCCGCCAGCGGCGCTTGCTCGTGGTGGGACTTTGCAAAAGCCATCGTGTTGCGCGTTCGACCTGGTGTGGACGTAGAACCGCGGGCAACCTCGGAATTGAACTATCCTGCGCCGCGCCCCCCATATTCCGTCCTCGGTACTGCGCATCTGGCTGAACTCATCGGACGACACCTGCCGACCTGGGAAGAGGGGCTCGACGCCTACCTCGCCGAGGAACCCCTGACCGCCGAGCTTCGCAGACGCTAGTGGATCAAGATTTGATTCCGTGTGGGTAGTGCGCGAGGCGGCGGTTTGAGCCAAACCGCCTACCTTTGGGGAACGATATTGCGGCACGGTGTGGGTAGTGCGCGTTGGCCCAACGCGCCGGAACGAGTTGAGGAGTGAGCGAAGCGCGGCGGTTTGAGCCAAACCGCCCTACCTTTGGGGAACGATATTGCGGCACGGTGTGGGTAGTGCGCGTTGGCCCAACGCGCCGGAACGAGTTGAGGAGCGAGCGAAGCGCGGCGGCCGGAGCCAACCGCCCTACCTTTGGGGAACGATATTGCGGCATTTCCAGGCGGTAGGGCGCGTTGGCCCAACGCGCCGGAACGAGTTGAGGAGTGAGCGAAGCGCGGCGGTTTGAGCCAAACCGCCCTACCGATTAGGAATGTGAGGACTCGGGATTTTCAGATCGGGCATTGGATTTAAGTGGAAGTGCTTACCGGTGCTTCAAGAAGTCGTCCGCTGTCAAACCAATGTCTTTTGCGATCTGCCGCAGAAGGATGGGTGAAAGGTCTCTTGATCCATGATCTGGCACTGTCGTCTGGCGGCCATCGAGATGACGAAACTGCCGATGTGAACCTCGCTGCCGAACTTGCTCGAAGCCGAGGCGCGTCAGGATTCGGATGACCTCTCTGGGTGTTAGAACCGGAAGCGATCCCACAATTACACCACAACGGATTGCGTGCCTACAAACTCGGCCTCAAGCTTCGGCTCGCCATCTTCCAGGAGCATCTGAATGACCTCTTGTAGATTCGCGTGCAATTCCTCAAGGGTTTCGCCTTGGGAATGAGCACCCGGGAAGCCGGGAACGTAGCCGGTGTAGAGTTTTGTCTCCGGGCAACGCTCAATAATGGCCGTGTAGGTTTTCATGCCGTCAATTTATCCCGAAAAGGCGCCGCTGTCTATCGTGCGAGATGGGCCAATGGGGCGGTAGGGAACGATATTGCGGCACGGTGTGGGTAGGGCGCGTTGGCCCAACGCGCCGGAACGAGTTGAGGAGCGAGCGAAGCGCGGCGGTTTGAGCCAAACCGCCCTGCCATTTTCGGTTTGTACAGCCGGGGAAGGGTTCAGGTGAGGTCTTTGAAAAGGACCTTGGAGTGGCGTCCGCTCTTGTCGTAGGCCGCGCGGCGCGAGGGTGGGAGCATGTCTGGCGAGCCTTCCCGGAAACCGCCTTTGTGCGCGAAATAGTTGAATGCCTGTGTGGACAGCGCGAGCAGCCGACGCGCGCCGCGCTGGCGCGCTTGTTCTTCGGCATAGAGCATCAATTTCCCGCCGATCCCGCGATTCTCGTGGGCTTCGGCGACGAATAGACACTCCAACTCCGCCGCGGGCGGATGGGCGTCGTGCAGGGACTTCAGCCCGGCGCAGCCGACGATGTTGCGATCAATCTCGAACACGTAAAAATCGCCAATCCGCTCCTCAATCGAGCGCCGCGTGCGCGGCGCCAGTTGTTGCGATTCCACCGATTCGCGGATCAATTTCATGATCATGCCCGCGTCTTTCTTCATCGCGGGTCGAATGGCGAGATATTCGTTGGCGTGGATCATGGTGCCGACGCCTTCGTTGGAAAAAATCTCGCTGAGCAGCGCCTCGTCCTGCGTGCCGTCAATGATGTGCACGCGCTGGACGCCATTTCGACACGCCCGCACACCGTGCCGCAGTTTCGAGAGCATTGGCGCGGAGAGTTCGGAGCGGTGTTTGCGAATGTAGTCGTCCGCCTCTTCGACGGATACTTGCGCCGACAGGTGGCCCGCCGCGCGCGCTCCGTTGCTCGTCGTGATGTGGATCAGTTTGTTTGCCATCAGCGCTTCGGACACTTCCAGCGCCACACTGTCGGAGTTGACTCGATAGGTTTGGCCATTGCCGTCGAAGCCCAGTGGCGAGATGATCGGGATCACATCCTGGTTCAGGAGCGTTTCCAGAAACGCAACATCCACGCGATCCACCTGGCCGGTGAATTGTTGATCCACGCCATTCAGAATGCCTGCCGGATGCGCTGTGATTGCATTGGTGATTACGGCGCGCTGATCCGTATCGTTCAGTCCCATCAGGATTTCGTGCGCGAGGCGATTGGATGCCAGGATGGCGAGACGTAAGGTCGCAGCGTCGGTGATGCCCATGCCGTCCAGATCGGATGGCGACAACTTGATCTCATCAGCCAGCGCTTTGACCTGCACCGAACAGCCGTGCACCAAAACAATCCGAATATTCAAGCTGCGCAAAACGGAGATATCCAGCAGCAGATTGCGGAAATTATCCGACGCGAGCACCGCACTGTCCACGTTGAGAACGAACACGCGATCCCGGAATCGGGCCGTGTAATGCAGAATACCGCGCAAGTCTGCTGCTTTCATGGGATCGGATTAGAACAAAAATCGAGCCGCGCTGCAAATAGCGCGTTGATCGGCTTTCGGATGCCCGTCGGGCTTCAGCGGCGCCGGTCTCCGAGCAGCCCCGATCGCATCAAGAAATAGAGCAACTGCAGCACCGCAGTCACCGCGCCGGCCACGTAGGTCAGGAATGCCGCATTGAGCACCTTGGCTGCACTCGGATATTCCGCCGCCGTGACCACTCCCGATTCGACCATGTAGCGCTTCGCCCGCGCGCTCGCATCCCATTCCACCGGCAGCGTGACGATCGAGAAGAGAACCGCGCCCGCAAAGAGAAGCGCACCCAGCTTCAGCATGCCGACCGAGCCGATCGCCGCGCCGATCATGAAGAGGATCGGCGCAATGTTCTGGCCCGCAATCGTCGCCGGCAGCAAAAGCGTGCGCAGCCCCATCGGCGCGTAGTTGTGCGCCTTTTGCAGCGCATGTCCCGCCTCGTGACACGCCACGCCAATGGCCGAGAGGGATTGGCCGCCATAGACCGAGGGCGAGAGATTCAGCGAATTGTCGCGCGGGTTGTAGTGGTCCGACAGAAACCCCTGAATGGGTCGAATCTGCACATCGGTGATCCCTTGCGATTGGAGCATGCGCTGCGCCGCCTGCGCGCCCGTCAACCCCGAGCGAGCGCCCACCTGGGAATACTTGGCAAAGGCGCTCTTCGTCAAATAGGCCGCCAGCATGCCCAACAGCAGACCCGGCAGCGCAAAAAGCCAATACATCGGACTCATCATCAGCATTGTGTTCAATTCCTCGCGCAAAAATATGATATCTGGTCGGACATGCAAGCAAGACCGGCGTTCAACAGCCCGCCTTTCTCGTTGCAATCTCTCAAGCGCTTGGTAGATTCCTTGTTCCTTGGCGGTGGCCGTAGCTCAGTTGGCAGAGCGTCAGGTTGTGGCCCTGAATGTCGCGGGTTCAAGTCCCGTCGGTCACCCCATTTTTATCCCGCACGCAGTGGATCCTTGTCCTCCTTGGAAATGCGCCATGGAAATTTCTGTCCTTGCTCCATCCCGATCCGACGATATTGCGGAGCTTGCGGTGCGGCTGACGGACGAGATCATCCAGCGCACGGGAGTGAAGGCCTTTGGCTCCGATGTGCCGCGCGCCCGCGAGTTGTGTCGCCGCTTCATGGAGGCCGGACAATACACCGTGATCGCCGCATCTGAAGAAGGGAAGATCGTCGGCTTTGGCGCTCTTTGCGAGAGCCACTCCATCTATGCCGAGGGGACCTTTGGCATCCTCCAGGAGTTCTATGTGGCTCCCGAACGCCGATCCGAAGGAATCGGCTCCGCGCTCCTTGCGGCAATCGTGGCGCACGCGAAAGAGCGGGGCTGGAAACGGCTCGAATTGTGCACGCCGCCGATTCCGGAGTTCGATGCGACGGTTCAATTCTATCGGAAGAACGGCTTCGAAATCACCGGTGGCCACAAAATGAAGCGCGCGATCTGACCGCTTGCCTTTGGCGAGTGGTTTGCGTCTAGTGGTGCGATGCGCTTCGGAACCATCAGCACACAGAAGCTCGACGAATTGACGGCGCGGATGACGGCGCTGGAAATTCGCGAGGCCGATTTGGTGGAGCGGTTCGTGCGCGGCTCGGGGCCGGGCGGCCAGAAGGTGAACAAAAGTTCGTCCTGCGTCTATCTGCTCCACAAGCCTTCCGGCATCGAGGTCAAATGTCAGCGAGAACGATCTCAGGCGCTCAACCGATTCTTCGCGCGGCGCGAGCTGTGCGATCGGCTGGAGGCGCTGGTCAAAGGTGTCGCCGATGCGCGACGGCAGGAAATTGAAAAGACGCGCCGCCGAAAGCGCCAAAAATCGCGCCGCCAGAAACGGCGCATGGTCGCGGATAAACGTCACCGCTCCGGCATCAAATCCATGCGCGGTCCCGTTCGGGACGAATAGGGGCGGGGCTCCCCGAATCGCGCCAGCCGTCCAACGCCCCCCCAAAAAAGCCCGCAGGTGGCCCTCGATTCTTACGATTTGCGCAAAATAAGGGAAAACGAGGGGAATCGAGCCTCGATTCGCGAAATCCACGCATTTTGCCGCTTAAAATGGGCATCGCACGCCCCAACAAAAATCGCAAAAAAACTTAACAAATTGCTTGCTTCGCCCTAGTCATTTAACAAGACTTGCACCAGTGAGGTAGTGGGTCTCAAAAACAAATGGGCAAATGAGGAGAAACGGGATGAAGACATTAATCGCAGCAGTGGCCACCGCAGTTGGCCTGACCTGTGCAGCACAGGCAGACTTGCTTTTGGAATGGGTATTTAGTGGCTCTTCGCCTGCATCACAGGTAGCGAACAGCATTGATTCGCGGCTTGATTCGGGTGGTTCGTTCAACGACCTCACTCGTGGCGCCGGGGCTCCGTCGTCGGCTGCCAATAGCTCTTTCCGGACAACGGGATTTCAAAACGATGGAATATCCACGGCCAATACGGATTATTTCCAGCTCGTTCTCTCGGCCAGCTCCGGCTATGACCTGTCCCTTTCCGGGATCACGGCTGCATTTGCCGGTACGACTTCATTCTCTGTCTCGCCGGGCGTTTCTCATCAGTGGGCCTATAGCTTGGATGGATCCACGTTCACGCTGATTGGATCGGCACAGACGCGGGTTGGCAACGGCTCTGACACCTTTGACTTCTCGGGTGTCTCCGCGCTGCAGAATGTTGCGGCGGGGACGGATGTCACGCTGCGCTACTATGCAGAAGGACAAACGCCCACGGGCGGATGGGGCTTTTTCAGCACGGGTGGCACGGCGCCTGGCTTGCAGGTCAATGGCAGCTTGGCGGTTGTGCCGGAGCCGAGTGTGTTCGCGCTCTTCGCGATTGGCGGGTTGGCCGCTGCGCGTTTTGCTCGCCGTCGCAAAGAATAATAGACGCTCTCATATTTGTCCGATGTGGAAAAGCGCTCCTTCGCGGAGCGCTTTTCTTTTTCCGATTCAACGATGCGTAGGTACCTACTATTCGGCGTGGCGCTGGGGGCTGCGGCACTTTTTCTCGCGCTTTCGGCTGTGCAGTGGGGTCGAATCTCTCGCGCGCATGCGGCGCTGGTTTCCGATTCCGCGGGGGCGGATCTCGCGCAGGGCCGAGGTTCTCATATTTTTCTGGATAACGATGCGTATTATTGGATCGGCTATGCGCAGGAAATGGCCGCGAAGGGCGTGTGGCGGATTCGCGCGACGCATTTCGATGATCCGCCCGATGGGCGGCCGGTGCACTGGAGTCAGTCGGTCTCGTGGCTGCTCCTGGGATTGGGCGCGGTGCGCGATTTCTTCAGCGGCGAGGGGATGGCGGCGGCCATTGAAGCGGCTGCGATTTGGAGCGAGCCGCTGCTGTTGTGGCTGTGGCTTCTGTTCGTTGGCTTCTTGCTTCTGAAGCGAGTGGGGCTGGGAGCGGCCCTGGTTTGGGTGGTGACGCTTTGCGCGCTACCGCCGATTCAGTGGACGTTTCATCCGCTTCGTCCCGATCACCACGGCTTGCAGGTGGCGTTTTCGCTGTCGAGTTTGCTGTGCCTCGTTTTGGGGGGCTTGGGCTGGGTTGCGAATGATGGGGCTGGGGAGGCGAGGGGCGGCGGTTGGTTCAAGCCGCTGACGCCGCCGAGTCGAGTTGGGGCGCGGCGCGGGTTTCTCGCGGCGGGTGTTCTGGGCGGGCTCGGGCTGTGGCTGGGGGCCACGGTTCAGTTGATGGGTATTGGGCTGTTTGCGCTGGCTGCGCTGGTTTTGTTGTGCTTGATGCCTTCGGACAATGAGGGGGCTCCGATTGTTTATGATCCGCGGCTCTGGCGCGTATGGGGCATTTCGGGCGCGAGTGTGGCGCTGTTGTTTTATGGGGTGGAGTATATGCCGTCGTTTCCGGGGATGCGGCTGGAAGTGAATCATCCGGTGTATGCGGTTTCCTGGTTTTGCGTGGGCGAGGTGTTGGCGCGCATTTCTGCGGCCCGGACGCAGGCGCGGCGGTTGAAGGTCTTGCCGGTGGCCGCCTTTGCATTGGGCGCGGTGTTGACGCCGTTGTTGCTGCTGCTGGGGCCGTCGGATTGGCACGCGCTGCGCGATCCGTGGATGCAGCGGTTGCATCAGTTCATTGATGAGTTCAGGCCGTTTGCGAGCGCGCGGGGGGCGCGCCCGATTGCGGCGTGGTTTCAGGCCACGGGTATTCTCTTGGCGGCGCTGGCGGTGGGCGCGAGGTTGGTGGGGAGCAAGCGCACGACGCTGTATGAATGGGCGTGTTTGTTGGCGACGCTTTTTGTGGCGCTGGTGTATGGCGTGTTGACCTATTTGCAGGCGCGGTGGCTGAACTTCTTTGTGGGCGCGGCGCTGTTGTTTTGCGTGGTGGCGCTGTCGGTTTTGGCGCGTTTGGCGGCCGGGCAGCGGAGGTGGAGGGTGGGGCTGGTGGCGCTGGTGGTCGGGCTTGCGGCGCAGGCGCTCTATTTTCTTGCGCAGGAGCCGCTCGCGCTGTTGCGGGGGCAGTTGGCGAAGCAGCCGTTGGCGCAGTTTGTGCCGTCGGTCCTGCAGGCGCAACTGGCGGGGAACGTGCGGGCGGAGAATCCGACGGGGGCGCTTCGCGCGATGGCGTCGCCCAATCTCGCCGCGCGGCTGCAGTACTTTGGAGGGATTCCGTCCGTGTGTTCGTATTATTGGGAGAATCGCGATGGGCTGCGCGATGCGACGCTATTCTTTTCATCCACAAACGATGAGGCGGCGCGCGCGATTTTGCGCGAGCGGGGGATCACACAGGTGATCGTGTCGCCCTCGCCGGAGATTGCGCAGATGTTCTTCTACATTGAGGAGGGTTATCCGTTCGATGGGCGCGCGGGCGTTCCGCTCGGTTTTCGGCTGCTCGGGAACGAGTGGGATTATCCGAGATGGCTCCGGCGCGATGTGGCGCGCGAGGAGAGGCTCCAGCCCGGCGTGATGTTTGCGGGACAGCGGATTGTCGGGACGGTTCGCGTGTTCGATGTCGTGGGGCCGTAGGCCCGATGGCGCTGGGTGCGAGGTTATCTACGATGCGCGCTGTGCGGTTAGTCCGGCGCGACGATGTGGGTCCAGGGTTTTCCTTCCTGGAAGGCGCGTCGTCGTTTGTCGAGATTCTTGGCCATGATGGTGGCATTATTGGCGATGGCGATGTCGTAGGCTTTGTTGATCCAGAGCAGGGCGTTGGTGAAGTCGCCATTGGCGGCGTAGGCGACGGCGAGGGTGTCCATGATGTTGGCGGGCACTCCATTGGTGCTCAGATCGCACGCGCGCTCTGCGAGGCGAAGGGATACCGCGGGCGATAGGTCGGGCGGGGGGGCGGTTGCGAGGAGCCATGCGGCGTTGTTGAGGATGGCGACATTGTTGGAGTGGAGCGCGGTGATGGCGTCGAAGAACGACCACGCGTGGCGGGAATGGCCCTCGTTCCAGAGGTTGGCATAAAACAAGCAGACGCCTTCAAAAGAGGCAAAATTGGCGCGCCCCGCTTCGCGCAGGCGCTGGAATTGGTTGGTGGCGGCTTCCATGCGCCCTGCTCGCAGATAGGCGCCCGCCAGCTCGATTTGCCACGCCGGCGCGGGCATGGCTGCTGCGGCGCACGCGCTCTCCATGAATGGGATGCCTATTTCGGGATGGCCGGCATCCACCCAGGCCAGCCCTCGGCTGAAGGCGAAGTAGGCATTGGCGCTGTTCGGGCCCTGCATGGAATCTTCCATCATGGCGATGGCCTCTTTGTTGCGCCCGAGAAACGTGAGCGCGACGGAGACATTGGCTTTGAAGGGGGCGGAGGTGGGAATGAGCGCCGAGGCTTTCTCGAAATACTTCAAGGATTCTTCCTCGCGGCCGGCGGCGAGGAGGGCTTCGCCATAGTTGTTATTGACCAGCGCGTTCTCGGGCAAGTATTGGATCACATTGGCGAAGACCGCGAGGGAGTCTTTCCAATGCGGGAGGACGTTTCGGGTTTGCCAACCGCACGCGAGGATGGCGAGGAGGGCCAGTGCACCCGCCGCGTTGCGAATCCATTTGCGCGAGGGCAGGACATCGGCCGCGAACCAGGTGATGCAGATGGCGAGTCCGATGGATGGGAGATAGGTGAAGCGATCGGCGACGTGTACGGCGCCGACACGGATGATTCCGATCACCGGCCCGAGCAGGAGGCCGAACCAAATCCAGCCCACGGGCACGGCCTTGGAGCGGCGTCCGCTCCAGAGCGCGACGGCTGTTGCGCCAATCAGGACAACGAGCGCGACGAGGATGCGCAGCGGGGTGACGGAGAGTTCGCCATAGACGACGCTCAGCTTGGTGGGGAGAAAGGTCTTTTCGAGGTAAAAGAGGTAGGCGACGGGAATGGCGAGGATGCGTTCAGTCCACGGATAGTCCTCCGCGGAGTGGATGGCGGAGCCGGAGCGCTGGGTGTAATAGGTCATGAAGACGAACAGGAGCATGAGGGCCCAGAAGAGCACCTTTTCGCGAATCAGCATCCATGCGTTGCGGAGCGGCGTTTCGGAGTTGGCCCATCGGCCAAAGGGCCACAGGTCCAGGAGGAGGAGGAGAAAGGGAACGGTCACGAGAATGGGCTTGGCCATCAGGCCGAGCGCCATCAGGAGCGCGGCGGCGGTGTCGCGGCCCGCGATGGGTTTGCGGGTGAACTTTCCATAGGAGAAGAGGCAGAGGAGCAGAAAGAACGCGCTCAAGACATCCTTGCGCTCCGTGACCCAGGCGACGCTTTCGACGCGCAGCGGGTGAAAGGCGAAGAGGGCTGCGACGATGAGCGAGGGCCACAAGCGGCGGGTCCAGTTTTTCAGGAAGGCGAAGAGGAGTCCCGCGTTGAGGGCGTGGAGCAGGATGTTTGTGAAGTGGTAGCCAAAGGCTGTTGCGCCGAAGAGGCTGCTGTCCAGCATGTAGGAAATCCAGACGAGGGGCAGCCAGTAGCTCTCGTAGATGAATTTGAACGCCCAGCGAATGCCTTCGAGGGTCAGGCCGCCGGTGACCATGGCATTGTTGGTGACGTAGCGGTCGTCGTCGAAGTTGAGGAGACGATACTCCGTTGCGGGCCAGAAGAGCCAGAGGGTTGCGGCGATGAGCAGCAGGGCGACAAGAATGGTTTGCCCGTATGCGGCGAAGAAGGAGCGAAGTTTCGCGGACATGGGGCGAAGTTGTAGCAGAAAACGCGGGGCCCGGAAACTGGTTTGTTCGCGCGGTGCGGCGGGCTAGGAGCGGAAGCGGGCGGCGATGGATTTGGCGATGATGACGAGGCCTGCTTTCGCGACGTGCAAGCTGCCCGCGTGCATGGATTCGCCCGCGGTGCGGCTCGCGTATTCGACGGGGATATCGAGCACGCGCAGGCCGAGGCGGTGGGCGCGGACGATGATCTCGACTTCGTAGCTATAGGCGTCGTCGCGGAAATCAATCAATTCAATGGCCTCGCGCGTCCAGGCTTTCATGCCGGTTGTGACGTCGGTTCGGCGGTGGCCGGTGAGGCAGGAGGTCAGAATGGCGAGGAAGCGGTTTCCGAAGTCGCGGGTGGCGATTCCTTTGTAGCCGTGACGCGAGGACTTGGGGAGGAAACGCGAGCCGATGCAGAGGGCGCATTCGCCCGCGAGGACGGGTTGGAGGAGGGCGGGGAGGTCTGTGGCAGCGAATTGAAGATCTGCGTCGAACTGCGCGATGACGTCGTGCCTCGCTTCCGCGATGCCGGTCTTGATGGCATGGCCTTTTCCTCGGTCGCCATGGTTCCGGATGGGGCGGATGAGGGGATCGCTCTGGGCCATCGCCGAGACGATTTCGATGGTGCGGTCCGTTCCGCCATCCACGACGAGGATTTCCGCCTCGGGCAGCGCGTCGCGCACGGAGGAAACGCATTGGGTAATCATTTCCTGCTCGTTTCGGCAGGCGATGATGATGCTGGTGCCGGCTCCGGTGAAGGCATCAGTGGTCATGGCGCACTTTTATCATGCTGGGAGAGAATGAGGGGAAACCGCAGTTCAGTCAAGCGGGGTGGCGCGAGGATTGAATGGGAGCTGCATTTTGCGAAAGGAGAGGTTTCATTTTTGTCCGCGTTCGTGGTTTGATGCCGGCATGGATCCCTTGGCAAATATACGCATGGTGTTGGTGCGGCCGATTTATGGCGGGAATCTCGGCTCGATTTGTCGGGCGATGAAGAACATGGGCGTGACGCGCCTTGTGTTGGTGAACCCGAATCCGGAAATGGATTTTGGCGAGGCGCAGAAATATGCCCTGCACGCCAATGACATTCTCGAGACGCGCTCGCAGGTGACGTCGGTTGAGGAGGCGGTGGGGGATTGCGCGGTTGTGGCGGCGACGACGGGGCTCAAGGGGTTGTATCGGAGCCACACGAAGACGCCGCGGGAGTTGGCTCCGCGCCTGATTGAATCGGCGCAGCAGCATCAAGTGGCGGTGGTGTTTGGTCCGGAGAATCACGGGTTGTCGAACGAGGAGATGCAGTTCGCGACGCATTTGTTGACGATTCCGAGCACGCCGGCCTATTCCTCGCTGAATCTGGCGCAGGCGGTGATGCTGTGTTGCTACGAGTTGTATCTGGCTTCGGAGCAGTATGCGCCGCCGCAGGAGTTTCATCCGGAAGCCCCCGTGGTGATGCGCGAGCGCTTCTTCGATTTGTGGCGTCAGATGTTGTTGGACATCAAATTTTGCGATCAGGTGAAGATTGATCACATGATGATGGGGTTTCGCCGTATTTTCGGGCGCGGCTATTTGAGCGAGGCCGATGTGAACATCCTGATGGGCTTGGCGCGGCAGGCCGCTTGGGCGGCGGGCAAGAGCGCGGCGAAGGATCCGGCTGCCGATGCGAAGCGGGCGGACGAGTTGGCGAAGTAGAGCGTAGAGCGCGATCGGGGTGGCTGCTTTTCAGGGCAGGCCCTGAAGCAGGGTCTTCATGGGGAAGTTATGGCCGGGACACTCGGTCGGCTTCGTGTTGATTTGCCGGTGTCCGCGAACGGCGGTTGCGCTCAGGCGCGTGCGCTGCAGGAGGTAGCTGGTGAGCGCCGTGAGGCTGCGCATTTGGGCTGGGGTGGGCCGCGTTTGATTGAAGTTTCCCACGAGGCAAATGCCGATGGCGACTTCGTTGAGGCGCTCGCTGGCAAGATGCCCTCCGTTGAGCTGGCTGCGCCAGCGCCTTCCGATGGCGATTTGGCCATCGGGCATGCCTTTCCCATTTCCAATCACGAAGTGATAGGCGAGGCCGTTTTCCATGTGGCGTTTGAATCGGTGATAGTTCTCCATCCCTTGAGCGCTGCCGTTGGCGGTGGCGCTGTGATGGATGACGATGTATTTCCAGCGCCCGTTGCGCACGGGGATGGTATCGAGTGTGTTTTTCAGCGAGGTGGGAAGTGGGATTTGAGGGGGGGCTGGAGGCGTTCCATCGCTGGGGATTTCGAGAATCTGTCCGACGCGCAATTTGTCGGGGTCAGAGAGTTTGTTGAGTGCGGCAAGGGATGCGGGGCTGACGTTGTGGTCGCGCGCGATGGTGCCGAGCGAGTCGCCTTCGACCACGGTGTAGCGCTTGCGAACGGGCGCTGCGGCGGTCGGGATTTTGAGGACTTGTCCCGGCTTGAGGAAGTCGGGGCGGTCCAGATCGTTTTCTGCGATCAAGGCGGGAACGCGCACGCCATATTGTCGGGCGATGCGATCGAGGCTGTCCCCGCTCTTCACGACATGGGTCTTTTGCGCGAACGCGGTTTCGGCGAACAGGCACCAGGCCAGGCCGAGGGCGAAAATTGTCGCGACTCGCAGGCGATGCGTCATTCTTTCTGGTCTCCGGGGTCGCGCGTGCCTTCGTAGAGTTCGAACTCCAGCCAGCGCCCCTCGAGGTTGGCATTGAAGAGGATCATGCGGCGCTTGCTGTGGAGGCCGATACGCTTGGCAAGCGCGAGGTTTGCAGTGAAGACATAGCCCATGTAGCCGATGCCCTTTTGTTTTAGAAAATCGCCGATGCGGCGATAGGTGGGTTCCAGTTTTTCGGGATCGCCCATGCGCTCGCCATATTCCGGATTAAGCAGAATGACTCCGGGTGGCAGGGGAATCGGGGTGTCGGCGAAGTCGCAAACGGAGAACTCGATGTCGTCTCCGACCTGTGCGCGATCGGCATTGGCCTTGGCGGCTTCCAGCGCGCGCGGGCTGATATCGGTGGCGATTAGCTTGGGGCCGATCCGCGCTTGCTCGGCGGCAACCGCTTCGCGTTTGAGATGTTTCCAGTCTTCCTCGCGATAGCCTTTCACGTGCATGAATCCGAAGTTGCGGCGGAGGCTTCCGGGCGCGCGGTTGCGCGCGATCAGCGCCGCTTCGATGGCCAGTGTGCCGCTCCCGCACATCGGGTTGACGAATGCGGAGGCTCCGCGCCACGGCGTCGCAAGCACGCAGGCGGCGGCCAGCGCCTCCTGCATGGGCGCCGCGCCCGTTTGGATGCGATAGCCGCGGCGGGAGAGCGGCTCGCCGGATGTGTCGAGACAGATTGTGGCCTCGTCATCGCGCCAGTGGAGATGGAAAACGGTTTGGTTGCGATCGCTGCCGGAATTGGGGCGCGCGCCGCAGGCTTTGACCATTCGATCGGCAATCGCGTCTTTTGTGCGAAGCGCGGCGAAGCGAGGGTCGCGGATGCCGGGCATGTCCACATTGGCGGTGATCGAGAAATGGCCATCGGGGCGGAGTAGGGTTTCCCACGGCAGTTCGGTCAGCTTTGCATAGAGCGCGTCAGCCGAGCGGGCGCGGAACGTGCTGAGTGGCATCAAGACGCGCTGTGCGGTGCGCAGCCAGAGATTGAGGCGCAGCGCGTCGTGGAGCGATCCCGTCACAGCCAAGGCGGTTTCCTCGACAGGGCGGGTTGTGTAGCCGAGCGCTTTGAGCTCTGCATCGAGCATGGGCGTGGCCCCGCGGCCGCAGGTGACGATGAGGTCATTGGATTGTTGTAAAGGGCGCATAAAAATAATGGATTGCCTGATCCCGGTGCACTTGCATGAAGAGGAGGCATAATTTACAACAAAACCTTCTTTGGGAAGAAAGAACGACTATGGATTGGCTATTGCAGTTATTTACAGGTCATTCGGTGGCTCACACGGTCATCATTTTGAGCCTGGTCATTGCCCTTGGCGTTGCGATTGGTCACATCAAGGTGTTCGGGATTAGCCTGGGCATCGCGGGCGTGCTGTTCTCCGGACTCCTGTTCGGGCACTTCCAGCTCACGATCAACGAGGAGATTCTCGAGTTTTGCCGCGAATTTGGCCTGGTGTTGTTTGTGTACACCATCGGCATGCAGGTCGGCCCCGGGTTTTTCTCCTCTTTCCGGAAACAGGGGCTGCGCCTGAATATGCTGGCCGCCTCCATTGTTTTGGGCGGTGTGATCGTGGCGCTCGTGATCCATCTCCTCCTGAAGGTTCCGGTTCCCGTGGTTGTGGGTCTGCTCTCGGGCGCAGTTACCAACACGCCCGGGCTCGGCGCTGCTCAGCAGGCGTTGAGCGAGCGGCTGGGCAATTCGCCAGACCTCGCCTTGCCGGGCATGGCCTATGCTGTGGCGTATCCGTTCGGCATTCTCGGCATCATCCTCACCATGATTGCGGTGCGGCACGTCTTCCGCATCAATCCGGAGCAAGAAGCCGAGGCGTATGATCGCTCGCAAGGCAGCAACGGACAGTTGCCCCAGAACTACAACATCGAAATCTCCAACGCGCGTCTGGCGGGGATTCAGGTGCGCACGCTCGCGGCGACCTTGCAGGCCGAGTTTGTGATTTCACGCCTGCTGCGCGGCGACAAGGTGGAGATTCCCGATGCCGAAACGCGGCTGCAGTTGGGCGACGTGTTGCACGTGGTCTGCACCGCAGAGAATGCGGAAAAGCTCTCGCTCATCGTGGGCGATGTCAGCAAGGTGGATGTGCGCGCGGTGCCGAGCGTGCTGACGGCGCGCAACATTTTGATTACGCAGCGCGACGCAGTCGGAAAGAAGATTCGCGAACTCGACCTGGTTCGGCGCTACGGCGTCGCCATCACGCGCGTCAACCGCGCGGGCACAGAGCTGGTTGCCAATGCGGGACTGGAGCTGCAATTCGGCGATCGCGTGACGGTGGTGGGCGGCGAGTCGTCGCTCAAGAAGGTGTCGGTCGAGCTCGGAGATTCCATCAAGAAGCTCAATCACCCCAACATTCTTCCGGTTTTCATCGGAATCATTCTCGGTGTGATCCTGGGCAGCATTCCGTTCAAAGTCGCGGGCGTGCCTGCGCCGGTGAAGCTCGGTTTGGCGGGTGGCCCGCTCCTCGTTTCGATTTTGCTCAGCCGCTATGGACGCATCGGCCCGGTGGTCTGGTATTTGCCGTTGAGCGCCAACCTCGTCTTGCGCGAAGTCGGCATCACGCTGTTCCTCGCGTGTGTCGGCTTGAAGTCCGGCGGTCGGTTTGTCGAAACGCTGGTTTCGGGAGACGGGCTGTACTGGATGGGGCTCGCGGCGCTGATTACCGCGGTTCCGCTCGCGATAGTCGCGCTGGTGGCGCGGTATGTCTATAAGCTGAACTACCTCTCGCTCTGCGGTTTGCTCGCGGGCAGCATGACGGATCCGCCCGCGCTCGGGTTTGCGAATCAAATCGCGGCGTCGGACGCCCCCGCCATCACCTACGCGAGCGTCTATGCGCTGACCATGTTCCTGCGCATCCTGACGGCCCAGGCGCTGGTGCTGATTCTGCTCTAGCGCCGTCGGGGCGATTCCCCGACCGATTGACGGATGCGTGGCGAAATCCGGATTTACTTCCGGATTTCGCTCAGGATACTTCTGCTCCGTGCCCGATTTCCTGACACCTGCGTTGATCGTTTTTGTGCTGACGTATGTCGGCGTGGCGCTTGGCGGAATCCCGGGGCTGGCCATTGATCGCACGGGGATCGCGCTATTGGGCGCCGTCGCGATGGTTGCGTGCGGCGCATTAGACACCTCCCACGCAGTCGCGGCGATTGATTTCCCCACGATTCTGCTGCTTTACGGTCTGATGGTCTTGTCCTCGCAGTTGCGCTTGGGCGGTTTCTACACGCGCGTGGCGCTCGGGCTGACGAGCGCCATGGATCGGCCGCGCCGATTTCTGTGGGTCAGCATGGCGGCATCCGCAGCGCTCTCGGCGGTCTTGACCAATGACATCGTGTGCCTGGCCTTTGCGCCGGTCCTTGCGTGGACGGTGACGCGGCGCTCGCTCAATCCGCTGCCGTTCCTGCTGGGCCTCGCGATTGCGAGTAATATCGGATCCGCCGCAACGATCATCGGAAACCCTCAAAATATGTTGTTGGGGCAGGTGGGGCATCTGTCGTTTGACCGCTTCTTTGCGTGGTGCCTGGTTCCCAGCTCTCTCGCCCTGATCGCGGCCTACGGATTGATTTGTTGGCGCTATCGAGGGAAATGGCAGCAGGGCGGGCGGGCGTTCGGTCCGGGCGAGTCGTCCGAGTGGCCTGCCTATCAGGCGGGGCCGAGCCGAAAGGGATTGATCGTCGGCGCGTTGCTGGTGGCGGCGTTTTTTACGCCCATTCCCCGCGAGCTATCCGCGCTCGCGGCGGCTGCGCTGCTCATGTGCAGCCGCCGTATGCGAACGCGCTCGCTGATGGGTTTTGTGGATTGGCATTTGATTGCGCTGTTCTGCGGGCTTTTTGTTGTGGTGCGCGGGTTCGAGCTGACGGGTTGGCCCGCGCGGCTCGTTTCTCAATGGCAAGCGCATGGCTTCAACCTGGCGGAGCCGTTCACGCTGACCGCAAGCGCCGCGGCGCTGAGCAATGTGGTGAGCAATGTTCCGGCCGTGATGCTGTTGACAAAGTTTCTCGATGTGAACGAGCCGCGCGCGTGGTATATCCTCGCCGTGGCCGGCACGTTTGCGGGCAATTTGATCACGATTGGCAGCATTGCGAATCTCATCGTTATCGAGCAGGCCAAATTGGCTGGAGTCGTCATTCGTTTTCGCGAGCACGCGCGCATTGGCGTTCCCGTGACGCTCGTTTCGCTGGCGATTCTCTGCGGATGGATTTTCATTGCGCCATGAGTTGCCATCGAAGAAGGCGACGCGCTCGCTGTTGATTTGTAGGAGTATGGAGATATGCAACACACGAACCATCTTGGGCAGCCGATCGGTTTTCCCATCGCCAACTGGACGCCGCCTCCCATCCCTCCGCAGATTGCGATGGAGGGGCGCTATTGCCGCATTGAGCCGATGGATGTGGATCGGCATGTGGGGGATATGTTCGAGGCGGATCAGCTCGATGGGTCTGGGGCTGGCTGGACGTACTTGCCTGCGGGTCCCTTTGCGGCGCTGCGGGATATGCAGGAATGGATGCGCGCGAAGCTGCGCGAGCCGGGTCGCTATATTTTCGCGCTGCTGGACAAGCGCGATGGCCGGGCGAGTGGGATGGCCAGCTATCACCGCATTGATCGTGCTGCCGGTTCGCTTGAGGTGGGGTTCATTCGTCTTTCCCCTCGACTGCAGCGGAGTCGCGCTGCAACGGAAGCGATGTTTCTGCTGATGCAGAATGCTTTTGAGTTGGGCTACCGTCGGTATGAGTGGAAGTGCGATGCGTTCAACGCGCCGTCGCGCACGGCGGCGCAGCGGTTGGGCTTTTCGTATGAGGGCACCTTTCGTCAGGCCACGATCTACAAGGGGCGCAATCGCGATACGGCGTGGTATGCCATTGTGGACGCCGATTGGCCTGCGCTGCGCGAGGCGTTTGGCCGATGGCTGGATCCGGCCAATTTCGATGAGGCGGGGCAGCAGCGTTTGCGGTTGAGCGATCTGACGCACCCGCTGATTCACTGCACGGGTTGAGAGAGTGGTCGAGCTAATCGACCCGTAGCGTGCCCACGATGACGCGCCGCCCGTTTACCGGTGCGGATGTGGGGTCGGGTTTCACGCGGAGGGTTGTGAGGGGACGGTAGAGGCCCATGGCGACTTTGTAGAGACCCGGTTCGAGGTCGAGGTTGCCGAGGCGCTGATCGAGCGACAGATTTGAGCGGGCTGGGGGCACGTGGATCAGTGGAATGTCAGCGGCAAACACCTGTTTGTTGTTTTCGGTCAGCAGGTGGACGAAGAGGGAATACTGCCGCAATTTTTCGCGCGCGGGAATTGTCGTGGCGAGTTGTGCGCGGATGGCAAGCGGCTCTCCGCGGGCGAGTTGCGTGGGGATTTCGAGATTGCCAACCACCCACGCGCCATTTCCAAAAGAGAGCGCAGGGGAGCAGTGCGTGGAGACCGTTTCCGTGTGTGCGGCAAACGCTCGAATGCCGCGTGGCTGAATGTGCCACTTTGCCGGTGCGACGAAGGCGTCTGAAGTGTCCAGCGAGAGGGTGACGAAGCGGAGATCGTCACTGCTCCACTCGGCGCGCCAGGCGCGGTCGGTCCACTGGAGAGGAATCCGTTGTTCTCGGTCCGGGTGTGTCAACAGTGGATCGGTGATGTGCAGTGTGAAGGGCGAGGCATTTGACGGCGCTTCGATTTCGAAGGAATAGAGGCCCGGGAAAAGATAGGTATTCTGCAGGAATCTGGGCTGATTGGGCTCGAGGGTGCCATCGAGGAAGCGCGCGATCTCCATCTTTTGCCCGGCGCGCGAGGGGGTGGGCGTTTCGTTCGGCTCGGGGCCCACGCGGAGCAAGACGGGCGCGCCTCTCGCGCGGAGTTTCAAGTCGTAGCGGTGGCGCGCCGTATTCTTCTTGGCGAATGGATCGCCGTCGGAGAGTGCGAAGGTGAGCTGTCGCACTTCAAATGGGGCGAGCGAAACTCGCTGGCGCGAGGGGCCGACCTCGATACTGACCTCAGCCGCGCGCGAGTTTGCGTAGAGCGTGAGAAGCAGCTCTTGCTGTGCCGGTGTAATGGCCGATCGCCTGATGGTCCGCCCGACGGGGAGCGGTATGAGGCGCGTTTCGCGCGGGAAGGCGGGCAGGTCGGTAAAAACCCAATCCGGGCCCGCGCTCCAGGGCGTGGTCGGCAGAATGTCGTTCGGGTGATCGCTCCAGCCGGCAGCATCATCGAGCCGAAGAACGGTGGGCTTGTTGCGGAAGACTGCGCGGTTCACGCCTTCGACCGCCAATCGCGCAATGGTTTGCGGACGCGCTCCTGCGCGCGGTTTCAGCAATTCCGAGTCCAGGCGCTGCGCGACGTGGATCGTGTCTTCGCGCAGCCAGAAGAAGAGGTCGTGCTTCTGCTTGAGCGAGTATTCGCCGAGGTTCAGGGCCAGCAAGATGGGGAGGAAGAGGCGCAGGCCGCGCGGATCTGCGCGCTGCCAGAGCAGCGCACTGCCGAGTAGGAGCGGCAGGACCAGAAAGCTGAAGTGGAAGGGCTGAATGGCGGGCTTTCCCATGAGCGAAAGAGCCATCGCACAGAAGGGCATGGCGATTACAGCGGAATCGAAAGCGGCGACGGAATCGCGCCCGCGGAAAAGCCTGCGCGCTGCGAAGAAGAGGGCGAGCGCCGCGATGCCGATAGTGGTGAAGCCGAGCGCATCGAAAACTGTCGGCGTATTGCTCTTGAGGCTGATGACGACGCGCTGCGCAAATGGCAGCTTCAGAAAACGCTCGCTGACGCCAAAGTTTTGGATATAGACGAAGTTTTTGCCGATGAGCTCGAATGTTCTTTCTGGCGCGATGAATACGTGGGGCGTGAGGGCCGCAAAGCCGACAATTGCGCCGATTGCTACGGCGATGCCGAGCGCAATGCGCTTGCGCCACGGCATCGGGGTGAGGAGCAGAAAGAGCCCGGGCGTCAGGCCGCCGAGGATGCCGTGATATTTGCAGGCGAATGCGCACCCGAGCGCAAAGCCGCTGCCCGCAAACAGCAGGGGATTCGGCGCGCCCTGCCGCGCATGAACAAGGAAGGCCAGCGCCAGTAGAACAAAGAGGTCGGGGCCGACATCGCCTGCTGCTGAATGCGTGACAATGCTGGAAACCGGGGCGAGTGCCGCGAGGAGCATCCATGCGAAGCCTTGGAATCGCGGGATGGCGCTGCGATGGAGTACCCATGCGAAGAGTCCCCACGCGAGCAGGCTATACAGGACGCGGAGTGCGCGGCAGATGAAGTATAGCGTCTCCATGGAGGGTCGAGGTGGAATATCGAACGAAGGCTGCAATGCGTGCAGGATCGCGCTGGCCGCAGGCCAAACAGCGCGAATGATCCATTCGTCTACGTGGTTGAGACCATACGGGTATCCATCGTAGGCGAGGGAGCCGGTGTACCAGAGGTATTGTCCCCTCAGAAAGTTGTGCGTGGCAGTGACCTGCTTGGCGGCGTCGGGATGAAAGCTGAAGCCGGCATCGAGTCCGCGAAAGAGACCCGCGCTGCGCACGAAGAGCGCAAGGAGGAGAATCAGCAGAACGATTATCCGGTCGCGCTTCATGACGGATCGCGGCGCGGACCCTCTTTTCGCGCGAGCGTATGGAGATCAGGATTCATGGGGCCCAATTCCATGTTTTTTGAGGGCTCGCGTCAACCGCTCTCTTGCAGATTCCGGCGAATCGTTCTCGGTGTGCTCGCAACAGACCTTACACCAGTTCGGCGAAGATGGCGTCGCTCACGAAAAGACCGCGCTCCGTCAGGCGCACGCGCTCGCCCTCGGTTTCCAGCAATCCCTCGCGCTGCATCCAGGCAATGGAGTCGCCGCAGAGCGCGTGGAGGTCGAATCCGGTTTCGCGGTGGAACTCATCGGCTGAGATTCCATCGAGTCGTCGCAGCGCCATCACCAGCGTTTCGCGCGCTTTGGCTTCGGGCTCCAGTCGCTCGGAGAACGAGCGCTGCGACTTTCCTTCCTTGATGCGGCGGATGTATGCGTCGAGATCGCGCACATTTCCGAAGCGCTCTCCTTTCCAGTGGGAATGAGCGGACGGGCCTACGCCGAAATACTCGCCGCCGCCCCAATAGAGTAGGTTGTGTTGGCACTCGTGGCCGGGCTTTGCAAAGTTCGATATTTCATAGTGCCGGAATCCCGCCGCGTGGAGAGAGGCTCGGACGAGATTGTATTGATCCAGCTCCGTGTCGTCGTCCACCTCCTTGAGAAAGCCCTTGTTTCGCAGCTCTGTGAGAGGTGTTCCATCCTCGAAAATGAGGCAGTAACACGCTGCGTGATCCGGCTCCAATTCGATCAAGGCTTCGAGGTCGCGTTGAACCACGGCGATGGAGGTTCCCGGCACGCCGTACATCAAATCCAGGTTCACATTCGACGCGCCCATTTTTCGCAGGAGTCGAAACCCCTCGCGCGCTTCCTCGGCGGAATGAATGCGACCGAGAAACTCGAGTGTGGCCGGATCGAATGACTGGACGCCGAGTGAAAAGCGATTCACCCCCGCATCCATGAGAAGAGTGATCTTTTCCTCGGTCAGCGTGCCGGGGTTCGACTCGCACGACCATTCGGTGACGAGAGAAAGATCAACGTGCCGCTTCAGAATCTCCAGTAGCGTTTGGAGGTCGGCCCGTGAAAGTTCCGTGGGCGTGCCGCCGCCGAAAAAGACTGACTGCGGTTGAAAGTCGTCCGGCAGGGTGCTCAATTCATATTCGAGCGCTTCCAAAAAAGCCGGTTGTTCCGGCTGATCATCCGCTGCGATGCGGCGAGAAACGGGCCCGGTCGCTGTGGGGAGCGAGTAGAAATCGCAATAGAGGCACTTGCGAACACAGAACGGAATGTGGACGTAGAGACCCGACACAATTTCGCGAGCGCTTCCGAGTGAACGTTGGTGGAAGACGTGGGACTCGAACCCACAACCCGCTGATTAAGAGTCAGCTGCTCTACCAATTGAGCTAGTCTTCCACGCGTAGAAATTTGAGGTATAACCAAGCCGCACGCCATTTGACAAGTCTCGACTGTTGCCTATACGTTTCTTCCTGCGCTCCCGTGGTGGAATGGCAGACACGCAAGACTTAGGATCTTGTGCCGCGAGGCGTGGGGGTTCAAGTCCCTCCGGGAGCACCAATTCAAACAAACACAATCAGGCCTGAACTTCGCAGGCGCGTTGGGCCAACGCGCCCTACCATCCTGAATCCACCGCTGATCTTCGCAAGGTAGGGCGGTTTGAGCGGTATTGGGGTCAGATGGCATGAAAGGTGGTTACCCCCGTGCTGCCTGGCGGGCCACCATGGACGCGCCTCAGTAGCTTGATGGGCATCATACGCCGCATCTCCGGAGCTCTAACCGCCTTTCATGCTATCTGACCCTGGGTGTCCGAAAAACCGCTTTGACCCGCCGATTCGACGCTCGACCCCGCCCGCGATGGACCAACCCCGCGTCTCCTTGTATCCCGATACCGCTTCCACACTCGCTTCACCTGCCGGCAGCTCAATCCACACAGCCCTGCGGCCTGGACCAGCTTCAGCACACCTTTCTTAACTCGGCTCAACAACTCCAATCGCTTCCGTTCTCTCGCACTCAATGTCACTACTCCCATTCTGCCTTCCTCCCGAGGGCTTCATGGGGACATTTCTATTGAGTCCGCAAGGGGACATTTTCATAGAGTCGCGACAGAATCCGCTTTTGGGGTTGTCCACCGTCTACAGACATCGTAACGTACCGACCGGAGGTTTACGCTGCTGGTTGCTGGAAGAGTTTCCGTAAAAGGCCTCCAATAGTCAATAGCACGGAAAGAGTTCGGAATAATCAATGGTTGGACAAAAGGAATAAAAATGAAAATGAGACTCATAGTCATGCTACTGATTTCTGCCGTTGCCGCCACTTCGCTGGCAAGCGGCGAATACAAACAGACGGAACGCGAATTCACCAAGTACGACATTGATGGCAATGTGCTGTTGACAGGTACGTACACAAGAGATGCCGCTGGCAAAGTCATTCGGTATGATGTTTTTGAAGCAGACGGAAGTCCCAAGTATTCTGAAATTCCGTATTACCGAAACGATGGAAAGATAATCCGCGCTGACGTCCTCTCGCCAGACGGTACACTGTTGCGCGTTGCAGTCTTTTTCGAATCGACGGTGAAGGTATTCGACAGCAAGGGCAATGAGTTGCCCGAGTATGAATCGGGCTACTCGGTTAGTAATGTAAAGAGATAGGTCCAACATGCGCCTCCAGGCAACACCCGTTCCGGGCGTGCCTGAGGCTAGTCGTTAGCCCGAGAGAATTAACAACGAAAGGAACCGCGTAGAATGTCGAGCAAGTCGCTAAATCGAAGCCTGCACGCCGCCAAGGCGACCAAGCAGGATGAGTTCTACACGCAGATTACCGACATCGAAAGGGAACTTGTCCATTACAAGAAGCATTTTAAGAACAAGACCGTCCTGTGCAATTGCGACGACCCCAAGGTCAGCAAATTCTTCCACTACTTCTCGCACAACTTCGACAAGCCGCTGAAGCTGAAAAAGCTCATCACCACCTGCTACAAGAATTGCGACGCCGATCTGTTCAGCAAGCACACCGCGAAAAATGGGCTCTGGCTCGAATACGATGGCGACAAAAACAAGAATCGTATTCCCGACCCGGAAGAAATCGGAATTCATCCCTTCAAAGGCGACGGCGATTTCCGCAGCGCGGAATGTATCGCGCTTCTCAAGCAGGCGGATATCGTCGTTACCAACCCACCGTTCTCGCTGTTCAGGGAATATGTTGCTCAGCTAATAGAGTACGATAAGAAGTTTTTAATTATCGGTAGCGTAAACGCTCGCCACTACAAAGAGATTTTCAAGCTGATTAAGGACAATCGGTTGTGGCTTGGTTACAACTGCACTAGATATTTCAGTAAACCAGACGGCTCCATTTTTGAGACGGCGAGAACCTATTGGTACACGAATCTCGACATCGACAAACGGCACGAGGAGATAACGCTATATAGAAAGTACTCCGCTACCGAATACCCCCACTACGACAATCTCGATGCAATCGATGTCAGCAAGACCAATGCGATACCTTGCGATTATGACGGCCTAATGGGCGTTCCTGATGGGCTTTTAGACAATTACAATCCCGATCAATTTGAATTGATCGGCATACCGTTTGGCGATCAAGGCAAAGAAATCGGCGTCACGAAGAATCATCGTGGTCGAACGGACATTGCGATAACCAAGGACGGCAAATCACGTTGCCCGTATTCAAGAATAATCATCAGGCGAAAATGAAAATCCAACTTAAAGAAATTACGATCAAACAGCTGTTCGACGGTTACGAAGAGAAGCCCGCCGAGGGCGGCGTTGTCGGCTACGGCGGCAAACTCGACATTCGCCCGCCGTATCAACGGGAGTTCATTTACAAGGACAAGCAGCGCGATGCGGTGATTGAAACCGTGCGCAAGGATTTTCCGCTCAATGTGATGTATTGGGCGGTGAGAGATGATGGTGGATTTGAGGTGATTGACGGACAACAGCGGACGATTGCCGTCTGTCGGTACGTCAACAGCGATTTCTCCATCGGCGACATCTATTTCCACAATCTCCAAGACGATCAACAGGCACAGATTCTCAATTACAAGTGCATGATCTACTTCTGCTCCGGCACCGACAGCGAGAAACTGGAGTGGTTCAAGACAATCAACATCGCTGGGGAGAAGCTCACCGATCAGGAGTTACGCAACGCGGTCTATCACGGGCCGTGGACTGCGGATGCCAAGCGGTTCTTTAGCAAGACCGGCTGTCCGGCGTACTCGATCGGCAGTGATTACGTGGACGGCAGCCCGATCCGACAGGAGTTTCTGGAGACGGCGATTGACTGGCTGTCTGAGGGCAAGATTGACAAATACATGTCGGATCACCAGCACGACGCGGACGCCAAACCTCTTTGGGAATATTTTCAGAAGGTGATTGATTGGGTGAAGGCGACGTTTCCGGACTATCGCCGCGAGATGAAGCACGTCGCCTGGGGACCGCTTTACAACACGTTCAAGGACAAGAAGCCGGTTGTCAAAAAGCTGGCAAAGGAAGTCGCCAAGTTGATGGAAGATGACGAGGTGGGGAAGAAGTCCGGCATTTATCCGTATTTGCTCACGAAAGATGAGCGGTATCTGAACCTTCGGGCGTTCTCGGAAAAGGAAAAGCGCGAGGCATACGAGCGTCAGAAGGGAAAATGCGTGAAGTGCAGGAAGAAGTTCGACATCGGAGAGATGGAGGCAGACCACATCAAGCCGTGGCATGAAGGCGGCAAGACTAATGCAGCCAACTGCCAGATGCTTTGCAAGGACGACAATCGAAGGAAGTCTGGAAAATGAAGATGGGCTAACAAGCGGCGGCACACGTACGCGAGGCCCGCGGCGGGCCTCGCGCCGGTGCGCCGTAACGTTAGCGCGGACCGCTCGCTCCACTACGGCCCACGCGACACATGAGTCAAAGCGTCATGGTCTGTAAAAAGCAAAGCGCCGTGTCGCTCGCTGGCGGCCTCCCCCGCCGCCTCCGCGCTAATGCGAAGCTGCCCCTCAGTCTCGCGCTTGGCGCATCGCTCGCGCTCCGCGCTAACCAAGCGCTCGACCGGAACCGACGCGCCCCCCGGCGCTGGTTCCGCCGCTTCCTCGATTCTCGACTCAAATTGCGCTCCGCTCATTTTCGTCTCGACTCTCGTGCGCGGTTCCGGTCAGCTTCGCATTGGGCCTCAGACATCGGAAGAAGAATGAGTGGGGCGGCAGCGTAGGCGTCTGATCGCTCGAAACACTTTCAGGGTCGGCAGCTTCGATCACGGAAATGGAAGACAGGAAGACATGCAAGAGTGGTCACCGGACATCTCGTCGCAGCTTCAAGCTCCACCAGCTTCGGGTGCTTCCCTGTCTGTTGCATCCCTTCGCGGCTTCGTTCATCTCCGTCCCCATATCCTTGCAGCCACGGCAGCTTCGGTGAGTTCGCTGATGGTGGCTCCGGGAAAGCAAGGTTATCGCTCGCAAGAAGTCAGAGGTGCCGGCTCTGTGCATCTCGCGGCTCATCCCGGAGTCGCGCGCGTTGAAGGCTTGTGCCATTCTCGGCGCATGTCAGAGCGTGACGCTGTCGGCAGTAGCAATGGCCCAACAAATTGCTGCACGCGACGTGCGAAGACGCACGCGCGTGAGCAATGGCGTTCGGATTCAGGAGGAAAAACAATGCGTACACAAATTCTTGTTGCAGGTCTTATGGCGATGATCTTTTGCAGAGCTATCTCTGCCGCCGATTCAGGTCAGAACTCGGTGCCCAGCACGAATGCAGCGCCCGGTAAAAGCGAGCCTCTGACCATTACGACACGCAAGGGCACAACGTATGAGAATTGCAGGTTGCTGCGCGTGGAGCCAGATGGAATCAGCTATGCACATTCTCGGGGAATAGCAAAACTGCTCTTTTCCGAGCTTCCACCCGAGTTTGCCAAGCGCTATGGCTACAATCCTCAAGCTGCGCGGGACTATTCAGAAGCCGTTCAAGAGAATCAGGCCCGGTTCCGGCAATATCAAGAAGATGCGCGGCAGCGTGACCTTGAAGACAGAGGAGCGAGGCTGGAGGAGATTCGCGCCAATCCCAAATACACAGTCGTTTGCGTTGGTGGAAAGGCTGGAGGCATCGGATCAGTTGACGCGACGGCAAGCAGCGACTCAACATCTTCAAGGGGCGCATCAGGTTCAGAGTGGGCGCGCATTTCTGCCAAGGGTGCCAGACAAGGAGTATGGAATTTACCACCAGATGAGTTTAGGGAGTGGCAGAGAAAAAGAGACGCTGCCGATAGATCGCCTGGATCTGCCCAGTCGGATTACTCAAGAGGCGGTGGCGGGTCATGGGAGGCCGTCGTCAACATTGGCGGCATTCCCGTGGTGCTCGGGACAGCATCTTCTTACGAGGGCGCAAACAGCATTCTTCATGAGAAAGGTTACGCTGGTCAGGGGTACATTCACCGCAAACGTTGAGTTGGGTGCCAGCAATGCAACGCATCGAATGCACATCTTGTCATGTCACCCTCGAGCTCGAGGACGACTATTATGCGGAGCTGCAAGGCAAAGCGATTGATTGCCCGCAATGCTCAGCAACGATTGCGGTCCCTGACGGAAGTCGCCCAAGACTCAGGCTTCGCGAATCATCCGAGTGTCCATCCTGCAAAGCAGGTATTGCCGATGGAGCCGTGCTGTGTGTTCAATGTGGTTATGATTTCCGCACCCGCAAGCGCGTCCCTCTAGTCGCCGAACAAGCCCGATCAACCTCGACAAGAAATGCCATCTTGTTTTGGAGTCTTCTGACCATAGTTGCGATTGCCGCCGTGGCTATTGCCATACTGGTGAAGACGCGATCCAGCAATCAGTTTGCACCCGTCAGGCCTCCTGCCGTATCAACTGAAGAAACAACGAGACCGGAACAAGACGACAAACGAGCATCAACGGCGATCCATGATACACGTAGTGATACCCCTACATTCGTTGCGCCATCCAGCATCAAAGGATCTGTTCATATAACATACGGCGGCTTCGATCTTCCGCTGAAGCAAGTGCCCATCTATCTGATTCCTTTCACAGACGCATTTCGGAACAGCTACAGCACACTGGCAGCGCAAGCCCTGCCGCTTATACGAGCGAGAGAAGGCGCTGCGAGATTAAGCCAAGAGTGGGTTCGCGCCTCAGAGAGGCTGATCGAAGTCGAAAAGCAGAGGGCGACAGTATTTCGCCAGCACACATCGCGCACGATATACGCCGACAACAATGGGATGTTCGTATTTCACGACTTGGAACCGGGCACATACATGGTGTTTATCGAAGGCACGATCAAAGACCGAATCACGATATGGTCACTTCTCATTGATCTTGTCTCGGGCGACAGTGCGTCCTTGGACTTTAATGATTCAAATGTCGGCGATACCGAAGCGGTTTATGCATTTGCCGGAATGTCATCGGTGCCGAACGAGACGCCTCAAGCCACTCGGCCAGAGTTATCTGGCAATCAATTGAGCGACATGGCGATTGCGGCAGCCAACAGAGGCGATCACAAAACTGCTATTGAACTTTTAAGGGCTGGAGCCGACGCAGGCCACGCTCTTTGCCAATACAACCTCGGCGCCAGCTACATTGACGGGATTGGAGTTCCTCAAGATTACAGGCAAGCCGTGTATTGGTATCAGAAGGCAGCCCAGCAAGGGCTTGCTACGGCTCAAAAGAAGCTCGGGCTTTGCTACTACAGGGGCGTGGGTCTTGCGCAAGATACGCGGCAGGCTGCGTACTGGTTTGGACAAGCAGCACAGCAGGGAGACCAAGAAGCTATACAGGTCCTGAACGAAATTGCGTACGAGGATGCAAAAGCGCGCGGCGCTCAGAAGTCGCCGCCAGATCAAGACGCAGCGGAGTATTTTCTGACGAAAGCAGCGGATACTATCGTTCAGATGAAAATCGATAGAGGCGAACTGATCTCCGCGCGGAGACGCGGCTTTCAGTTCCAACATGTGAGGGGAAATCCACAATGCGATGCCAACGCGCAAGTGGATTACGAATTCACATTCACGACACAAGCCGGACTCACGCGGCGAAATGTGGGCTACCTGTTCTTTTACCACGACCCCACGCGACGGGATTGGTTCAATTCTGATACAAACATCGATGGATTGCCTCGATACGGAAGATAGAAATGAAATCCGAACCAGCGCCTCCACCGTATTCCTCACCCGCGGCGGGTTCGGAATCCGGTGAGGCATGACGTTCGCTGAAATGAAGATAGACATATGAAGACGATCAGCATCAACATATTCATGATACTGATCGGTGCGATTATTGGGACAATCACCACATCCTATTTCTGGGCGCAGAAGAAGCAGAAATGGATGCTCGCTGTTGAACTCGATCGCGTGACGTATTCCTACGCACCCCTCAAATCACTTGAAAACGGGAACACAAAGGAAGCTCAGCACCTGTTGCTATCCCACCTCGATGATGCCCTCATTCACTACGAGAAAGCCGCGAGCCGCGTAACCGGATGGGACGGAACAAATGTCGCGCTCATCAGAGGAGCCCGAGAGCTTTACGCAGCAATCATAAACAAGAACAGCGAACAAGGGGCTGGAGGGTACGGCTCACCCGCGGCGGGTTCGCCGTACCCTCAGCCCTGACGTTGGACGTTAAAGACCCGAAATGAATGAATTCTTCCGATTGCGAATACGGGTATGGGGACTACTCACAGCCGCGGGGGCCTGTGGAATCGTTGGTTCTCTTGCTGGCTTTCTCGGAGACTTTGCTTGGTGGATGGACCTTGGATCGCATTTCCGTGTTCAATACGTGCTTCTCTTCTCGGTGCTGGGCGTGTGCTTCTGGCTCGGTCGCAGGAGACGGTGGGCCTTCACCTACCTTACACTGGCGATCATCAATGCGATCCCCATTAGTCTATATCTACTACCTCTTGCAGAGGATCTCACCGATACTGGCAGTCTGATTCGGACCATGCAGGTCAATGTCAATACTCAGCACGGCAATCCTGAACGTGTGATGGAATCTATCCGGGAAGAATCTCCCGATGTCGTCATGTTGGAAGAGATCAACGACAAGTGGCTGAAGGCCCTTTCTCCGTTAATGAAGGAATACCCGTATCGCCTTGTTGAGGCGAGAGATGACAACTTCGGAATCGGTCTCTTGAGCCGGATTCCTCTGACGACTACCCAGATAGTGTACTTCGGTTTTGCCGAAGTTCCTTCGATAATTGCGACTTCCACAAGCCTGACAATTGTCGCGACGCACCCACTACCTCCCGGTGGTCCCGAGTACAGCTCATATCGCAACGAACAATTGAAGGATATTGCCGACAAGGTGCGCACGATCAAGGGAGCTGTAGTTCTCATCGGAGATCTCAACGTAACCCCATGGTCACCCCATTATCGGCGTTTCGCCACAATCAGTGGATTGAAGAATGCCTCCGAAGGTCGCGGGATATATCCATCATGGCCTTCATTCTCGCCACTGATGATGATACCCATTGACCACTTTCTCCACAGTATAGGAGTCTCCGTTCACTCCGTGAGAATTGGGTCACATGTTGGCTCTGATCACTTTCCGGTAATTGTGGACTTTGCAATTGATGAATGACCTTCCGTCCAACAATTGCGTGGAGCGTACGCTTCACCCGCGGCACGGGAGCTGCGTACGCACCCCCCGCGCCACAGGTTCGCGTCCGCTCACGCCTGATGTTAGCGCGGACCGCTCGCTCCACTACGGCCCACGCGACACATGAGTCAAAGCGTGATGGTCTGTAAAAAGCAAAGCGCCGTGTCGCTCGCTGGCGGCTTCCCCCGCCGCCTCCGCGCTAATGCGAAGCTGCCCCTCAGTCTCGCGCTTGGCGCGTCGCTCGCGCTCCGCGCTAACCAAGCGCTCGACCGGAACCGACGCGCCCCCCGGCGCTGGTTCCGCCGCTTCCTCGATTCTCGACTCAAATTGCGCTCCGCTCATTTTCGTCTCGATTCTCGTGCGCGGTTCCGGTCAGCTTCGCATTGGACGGAAAAGAGACTCGGAATCGCGCGTGTAGAGTGCTACAGTACACCGAAAAGATCATGAACGACGTATCTATACTAAAGGACGCGACTTACGTTCGCAGGCGACACGCGGCAGTGCGCACAACCGATTTCGTCTTCAACCAGCTAATCCCGTACATCGGAAACAAGCGCAAGTTGCTGGACCTGATCACGCAGGCCCTGCAGCACACCACGAAATCCGAGGTTCCGACTTTCCTAGATATCTTCGCGGGTAGTGGCGTCGTGGCACGTCTAGCCAAGACACTAGGATACCGTGTCATAGCAAACGACTGGGAACCATATGCGAAAGTGATAAACGGTTGCTACATCGGGAACAATGCCCCACCCGGCTTCAAGGCGTTGGGAGGATACGAGAGGGCTCTGGCCCTCCTCAACAACTTGACCCCCCGTGTTGACTGGATCACCGACCATCTTTGCCCCAGAGACGACGAGGACTACGACATTGAGGTTGACCGCATGTTTTACATGCGCAAGAACGGCATGCGGATCGATGCGATCCGTCACCAGATTCTTGAATGGCACGAGTCCGGCACAAT
Source organism: Kiritimatiellia bacterium (assembly GCA_023953695.1). Taxonomy (GTDB): domain Bacteria; phylum Verrucomicrobiota; class Kiritimatiellia; order CAIVKH01; family CAIVKH01; genus JAMLJG01. The sequence continues at coordinate 66,725 of JAMLJG010000016.1, forward strand.
CGACGAAAGTGAGCAGGACTGCCTGCTTGCCCCCTTGCTGTATCAGGCATGCTACACCAGCAACACCAGCGGGGTATTCAAGGGTTTCCACAACGGTTGGGGCGGTCAGACCAAGACCGCACTCTACCGCATAGCAGGCGACCTGTGCCTTACTCCAGCAGTGTTCTTCGACAACGGCCATGAGAACCAAGTGCTTTGCGCCGACGCGCAACGCGTCGCCGAGAACATGCGCACCGACGAACTCGATGTTGTGTACCTTGATCCGCCGTACAACCAGCATCCCTACGGCAGTAACTATCATGTGCTGAATACCGTTGCGTTGTGGGACAAGCCAGAACTGAGCAAGACGATCACTCCCGGGACCAAGTCGGCAATTCGGTTGGACTGGAGAACTGAGCGCCGTAGCGCGTACAACTACGCCGACGAGGCGGCCAGAGCTTACGCGAAGCTTGTCCAGACCCTCAATGCTCGCTTCGTTCTGACTAGCTACAGCACGGATGGCTTTATCCCCCTGGAAAAGATGCTGGAAGCTAACATCAATCGTGGACATGTCCGCATCGAGATGAAGGGCTACAAGCGATATCGGGTTAGTTCGCAGAGATTCTCCGACAAACCGATGAACGTTGAGTTTGTGGTTGTGTTGGACACACACAGAGCATCCGATGTCTCGGTTGACGAACTCCATCACTCCGTAACGGAGAAGGAAGAGTCCGTGCTCAATGGGCACAGGGAATATGTGATTCAGAAGCAGGCACAACTCACCCTTTTTGATGGGGCACGGGAGGAATATGTCACGCAAACATCAACTCAGAACTGACAGGGCGATAAAGTCACCCATCATCAACGCGACCTCAAAGGGGCAGGAATCGGAGGTCGTTCAAGCACTCAGGCCGGTTGTTGACCATCTTGAAGAGAAGTTTGACCAGAAAATATCGCTGGTTCACGAAAGACAATGGCATCTGAAAGACATTGTCGCGGAACTCAAGCACAGCTTCCCCGAGATCGAGTTTCACTACCATTTCGACAGCAGTTCAATCCGGCCCGATGGCGGCATCCTCTACATTCAGGGGAAACCGGGAGACAGGTTAAGTTATCCGATCTTGATCGCGGAGGTCAAGAATCAGGGCACCAATGATCTTCGTGCAGCAGAGGGGCTGCCGAAGCAGGCCAAGGGAAATGCGATTGAGCGTCTCGGGAAAAACCTGATCGGGTTGCGGACAGCACTTCTGCGGGAGAGCATTTTCCCGTTCGTTTGCTTTGGTTACGGCTGCGACTTCGAGGCCGATTCGTCGATTCTGGATCGTGTTACCACGATGGCGATGTTCGGAAAACTGAACAAGACCTACCTCCATAACGAAGAAGGAGGAAAGTTCAACAGAGGCAGTTTTTACTTCCGTCCGCGTCAGTGGACAGTCGCGGAAATGGCTGCGGTCATGAAAGACATTGCCGAGCGTTCAGTGCTCTACTACTTCTCGAAGTACCGAGAAGACCACTTCCGCAAGACGGAATAGAAGATCGTCCAACAATCGGCGTCACACGTACGCGAGGCCCGCGGCGGGCCTCGC
>JAMLJG010000017.1 GCA_023953695.1 Kiritimatiellia bacterium
CGCGCCTATTCTCGCACGTCTTGAACCGGCGGAGGTTCTTCAGCCGCTGGCTCTTTCACTCGGGGCGCAGGGGGTTGTTGGGGTTCGCGGGGCGCGGAAAGCGACCCGTTGAAAAACTCGATCACGTGGCCCTTGTCCACAAGCCAACGCAGAGGCTGAAGCAATTCCGCCGCTTCTGGCGATTCCAAGACGGCGCCCGGCTTTAAGTGCTCAAGCAATTGCGCGCGGTTCCAACCGGGGTGCTCCCGAATGATCGCCAACATCGCCCGTATAGTCTCCACGGCGAACTCGTCCTGCAAGGGCCTGGGCACGATGGCGGTGACAAATGCGCCGCCTTTCCCGCTCTTGAAGAGATGCAGTCCCATGTGCTTGAAGGCCGGGCTCAGCGAGAGCGGCATGGTGAAGGGATGTCGGCTTTCTCGAATCCACGCATCTTCCAACTGGCGGCGCAAGGGCCCATCCGGCAATTCGCGCGCAACGGAAGCGGAAAGAATGAAGCGACGACCCGACTGAATCATTCCCGGCAAATACTTCTGGGAGAGTTGCTGGACGGCTTCCTCCCGGCTAATCGGCGTCGCTTCCGCCTCGCCTTTCGGCCGATAGACCCGACGGGTGCGAGCCTGCTCCTTCCACTGCTCGATCGCTTCCGGCTCGCGCACAAATTCAACGCGCGCGCGATAGTCGTCAAGCTTCATGTGCGGGAAGCGGGTCCGCTGGAGATCGCGAAGGCGCTCCTGATAGCCGTGGTAATTCGGTGGACCGAGCCATTCGCCGGTGAGAGTACAACGGCCCACGCAATTGAAATTGCCTGCGGGCGGCTCGCCTTCTTCCACCGTCTCATCAAAGACCTGACTCAGATGCAATCGAATCGCATGTGCGCGCAGAGACTCTTGGTCGAGAAACACCGCGCCATCCGGTTTGAATTGCCACAATTGAAGATCGCCGCGTGCCTCGATTTTGATGAGATGGAATTCAGGCTTATCGAGCAGAAGATGAGCTACCAGATTCAACGGGTAAGCCTTCTGCGCACTCTGCAGTTGGCGCACCAACGCACTCAGCTGCTGCCGCTCCGGCAAAAAGGAAATCGCAATGGGTAAACGCGCAGGCGCTCGCTCCTCTCTTCGCGGATCTCGTCCGCGCCGAGGCCGCTCGTCGCTGTGCTCGCGCCGAGGCGGGCGCTCTCCGCGCGAAGGGCCCGATCGTCCACCAGAGTGGCTCCGATCAAATCGCCCGCGCTTGCGATCGCGGCCCACGCGAGGGTCTTCCCCAGTCGCGTTCTCGTAGGGATTCGCCGCAGGCTGGCGCGCCCATGTGGGAACAAAATCGAGATTCAAGATGAGTTCGTTGACACCAGTTGAGCTGGCCGTCTGCGGAAATGAAGGATCGGGCGACATAGGGGCACAGCGTAGGCAAGGTTGGCCCGCATTTCAATGCAGCATTCTCCCAACCGGCAATTGCGCCTCAGCGCCCCTCCCAGCCCTGCGGACACAATCTTTGAAAGGTTTATGGAAATTGGCGCGACCTAACGTACTATGAATCCCATGACCGCTCCCATTTCATCCTCCCCCCACCCAGCCGTGCCTGCAGAAAGTCGAGAAAAGTATTCCGCAGCGGCAACGCTTTCGGACATGGAGATTTTCATTTTCCCGGAACTTCTTTTCGGGCTTGTCCTGGCCAATATCATGTCGCCCCGCATCTGGCGCTGGCGCGAAGACCCTTGGTTCGACAAGATTCACAAATTGTCGCTCTATCGCCGCGTTCTGCGCCTCAAGCAGTTCATTATTGATAACTACGAGTTCAACCTCGACCTCGACACGTGGGGGCTTACGACGAAGGAGCGGGAGCTGGCGCGCTTCGCGCCCTGGATTGATGAGGCGACGATCAGCCGGAGCAATGCGCTCTTCGGTTACGAGGGCGACAAGTACTACTTCGACATAGACATCCGCCGTCACTTCGGCCTCGACAAGTATCAGGGCAACGTCATCCCGTATTGGAAGACGGAAACCGTTGAGGCGATGGATGCTTTTCGCCTCAAGCCGAACTACAACCGCGGCGCGGGCGAATGCGTGTCCCTTTCGACGCTCTATGCCGCCGCTCTCTTCGTCATCTGCGGCGTGCCGCTCAACAAAATCTTTCTTCTCGCCACTCCGCTCCATTCGCAAAACTTTGTGGACATCAATGAAGGCGTTCTGACGAACAATCGGCGACTCGTGACGAAGAATATGTGGTTCAACGGAACCGAGCAGACGGCCAAGGCCCAGCGCGCGCTTCGCCATGAACAGGTGACGATTGTCGCAAACAATAGCGGCTATGTGCACTGCGTCTATCCGGAGGCCACCATGAATCCGGCCGACTACGAACACTTTCGCAAATCGCTCTGCGACTACCTCTCCACCAACATCACGATGGAGATCATGGCGAACTTTCTCCGCGACGAAAGCGCTATGCAAAAGTGCTTCCAGATCCGCCACGATTCACGCGGCAAATCCCGCTATATCGCGGCAGAGCGCGTGTATGCCTATGAGCACAACGCGCCCTATAAAGTCAGCGATGCGACGCGAGAGAAACTGCTGGCCGAAATTGACGAGGATGAATTTTTCTCGGAGCCGTTGCCGGATCGCTTGGAACTCAACAAGTTCGATGAGTTCTTCAAGAAGGGCCAGATCAACATCCGCAGCCGCGAAGACATTGAGCGCCTCGCGCTGGAACTCGACTGCAAGTGCAGCAAGACCCGGGGCATGTTGGAACGCCTCGTCCAGTTTGCGCGCCTCGAACCCCGCCTCCCATTCCAGGAAGGCAAGACCACCTTCAAGCCCAGCCCTGCGGTGGAGATCACCCCTGAAATGACGCGGGAGGAAATCATCGCCTATCTCGAGTCCATCCGCGCCACGCAGCCTTCGGCCGATCTCGCATTCTATGCCGCGCGCGATTTCGCGCGCATTGACTGGCAGCCCATCGTTCACGCAGCGATGGAGCGAAACCCGGTTTGCATCCATGCCAATGAATCGCTGCCCGATGCAGAACTCGTCGCACGCCTGGCAGCGCTGCCAAACGAATCCATCTACGACGAGACGCGCATCGCGCAACCCGACGAAGTCTGGAACTATCAGCGGGGCGATGGCGTTGAGCGCTTGCTCTGCCTCGCGACCGTTTGGAAGGCGCGCCATACCGACGCCGCGCTGACGCTGGATATTGAGCCCGATCGCGCGACCCTGCGCGGAGCGGGGCCCGACATTGTGTGGCCATCCCGCAAGGGGCTCACCGGCCAGATTCGGCTCTAGCGCTCGCGAGCGAGATGGTCATCTGCATTCGCCGGCGCGCGCTGGGCGCGAGATGAAGGAGCGATTCTCCACTATTCAGCGCATTGGGCGGACTGCTCCACGGCTCGACGCAAACAAAGGGCTTCTCGCGCTCAGTGTGCAACTGCCAGAACGGAAACGGTGTTCCTGAATCCAGCTCCGCTCGCAGTTCCAACGAGAGCAGACCGGGCCAATCCACCGAGACGGCGCCCGAATCCACGCGGTGCAGCACCTCTTTGAATAGCGGGTGAGTCGGAACAAGAGGACTGGGCAGCGGTTCGCTCCACTCCGGGATGTGGGTATAGCTGGGGTCATAGCGCCCCGCTTGCCGCGCCGGAAGACGCACACAAACTCCCCCCTTCCCGGGCCCTGCATCCGGAGTCAGAAAATAGGGGTGCCAACCGCCGCTGAAGGGCATGGGAGTGTCGCCGCAATTTTCAATTTCCGCTTCCAACAGCACTCGTCGCGGCTGCGCCTCGATCTCCATGGAGAGCCGCGCCATAAAGGGATAGCCCTCCTCTGCCATCGCATCCAGGGACAAAACAACCCGATCGCTCGCTTGCTCCTTCACGCGCCACGGCCGCCGCATCGCAAAGCCGTGAATCGGAAGTGTGAAGGTGCGTCCATCGCATACATACTCACCGAATCGCCCATCGCGCTGCAATCGCCCGCAGAGGGGAAATAGGAAGGGAATCCCGCCGCGCGTCGCATCCGACGCCGCGTCCCCAAAATGCGCGTGCCGAAAAAGCACCTCTCGCAGAGCGCCCGCAACGGGAAAGCAGAGCGACGAGACCACCGCGCCGAGCGCAGGAACCACGCTCGCGGAAGTTCCATCGCTCGCGCGGAGCGTCACGGCTCCCGGGTACGCCTCTGGCGCGCTCATGAAATTTTGTATCCTGCTTGTGCATTCATAGTTTCCCTGATAGGCTGAAGCATTGATGGAAACACATACCGCTGAATGGCTGAGCCTTCTGGCTCGTTGGGTACACATCATTGCCGCGATCATGTGGATTGGCAATTCGATGTTGTATAACTGGATGGATCGCAACCTCCGCCCAGGGAAAGATCACAACGAAACGAAGTTCGGCGAACTTTGGATGCTTCACGGCGGCGGCTTCTATCGCCTCGAAAAATTCCGCGCCCAATCCTCCACTCTCCCACCTCTTCTTTACTGGTTCAAGTGGCAGTCCTACACCACATGGATCAGCGGGTTCGCGCTCCTCATTTTGGTCTATTTCCAGAGCCGCGGCGCCTTCCTCCTCAACCCCGCCAACGATCTTTCCTACGGCGAGGGTGTCGCAACGGCGCTGGCGTTTCTCGCCACCGGGTGGTTGGTGTATGACATCCTGTGGCGCATTCCATCAAAAGGCAGCGGAATCAAGATTGTCCTTTCCCTGCTTCTCCTGGTCTTCGCCGTCAAATTCGCAACGGATACCTTCAGCGGGCGCGGCGCCTATCTAATGGTTGGCGCCATGCTCGCAACGCTCATGTCCGGCAACGTCTTCTTCCATATCATGGTCTCGCAGCGCAAGATGATGGCGGATATCGAATCCGGCCAAGATCAGGACATGGCGCTCTATACGCGCGCAAAAACCCGATCCATTCACAACAACTACATCACCTTCCCCGTCATCTTCACGATGATGAGCAACCACTTCGCCAATCTCTATGGACACCCACTCAACTGGGCGATCCTCCTCATCCTGATGTGCATGAGCGCGCTGATCCGGCACTTCATGAACATCCGCTTCACGTGGAAGCCGTGGTTCGCCGCCTGCGTGGCGACGTTTCTCGTTTCGGGTCTTCTTCTCTTTCTTGTGTTTCAGTTTGGAGCGAAACCGGCCCACGCCAGCTCGGCGGCGGCAAGCGCAACGGATGGACCTGCGGTCACCTTTGATGAAGCGCGCCCCATCATTCAGAACCGCTGCCTTCCGTGTCACTCGGAGACGCCTTCGACAGACAATCCGATGTATGCTGCGCTCGCGACCACGACGGGCGGCGTGCACTTCGACACACCCGAGCAAATCAAGGCCTATGCCGAGCGCATCAAAATCCGCGCCATTGATCAGGACACCATGCCACTCGGAAACATGACCGGCATGACCACCGAGGAACGAACCACCCTCGCACGATGGCTCGCGGCTGGAGCCTCCATCCACTAGCAACACCCCTGCCGCATGGCAGGGTGCGCCGCAACTGTCGCAACCCGCGCACCCGCGATTCTATTTCTTTCCCGCAGGCGCCGATGGCAGCGGCGCATTGGCTGAAACCGCGCTGAGGCCGGGCTCGACATAGCGATTCAGCGCCGTGTCCGCGCTGTTTGCGATGATGGCCGGCGCCGAAAGGAGATTGCTCGGACGCTTGGCCAGGCTGTCCACATTCGCGCGGACAAGATCGGAACCCTCCGCCGGAACAATGCTGGCCGTGACAAAAATCAACAACTCGACCTTCTCATTTTGCACCGTCTCGCGCCGGAAGAGCCACCCGATCCACGGAATGCTCCCCAGCAGCGGCACCTTCACGATACTCGTGGTCTGGCGATCCTTGAGCAACCCGCCGATCACAATCGTTTCGCGATCCGGCAGCACGACCTGAGTCTCCGCCTCGCGCGTCGAAATCACCGGATAATCCGTCATGGCCGTGACATCCGCCGAAACCGCCTTGCCCGAGCGCGTGCCCACCAATTCGCGTACCGATGGGCGCACAATCATGTTGATCATGCTCCCTTCGTTGACCTGCGGCAGGACATTGAGCTGAATCCCAATATCTTCATAGCCACGCAGCGATGTCGTTATCGTTGCCGCACCACCCGCCGATGCCGCCGACGCGGCGGAGTTGATGATGGGGAACTTCGTTCCCACCACAATCACGGCTTCCTGATTGTTCAACGTCATGATCCGCGGCGCCGACAAGACATTCGCCGACGCGTCTTCCTGTAGCGCGTGCAACAGGATGGAGTACTGACTCGAACTCAGCCGCTGAAAGGCGAGATTGATCCCCGCATTGAACGGCGTGCTGCCCGACAAATTCGGCGAGGCGGAGTCGAAGTTTCCCGGCAACACACCGCTGCCCACTTGATCCACGGCATAACCATACTTGCCATCTTTGAACGTTCCGCCGCTCCCGAACTCAAATCCGACATCGCGCAAGACGCGAGGATTAAGCTCCAGGAATCGCGCTTCGATCAGAATCTGAACCGGCGGAATATCCACGCTCTTCAAGAACGAATCAACTTGCTTGAGCACATCCGGTGTATCGGTGATGACCAGGGTCTTGCTGCGCGTTACCTTCGGATCCTCCGCAACACGGCCGCGGCTGCCCAGGCTTCGCCCATCCGCCAACACTTCGCTCTGCGATGCGCCGGCGCCCCAGCTCTGGCCCAAATTGGTCACGCGCGCAATTTTGCCGCGCGGCGAAAGAATCGCCGAGATGACAGGCTCCACATCCGAAGCATCGAGATGCTTCAACGTCACCACACGCGAACGCAGCGGATTGGTCCCCGTGACAATCGTCGTGTCGCCATCCTGATAGAAACCATAGCCAAACGGTTTCAAGACAGACTCGAGCGCCTGATCCCACGGCACACTATTGAAGCGCACAGTCGTTCGCCCCGTGATCTCCGGGCCAATCACAATGCTGCGCCCCGTCTGCCGCGAGATCGCGCTGAGAATCTGAGAGACCAGAGCATCCTCAACCGTCAGCGTGACCAACGGCTGGCCCTCGGCTCCTTCACCCGCCTGTGCCCCGTTGAGGGGAAGATTCGCCGAGAACTCCGGCGTGCCCGGTTGCGCATCGGCAGAGGCTCGAATCGGATTTCTCAACGCTAAACAGGAGAGAATGAGACCCAACACGAGAACACCCGTCACTCCGAATCGGTCTTTCATCGCCACATCCTTTCCCAGTTCACCCAAAACCTGCAGAACACCGCGCGACACCCGCGCTCATCCGTGCACTGCAGCCCGCATAATGCGCTATTTTCAATGCAATGTACATAGCGCCGATCGAAAAATTGCGGCGCGCGCATGCAGGCAAGGCTGTTCAAGAGCCGCTCCATCCTCTATCCTACTGCGAATCAGAAGGAGAAACTCATGCGCCGCTTGTTGATCTTGTTGCTCGGATGTTCGTTGGCCCTTCCCGCCCTCGCAGCCGACGAGGCGCTCTTCGGCGAGGACGACACGTGGAGCCTCTTCACGAGACTCGATCTCAAGTTCTCCGACTTCGGCGGCGACTCCGGCTTCATCGGCGGCGCTCAAATCGGCGGCATCCTCAACGACAAGCTCGCCATCGGCCTCGCCGGCTACGCGCTCCTCAGCGAAGTGGACGTCGCCCCCAATGGCTACAACAACCCCGAAGCATTCGACCTCGCCTACGGAGGTCTAGCACTGGAATACACCCTCTATTCCGAAAACCTCATTCACGTCTCACTCGGTGGCGTCATTGCCGGCGGGCAAATCCGCCTCGACCGCACTGTGGGAGGTAACGACAAGAACTTGAATTTGTTCGTCATTGAGCCGCAATTCAATCTCTTGCTCAATATCACGCAGCGCAGCGAACTCGGCCTGGGCATCGGCTACCGTCACGCCGACCCAAGCAATGAGAACATTGAAGGCGTCGAACAGGGTGATCTCAGCGGCCTCGTCGGCACGCTCTTTGTCCGCTTCACCGAGTTTTGAGCCCGCCCCTCGCGCGCGGTCTCAAGACTTCCAATCCTTGGAAGTCCGCGAGCGCAGAACTTCCAACCCTAGGAAGTATTTCGAGAGCGTTGCAGCGGCTCAGTAGTCGTGCCGCCATTTTAGCCCGATGCCTTCGCGAATGCGTGGGCTCGATTCCGTGCTCAGAATCAGCGAGGGCGTCAGCTCGACCTCCACCGTGATCACATCGGCCGCGCTGCCGAGACTCTTCTCGCCCTCCACATACACATTGCGCCCAACATACTTGCCGACGCTGATCGCGGAAATCCCCTCGCTCCCCTCGCTCTGAACCAATTCCAACTGGTCCACACGAAGCAGCGATTGACCGCGCTCCAGCACCTCCACCGTGCGCCCGCGCCCGCGCAACAGGCTCAGTCCGTGCGCGAGGCTCACGGCCTGAAAGACACTGATTCGATCCGTTGAGCGCCCGAACAACAGGCGCGAGAGAATCTCATCGGGCGGATAGGCGGGATCGGACTCGAGCCGCAAGACAAGGTCATCCACCAAGCCGGCCGCGTAGAGCCAGGCCTGCATGTCACCCGCGCGACTGGAAGCGGTCAAATCCAGTGAAGGGCTGGGCGGCCAACGCCCGTCGAGAGAAAGGACAGCGCGATCCAGCAGAAAGCGACGCCCTAGAAACAGGAAGTATCCGCGCTCGACGGAAATCGGCCCCTGAATGCGAGGCGCAGATGCGTTGCCATTCACGCGCAAATCCGCGCGCCAGATCGAGTCCAGCCCCCGCCCATATACGTGCATATCTCTCCCCCGCAACGCGACATCCAAGGTGAGTGTGTCCAACCAGCTCGTCCGATCCGCCTCAACCACGGATTCTTCCTCCAAGGCCGCAATGGGGAGCTGCGGAATGCGGGGGAGAGAGGGGCGCAACTGGAGTTCGGCATCCACAAGGTCAACCCGCCCCGTGACGGAAAGGGCGGAGGGTCGTCCGGCCACGCCGACGCGACCATCGAACCGCACCCGATTCCCCTCTCGGCGGAAAAGCGTTGCCCGACTCAAATGGAGCTGCGCTTGAAGCGGAAAGCCTTCTGCGGGTTTGAATAGAATCGAACCCTCGAGCGATATCCTCCCGCCCTCGCCGTCGTCCGCCGCCGCTTCGCGGATAATCAAACGATCCTGGTTGCCCTGAAGCACGAGGCGAATGTTCTCCAAAACAGTCCCGCTCTCCGGGTATTCCGCGCGCGCATCGCGCAGGATGATTTTTCCTCGCACGAGAGGCTCCGACCCCTTGCCGCCCACCTCAATGTCCCCTTTGAGATTCCCGACAAGTTCCGCACCGCGCAAATCCGCGTATGATCCCGCCTCCTCCAAATCGAGCGCAAATGCCAATTGCCCCTCGATCGGATCCTCTGGATCCATCCCGAAATCGCTCCCGTCCAGCGGCAGGCGAACGGGCAGCGAGAGGGCCGCCGTGACCGGTTCGCGAGTCAATCCCACCAGCGATGCGCCGACGCGCAAGACGCCGGACGAAGCAATGGCATTCGCGGAGAATTGCGCCGGGTTCAATTGAAACGCGTTATGCAAACGCGGCTGAACATTGGAGCCGATCAATGCAAAGCGCCACACCGGATCGCTCCGCGATCCCACCACAGAAACACTCGCGCGCGCCGTGCCTGCGAGGAAATAGTCGGACAGGCGCGAATGAGCGAGCTCGACAGGAAGCAATCGAAAAGAAGCATCCACCTCGGCAGGGGAGAAACGGCCCGCAGACTCCACCGAACAGCCCAGCGCTTCCCATTCAGCATTCTCCCACCGCACACCGCCGCCACTCCCGTGCAGAGTAAAGGGACGCAGCACGCGCCATTCCTCGCCGCGCCACGCGCCACGGGCGGAGGCAATTCGTACATCCATATTGCTTCCGACAACCGTGCCACTCCCCTCGGCGCGAGCCAGCGCGATGCCGTAGGGCGTCGCATCATCCAACGCAAACGAAAAATTGACCGACCTCTCTTCATCCCACCGGAAATCAGCCGTGCAGGCCCCGCGCCCCAACGAGCCGGCATCCAGCGCCTTTTCGAATATCGGCGGATTGGTGAACGCGACCGCGAGGTGGATTTCGCGAGAAGGCCTCCACTCGCCTGCGCCCCGCACGACCAGCCCATCCGCAGTCGCGCGATGAATCGCGAATGAGAGATTCGTCTCACTCGAACGCGCCGAAACTTCTCCCTCAACCGCCGCGCCGCGCCACAGCCCCGTTGCGACACCCTCTGCCGCCCAGCTCGCCCCGCGCCAATGAAAACTGCCGCGCGCGGAAAGTGTCACCGGATCACCCAGAACATCCATGGGCAAATGCAGCGCGTCGGCTTGCAGATGCTGTATCCAGATTTCCGGGCGATTCGATCGCGTCTCCGCATTCGAATCGGAATCCCCATCCGGCCACCGCGCAACCGTCACCGCGCGGGCGGTCACAAAGCGAGCTGTGATTCTTCTCTGCAACAGGGGCCTGCCCTGAAGCGTCCACGAAAGCATTTCGACCTTTGCCCAGACACCGTTCGTATCCCGAAGCTCTAGGAGCGCCAATTGCCCGCTGAAGGGAAGATGGCCGGACAACCCTTCAATGCGAAGGATCTCGGGCAGGCGCGCCTGAATCCAGCGCTCCAGCCGCGCATGGCCCGACTCGGCGCGAAGCAGCCATCCGACCCACGCAACCCCTGCCGCGAGCGCGATCACGAGAATGAACCCTGCTCTCTTCATCAAAAGGACTGCCCCAAGCTCAGATAGAATTGATAGCGCTTGTCAAAATCAGGTCGGCGATTCAGCGGGAACCCAATATCCGCGCGCAACGGGCCCACCGCCGTGAAATAGCGCAGCCCCAGTCCCGTGCCCCACCGCAGCGACTCGCTATCGTCCAGCGATGGCGAGGCAAACGCCGTGCCACCGTCCAAGAACAACACCAGCCCCAGCGCGCGCGAAACCTGGGCGCGCAACTCGGCGGATGTTTCGAGCAAGCCCCGCCCACCGCGCGGATCGCCATCTTTTAGCGGGCCAACGGTCTGAAATGCGTAGCCGCGCACCGAGCTGCCACCGCCTGCATAAAAGCGCTCGTCAGCCGGCACTCGATCTTCGCCCTGCCCCGAAATCGAGCCGGCCGTCACACGGCTCGCAAGCACCCATGTGCGGTCGCGATTCAATTTTTGATAGCGATTGAGTGTGAGAACCGTCTTGAGAAACCCGCGATTTTCCTCCTCGAGATTCACAAAAGGCTCCACATGCGCGAACATCCGGTGGCCGTGGCGCGGGTCCAGCAAATTGCCGCTCGTGTTCCAATCGAGTTCAAGGGGATAGGACAGAAAGACGTAGTTGTTCTCTTCCTCAAACTGGCTGACATCGCTGAGCTGAAACCCAACCCCCGCGCGGGCCCACAGCGTCTGTCGCCACTCGCGCTCCAACTGCGCCAAGGCGCGCACGTTTCGACTGTCATACGCTTCGCGCTCTTCATCCATCGCGCGCACGCTCAACACCAATTGCTGCCTCGGCGCGCCAAACTGCGGGAGGGCCAGACGCCCCTCTCCCGAAATCGCGGATTCGCCAACATCCACGGTCAGGCGAAGCCGCTCACCGTGACCGTGCGCATTGCGGTGCTCCCACTCCAGACGCGCGCCCGCCCCATCATCTGTTGCATAGCGAACGCCTGCGGCGATCGTGCGCGGGCGCCGCTCGCGCAGGGCGAGGGCAACCGGCAGACGCCCTTCCTCATTCAACGCGGCGGCGGGCGTCACATTCACACTGGAGAAGAGAGAGAGTCGGATGAGGCGATTGCGCGTCTCGCTCAGTTCTTCAGGATTAAACCGCTCTCCCTCAGGCAACGTCAGTTCGTTGCGAACAAATCCCTCTGAGACCCGGACAAGCCCCGTGATCGAAGTCATCCCCCAAACAGCGGCGGGACCCGGGTCCAACACGAGTTTCGCGTTGAGCCGGTGCTGCGCCATGTCCGGATCATAGTTGCGCGCCACCCAACGCGGGAAAGGAAACCCCTGCCGCCGAACATACGCGAGGCACTCCTCCTCAGCAGCCAGCAGCGATGCCGCATCCGCAAACCTTCCTCGCCTAAACCCGAACCGGTTCAAGGGGGGTAGCGAAACCGAACCCGCATCCACCGTCACATCGCCCAACCGATAGCGTGGGCCCGGATTCAAATGAAACACCACGCGGCGCGGCGGCGAGGTGACAACCTGCGCGGTCGGCTCCGCGCTGTAGTAGCCCGCAGAGCGCAAAATGGCAGTGACCGTCGGCAAATCGCGCTCGGCGCGGCGACGCAACAGCATTTCCGTCGGCGGTGGATACATCCGCAAGGTGTACGTCTCCGCACTGTCTCGAAGCAACAATCGCATCCCCCACTCCGGCACATCTCGAAAGCGGATCTCATAGCGATAGGGCGCGTCGGCAAACGCCAGCGTTGCCGTCAGCGCAAACCACGCGAAATACAGACCCCTACTCTTCCGTCTCACAATCATGGACAATGCCACTGGGCGACCCACTACCCGATGGGCGCTATCACTCGCACAAAACGCAGCGTGAAGTATTACAGGATGCCGCAGCGGGAGTCACGCACACGGATTCACTTCGCGCGTCGCGTGGCAAAAACACGCAGCAGGGCATTTTGCCTTGTCAGCGCCCGCGATCGCCTTCATTTTCATGGTGCGTGCGGAGGAGCACAACAAGGAACTCTCATCATGAAGCGACGCTCATTTCTGAAAACAGCGCTACCGGCAACACTCGCAAGCGGATTTCTGCTCGGTTGCCGCAACGAGCAACAAGCCGCCCCCGGCGTCGTCACGCAGCCGCACATTGACTGGCGGCTCGCATCCAGCTTTCCGCGCAGCCTCGACACGCTCTACGGCGCGGGCGATTTCTTCTGCAAGCGACTTGCAGAAATGACCGACAATCGCTTCCGCATCCGCATCTATCCCGCGGGCGAACTGGTCCCCGGCCTCCAAGTCATGGACGCCGTTCAACAAGGTTCCGTTCAGGTCGGGCAAACCGCGGGATATTACTACACGGGGAAAAACCCCGCGCTGGCTTTTGAAACCACCGTCCCCTTCGGCCTGACCATGCGCCAGCAAATCGCATGGCTCACTAAAGCAGGCGGCTACGACGAGCTGGGCAAGATCTTTTCCGACTTCAATATCATCCCGTTCTACGCGGGGGGAACGGGCGCCCAGATGGGCGGCTGGTTCCGACGTGAAATCCCCGATCTAAAGAGTCTGCATGGCCTCAAAATGCGCATCCCGGGTCTCGGGGGCGAGATCATGAGCCGCCTCGGCGTCACCGTCCAAGTCCTGGCGGGCTCGGACATCTACATGGCGCTCGAACGCGGCGCCATTGACGCGACCGAATGGGTCGGCCCGCACGACGACGAAAAGCTCGGCTTCCACAAAATCGCGAAAAATTACTACTACCCCGGCTGGTGGGAACCCGGCGCCGCGCTCTCGCTCTACGTCAATCGAAGCGCGTGGGATCAGTTGCCCTCCTCCTATCAAGCGGCATTCAAGTCCGCCAATGCCGAAGCGGCCCTCCGAATGCTCTCGTCCTACGACGAGCAAAACCCCGTCGCCCTCGCGCGACTCCTCGACCAAGGCGTGCAACTCAAACGCTTCTCCGACGACACATTGCAAGAGGCCGAAAGGCTCTCCTTTGAGAACATGGAAGAGCATGCGGCCAAAGATGCGACCTACGCTCGCATCTATGCGCACTGGAAGAAATTCCGCACCGACAGCTTCCGATGGTTCAATACGGCCGAACAGCCCTATCAGGCATTTGCCTTTCCACGCGGCTGAGGGTCCCCTTCCTGCCCCCTAATTTTTACGTAAATACTTGCTGGCAATTTTCAGGCGATGCCCTACCGTTCGCTCATGCCTGAAAAAGACTCTCCTGCGTCCGCCGTGCCCTCCTTTTCCAACCGACTCGGGGCCTGGTTTCTCGATCTTCTATTGATCACAACGCTGCTGACGCTGCCTCTGACTTGGTTTTTCGACCCACTTCGCATCAACTGGGGCCCGATCCACACCACCATGAGTTGGGGCTGGAAGCCACTCGTCATTCCCCTCCTCCTCCTCGTGGTGCGCCAGGCGCTCCGCGCCAAAGTAAAGTTGACCAAGAGTTTTCTTTCCACCTCTGCGACCAAGAAGGCGCTGGCCTCCTGGCTCGTCACGTGGGGATTCTTTATGGCAGGAGAAGGCATCCTCGCCCTACTCAATGTGAAACCGGAAGCCTCGTCGCCCATTGTCATCCGTGGTGAAGAGGACATAGACACGAAGTTCAAGAAGGGCGACAACAAAGTGATCGAGGATCCGGAGTTGCTCTGGCGATTCGCGCCGAATGTTCGCTGGGGCGAAATGCACATCAACTCCCTCGGCTTTCGCGATCACGAGTTCACTGCAAATAAACAAACCGGCGAAATCCGGGTGATCAGCATGGGGGACTCCTGCACAGCCCAAGGAGCCCCGCCGTATAGCACACTCCTCAATGCATTGCTGGAAAAGTCAGCGCCGACGACCAACAAGTGGCACGCCTACAACACCGGCGTGTTCGGCTATTCGTCCATGCAGGGAATCCGACAGTTTGAAAAAAGTGTGCGCTCGCTTCACCCCGACGTCGTCACGCTCTACTACGGATGGAATGATCACTGGCTCTTTGGCAAACCCGATCATCTCCGCATGGCTGTTCGCCTGAGCCCGATGCGCGCCCTGTTTGCTGACGCCCTTCGCAAAAAACGCTTCTACAACACCATGGCTCGCGTCGCGCGGACCCCGCAACTCATGGACTCCTCAGCAAAAGAGGGCGAGCTGGATTACCGCGTGCCGCCCAACATTTACGAAGCAACCCTGAAAGAGTTCGTCTCCGAAATCCGCGAACTGGGCGCTGTTCCTCTGCTCATTACGGCCCCTAGCCGAAAGCTAACGGATGCCATCGTTCGCTCGGGCCACGCCCACGACAAGACCGAGGCCGATAGAGCGCACATCGAGTATGTTGAGATCACCCGCAAAGTTGCGCGTGAGACAAACACTCCCCTGCTCGACCTCGCTGCCATCATGCAGGCTCCTGAATATGATGCGCTCTTCCTAGGCGACGGCATCCACTTCGAACAGGAAGGCCTCCAATTCATCGCTCAGCAAATCCACGCGAAGTTGATGGAACTCGGCGTCGCAGGCTATTTCAACAACACCTCGTCCACCAATCGCAACTCCGTCGCAAAGGTGCCCTAACCCCCTGCCCCTCCAGCGCGGCGGATCAGTGGCTTCCAGCCACCAACTCCGGAAAGAAGAAGAGCGCCGACAGCGCTAGGATTTGGATGATGATGAACGGAATCACGCCGCGATACATCTCCGTCGTCTTGATTTCTGCAGGCATCACGCCGCGCAAGTAGAACAGCGCAAAGCCAAACGGCGGCGTGAGGAAGGAGGTCTGCAAATTCATGGCCAGCATCACGCCAAACCAAACCATGTTGATATCCAATGCGTGAGCAGCGGGCAGAACAAGGGGCACAATGATGAAGCAAATCTCGAAGAAATCTATGAAGAAGCCCAGCCCAAACACGACGAGATTCACCACCAACAGAAACCCGATGCGCCCCCCCGGCAAATTCGTCAGCACGTCTTCCATCCAGATATCGCCGTGCAACCCTCGAAAAACCAGCGAAAACACGGTCGAGCCGATCAGCAGCATCATGACCATGGATGTCAACCGAACCGTCGCCATCGCGCTTTCGCTCACCACGCGGCGCGACAAACGCCGCTGCATCGCAGCGAGCGCCATCGCGCCCACCGCCCCGAGCGCACCGGCTTCGGTCGGCGTTGCAACACCCGCGAAGATACTGCCGAGCACCACGAGAATCAGCGAAAGCGGCGGCACCAGCGTGCGCATCACGCGGAACGCAAGCGCCCAGCCCCGCTCGCCGCATTCTTCCGGCGGCAGCGCGGGCGCAAGAGCGGGGCGCAACCAGGCCACAAAGCCCGCATACACCGCATAACTCGCCGCCAACAACAAACCCGGAGCCATCGCGCCCAGAAACAAATCCCCAACCGATGCTCCCAACTGATCGCCCAGCACCACGAGAACAATGCTCGGCGGGATGATCTGCCCCAGTGTCCCCGAGGCCGCAATGATGCCCGTCGAGAGCGATCGGCTATACCCATAGCGCATCATCACCGGCAGCGAAATCATGCCCATTGCCACAACCGATGCGCCAATCACTCCCGTCGCCGCCGCCAGCAGTGCCCCCACGAGAACCACGGCAAACGCCAGCCCGCCTCGCATCCGCCCAAAGAGGGCGCCAATCGTCTTGAGCAAATCTTCCGCGAGGCGACCCTTCTCCAGCACCGTCCCCATCAGGATGAAAAAGGGCACCGCGAGCAACACATAGTTCGACATGAATCCGAATATCCGCTCCGGGAGCACCATGAGAAAATGCCAATCAAAATAGCCCAGCGCGATGCCGATGGCGGCAAACACCAGCGCCGTTCCACCGAGCGTGAACGCCACCGGAAACCCGGAGAAAATGAGGGCAATCGTGACGATGAACATCACCGGCCCCAGCCATTCACCCGGGGCGCTCACAACGCGGAATCCTTCCGCGGCGACATCGTCTTTCCGGCAAACATCGTCTCAATCAGACGCGCGACGTTCACCAGCGCCTGCACAAGCAGCAGAAGAAACGCGACTGGAACAGCGGTCTTAATCGGCCAACGCGGCAAACCACCCGGATCGGGAGAACCTTCCCAAATCGCCCACGAATCGCGCACCGAACCCCACGAAGACCAGATCAAAAGGATACAAACTGGCACAGTGAAAAGCAGGGTGCCAACCAAATCAATCCACGCGCGGCGTCGCTCCGAGAGTCGGCCGAACAAGACATCCACCCGCACGTGCGCATCGTCGCGCAGCGCCACAGTGGAACCGAACAAGAAGATCAGCGCGAACAAGTACCACTGCAATTCAATCCACGCATTGGAACTCAAGGCGATACCCGTAAAGCGACCGGTGTAGCGCAGCAATGCATTGCCCGCGCCAATTAGGGTGACCACAATCACCAGAAACGCAGTCGTGCGGCCCAACGCATCACTCAATAAATCCATCGCCCGAGGCCGCCGGGCATCCGTCGGTTTTTCACACTCCATGCTGTGCGAGAGTTCACCACTTGCGCCCGCGGTTCAAGTGAAAATCAAAATGGATTCGCCCCGCACACAGTTCGCCGAAAAACTGCGCGCTTCCCACCCTCCCACTCCACCTGCTACAGTTCCCTCACTCACTTCAGGAGGAATGTATGAAGTCTTGCCGGTGGATTGGGTTCGTCTGTCTCTGCCTCGCGCTCTCATCAATCTCACTCTCAGCCTGCAATTCAAGCAGCAACGACGACGACAACGACAGCGACAACAATTCCTCCGCGGCATCCACCAATGTCCATGTGGATGGCGTCTTTTCAGGCAAACGAGAAAATGCAAATGGACAAGCCTCTGTCGCATTCAACTTCAATCAGAGCGGCAGCATGCTGACCGGATCCTACACCGATAGCAGCCTCGGCAATGGCGTGGTCTCCGGCCACATCGAGGGCGACGATGTCGAGTTCTCAACCGTGATGTCGTCTGGCGGCATCGTGGTCGAATGGGTCGGCCAAGCGACGGCCGACGGCGCGCATCTGAGTGGCACATGGAATATCGTCGTGGGCAGCAGCGCGAATGGCTCATGGACGGCTGCTCGCTGACCGCGTGGCCGATGAACGCGCGAACCCTTGAGGCCTATCTCCGCGCCCACATTCCCCTCTCGCGCGGCATGCGCGTGCGAGTCGTGGAGCTCCAAGGCGCGCGAATCGCGCTTTCCGCTCCGCTTCGCCCCAACTGGAATCACCAACGCACGGCCTTCGGCGGCAGCATCGCAACACTCGGATTGCTCGCAGGCTGGTCGCTCATTCACGCACACCTCGAAAACGCAGGCATCCCGCACAACCTCGTGGTGAAATGCTTGTCGGTGGATTACTCGCGCCCGATCACCGGCGCGCTCACAGCGCGCGCGGAACTGCCGCCGATCGCAAAATGGAACCGCTTCCTCAGCGCTCTCAAGCGGCATAACAAAGGGAGCATCGTCATCGAGGCCTCCCTGCAACAGGACGACCAACCCGCCGCTCAACTATCCGCCACCTTCGTCGCGCTAACGCCCTGAGCTGATCCGCAGCGGACGCACGGACGTCCCCATCCAAGCGGGGGTGGAAGCTAACTCAGCCCCGCGCGCTTCATCAATTTCTGGCGATGCCGTCGCACATCGGCTCGCAACTTTTCCTCGTCGAACTGGGTGAAATGGCCATCTTCAAATAGAATCTGCCCATCCACAATCGTCATCAACACATCCGATGCAGTATTGGAATAGACGATGTTCGTCGCCGGATCGGTCGAAGGAATGGTGTGGATGGTGGACTGATCCACGAGAATCATGTTGGCGCGCTTGCCGACTTCCAGTGTCCCCAGCTCATCCTCCATTCCAATCGTGCGCGCTCCGCCCTCTGTCGCCATCCAGACAATATCGCGAGCGGGAAGCGCCTCGGCGCCCAGTCGGATCTTCTGCATCAATCCCGCCTCGCGCATCTCCATGAATTGATCGAGCCGATTGTTGCACGGCGCGCCATCCGCGCCGAGAGACACCGTGATGCCCGCCTTGAGATATTCCGGAATCGGGGCGATGCCGGAGGCCAGCTTGAAATTCGCCGAGGGGCAGTGCATCACCTTCGTCTGCGTTTCCGCCAACAACTCGCGCTCCTGTTGCTGCGTGTGCACGCAGTGCGCCAGGCACACATCGGCGCCCGACATCCCGACCGAGTGCAGATAGTCCACGTTATATTTGCCCGTCCGCTCGCGAACGAGTTGAACCTCCTCAATCTGCTCCGATGAATGCGTGTGCAGCAAGAGCCCGTGCTCCCGCGCATAATCGGAGGCGACGCGCATATTGCGACCCGAACAACTCAGCGCGAAACGTGGCGCTACACCCACGCGCAGGCGTTCATGCCCACCCCACCGCTCCTGCAACACATCGAGATCGGCCAACGCATCCTCGATATCCACCGCTAACGGCGCGTAACCGCCGGTCTCATCCATCAGACAGTGCCCGATCACCCCGACCAGCCCCATCTTGTCCGCCGCGCGAAACGCATGTTCGGTGTGGCGCACGGTTTCAATCGAGAAAAACGATGTCGTCCCGCCTCGGATCATCTCCGCACATGCGAGCGAGGCAGAAGTAAAAATGGAATCCTCGTCATGCGCTGCTTCCAGCGGCCACACCACCTTCTTCAGCCACGGCAACAAGGGCAAATCTTCGCCCGCGCCGCGAAAAATCGCTTGGCAGAAGTGAATGTGCGTCTGAATCAGCCCCGGCATCAACAACTGCCCATCCGCGTCCACCACAACATCCGCGCGCGCGGTAAAACGGCCTACCTTCGCAATTCTCCCATCTCGCACGAGAACAGACCCATTTTCGATCGCGGGCTGCCGGGCAGCGGGCCAAACCAAGGCATTCTTAATCAATAAATCACGTCCCATAATCGCGAGCGCTCCTCATTTTTCAGGCATCCCCTGCCGCGTCAATTTGCTTGTGAACTCCGCGTCTATAGATTATGCAGTTTTCTTATGGCTCGTGCAAAACATCTTCTCTCCATCGTAACGCTGTTGAGTCTCCCGCTCCTCACAGGCTGTCTAGCCACCTACGACGCCCAACAGTCACAAAGGGAGGCCGCACTCCAAGCGGATATGAGGATTCTTCAGGAAGAAAATCAGCGCCTCAAGGGCCGCGTGGAAAGCTTCGATCTCGAAATCGAACGCCTCACTCGCAATGTGGACGCGGTCCGCACGGCCCCCAGCGGGGCCTCCGCTGCCGATGTCCAAGCCCTCCAGCAGCGCATCGCACAGTTGGAAACTCAACTCCGCACACTCGACGCCGCGCGCGAACGGGACCGCCGCGAAATCATTGATTCCCTCAGCTCCAAGCTGACCGCCGCCGTCGCCAGCCGCCCCGCCCCACGACCCACAAGCCCACCCCCCACACGCCGTGGCGGAACGCAAGAAGGCTACGAACACGTCGTCGAAAGCGGCCAAACTCTTTCCGCGATCGCATCCGCATACAATGTCAGCGCCAAATCCATCATTGATGCCAACAACCTGACAAAACCGGATCAACTGCGCGTTGGGCAAAAACTCTTTATCCCCGCCCCCTAAGATTCGCATGAGCTGGCGACTCCGCAAATCGAAGAATGCGATCTACGGGCCCGTAGAAATGGCCGAGCTGCGCTACTGGGCAGCGGACGGCCGAATCCTCGCAACCGACGAAATCAGCGAAAATGAAGGCCCCTGGAAACCCGCCTCGGATCACCCCTCGCTCGAACTCGACTGGCTCATTGCACGGCTGGACAGCCCGACCCGCGGCCCGCTCCATCTTCGCGTCTGTGCAGAACTCCTGCACCGTCGCATCTTGCGTGGCGATGAAGCGCTCGTGCACAGCAGAACGGGCGAACGGACCCCTCTGGCTCTGGCGTTGGCCGCCGAACTCCTTCGCTCAGGCAAACCCGTGCCCGCACCACAGGAATCTGCGCCCGGCCCGACGGCTTCGCAGCAGCCTGCGCCGGCCAGCGCTCCCTCCGAGGGGCGTGGCCAAGCGATGCTGGAACGCGCCTTGCGCGATGCCGAACGGCGAAACGAGCGATTGCGCGCGCTGAGCATCGAACAGGACGAAGAACGGCAATCCCTCCGCCGCGCTCTCGAAGAACTGCAAAACAACACCTCGGGCACAGCGGATCAGATGGCTCAACTCTCCGACGCTCGCGATCAAGCGGAAGCGCGTGTCGCCGAACTCGCCTCCGAGCTCGAAAAGCTGCGAGAGCAACACAACGAGACACTTCACGAATTTCGCGAACTCAACGCGCGCTACATCCAACTGCGCGACGAAGGACCTGGCGCCAACGCCGGAAAACCCAAAGTTCGCCTCGCGTAGTGCCCGTCTCCTTGCGCGCACACGGCGCGCATCATCCCCTTCTCAATGCCCTTGTTCAACAGCATTGGAAATCGGAGCGCCCGCGTGTATGCTGGCCCCGTGCAAGGAGCTATTTATCCATGATCCAAGACCCACGCATCCGCAAATTCGCGCAACTACTCGCCCACTACTCCATCTACGCCAAGAAAGGCGAAACGATCGGCATCGAAGGGCCCGACACCACCGCGCCACTCGTGCAAGATCTCTACGAGGAACTGCTTCGCGCAGGCGCGTACCCCATCGTGCGCATGACGCCCGCCGGCCTGACGGAGGCTTTCTTCAAACATGGCCAGGCGCTTCACTTCGACACGTTGCCGAGATTCGAAATGGCCTATGCCAGGAACATGGATGGCACCGTCCGCATCATGGGCAGCTCGAACACGCGGGCGCTCTCCGCCACTGATCCCTCGAAAATGGCGCGCTTCGCCAAGACCCGTCGCCCTGTGCGACGGATCATGCTCGCCAAGAAATGGGCGCTCACCCTCTTTCCGACCGAAGCGTATGCGCAAGACGCGGAAATGAGCCTCGCCGATTTCTCCGATTTTGTCTTTCGCGCGAACCTGCTCCATCTCGATGATCCCGTGAAGGCGTGGAAAGAAGAAGAGCGCAAACAGAAAAAACTCATCGCGAAACTGCGCAACGCTGACAAGATCCGCATCGTCGGACCCGAAACAGACCTAACGATGTCTGTAAAAGGCCGCACATTCATACCCTCAGTCGCGACACAGAATGTGCCGAGCGGAGAGATCTTCACCGGCCCGGTCGAGCACTCCGCTGAAGGCCATATCCGCTACGACTTCCCCGTCTGCGAAGGTGGACGTGAGATAGACGGTATCCGATTGGTCTTCAAGAAAGGCCTCGTCGTGGAAGCCACGGCAACCAAGAACCAGGATTACCTGCTCAAAATGCTCGACATGGACCCCGGCGCGCGCCGTCTCGGCGAGCTGGGAATCGGTACCAACTACGACATTCAGCGATTTATCAAGAACATCCTCTTCGATGAAAAGATCGGAGGTTCCATTCATCTGGCGCTTGGCGAATCCTATGAAGAGACCGGCGGCAAGAATAAATCAGGCCTACATTGGGACATGATCAAAGACCTTCGCCGTGGCGGAGCCATCTACGTGGACGGCAAGCTCTTCCAAAAGGACGGCAAGTTCGTCTAAAAGACGGCCCGCCTGCACACGTCTATCACGCACCGCTCAACGCAGCAGCGCGAGACGCCGCGAGGTCGCCCCTTTCCGCGAATGGGTGGCGACGATAGCCGAATGCCGCGGACGAATTAGAGAATGCCCTGCGCCATCATGGCGTCGGCCACCTTCACGAAGCCCGCAACATTGGCGCCGGTGACATAGTCGGTGTAGTCGCCCACTCGCCCGTACTGCTGGCAGGTCTCGTGGATGTTCATCATGATCAACTGCAGCCGCGCATCCACTTCGCCGCGCGTCCACTGCTGCCGCATGGAGTTCTGCGTCATTTCCAAACCGCTGACGGCGACACCGCCAGCATTGGACGCTTTGCCCGGAGCGTAGAGAATCTTCTTCGATCGGAAGAGATGCACCGCCTCCAGGGTAGACGGCATATTGGCGCCCTCGCCCACACAGAAACAGCCGTTGTCCAGAAGGGTCTTCGCGTCCGCTTCGTCCAATTCATTTTGCGTTGCGCAGGGCAAGGCGATTTCACAGGGGAATCGCCACGGGCGTTCGCCGGGGTGGTAGTTGACCCCCGCTTCACGAGCAAACTCTTCCAAGGTTCCGCGTCGCACGTTCTTCACTTCCATCAGGAGGTTCCACTGCGCTTCTGTAAAGCCCGTCGGATTGTGCACGGCGCCTTGCGAGCTGGAGAAGGTCACAACTTTCGCCCCATATTGCATGGCGCGCTGCGCAGCATACTGCGCGACATTGCCCGCGCCGGAAACAGCCACGCGCTGACCGGCGAAGCAGGAACCGCGCGTCTTCAGCATTTCCTCCACAAAATAGACCAGACCATAGCCCGTCGCCTCGGGGCGAATCAGACTGCCACCAAAGCTGAAGCCTTTGCCGGTGAAGGTGCCGGTCACCTCGTTCGCTAATTTGCGATACATCCCATACATGAAACCGACTTCGCGGCCACCGACGCCAATGTCGCCCGCAGGCACATCGAGGTTGGAGCCAATGTGACGGAACAACTCCATCATAAAGGACTGACAGAAGCGCATAACCTCTGCATCGGAGCGCCCCTTCGGATCGAAATCCGAACCGCCCTTGCCGCCACCCATGGGCAGCGTCGTGAGCGCATTCTTGAAAGTCTGCTCAAACGCGAGAAACTTCAGCGTGCCGAGCGTCACTGTCGGATGGAAACGAAGGCCGCCCTTGTATGGCCCGATCGCGCTATTCATCTGCACGCGATAGCCGCGATTGACGTGCACCTGCCCCTTGTCATCCGCCCACGGAACACGAAACTGAATCACGCGCTCCGGCTCCAGCAACCGCTCAAGCAACCCATTCGCACGATACTTCGGATTCTTCTCCAAGAACGGCCAAATCGTTTCGAGCACCTCCTCAACCGCCTGATGGAACTCGAGTTCGTTCGGATCGCGAGTGCGAACACGCGTGAGAATGTCGTTCAAGGATGATTGCATAGGATTTCTCTGCTCTACTGGTTATTTCCGTTAACCCGCTCCGGCCTACACGCCTTAAGGTCTCGGGCCGTGGAGTGTAACGATCCAAGTCTTTGATGCACGCATTTTTCTTGAAAACTTTCCACTCCCGGCCGGTTTCATGCCCCCCTGTTTTCGCGAGCAGAAAATAGGGGCCCCGCGCAGCTTTCTAGTCGGTCAGGCCCGCGGCGCGAAGCGCCACCTCGGCCCGCGGGATGTCTTCGGGAGTGTCTACGCCCAGACCGATGTGATCGGTCGGCAGCACCTTGATTCGCGCGCCCATTTGGAGAGCGCGCAGTTGTTCGAGTTTCTCCGCCTGCTCCAGCGGCGAGGGCGGAGTGGCAACCATTCGATCGAGAAACGCGCGTCGGTAGCCATAGATCCCAATGTGGCGCCAATGCAATTGCACATTGAGCGCTTCTTCCTCTGAACGAGCATCGCGAATATGAGGAATCGGCTCCCGCGAAAAATAGAGAGCGCGCTGCTCGTGGTCCCACACCGCTTTGACCACCGCGGGACTGCACAGTTCGGCAACCGTGCGAATGTGCGTCGCTGCCGTCGCCATGTCCCACTCGCGCGATGCGGACAGCGTCTCCGCCAGCGCATCAATCAAGGCGGAATCTATCAGGGGCTCATCGCCCTGCACATTGATGATCACATCGGCAGCGAGATCGCGCACGGCCTCCGCAATTCGATCCGTCCCACTCGGGTGGTCTGCGCGCGTCATGACCGCTTCCCCACCAAATGCGCGCACGGCCTCCAGAATGCGTTCATCGTCCGTGGCGACACGGATTCGCGTCGCGCGGGCGCTCTGCGCCGCGCGCTCATACACCCATTGAATCAACGGCTTTCCACACAGCGGAAGCAAGGGCTTGCCGGGCAGCCGGGTTGAACCATAGCGCGCGGGAATGACAATGGCGACCGACATGGCTAGACCCGCATGTAGTTCAACAGCTCTTCTCGTGTGCAGGTGGCCGTGCCGAGCTTGCTGACCACAACACCCGCCGCATAGTTCGCGAGTTCTGCCGCCATTTCGAAATCGGCGCCCGCCGCAAGCGCGAGCATGCAGGTGGCGATGACGGTGTCCCCCGCCCCGCTCAAATCGAACACTTCTCTCGCGCGGGTGGGCACATGAATCGTCGGCCTGCCCTGAGCGGCGAGCAGGAGTCCGTGGGGGCCGAGCGTGATTATGAGCATTTCCGGATTCCATCGCTCGATCAGAATGTCGGCCACTTTCTGCAGAGGCTGATCGCGCAGCGGATCGTCGTGCGGTCCCGGGTCTTTCACCCCCGCGTGCGCAAAGGCTTCCTTGCGGTTCGGCTTGGCCAGCGTCAGTCCCTCAAATCGCAATTCATGGTTGTCCTTTGGATCGAGGCCGACCCGTATCTTCTTTCGCCGCGCAAGGGCCATGAGCGCGTCAATCACCGGCTGCTGAATGACGCCCTTGCTATAGTCCTCAACAATCACGCCGTGAACGCCCTCCAGTGAACGCTCCATCCGGCGAATGAATTCACTCTGCTGCCGCGCGGTGAATTGAGTGTAGCGCTCCCAATCCACGCGGACGACTTGCTGCCGCTCTGCCACAATTCGGGTCTTCACGGTCGTGGGCACGTGCGCGAGCTGCAAAACGGCATCGGTCTTCACGCCGGCTCCGCGCAGGAGTTCAAGCAGGGCGCGCCCGTGTCCATCGCGACCCACAACACCAGCCACCCCAGCCGAGCCGCCGAGCGCGCGAATGTTGACAGCGGCATTGCACGCGCCTCCCGGCACACTGTTTTCCCGCGCAACGCGAAGCACAGGCACCGGCGCTTCAGGCGAAATGCGGCTCACATGGCCGTGGATGTAGTGGTCGAGCATCAAATCACCCACAACCAAAATCTTCTGGCGGGAAAATCGGGCCATCAGGGCTCGCGCGCGTTCCGTATTAATTGACATGCTTATTCTCCTCTGCAGCGCGGGTCGTGGACATATCTGCCGCCCCTGATGTCTGCTTGCCGCGCACCCAGGAATCGTGGCCCGGGCCTCGGACCTCGCGCAAATTGATGTGAATATCCGCAACCGGCACGGTGGCCTGTATACGGGTCGCCACACGGCGCGCATCATGCGAGACCCACACCACCATCTTCCCTTTTCGGACAAACAATCCCTCGAAGGCGGCCTCAGGCGTGACCCGCACGCTTTTGACTTTGCCGAAACCCTCCATCTTCATCGTATCAATTGAGCCGACATTCAGAAACACGTCGTAGATTTTCTCGTCCGCCATCACGCGATATTCCACCTGCTCGCCCGGCGTGAAGGCGCGCTTGCGCATAAAATACATAAAGGTCACAAGGTCGCGCGTGTCGGCATCAATCGCAAAGTCTTTCTTCCGGTTCTTGAGGGCATCGGTCCAGTGAGCAACCCCAGCGGCGTGATCAAACACGGTCACTTCGTCGGTCTTCCGCTTCCCCTCGCTCAACTTCTTCACAAATCGAATGGGGAGAAATGGGACGGGATCAATCACGGCTTCAATAGTGTCGTCCACCGGATAGATTTTGCTCAGGAACGAGTTGCTCTTCGTGCGATAGCGGATCAGCAACAAGCGGCGACCCTCTTCTTCCATCCACTCCGTCGTGACGCGGGTCTCGCCGACGCGGATCACTCCCCAGTGAATGCTATACACCAGCTCCTCGCCCACATCGAACCAGAGGGCCGGAGGTTCGCTCGCGGACTCCGCGCGCGCGATCCAACCCCACGCGCCTGAGAACAAGGCAAGCGCCAGCAACAAGAAGAGGCGAAACTTATGCAACACGGCGATCTTTCCCGATGATTTTGATGAGACACGTTTCCAACAGGAGCTCCTGCGGCACGCTGGAGCGCAACATCGCCTCGTGCCCATCCAACAGGATACGCTGCGCGCGCACCAGCTCCGCGCGAGAATAGGCCGCCGCCTGTGCGCCCAGCCGACCCGCGCGCCACGGATTCATTTTCGCCGGATGCAGATTGTCGGGCAAATGTCCGAGCAAATCTTCAGCCCCTCCCGCGCCGTTCCAGTCCGCTTTATACCACGGTTTTTCGCCGTGAATGCGCAGCCAACGCTGATCCAGCGCAATGCGAAATACCAGCAGTTCGCGCACGCGATTCTGCAGACCCATGATCAAGACAAACGCTTTCTCGTTCTGGAAAAGCAACTGGCGCAGCGTCTCCAGCGAGCGGGCCAAATCGCGTTCGCCCAGCGTATCCGCCAAATCCCAACCCGCCGCCTCGCGCGCGGGCGAAACCATTGTACGGATATCCTCCTCCGTCACATCGCGCCGCTCCCCGAGATAGGTGCGCAACTTCTCCACCTCCTGCCCAAGCTGGCGCGACTGGCTTCCCACTTTCCCGATCAGCGATTGAATAACGCTATCGGAAGCGCGCAAATCGGCCTCGCGCAATAGCGAGCGAATAATCTCCCGTGTATATTTTTCGCGGTCACCCGCTTTCTCCGGAACGCTAAACTCTTGGACGTCGGCAACCGCTTGACACGCTTTGTAAAACGAGGACCGCCGATCCACTTTGGACGCGCTGATGACAAACCGCTGGCCGTCGAGCAGTCCCCCCTTGAGCAATTCAGCCAAGCGCGCGATCTCTGCTTTCACCTCGGCTGTTCGACTCGCTCGCGTCTCCGCAAAAAATTCGGCATCGCGCAACCAGACCGTCTTCGACGCGCCAAAGAACCCCACGGTGTTGAGGCTCGCGCGACACTGTTGCAGCGCCGAAATGATCGAATCCTTCGTGTCCAAGCGCCCCTCAATGATCTCCAGGCCGAACGCCTGCTGATCCGGCGGACATAGCTGCGCCACCAGGTCGCGCGCATGCCGACTCACCAGGAACTCGTCGCTGCCCCAAATCAGCCAAACGCTCTTCTCGCCCTTTGGTGCGCTTGACTCTTTCTGTTCGCTCTTCTTTGCCATCAAAACCTCTGCGGCAACGAAACCTGCCGCTGCAGCGCTTCTTCCAAGTCCGCGCTGCTCAACGGCGACCCTTCCAGTCGCGCATCCAACGCCACACGCCAATCCGCGCCCGTCGCCACATCCGCAACATAAGCGGGCATCCGCGCACTTCCAATGCGATTCTCGATCAGCGTAACAAGTTCCTGCGTCGCCCGATAGAAGAAACGCGCGGCGGCCGGGTCCTCCGGCAACTCTCGGCGCTGCGTGAGTTTTTCGATCGTTTCGACCTCTTCCCCAGACAAACCCGCCCATTTCCCCGTCACACGACGTCCATACTTGCTGCGATAATCGCGGCTCACGGCGAGGCCCAAATGCCCAGCCAATCCTTCGTCGAGCCACAGCGGCACATTGGTGCCATACGCATCGCGCATCACGACATGCACTAACTCATGCGCCAAACGATCCGGCCGCGCGGCCTCCACACCGCCATCGCGCAAAAAGATCTCATCCCGCAGGCTCACCGCCAATCCATCGGGCCGCGAACCCGTGGCGCGAACCAACCCCTCCCACCCATTCGATGAGGCCACGAGAAATATACGGATCGGCTGCGTTGGCGGTTCAACACCGAGATGCATCGCAATCTCAGGCAAGGAAAACGCCGCCTCGTCCAGAATCGCGCCCGCCTGTGCGTCATCAGGAGCATACGCCGAAATGCGGACACTTCGCGCCATCTGCAGCGACCCCGGCGACTCGCGAAGCACGCGACGCGCCACGGGAGACAAGGCAGGATCATGCCGCACTACGTCTCGCTCGCGCCACCACCACGCGAGCGCGAAGAGAACACCGGCCACCGCGAATGCGATCCATAGACTGCGCCGTTTTGGAATTTGAGCAGGCAACCTTGACACCTAAATATCCCCCACTAGACTGCCCATTATGCCTTGGCCGGTCAAATCCGAGCTGTGGGTGAAACCGATATGAAAAACCTCTGGGCGCCCTGGCGCATTGACTATATCCGCGCGCCGAAAGACGGACACTGCTTCCTCTGCGCCATGTTCAACGGCACCGAGGATGAGGAAACGTTTGTTCTCCATCGCGGCGCCACATGCGCGGTCGTGATGAACCGCTTCCCCTACACCGGCGGCCACCTGATGATCTGCCCCTATCGCCACATCGCCAACTTCTCAGACCTCACGCGCGAGGAGCGGCTCGAAATCATGGACCTGACCGAAACCTCCATGAACATCCTGCGCAGCGTAATGAACCCGCAAGGCTTCAACCTCGGCTATAACCTCGGAGAGGCGGCGGGCGCAGGGCTCAAAGAACACATTCATCAACACATCGTTCCGCGCTGGATCGGCGACACCAATATCATGCCCGTCCTCGGCGGGGTCACAGTGGTCCCTCAGGCAATGCGCGAGCTCTATCGCGAACTAAAACCCAAATTCGATGCCTGAACTCGTCCTCCATTTCGACAATCCGCGCGAGGCTCAGGAGATTCTTGGCCGACGAAATGAACTGCTGGCCCGCCTGCAACAGGCCTTCGGCGTCACCCTCATCTCGCGCGATTTGTGGGTCAAAATTGACGGGGCGGCCGAACAGGCCGAACGCGTCTGGAAACT
Organism: Kiritimatiellia bacterium; assembly: GCA_023953695.1. Lineage (GTDB taxonomy): Bacteria > Verrucomicrobiota > Kiritimatiellia > CAIVKH01 > CAIVKH01 > JAMLJG01. The sequence goes on from JAMLJG010000017.1 coordinate 29,185, forward strand.
CCTGGAAACGCTGCGCATCGCGCGCCGCAAGGGCCTCGTTCTTCGCGACGCGGGCGTTGCCTATGCCGTGCAGGCCTTTCTCGATGGCCGAGAAGCCGAGCTGGAGCGCCTTTTCGAAAATCGAATTGATCTGGCGGACGCCAAAGCGCCGATCTTCGCCCGCACCTTCGGCCAACTGCGATACCTCGATGCCATGCGCTCCTGTGATTTCGTTTTCGGCATCGGCCCCGCCGGCACCGGCAAAACCTACCTCGCCATGGCAATGGCCGTCTCCAGCCTGCTCGCAGGCAAAGTGAGCCGCATCATTCTCACGCGCCCCGCCGTGGAGGCCGGCGAAAACCTTGGCTTTCTGCCCGGCGACCTCCAGCAAAAAGTGCTGCCCTACCTGCGCCCCCTCCACGATGCGCTCTACGACATGATGCGACCCGACCAAATCGAGCGCAACACGGAGCGCGGCGTCATTGAGGCGGCCCCGCTCGCCTATATGCGCGGGCGCACACTGAACCACGCATTCGTCATCCTCGATGAAGCGCAGAACACCACACAAGAACAGATGCTCATGTTCCTCACCCGCCTGGGCTTCGATTCGCAATGCGTCATCACCGGCGACACATCCCAAATTGACCTCCCCGGCAACAAGAGTTCCGGCCTGCTCGAAGCCCAGCGCACCCTGCGCGATGTCGAAGGCATCGCCATCGTCGAGCTGAGCGAAGCCGATGTCGTGCGACATCCCCTCGTCCAGAAAATCATCCACGCCTACCGCCTCGACCGAGAGTCCAACTCCACCGCGCACCGGAGATAGTCATCAAAACGAAAATCCTCATCGCTCAGCCGCGCCGCGTGGCCCCCATCAACACCACGCGACTCCGGACGCTCGCCGTGTGGCTTCTCGAACGCGCAGCCCAGGAGAAGCCCGGCTTCCTGCTCGCCGAGCTCTCGATCGCCCTGGTGAACGACGACATCATTGCCCCGCTCAACGAACAGTTCATGCGGCACACAGGCGCAACCGATGTCATCAGCTTTCTGCTCACGCCTCCACCCGGTCAGGAACGTGCCAGCGGCGAACTCGTCATCAACCTGCAGCGCGCACGGGAAGAAGCAATCCGGCGCCGCGGCAACCCCAACCGCGAACTCGCCTGGTATCTCGCGCACGGAATCAATCATCTCACCGGCGCAACGGATCGAACACCCGCACAGCGCGCCACCATGCACAAGCGGGAGAAACGCTGGCTCAACGCCGCCGCCCGTGCAGGACTCCTCGCCGAACTTCTCCGCGCGGCACCCGCAGCCGCTCGCCCAACAAAGCGAGCGCGCGCCTCGCGAAAAAACGCGCCCTAACGAGTCGGAGGAACGATTCGTTCCATGCCGCCCATATACGGACGAATCGCCTCTGGCAAAATCACCGAGCCGTCTTCCTGCTGATTGTTCTCCAGGATTGCAACCATCAGGCGCGCCAATGCGACGCCCGACCCGTTGAGCGTGTGAACAAAAGTGGGCTTGCCCTCGGCGTTGCGATAGCGGATACCCGCGCGCCGCGCCTGAAAATCCTCAAAATTGCTGCACGAAGAAACCTCAAGCCAGCCATTGTGCCCCGGCGCCCACAACTCAATGTCGTAACACTTCGCGGCCGCAAAACTGAGATCGCCTGAACACAACTGCAACACGCGATAGTGCAGGCCCAGCTTCTTCAAAATGGCCTCCGCATGCCCCACCAGTTTCTCCAACTCGTCATACGACGTCGCAGGCTCGACAAAACGCACCATCTCCACCTTGTCGAACTGGTGCACGCGAATCAACCCTCGCGTCTCGCGACCGGCGGAGCCCGCCTCGCGACGGAAACACGGCGTGTAGGCCGCAAACGATACCGGCAGCGGGCGATCAATAATTTCATCGCGAAAATAGTTGGTCACCGGCACCTCTGCCGTCGGAATCAACCACAGGTCGTCCACCTGCATGTGATACATGTCGTCCTTCATTTTCGGCAACTGGCCCGTGCCGGTCATGGACGCCGTGTTCACGACAAACGGCGGCGACATTTCGTGATAGCCATGCTCCGTGGTGTGCACATCGAGCATGAATTGAATCAACGCGCGTTCCAACCGCGCCCCCGCCCCGAGATACAAAGGAAAGCCTGCGCCCGTCATCCGCGTCGCGCGTTCAAAGTCGAACAAGCCGAGCACATCGCCCAACTCAAAATGCGGGCGCGGCTTGAACGTGAACGAGCGGGGCGTCCCCTCGATTCGCACCACTTTGTTGTCCGCCGAATCGCGCCCCTCGGGCACGCTCGAATGCGGCAAATTCGGCACCGTTAGCCAAAGCGCCGCAAGCTGTTCCTCCACCTCCCGGACACGCTGATCCACGGCGGACACCTGATCGCCCAACGCCCGCATCTCCGCCATCACCGCCTCGACATCCTCGCCCTTCTTCTTGCGAATGCCGATCTCCTTCGAAACCGCATTGCGCCGGCTCTTCATCGCTTCGACTTCGCCCAGCAAGCGACGGCGCTCCGCATCCAGCGCCAATACGGCATCCAGATCAACAGGGGAATGTTTCCGGCGCAAGCCCTCCCGGACCTCCGCCTCATGGTCGCGCAAACGTTTGATATCGAGCACAGTCGTTACTCCCGAATCATGTTGTACGGATTGTCGGGATCCACGGGTATCCCCAGCTCAATCGCACGATTCTGCAAACGCAGCAGCCACGGCGGATCCAAATTGCGCCCGATTTGATCCAATTCGTCCATACTGGAATACATCGCCATCGCGCTCTGTGGATTCGGACTCAACTCCAGCCCCATCAGCGTCCCAATCCCGCGAATCACCTGACGCTCCATGCGCCGCCCGAACGTTTCGGCATCCGCACCCTCTTCCATCAGATTCACATTCACCACCACCACGCGCAAATCCGGCCGATACACCCCGTGATTCGGCAACGGCTTTTCACTGTGCAACAAAACAACCACACCCAAATCCTCGGGCGCCAGGCGCTTAGCCGCCGCTTCCGCCACTTCGTCAAACGACTCCCCCTTCACATCCAGCGACTCCACCACCGGAACGGGAATCGCCAACTGCAACTCGCCCCAATTCTTGACCCGCTCCAAAATCTCCGCGCTCACCGGACCCGCCGTCGCCAACACCACCGGGTTGTGAACCTCCCGCGGCGCCACCTCCTCGGCAGAAGTCACCTCCTCCGGCGGCGCCACCTGCCGCGGCGCCTCCGTTGTTACCGCAGGCGCCTCGACCGCATTCGCATCCTGCAGCACGCCCTGTGACCCCACCGCCTCCGCATGTTCCACCAAATCCGTCGCGACCACAGCCTCCTCAGCCGCCCCGCAACCCAGAGCCAACAAAGGAAACACAGCCAAAAACAACCAATTCTTCATCACACATCTCCGAAAGCGATGCAGTGTACGCAATTCGGCACCGCAATCAAGACTCCGACGCCACAGCCGCACCCCATCGAAATCTTCCCCCCCCTCCGCACGCATGATTGACGGCGCGCCCGCACTCCGCTACAAGAGGAACCCAATCAAGACGCACACGCATGCCGGAGTGGCGGAATGGCAGACGCGCTGGACTCAAAATCCAGTATCCTCAAAGATGTGTGGGTTCAAGTCCCACCTCCGGCACCACCTCATCAGACCCGCGCGCGCGATAAATCGAATTGCAATTCGCACCGCGATCTGCTCAATTGTTCCCACATCTCGCGGGTATAGTACAATGGTAGTACGCGAGCTTCCCAAGCTTGATACGTGGGTTCGATTCCCACTACCCGCTCCACTCTCTCGACGGCGCGATTTCCGCGACGGATTTCCACGGCTCCGCGAACTCGACGACGATTTGCGGGATGGCATCTGCTCCCCCCCCGGCACGGCACGCTGGCCTCGCCATAGCCTCCGGCTAAGGCGGGATCGTTTTCGCGCGCGCGCGCGCGAAATCCTATCCATCAAGCGGCGTAGCCGCTTGTCCGAAAGAGTCGGAGCCCCTGTATTCTCATTTCGACCACTCCCCACAGAGAACCTCGGCCTGTTCGAGAACCAGTTCGGTGGCCCGAGCTTGCATGTCCGGCGGATAGCCGTACTTGCGCAGGACCCGTTTGACGAGCACACGGATGTGCGCTCGGGCGTTCTCCCGGACTTGCCAGTCTATGGTCACGCTCTGCTTCACCCGGTCGACCAGTTCCTGGGCAAGGAACCGGAGCTTCTCATCGCCGATGACCTGCTTGGCGCTGTCGTTCTCGGCCAGTGCGTCGTAGAAGGCGACTTCATCGTCCGACAGCCTCATATCCTGCCCACGCGACTCGGCGATCCGCATCTCCTTTGCGATGCGTATCAGCTCGTCAATGACCTGGGCGGCTTCCAGGGCGCGGTTCTGGTACTTGCGGACCGCCTGTTCGAGCATCTCGGCAAATGAGCGCGCCTGCACCACGTTCTTGCGCATCCGCGTCTTGATCTCGTCGTTGATCAGCTTCTTCAACAGCTCAAGAGCGAGGTTGCGTTGCGGCAATCGCTGAACGTCGGCTAGAAACTCGTCCGACAGAATCGAGATGTCGGGCTTCTCCAGCCCGGCGGCGGCGAAGATGTCAACGACCTCGGTCGAGTAGACCGCCCGTGATACAAGTTGCCGGATAGCCGACTCCATGTCGTCTGGCGATTTCTCGCTCTCGGACATGGTCACCTTGATCAGTGCCGAGCGAATCTCCTGGAACAGGCCGATCTCGTCTCGGATGGCCATCGCTCGCGGATTCGGAACCGCCAGTGCAAATGCCTTCGAAAGGTCGCCGACCGCCTGCACGAATCGCGTCTTGCCGTCATCCAAGCTGAGAACAAACTCCATCGCCTGCGCCACACCGCTCATGCGTTGGGCAGGGACTGCCTTCAAGATGGCCTTGTAGTCGAAGCCGTGCAGCAGATCACACACCACCTCGTATTTCTCGACCATGACGGCTGCGGCCTGTTCCTGGTCGACGGTAGCCTGGCCCTTTCCGCCGCTGGCGGTGTACGTGTGCAGAGCGTGCTTGAGGGCGTCGGCAATTCCAAGGTAGTCCACGACCAGACCACCGGGCTTGTCTTTAAACACCCGGTTGACGCGGGCAATGGCCTGCATCAGGTTGTGCCCGTTCATCGGCTTGTCCAGGTACATCGTGTGCATGCTGGGACAATCGAATCCCGTCAGCCACATGTCGCGCACGATGACCAGTTTCAACCCGTCGGATGGGTCCTTGTACCTCTTGACGAGAGCCTCGCTGGCCAGCTTCGTACGGATGTGGGGTTGCCACTCGGCCTTGTCAGACGCCGAACCGCTCATGACGATCTTGATCTGGCCCTTGGCGTCATCCGGGCTGTGCCACTGCGGGCGCAGCTTGATGATCGCATCGTACATCTCAACGCAGATGCGCCGCGACATGCAGACGATCATCGCCTTGCCGTCCATCGCGTCGAGGCGTTTCTCGAAATGGTCCACGATGTCCTGCGCGACCAGGCGCACGCGCCTCTCGGTGCCGACCATCGCCTCGAGCGCCGCCCACTTGGTCTTGAGCTTGTTCTTCTCCGCTTCTTCTTCGCCCTCGGTGATCTCCTCGAACTCCGGATCGAGCTTCGGCTTTTCCTCTTCCTTCAGCTCTAGCTTGGCCAGGCGCGACTCGTAGTAGATCGGGACCGTCGCTCCATCATCGACCGCGCGAAGGATGTCGTACTTATCGATGTAATCGCCGAACACCGCCGGGGTGTTCTTGTCGTCCAGTTCGATGGGCGTGCCTGTGAATCCGATGAATGACGCGCCGGGCAAAGCATCACGCAGGTATTTCGCCATGCCGTACTTCATCTCGCCCGTCTTCTTGTCCATCTTGGCACTGAAGCCGTAATGGCTGCGATGGGCCTCGTCGGCGATCACCACGATGTTGCGCCGTTCGCTCAGCGCGTCCCCGCCCTCGAATTTCTGCAACGTGGTGAACACCACACCGCCGGACGCCACACGCAGGAGTTCCTTCAGGTGTTCCCGGCTCTCGGCCTGGACGGGCTTCTGCCGCAGCAGTTCGCTGTTGCTACTGAAAGTCCCGAAGAGCTGGTCGTCGAGGTCGTTGCGATCCGTGATGACCACCAGTGTCGGGTTCTCCATCGCAGGGTGTTTGATAATCTTCCCGCCATAGAAGACCATCGCCAGGCTCTTGCCCGACCCCTGCGTGTGCCAGACGACTCCGATGCGCCGGTCACCGCCGGGCTGGCTGGCCTCCACGGTGCAGCCGACCGCCTTGTTGACCGCCCAGTACTGGTGATAGGCCGCTGCCTTCTTGGCAATCGTCTTGCCGTCATCCTCGAACGTGATGAAGTTCATCACGTAGTCCAGGAACCGCCGCTTCTCGAAGATGCCCTTGACCAGCACTTCGAGTTGTACGGCGCTCTTTGGCGCGAGGGCTGTCCCATCGGTCGTCCGCCAGGGCTGGAAGCGATCCCAACCGGATGTCAACGTGCCCGCCTTCGCTGCGAAGCCGTCGGAGATGATCAGCGTCTCGTTGAAGACGAATATCGATGGGATCTCCATCTTGTACGTCTGGAGCTGGTTGAAGGCATGGCGGATCGTTGCCTTCTCCTCTGCGGGGTTCTTCAGCTCGATAACGGCGAGCGGCAGGCCATTGACGAACACCACCACATCCGGGCGGCGATTCTTGCGATCCTCGATGACCGTGAACTGGTTGACGACCAGGAACTCGTTCTGGTCAATCTTCGCCGGATCACGCTGGATCAGCCACACCTTGCCGGGCCGCTCCCGACCATTATCGCGCCAGGAGACATCCACGCCATCGGTCAGCATCCTGTGAAACGCTCGGTTGTTGACGACCAGGTCCGGGCTATCCGTCCGCGTGACCTGCCGGATCGCATCCTCGATGACCTCGTCCGGCATGCCGGGGTTGATTCGGCGCAGCGCGTCCTGCAAACGCCGTAGCAAGACCACCTGAGCATAGTCCGTTCGCTCGGGAGCGTCGCCGTCGGGCGCGATGGATGGTCCGTGGACATACTCGTAGCCAAGACCCCGGAAATAGTCGACGGTCACGCTCTCAAACTGGGCCTCGTCGAGGTTCCCGGTCATGCTGCAAGTTCCTCCCGGATCTGCTCGCGTTCACTCCACTTGACCGGGTTCACATCGTAATTCCGCAAGGCATCGAGAACTGTTGTCGAAATCGGATTCTCAAGGTCGTTAAGGAAGGCATAAGCCTTGGAATCGGGCGGACGCACTTCCTTGGTGTCAATCCATGAGAATGCAACAGCCTGTGCCGTGTCGCGATTCGGGCGGTTGATGGTCTGGATAATCCGTTCCGGTTGCCGCCGGGATTTTGGGATCACGAAGTCGAACAGGTGGTCGTATCCGGTCTTGCCTGTGAACTTGACCTTGGGCGTGTACCGGATGTCATGCACATCAAGCCACGCTACCACGTCCTCGTAAAACAGGCTGGCGACCATGGGAACCGACAGATAGAACATGTCGTTTACCGCGAGCATCGCCTGGACCAGATTGTGTTTCCGCAGCGCAAATTTGTCAGGCGAGGCATGCACCTCAAGTCGCTGATCCTGCAACTGTACCCCGAACCCGTTCAACGTCATCTTGAGCAGGTCTTGCCGCTTGGGGCTATTCAGTTTGCATCCCGTCTGCTCCAAGTCACCGATGGTCTGACCGTCGTCGGTCAGCACATACGAGCCGTTTTCTTTTCGGGCGTAGATTTGGAGATAGTCATTGTTTCGGTCGAGATAGGGTGTCGTGATTTCGACCCAGTCATCCACCTGCCGTAGTTGCGTCTTGTCCTTGAGCCATGCCAGATAGGCATCCAACAGCTTCTGTACATCTTGAATCATGTAAATAGCCCCCTCTCGATCATCGGCGGATTTGTTATGTTGCAGAACCGCATGAAATCCTCCAGCGTTCCCCACAGGTCACCCGTGCGCGGGAACGTCTCTACCGGGACGGGTACAGCCCACTTGTGACCGTATCCTTCACGATAAACATGCAGGTGTGGACAGGCGACCTCGGTATCGTCCGGGTTCCGGTGCGGCGGACCACCAAAGTCCAAACGAACCAGAACGACAACCTGGCGGGCACGGTTCTGGTACTTGCCGCGCAGCAGGTCAATTCGCCCCCGGCTGATGTCCAAGAGGAACTGCTCTCGTTTATCCAAGGACTGAAGAGGCAGACTCAGCGACTGTCCATTTATTGGAAAATCGCTCCGCTCGTCCGATACGCGGTGCTTCTCCATCGCGATCAGCGCGTCCGCTTCGGGCTGCGTTAGGTTCATGTCGGCCATAAGATTTCCTCGCTCAATACCTCTCGGATGCAAACATCTCGACTTCAGACGGCGGAACGACCGGCTTCATCGCCTTGAAAGCGACCTTGTCAAAGACGCGCGCCGGAGTGATCGCGTCCTTCAATGCCTTCGCTGTAATCCAATCGTTGTTCCAGAGCGCTGTCTTTTTCTCCGCCACGATGCGGCAAAGAGCCTCCTCATAGTCAGGATGGAATTCGTAGAAATGACCTATACGCTGAAGCCAGACCTCCATTAGTCCTGTGTTGGGAAGTTTCGACAGTTTTCCATAAACCGTCTTGAGAACATGGGCGCGGTCAGTCTCGGTCCCGAGGGAGCGCAATAGGCGACTCACGATTGCCGCGCATACCGGAAAGGTTCGCGGACTGCTGTAGGCGATATCCACCGCAATGCTGATCAAGGCCCGGGGGTGCTGAGGACGCCGCACCCGACTCAGGCGTTGGAGATAATGGGTCAGTGCGATCACGAGGCTTCCCGCGTTCGGGTGGTCGAGTCCGTGCGCATGGATGATCAGGAGATGCTTCTGCAAGTTCGCGTCACCTTGGCGCCCTCGGAGCCATGCACGCTTATCCGGTTTCAACGAACTGCTGATGACCGATTGCGATCTGGTCGTCTTCGCCGTATTCAGTCTCATCCCCAGCCCGATCAGGACTTCTGTCAGAGCTTTCAGGATGGCTTCCCCAGCCTGAGGATTGTTCACGAACACTCTGTAGTCGTCTCGATAGCGCAGAATCCGATATTCGGTGATGTCAGATCGCTCAAGCTTGGCGCTCAATTCAAGGTCCGCAAACCCAAGCACCATTTCGGCAATGAAGTCCATAAGTGCCGAACCCTGTGGGATGCCGTTTGTCTGTCCATGCCGCATGTCCTGAATATGCCAATCGATTACGTTTCCGATGAGACTCTTGTCCGATCTCTTATCCTTGCCAGCAGGCCTGCCGTGGAGAGCCCAGACGATGGAATGCGTGTAGATTGCGCCATAGCAATCGGTGATGTCGGCGTGGAAGACATACTCATACTCCATCGCCAGCTCGATGGATTGCTGCTCAATCCCTTGCCACCACTGGAGAATCTGAGCGGCTTTGTCCTTGCGCTTGGACAGGGACCGGATCGGAATGCTCAGACAGTTGAACTTCTTCAACTCGTGGAACTCTTTGAAGCGGTCGCGGATGAAGGCCCACTTGTCCGGCGCGGTGATCTGATCTACGAGGGAGACGTAGAGCGCTGGGTGGATGAGTTGGAACGGACGCCATGCATGCCGTCCGTCCTTGTTCGACAGCAGCGAGTAATTGACACCCTCATGCTGGTGGGGCTTGCTGGACATCTCAACAAGCGGCTTCTTCTTCAGTATCTTGGCAACGGCAGACAGTATCGCGCCGAATCGAAAATACGCGGGCAACTCGACGCTGCAATAGCTCTCCGGTTTGAGAAAGAATGCCCTGGCCTGGGTCGGGGTCATCTCAAGCACGGAACGCTCTTTGACCTTTACGATCTTGGGTTTGGATCGAACTTTCGCCCGCTTGGTCATCACACCGCCCTCCCCGCAGCTTGCTCCACGTCGGGCGCTTCGATCTCCCCGCTCAGGAGTTTGGGCAGTAGTGTGTCGCGCAGACCGGCCAGACGGCGGTTCTGGCGCTGGTTGTGGGCGATCCGGGCGCGGAGTGGGCCAACGAGATCGTGGAACGCCTTCAGGATTCCCTTGCCAGGCAGGATCATCTTCGCCGTCTCGAAGGTGTCGGCCTTCACCGCTGGATAGGCAGCACCGGTCGCGTAGGCGGTGAGGTAATCCACGAAGGCCTGTGTCGTCACCCACTGGTGCAGGTAGCTCGCGGGAATAGTGCGTGGCGACAGGACGGCAAAGCCCGTGCTCACGACCAGGTTGTCGGCGGGCCGGTCGATGTAGAGATACGCATTGCGGTTTGGGCGGACGCACGACCAGATGGTGTCGCCGGTCTGCACCAGTCGCTTCGCTCGGCTTGGGGCGTCGGCGAGGTCATAGGTGGTCGTCTGGTCGAGGCTGCCCTGGCTCACCGAGGAAATGTCCACGTAACGGATTCGAGCGTGCGGGTAATCCTTCTTCGTGCTCCTGGCATTCACATCCGCCAAGTCCTTCATGGGCGTGACCGTCCATCCGGCAGGGATCGCCCCAAGCTCTGAGTCTTCAAAGCTGTCGGGGAAGATGTTGGCGATTTCGGCGGGGAGGCCGGTTTCGCGGCCATCGGCCTTGGCGCGGACGGGGTCGAAATCAATGAACCAGCTCTTAAAGAGCGCCGCCGCCATCCTCTCCAACGTCCGGTTCATTCGCCGGTTCACGTCAATGCGGGCGTCCAGTTTGCCAAGAATGTGCGTGATGCGATTCTGCGTCGGCCGGCCGGGAATGCGAACCTGGATCGCCTGCATATCCGCTTTGGTCACGTGCCCGAGGCCGGTGGTCTGTTTGTTGCGAGCGATGCCGATGAAGTTGGGTTTCAAGTACTTCAGGGTGTAGTAGAGGAAGGTCGGAGTGCAGGCGTCATCATCGGGCAGAACCTTAAAGACGTGCTGATTCAGCCATCCGTCCGGGCCGTCCCAATAGAACACGTCGATAGACGTTTCCGGCTGGCCAGACCACGAGAACAGCATGTCGCCCCTGGTGATGAAATAGCGCTTGTCGTACTCGCTGTCCGTGAACTGGGTCTGCGCAGTGATTCCACCTTTGATTTCCGCGATCTTGATGACTGGCCGTCCGGTGGGCGTGAAGTTGATATTCTTGAAGGCCATCCCGTTGATCCATGTGGCCAGCGAATACAGCACGTGCGACTCCCATGACTCAGGGAACACGGGGCGATAGAGCCAACTTGTATCTGCATCCGAGGACTTTAGCCTAACACCCATCTCGCCCTCCCTTCCGGCGGGAGGGCCGCTTCTTCTCTCCCTCTCCCTTTGGGAGAGGGCCGGGGTGAGGGTGTGCTGTCGTGCCCTGCACAAACAGCACATATTCGTTCTGGACGTCCAGCGCAAGCGTCTTGCCGCATTTGATGGCGGCGAGGTGAGCGGGGGTGAGTTTGGCGACATCGCCGCCCCAGCGTTGGCCGAAGGGAGTGTCGGCGCCGTCGGTGGCGTCGAAGGGCTGGTCCACGATGCGCATGCCGGCCGCGCCGTATCGGACACCGGGTTCCCGGACCGTCCCGCCGCGTTTGCCGCTTGAGCGTTTGGCTTCCGCCTGCTCGGCCACGTCGCTCAGTTCGGCCTCGATCTCCTCGACGGTGGGAAGCGCAGAGCGCAGGTTCTTGGGCAGGGCGCGGGTAAGTTCGTAGGTGGAAATGCCGATGGGCTTATCTATCCCGGCAAAGCTGTATTCGGCCAGCAGGCGGCTGCGCTCCTGGCAGAGGATCAGGCCGATGGTCGGGTTGTCGGTCGGCTGTTTCAGGCGGTCGTTGACGACGTTGCAGTAGAAGTTGAGCTTGCCGGCATATTCCGGCTTGAACTTGCCCTTCTTGAGTTCGATCACAACAAAGGCCCGCAGGTGCAGGTGATAGAACAGCAGGTCAATGTAGAAATCCTCGTCGCCCACCTCGACCTTGTATTGCCGACCGACAAAGGCGAAGCCCTGGCCGAGCTCGAGCAGGAATTTCTCCAGATGCCGAACCAACGCCGTTTCAAGTTCACGCTCCTGAAAGGGTTCGGTCAGGGTCAGAAAGTCGAAAATGTAGGGGTCCTTGAGCGTCTGCTGGACGAGGTCAGATTGATGCTCGGGCAGGGCAAGGGCGAAGTTCGAGCGGACTTTTCCGTGCCGTGCGTGAACCTGTGCCTCGATCTGCATGGCGAGGATGTTCCGGCTCCAGCCATTGGCCAGGGTCTGTTCCATGTACCAGCGGCGAGCGGCGAGGTCTTTGACCTTTTCCATGAGGAAAACGTGGTGAAACCAAGGCAAAGAGACGATCAAGTCCATCGGGAACTGCAATTGTGCAGTGGGCCGCTGCACAATTGCATCAGACTGCTTATCAAGAGTTTGCGTCTCTACCGAGACTCCAATCCCCAATTTTGCAGCAGGCTGCTGCAAAATTGCCGCAGCGCCGTATTCTTTGGCAAAACGGATCATGTAGCCAATATTCCGCTCCGAAAAACCCTTCAACTCGGGCATCTCATTCTTCAATTCCGCCGCCAACCGGGGAATGACGCCGGAGCCCCAGCCTTCGAGTTTCTGCCGGACATCGATCATGCGCCCGATATCCCAGTAGAGCCGTACCAGTTCCGAATTGACCGCGAGCATGGCGCGGGTCTGCGCGGTCTGAATGCGCAGTTTTACGTCGGCCAGAAGTGCCACGAATATCTTCCGGTCCAATTGTTTCTTACTCCCCATAGCCTAGCGTCTCCAGATTTTTGCGGATGGCGGCATCGAGCTTCTCACCCTCCGCCATCTGCTCGTAGAGTTCGGCGGAGAGTGCGGCCATTCTCTCCTCGAAGGGCACGCCGTCGTCCTCGATCTCTTCCGCGCCGACGTAGCGACCTGGCGTGAGGACGTGGCCGTGGGCTTCGATCTCTTTGAGTGTGGCGGCCTTGCAGAATCCGGCCTTGTCCTCGTACTTGCCCGCGTCCGTCTCACCACGCCAGGCGTGGTAGGTGCGGGCGATCTCGGCGACCTCATCATCCGTGAGTTCACGATGGACGCGGTCGGTCAGCACGCCAAGCTTGCGAGCGTCAATGAAGAGCGTCTCGCCGTGCCGTGCGCGGAAGCCATTCTCCTTGTCCGCGCCCTTGTTGCGCGTCAGGAACCAGAGGCAGGCGGGGATTCCCGTTGTGTAGAAGAGCTGGCCTGGCAGGGAGATGATGCAGTCCACCATGTCCGCTTCGATGATGGCCTTGCGAATGTCGCCCTCGCCGGATGTGCTACTGGTGAGCGATCCATTCGCCAAAACGAAACCAGCGGTTCCATGCGGCGCGAGATGATGCAGGAAGTGCAGAATCCAGGCATAGTTGGCGTTGCCGCCGTCCACCGTGAACGTCGAACCGTCCTTGCGTTTGCGTTCGCCGCCCGGCGGCAATGAGAACTGGGCGTTCCCGGAGGGCTGGTCGAAGCGCCGCCAGCGGACATCGTTCTTCACTTTCGAATAGCCCCAGTCCTCCATGTTGAACGGGGGATTGGCCAGGATGTAGTCGGCCTTCAGGTCCTTGTGTTTGTCGTTGAGGAAGCTGTCACCCCATTCGATCTTGCCGTCGATCCCCCGGATGGCCAGATTCATCAGCGCCAGCCGCCATGTCGTGTTGTTGGATTCCTGGCCGTAGATGGAGATATCACGACGAACAGCAGGACTGACTTTGGGCTTCTTGCCATTGCCATTGCTGGAGGCGTGGGACTGGACGAACTTGGCGGCCTGCACGAACATGCCGCCGGAACCGCAGCAGGGATCGAGGACGCGGCCTTTGTAGGGTTCGAGCATCTCGACCAGCAGTTTGACCACACACTGGGGCGTGTAGAACTGCCCGCCGAGCTTGCCCTCGGCGGCCGCGAACTTGCCGAGGAAGTACTCGTACACCCGGCCCAGAACGTCCCGCTCGCGTGCCTGCTTATCGCCCAGGCCAATGGTCGCAATCAGGTCAATGATCTCGCCGAGGCGGGCCTTGTCGAGCGCAGGGCGAGCATAGTCCTTGGGGAGCACGCCCTTGAGAAACTTGTTATCGCGCTCGATGGCGGCCAGGGCGTCGTCCACCAGCGTGCCGATCTCGGGCCGCTTGGCGTTCCTCTGGAGATGGGGCCAGCGGGCTTCCGGCGGCACCCAGAAGATGTTGTCGGCCAGGTACTCGTCGCGATCCTCGGCAACGCCGTACCGCGCCCGTTCCTCTTTGACGTAGTACTCGCTCTTCGGATTGGCTGTCTCCTGGGCGAGGTGGTTGTACTTCTCCATGAAGGCGTCGGAGATGTACTTCAGGAAGATCAGGCCGAGGACGACGTGCTTGTACTCGGCGGCGTCCATGTTGCCGCGCAGCTTGTCGGCGGCCGCCCACAGCTTGTCCTCGAACCCAAGATTCGCGCTGTTGTTCGATTGGCTACCCATTGTATTCTCTCTGTGCCACTTTGCCCGCCTGAATCCACTCGTCAACCTGTGAAGCTTTGAACTTCCAGAGCCGCCCGACCTTGTGAGCCGGAAGTTTCTTGCGTTCAATCCACTTGTAAACCGCACCTGGATTCACGCCCAGATGCGCGGCGATTTCTTCAACCGCCAGCCAGCATTCCAGCATCGCTATCCCCTCGCGTCTGCACTAAGAACGTATGACACGATAGCAAACGGGGCCATAGAGAGCCATCGAGAACAAACGAGGGCCGAATTAATGGATCAAGAAACATGTCGCTAAGCGCCCCACTTCCCTTCGGGCGCTTGTGAGCACGTTTTTGCAGTGCCCCTTCTGCGCGCATCATCGGGTCCAACTTGTCCGCATACATCTCTGCATGCCGCAGATCGCGCCGGATATCCAAGGATTGGAAGTCTTCAACGCCTTCATTTCCAATCGTTGGAAATTTCTCCAGCCCTCCGCCGATCGGACCCCGCGCCTCCGCGTGAGGCTTCGTCTTCTTCGTCAATGCTCTATTTCGCCGAGTGGCTCCTCTGAAAGGCCGAAGCCTGCTGCCCAGCCCCTCCCATTGGTCCCACCTCAGCGCTGACGCGCCTCATTGCGCATTGACATCGGTTGGATAGCTGTTGGCGGTGAACGCTTCGGGATCGCCGCCAGCGCGAACTCCCGTATCCAAGACGTCCATTCGCGTAATTTCTTCGAGTGTAAGCGAGAAGTCGAACACGCCCCAATTTTCGACAATTCGCTCGGCGCGCACCGATTTTGGGATGGCCGAGAAGCCGTGATCAAGGTGCCATCGGATGACGATCTGCGCCGGCGTCTTGCCATATTTCTCCGCGAACTGGAGAACGAGCGGGTGCTTCAGTGGCGTGTCGGCGCCATTGGTCACAGCCTTGGGATTGCGCACGTAGGTGCCGCCAATGGGAGCCCACGACTGCGTGACGATCCCGAGCTGCGCGTGCATGGCGCGCGTCTCGGGTTGCGTGTAGAAAGGATTCAGTTCGATCTGGTTGACAGCCGGGACTAGACCCGTTTCTTCCCTCAGTCGTTGCAAATGGTGCGGGAGAAAATTGCATACGCCGATGGCGCGAATGCGGCCGTCAGCTCGGAGCTTTTCTATCGCTCTATATGCCTGCACGGTGTTGGCGAAATCCGTGGGCACCGGCCAATGCAGCAGGTACAGATCCAGGTAGTCGAGACCGAGGCGCGTCAGGCTGGCGTCACAGCCGCGCAAGGCTTCGTCATAGCCGTACTGACCCGGCCATAGCTTCGTGGTGATGAAAAGCTCGTCGCGCGCCACACCGCTGGCGCGGATGCCTTCCCCAACGGCGCGCTCGTTCAGGTACGCGGCAGCAGTGTCAATTAGGCGATAGCCCGTGCGCAAGGCGGTGCTTACCGCTCCGGCTGTCTGTGCGGGCGGAGTTAAAAAGACTCCGAGGCCAAGGGCGGGCATCGCCATGCCATTGTTCAATGGGATCGAAGGTTGTGTCGTTTGCATGATGTAACTCCAGTTTGATATTACGGCTGGACCATAACTTTGAGAGATTCGCGCGCGTCCATCGCGCGGTAGCCATCGGGCACATCAGGCAGAAGTTCCTCGATGTAGGCGCGCACCGGCGCAGGGCCGCCACCGACGATGACGTTGTGATAGAACATCGGCTGCGCTTGAGGGATGACGTCATAATGCGGCACGCCAATTCGACTCACCGCGCCGCCCGCCCGTACGATCCCCATGGACGTGGCCATGGCTTGTTCGCTGCCGACGCATTCCAGTACGGAGTGCACGCCCATGCCGCCGGTCAACTCTCGCACGCGCTCAACGGCTTCGCCGCCCCGCTCGCTGACCACGTCGGTGACGCCGAACGTTTTAGCCAATGCGATTCGATCAGCGTGGCGGCCCAGGAGAATGATCTGTTCAGCTCCAAGCCGCTTGGCTGCGATTACACCGCACAGTCCTACCGCCCCGTCACCGACCACCGCCGCCTTCTTCCCCTCTCTAACGCGGGCGACGACGGCTGCGTGATGGCCTGTGCCCATGACATCGGACAGCGTGAGCAAGGAAGCCATAAGCGCGTGGTCTTCGCCTATGGGCACGGGATAGAGTGTGCCGTCGGCCAACGGAATGCGCAGCGCTTCGGCCTGTGCGCCACCCACTTCTGAGTTGCCGAAGAAGCCACCGTGCATGCAGGAAGTGTGCAGACCTTCATGACAGAAATCGCAACTGCCATCTGAATAGGCGAAGGGCATGATGACCACATCGCCAACCTTGATCTTGCGCACGTCGGCTCCAACGGCCTCCACTCTGCCGATCGCTTCGTGGCCCATGTTCTGGCCCTTGCCATCGGGTTGCTTCAAGCGAAAGGGCCACAAATCGCTGCCGCAAATGCAGGCGCGAACAATGCGGATCACGGCATCGGTGGGTTGCTGTATGCGGGCATCGGGGATCGTTTCGATCCGCACATCGCCAGCTTGGTACATAATGGTTGCGCGCATGGTAATGGACTCCTATTTCACAATAAATTGACGAAGTTGATTGGCTTTGGATTCGTTGATGGCCACCCCGATGAGATCGGCGATCTGTGCCAGTTCCGCATCCGCGATGCCGGTGTTCCTGCCGATGCCCACGTGCGCTTTGAGCTGCGCTCCAACACCGTCCATAGCTGCCAATGCGGCAATGGTCACCAGTTCTCGTTCGCGGTGCGTCAAAACCGGGTTGTCGAAAATGTCGGCAAATAGATGCTCTTTGAGGAAGCGATCAATCTCCGGGCTGAACTCGCCGAACCCGGGCGCAGGCTTGGCCTGCGCCACACCGGTCAGCTTCTCCAGTGTGAGGCGACCCCGCTCATAGCGATCGCCATCCACAACGGGTTGGTACGATTCGCCCGGATTGTCGCGCACTCCATTCTTCGCGCGACGGTCGAGCGCCGTGCGAAGGGTGTTTATGCCGTTCAGGCTGCGCGGAAAACCGCAGTAGGCATATAGCTGTTCGAGCGCGGCCTTGATCTGATTAATGCTCAACCCCGCATCCAATCCCTCGCACAGCGCCGTGTCCAGCGCATCAAGGTTGCCGACCGCAGAGTGTGCGGAAATGCGCACCAAGGCCGCCTCCCGCTCATTCAGTTTGGCAATCTCATCACCATCCTGTGCATTCACGACTGTAACGCCCACCATCAAGTTCCCCAGGACAACAGCTGCCACGGCAGCGACCCATTCACCTGCATTCATGGCTGCCCCTGTGTCTGCGTCTCGGTGACCTGTTCCTTCCAAACCGCGTTCTGCCCATCCTTGCTGCCTGTGATCACGAGATGCGTCATGGGGGCATCCGCCGTAGCGCCGTGCCAGTGATCCAGGTCAGGCGGGCACCAAAGCGAGTCGCCAACCTCAAGCCGAACAACCTTCCCATCGCGGGTGCCCACGAGCGCCGTCCCGGCTGTCACGATCATGTGTTGCCCAGCAGGATGAAGATGCCAAGCCGTTCGCGCACCCGCTTGAAACGTGACATAGGCTCCCGAGTACGCCGCGCTCGCGTTGGTCGGGAAGAGGCGATCAACCTGAACGTCCCCGGTGAAGTACTCCCCCGCCCCCTTGGTGGCCGCCGCAGGATCGAACCGATAGATCACCTGCTCCTCCTTGCTATCGGACTCCGCATGGGCGATACCGCCGCACGCAAGGAGTATTAACGATGTCCATAGACGTGATGCTTTTGATTTCATGGTTTCATTCCTTCTATTCTTGCTTCTGTGATGAACTCCTAGACCCCCGCTCGTCTCCTTTCGAGGATGGCTCGGAATGCGGGGACATCGAAGAGTTCGGGATCGGGACCGGCTCGCAGATCGCGATTCAACGCATCCACGGACGCCATTTCGTCTGCGCTCAGCTCGAAATCGAAGATGGCGATGTTGGCCAGCAACCGCTCGTAATGCTGGGATTTCGGTATGGCGATGAAGCCGTGTTGGATATGCCAGCGCAGAACAATCTGAGCCGGCATTTTCCGATATTTCTGCCCCAACTCAACGATCGTCCTCTCCTCCAGCAGGCGGACAATGTTTGTGGGGTCTTTGGGCAGCGTGATAAAGCCGCCGCCGATTGGTGACCAGCTTTCCGTCTTGATGCCGCGCTGCTCATTGGCCTCCCGCGCGGCCTGTTGCGCGAAGAAGGGATGGAGTTCAATCTGGTTGAGGACCGGCACGACCTCCGTTTGCTCAGTGAGCATGCGCAAATGCTCTGGATTGAAGTTCGACACCCCGATCGCGCGGATGCGTTTGTCCGCATAGAGTTTTTCCAGTGCCTTGTAGGCCGCGATGGTTTTCGCGAAATCCGTCGGCACCGGCCAGTGCAACAAGTAGAGATCGAGATAGTCCAGCCCGAGTTCGTTGACACTGCGATCAAAGGCGCGCAAGGCCTCGTCATAGCCAAAATCCTCAATCCAGAGTTTTGTGGTGATGAACAACTCCGAGCGCGGCACGCCACTTCGGACAATCCCCTCGCCCACTTCCTTCTCGTTTCCATAATTCTTGGCTGTGTCCACCAACCGGTAGCCGTTGATCAGCGCGAAGTGGATGACATCGGCCGTCTGGATGGTCGGCAGATTAAAACATCCCACACCCAGAACCGGCATCTCCACGCCGTTGTTCAGCGTGGTGAGCGGACTCTTGCCGGCAGTCGGCAATGTCGGAGCGATTGCACTCGCCCCGCCAGCGCCCGCGGTGTTGGCCGCGTATAACGTCGGGCTGACGGCAACGCCCACAGACGCCGCCGCAAGGCCAGTGAGGAAGGAGCGCCGATCAACATTTCGACTATCGCACCCTTTTTGTTTCTCCTGTTTCATTGAAGTTCTCCCTTCGGTTTCCGTTTTCATCTGTGCGCACACTGCACCAGGATGAAAAACCGCGCTCGCGCGATCCTGTGATGCCTGTCGCGATCCTGCGACAAACTCGGCGGGCGCTTCAGAGGGATTTCCGAAAGGCGGTGGGCGTCACACCTACGATCTGCCGAAAAACATGCGCAAAGTGGCTGGGACTGCTGTAGCCCACGTCCATCCCCACCTCAATGAGACTGCTCGACGTTTCGCGAATCAATTGCTGAGCCCGCGTAATGCGCTGGCGAGTGACGAACTGCAGCGGCGTCATGCCCGTCGTCTCTTTGAAGACATGCGCGAAATGCGACGGACTCAGCGCCACCAACTCGGCGAGCATTTCCACCGACATCTCGTCCGCCAGATGTTCATTCACATAGTCCTCAACCTTGCGGAGTTGGTGAATGGGAAGTCCGCCATGGCCCGAGGCCACCCGCTCGCCAATGCGCGTGTAATTTTCCACGATGTGCGCCGCAATGAGCTGCGTGAGCGCAATGACGCGCGGCGATTTACCCGGAACCCGCGCAGCCAAAAGCTCTGCGCAAGTCAGACAAATCGGCCACAAGATTTCGTCCCGACCAAAATAGTCCACCACTTCCACCCGCTCCGTCTTCCCTGGATAGCGAACCTCCAGCGCGGCTTGGAACGGCTCAACAGCGATATGGAGGGAGAGGCTATCCAGCGCCTGACCAATAGGCGATTGGAAGCTCACCTCGTAAGGAGTTCTCGAACGCGTGACGAACACCGAGCCCGCCTGAACTTTTCGCTCGATCCATGCGCCACCAATATCGCGCTCCTTGAAATCCGCCACACCCCGAAGCGTGCATGCGATGTGCGGCTCCGGCGTCGCGGGCACGAGAATGCGATCCACCACGCTCGGGTTCTGCCATCGCCGCGCAAAAAGGCCCGACCATCGAAGTGCGACGCTGTCCGCCAGCACCTCGCCAGTGAGATACCGAGGGAAGGCAGCCGCTGTGCTGCGATCGGGCGTCGTGGTTTCCTTAGCCATCTTCGTGCCAGCAGTGTAGTGAAGCCCGCCCGTCGAGAAAAGCCCCTATGCCTACAGAACATCCTACTTGCATCACACCCAGCCCGCGCCGCGCTCTACACCCTCCTCTTGATCTTCTTTTCAAAGCTCAAGCTACCGAAGGTCTCCAACGATGCGTACTCCTTCCATTCATTGCACTTCATCGAAGAGTTCCAAGGATTGGAAGTCTTCATCGCCCTCATTTCCAATCGTTGGAAATTTCTCCAGCCCTCCGCCGATCGGACCCCGCGCCCCCGCGCCTCCGCGTGAGGCATCATCTTCTTCGTCAATGCTCTCCTCCATCAAGCTGACGATCGCCCCCCTGCGGTCCATCGAGAAGCCTCTCTTCTGGCATTGACAGTAGGGGCGGATGTCGGACAATTTCCCTCAATTCAGGAGGCGTTCGATGAAATCCTTTTTGAGAGTGTGCTTGTTGGGCGTGGGCTTCATGGTGGCGGGAAGCGCGTTCGGAGAAACTTCAACCAACGCGGAGCCGGCTAAGGCGCCTGGCCCCAAGATCGCGGTGATCGCACCGGAGCAAATTGAGGGCGAGTGGTTCTGGTTTTCGTGGGGAGGCGGGCGTCAGCACGTTGTCCAAAGCGCGATCGAAAAATCTCTCGTACGAGCAGGGTTTTCGGTCATTGACGCAACGGAACTCGGCGCGGGTCGCAACCTCGAGGACCTGGTGAACGCGAAGACTGCGGCGATCAAGGGGAAAGGCCTCGGCGCGGACTACGTGATCGCAGGCAAGGCAACCGCCGTTCGCGCGAGCGAGAGCGTGGCCTATGGCGTCACGGCCGTTCGGGCGGATGCAGAGGTCACCATGCGCCTCGTGCGCGTGAGTGATGGCGCGGTCATTGCAGTGGAAGACGCCAATGCCCAGGCGGGCGGCCAAGCGGTTCGCGCAGCGGGCAAGGAAGCCCTGAAGAAAGCCGGTCAGGATGTTGCAAAGAAGCTGACCAGCGCGCTTCGCGATGTGGTGTATGAGCGCGAGGCTGATCGCGAGTGACGCAACTGACGCACGGCTGCGGCAACCTCTTTGACTTCGCATGAAGCACGCTCATGCGCGGCGGTGTCCGCTGAAGTTCTCGTGGCCAACGCCACCGCTACGCGTGGTGTTGGTCGAACCGGAGATTCCACCGAACACAGGGAACATCGCCCGAACCTGCGCGGCAACCGGCTCGCCTCTTCACTTGATCGAGCCGCTGGGTTTTCAGATTACCAATGCGCAACTCAAGCGCGCGGGCTTGGACTATTGGGACTCTGTCGCGCTGGCGCCCCACCCCCACTTCGATCACTTTCTCGAAACCGCCGGAAATCCGCGCTGCTGGCTTTTCACTACAGGCGCAACCCGCTCGCTGTTCGAGGCCGATTTTCTGCCGGGCGATGCGCTGGTGTTCGGCTCGGAAACGCGCGGACTCTCGGCCGAACTGCTGGCGCGCTTCCCCGAGCGACACCTGGCGATTCCGCTCCGCGCCGACCACGTCCGCTCGCTCAATCTCTCGACAGCGGCTGGCATCGCGATTTATGAGGCTCTGCGCCAACTGGCGCAACGCGACGATGTAGCTTTTTCGCACCCGCCAAATAGCCCTTGAACGTTTTTTCGAAGACGCGGTCGAATTATTCGTGTGAGTCCACAGGAGTGTTTCAACTATGAGTACAGGCATCACTGCAATTAACGAGCGAGTCAAAGAGGAAGGCGCGTTTATCAGCGCACTGCGCGCGGAAGTCGGCCGCGTTATCGTCGGCCAGAACTATCTGGTGGATCGGCTCATTATCGGCCTCCTCGCCAATGGGCACCTCCTCGTGGAAGGCGTTCCGGGTTTGGCCAAAACGCTGACGGTCAAGACGCTTGCCGCTGCTGTCAATGCGCGCTTCCAGCGCATCCAATTCACGCCAGACCTGCTCCCCGCCGACCTCGTGGGCACGCAGGTCTATAACCCGAAGGATGCGACGTTCTTTATCCGGCAAGGGCCTGTATTTGCAAACATCATCCTGGCGGATGAAATCAATCGCGCGCCGGCAAAGGTACAAAGCGCACTGCTGGAGGCCATGCAGGAACATCAGGTGACAATCGGGCAGGAAACCTTTTCGCTCCCCTCGCCGTTCCTCGTCCTCGCCACTCAAAACCCCATCGAGCAGGAAGGCACTTATCCACTGCCCGAAGCGCAGGTGGATCGCTTCATGCTCAAGCTCGTGGTCACCTATCCGACACGCGAGGAAGAGCGTCGCATCATGGATGCGATGGCCGTCACCGACGCCAACACTGCGGTCCGCCCCGTTGTCGAGCCAGAGGCCATTCTGCGCGCGCGCAAGGTCGTTGACGACATCTACGTAGACGACAAGATCAAGGACTACATCCTCAACATCGTCTTCGCCACGCGCGATCCGGCTGCGCACAAATTGGATCTGAAGCCCTACATCCGCTATGGCGCTTCGCCACGCGCAACGCTGAACATGGCGCTGGCGGCGCGCGCTCACGCCTTCCTGCAAGGCCGCGGCTATGTGACGCCACAGGACGTGAAGTCCATCGCGCCCGATGTTCTGCGCCACCGCGTGATGGTTTCATACGAGGCGGAAGCTGAGGATCTGCGCCCCGACGATGTGGTCGGGCGCATTCTCAACAGCCTGCCGGTGCCCTAGCCACCAAGCGCACACCTCGCCACACCGATCGGAGCGCTGTTCGCCATGCTTCCCGCAGAGATCATCAAGAAGATTCGACAAATCGAAATTCGCACGTCGCGAATTGTGTCGGACGTCTTTGCCGGACAATACAAGAGCGTTTTCAAAGGCCACGGCATGGAGTTTCACGAGGTCCGTGAATACGTGCCCGGCGATGATGTGCGCGCGATTGACTGGAATGTGACCGCGCGACTCGGGCACCCGTTTATCAAGAAGTACATCGAAGAGCGCGAACTGTCCGTCATGTTGCTGGTGGACATGAGCGGGTCTCAGCATTTCGGTAGCGGCGCTCAATTCAAGCAGGATTTGGCGGCGGAACTCGCGGGCGTCCTGGCGTTCGCCGCCATTCAGAGCAATGATCGGATCGGACTGATTCTCTTCACGGACGAAGTGGAGCACTTCATCCCGCCACGCAAAGGAACGCGCCACGTCCTGCGCGTAATCCGCGATACGCTTCACTACAAGCCGCGCGGCAAGAAAACCGACATCGCGAAGGCGCTGGCCTATCTCAACCGCGTGACAACGAGGAAGTGCGTGGCCTTTCTTATCAGCGATTTTCAAGACACCGACTATATCAAGCCACTCGCCGCAGCGGCGCGCCGACACGATCTCATTGCCGTTCGCCTGCGCGACCGACGCGAGGCCGAGTGGCCCGCCGCAGGTCTCGTCGAGCTGGAGGATGCCGAGACGGGCGAGCGAATCCTGGTGGATACGTCCGATCGCCGCGTTCAAGAGCGGCTCCGCCAGCGAAGCGACGAAGTGGCCGCAGCGCGAGCGCGCGATCTGCGCGGTGCCGGAGTGGATTTGATCGAACTCGAGACGAACACCCCATATGTCCAACAACTGATCCGCTTCTTCCGAGCGCGCGAACGGCGGGTGGCATCATGAAACGTGCGACCTCCATCGCGTGCGCGCTCCTGGCGATTTCTCTGGCCGCTGGATGCGGCAGGAACCGCGCGCACTTTTCGCCAAATCCCGACGAACCTCTCACAGCGGTTCTGAGCACGAACACGGTTCAGATTGGGCAGCCCTTCACATTCACATCGGCCATCAAGGCGGGTCCAACGGATCGCGTTGACTGGCCGATGCCGGGCCAACCGCCCGCCATTGTGGTGCGCAACTCGCGCGAGTTGTCTGACGGCATCCCGCCCGGCTACCGCGCACGGCAATGGGAACTCCTCGCACTCCGGCCCGGCACATTCCCCATTTGGACCAGCGCTGTCGCGCGCGCTCAGTCGGGAGGCGCTCCAGACCGCATCGCACCGCCCCAGATTGAGGTCCATGTGATCCCCTCTCTTCAGCCAGGAGATGAGGCAATTCGCGACATCGCCGGACTGCAGCAGTGGCCACACCGCATCGCCACACGTTTGCTTCTGTTGCTGGGCGTAGTCATCCTGCTCTCGCTGCTCGTCGCACTGCTGGTTCGCGTGCTGCGCCGCAAACGGAACCGACCCGCTCCCGCAGAAGTGGCGTTGCCGCCTCACGAAGTCGCCCTCCGCGCCCTTCGCGCTCTGCGCGCAAAAGGTTGGCCGGACTCGCACGGCATTGAGGCGTTTTATGTCGAACTGACCCAAATTGTGCGGCGCTTCCTCGAAGGCGCGTTCTTCTTGCGCGCGCCGGAGCAGACCACGGAAGAATTCATCCGCGCTGCCGCGACCGCGCGCGGCCTTCAGGCAGAGCACAAACAATTGGTGTTCGCGTTTCTGGAGCAGAGCGACCTGGTGAAATTTGCGAAACACGAACCCGCGCAAAGCGACATGGAGGCCGCTCTCGCTGCCGCAGAGCGCCTCGTGACGGAAACGCAACCCCCTCCGACCGACCCATCCACCCCACCCCCTCTTCGCAAGGTATGACATTCCGCTATCCATGGCTGCTATTGCTGATGCTGTTGATTCCAGCAGTGCTCTACCTGCGCTATGGATGGAAACGGCTGCGAGCGCCGGTGCGCTTCAGCGAGGTCCGGCAATTTGCAGGCATCGGACGGGGATGGGCCGCTGCGCTGCGCCCGCTTCTGCCATTCCTGTTCGGTATTGGACTCGCGCTGCTCGTCATTGCCCTCGCGCGTCCCCAGCGCGGACTCGGGCAACACCGGATACACACCGAGGGGGTAGACATCATTTTGCTGGTGGACCTTTCCCCCTCAATGGCGGCCATTGACTTTTCCGAAGGCAATCAGGAGATCAACCGTCTCGATGCGACAAAGAAGGTGGCGGATCGGTTTATTCGCGCGCGCCGCGATGACCGAATCGGACTGGTCGCCTTCGCTGCCCAGCCCTATTCCATCGCGCCGCTCACGCTCGATCATGGCTGGCTCCTCACGCAGATGGCCCGCTTGCAAATTGGCGATCTCGGCGACGCGACGGGAATCGGCATGGGCCTGGCCTCCGCGATCAATCGCCTGCGCGACAGCGAAGCCAAGAGCAAAGTCGTGATCCTGCTGACGGATGGCGTGAACAACACAGGCGATATTTCACCCGAAAACGCCGCGCTGGCAGCCAAGGCGCTCGGCATCAAGGTCTATACCATCGGCGCGGGCTCCAGCGGATTTTCTCGCATCCCCGTGCGCGATCCGTTCGGCGGCACACACTACATCCAACAGCGAAATGACATTGACGAAGCCTCGCTGACGCAAGTCGCCGAATTGACGGGGGGCCACTATTTTCGCGCAACGGATATGGCCAGTCTGAACCGCACGTTCGACGAAATTGATAAAATGGAGAAGACCAAGATCGAAGTCGAACAATACACGCGCTACGAGGAGCGCTTCCAGCCGCTCATCCTCGCCGGCCTCTTCTTCCTCGCATTGGAGCAACTACTTGGTTTGGCCCGCTTGGAACGTTTCCCCTGAACCATGAACATTGGCGATCCATCCTATTTGAAAGCGCTCTGGCTACTCCTGCCACTGGCCGTCCTCTGCATTGTGCTCTACCGCCGCAGAGTGCGCCTGATGCGCGCCTTCTTTGCGGCCGACGCCCTCGCAAAACTCGCCACGGGATGGCGAGCCAAGCGCCGCGCGCGCCGCATCGCACTGTGGCTCTTTGCGATTGCGCTCCTCCTCTTTTCACTGGCCCGGCCGCAATGGGGTTTCCGATGGGAGGAAAGCACCTCGCGCGGACTCGATATCCTCGTCTTGCTCGACACTTCGCGCAGTATGCTGGCCCAGGATTTCAAGCCCAACCGTCTGCAACAGGCCAAGTGGGGCCTGCGCGATTTCACTCGCGAATTACGCGGCGATCGAGTCGGTCTCATTCCCTTCGCAGGTGCAGCCTATCTGCAGTGCCCGCTCACAATTGACTATGCCGCGTTCCTAATGAGCTTGGCAGATGTGCGCGTAGGCATGATCCCGCGCGGGGGCACCGCCCTCGCAACGGCGCTCAAAACCGCCATCGAAACATTCGATAAGCAGGCGGAATCCGATCGCGTCCTCTTGCTCATCACAGATGGCGAAGACCATGAGGGCCGCATCGAAAACTGGCTGCCCGAACTCAAGGAGAAGAACATTCGCGTCTATGCAATTGGAGTCGGCTCCGCTGAGGGAGAGCCGCTCCCCGCAGCCGACGGCGGCGCGGGGTTCCAAAAGGATGCCGATGGAAAGGTCGTTCTTTCATCCTTGCATGAAGACCCGCTCCGCAAGCTGTCGCTGGAAACAGGGGGCGCATTCATTCGCGCGGCGCCCGGCGACCTCGGCCTCGATGCGCTCATCAAACAGCACCTCTCCTCTCTGACGCGCAAGGAAACTGATTCGCGTTTGGCAAAGATATGGGAGGAGCGCGCGGGCTGGTTCATCGGCCTCGCCCTGTGCGCCCTCGCGCTGGAGTCAGCGGTGCGCGAGCGCCGAGGAGGCGCGCAATGAAAACGCACTGCACAATCGTCACACTGATTCTTGGTGGACTCGCTCTCACGGCGAGCGCGGAGCCGCGGTTGGCCATGCGCGAGGGAGCACACGCATTCGAGCAGGGTCTGTTCACCAATGCCGTCGCCGCATTCGACACCGCAGCACAGGAAGCGCCGAGCGCAGGACTGGACCCCGGAGTCGCACGCTTCAATCGGGGCGTCGCCCTCTTCCGCGATAAGCAGTGGGAGCCCGCCCACGACACCTTTCTCTCTGCCGAAAAAACAGCCGACCTGAACCTTCAAGGCATGGCGCTCTACAACGCGGGCGTCACGCGGCTTCATCAGGTCGCCGAGGCCCTGAATGAAGGAAACGGAACCAACCTTGAGGCCCATCTCAACCAAGCCATTGATCACTTTGATCGCTCGCTGCTGATCCGGCCCGACCAGCCCAATGTTCGACTGAACTTGGAACACGCGCTGGCGCAGCGGGCCGCCCTTCATCGCGCTATTGTGGAACTCCAATCCTCGATTCAGCGGGCCGATCAATTGATCATCGCGCACGAATTCACACAAGCGCACAGCCTGCTCACCAATGCCAATCAACGTCTGGCCCCCATCCTCAAACTGGGCCGACCCGAGGCGAAAACTTTCGAACAGTATCTCAAAAGAACCGGTCAAATTGTTCAGATATTGGAGGGATCCACGAACAATCCACCGGCCATTTCGCAATGATTCGCATTTCCTTCATCTTGGCTCTTCTTCTCGCTGGCACAGCGCTGGCGGCCGATGACTCGTCGAAAGACTACTTCGATCACGGTGCCGAGAATTACACCCACGACGACATCGAGAAAGCACGCTCCTGGGTGGATGAAGGACTGCAACTGTATCCCGGCGACCACTCGCTCACGGCGCTAAAACAACTGCTCGAACAACAGCAACAACAGCAGCAGCAACAAAAGGATAAGAACCAACAATCGGGTCAGCAGGGGCAAGAGCAGAAGCAACAGCAGGACCAGAGTCAGAACCAGGATCAGCAGAAGGATGAGCAGCAGGAGAAGGCGCAACAACAACCTTCGCCCTCGCAGAGTGAAGTCGGCGACGAGTCGAAGACGAATGATCAGCAGATGGCGATGAGCCCCGAGGAAGCAGAGCGGATGCTGGATGCGATGCGCGAGAAAGAGGCGGCCGAGCGCGCGAGGATTGTGGAAGATCAGATTCGCCAAGAATCTCAAAAGTTGCCTATGGTGGAGAAGGATTGGTAATGAGAAATCTTCTCTATATCGCCGCACTTTTTTGCGCGACTTCCGCCGTGGCCATGGACGTTACGATGGAGATCAACCCCCGCGTTCTTCGCCTCGGCGAATCGGCCATGGGGAAGATCACGCTGCACGACGCACCCGGTGCGCCACCGCCGCGACTCCCAGCTCTTTCCGGCTTCACCGTTGAATCCATCGGGCGCGAGCAGAGCTACAGCTTTAACAATGGAGAACGGTCCTCCCAAGTCTCGTACAACTTCCGGATTACGCCCCTGGCTGCAGGCGATTTCCAAATCGGCCCCTTTCAATACGATACGGGCAGCGGGGTCATCAATATCCCTGCCATCGCCCTCCAGGTTCTTGCGCGAGGTGATCCCGCGACCGGCAGTCATGCGCAGCACTTGGATGAATTGATGTTTGTAACCGTGACGGCGAATCCAGACGTTATCTACTCGCACCAGGCGTTTGATCTCGTTTTGAATCTCTACACACAACCCGGCCTGAACCTCAACCGCAACGTCAGCCTTTCCAACTTCGACACAACCGGCTTGTCGCTCACTCCCTTTGAGGAGCAATCCCCCACACGCGAGGCGATCAATGGCACTCTCTACGATGTTCGCCATTTCCGCACCCGCGCAACGGCAATTGCGTCCGGCACCTTTCCACTCCAGCCGCATCTCCAAGTGAATGTCATTTTCCCTGGCTTCTTCAATCGCGTCGAAACGAGGCCCCAAACCGTCGAGAGCAAGCCCTTCGCTTTGCAGATTCGCGAACTCCCCTCGGAGGGTCGGCCCACATCGTTCTCCGGCGCTGTCGGCCAGTTCTCATTCGACGTATCAGCCAAGCCCCTTCAAGCCAAAGTGGGAGACCCCATCACGCTCACACTGCGCATTCAAGGACGCGGGAATATGGATGCAGTCAGTGCGCCCTCGTTTGCGATCCCTGACAGTTTCCGCAGCTATGACGCGCGCCTTGTTGACCAGCAGCCCAACGCGGGACTGAAGGTGTTTGAACAAGTATTGATCCCAAGAAATGCCTCGGTCTCGGAGATCCCGGCGGTTTCCTTCTCCTACTTCGATCCCGAGCGCCAGCGGTATGAAACGCTTGTGCGCGGCCCGTTCCCGCTCACCCTCTCCGCCGCAGGAGCCGCAAGCTCAGCCGCCGTCATTCAATCGCCAAACCCCGCCACCCCGGCCCCTACAAAGCCACTGGGGCATGATTTGGTCTATCTCAAGCACGCGCCTAAACACTGGCAGCAGAAAACAACGCCGACGCCCCAAGCAACGGCCATTCGGCTTGCGGTGAACACCCTTCCCGCTCTCGCGCTAATCGCAATATTCGGGTATGTGCGCCGACGCGAACACGCGGAGCGGAATCCACTTGAGATACTGCGTCGCCAAGCGCCCCGCAGCGCGCGCTCCGCACTGGCGCGCAGCGGTGCGCTCGCCAAAAAGGGCGATGTGCATGGCGCAGCGCAGGCACTTTCCGACGCGCTGAATCAATTCTTTGGCCCGCTACTCAATTTGCCTCCCGGCCAGCTCTCCGCCGATGTTGTTTGCCAGCGAATGCGCTCCAACGGCCTCTCAGAAGCTCAATGCGCAGCTCTCCACGAGGTGTTCTCTGTTTGCGATCACTTGCGGTATAGCGGGTCGAGCGCGGCCGACAAGAGCGCAGACTCCACACGCGATTTGGAGCGCATCACCCTGCAACTTGCGGATCTCCTGCCCGCCTGCCAAAAGGTGTCGAAATGAAACGACTCCTCCTACTCGCGATGCTCGTTCTTTCCTGCAGCGCCTTCGCTGCCAACACCCGCGCACCGGACAAGACCTTCGAAGCAGCGCGCGAATCGTATGATGCGGGAAACTACGCCGATGCGGTTGCCCGATACGACGAACTGATCGCCGATGGCTGGCAAACGCCGGAACTCTACTTCAACCGCGGCAATGCGCTTGCACGTCTCAACGAAACGGGAGAGGCAATCGCCAGCTATCAGACCGCGCTCCTGCTCAATCCGCGCGACGCCGACATTGCGGCAAACCTCAAATTCGTTCGCAATCGAGCGGGATTACCTGTGCCCAAGCACACCCTTCTCCATCGCACCTTGGGCCTTCTCACGCCGCAACAATGGCGCACAACGGCCATTGCAGTGTGGTGGGTGTTCGCGGCGTTGCTTTGCGCCTACTGGATCGTTCCCCATCGAGTGGATTGGCTCCGCCAAGCCTGGACACTCGCACTCCTCGCTCTCCTGATCGCAGTTGCGGGCCGCGCATATGCATGGCAGCAGACGCGCGCCCCCTTGGTCATCGTGACCGAAAAGGGCGCGCAAGCACTCTACGCCCCCCTCCCGGATGCCACACACTTCTTCGATACGCCCGAAGGGACAACGCTCCGCCTTGTCGAACAAACGGGCGCCTGGTTGCGCGTTCGCTCGGACTCGCAAATTGGCTGGATTCCCGCCGCATCCTGCGCCATTCTTCGTGTGGCGCGTTAGGGCAGAACGTGCTAGTGTGAACTCGTTGTGAAAAACATCCCAGGTCATTCCGTCCGTGGGCTTTGCATCACAGGGGCGCTCATCTTAGCGATCGGCGCCGTCGTGGTCTACGCTCTTCAGGAGCGCGGCTCTTTCTACACAAAAGAGGAAAATATTCGTCTAGTCATCATGCTCGCAACGGTCGGGGCGGGCATCTGTTTCATCGCCGCAACAGCGCGCTGGTGGATGCGTCGTTGAGGATTCTCAAAGCGGCAAACTGGGTGCGCTGATATAGTGACGTTCACAATTTGCATGGATACTGGTGAGAATCTCGTAGGGAATCGTTCTCGCCAAACGGGCCAGTTCATCCGCCCAAATGGATTCGCCGCCCTGTTGCCCGATCAAAACGGCCTCATCTCCTGCCGC
Organism: Kiritimatiellia bacterium; assembly: GCA_023953695.1. Taxonomy (GTDB): domain Bacteria; phylum Verrucomicrobiota; class Kiritimatiellia; order CAIVKH01; family CAIVKH01; genus JAMLJG01. Next base: position 60,096 of record JAMLJG010000017.1, read on the forward strand.
CACGTCCGCATCTGCCCCACAGTCCACGGTTATCCAATTCATACTCACGCGACCCACCACGGCACATCGGCGGCCGCAGATCAGCACAAAGCCTTTGCTGCTCAAAGCGCGGTGATAGCCGTCCACATAGCCGACAGCCAGCGTGGCCAGGGTGGTCGGCGCCGGCGTCGTGTAGGTCGTGTAATACCCGACGCCAAAGTTGGCGGGCACCTTCTTAACCTGCATCACACCCGTGCGCCACTGGAGGACCGGGTCCGTCGAAATACGGATTCCACTCCCCTGCGTGCCATAACCGTAGGCGGCAACGCCGACGCGTACCCCGTCCAAATCCCAATCGGGCTGGTAAAGAAAGGCGCGGCTGCTCGATACATGGCGAAACAATTTTGTGGACGATTTTCTGCAGATTTGGTCATCAATCCCACGAAACCGCTCCATCTGCTCTGGCCCCAATGACGGCTTGCGCGGTTCAACGGACGCAAAATGCGTGCAGAGCCCCGCGATCTCGAGCCCAGGCTCGCGAGACAATTTCTCGTAGACTGAAACAGCCTCCTGCCACGGCACGCCGAAGCGCCCCATCCCCGTATCCACCTTCAAATGCGCCTGTAAAACCTCGCCACGCGACGCCGCCGCCAACGCCAACGCGCGGCCCTGCGCCTCGTCCACCACAACGGGTATTAGCCGATGATCCAGCAAAGCGCGAACGTCGCTCGGCATCACCGCCCCCAAAACCAAAATCTGAGCGTCCTCGCACGCGGCTCGCACCTGGATCGCCTCGCGAACATACGCCACGGCAAACCAGCGCACCCCGGAACGCGCGGCCTGACGCGACACGGGGATCAAACCGTGCCCATACGCATTCGCCTTCGCCACGAGCATCAAGGAAGTGCGCGGCCCCAGCGCTTGGCGCATGGTGCGCAGATTCCGGTCGAGAACAGCGAGATCAATTTGAATCCATGGAGCAAGCACGACACAACCTAATCTGGCGCCCTCGGCAGGATTCGAACCTGCGACCACCGGATTAGAAATCCGATGCTCTATCCAACTGAGCTACGAGGGCCCCACAATTCCTTCAATGAGTCTGTACGATACGCAGATGATGTTTTTTCGCAACCGACTTCACAATCAACCAGAAATCCGAGCGAATCCGCGTTTTCCAGCCCGAACAACCATTCCTGGCCGAACGGCCACATTCGCGCGCGGGTCAGATATCCGCTGATCCTCGATCCGGACGGCCCCCTGCTCCACCAACCGCTTGGCTTCGCCATTGCTCGCGGCCAACTGACATTTCACCAGCAAAGCGACAATGCCCAACTCCGCCTCCGCGATGGCAAACTCGGGAATGTCATTCGGCAACTCGCTCTGCGAGAATACCCGCGCAAACTCCGCCGATGCCTCCCCCGCGGCCGCCGCGCCATGGAAGCGGGCCACAACCCGCTTCGCCAGTTCATCCTTGGCCTTTCGCGGATGCAATTCCTTCTGGCGCGCCACTTCCGCGTCGCTCAGACACAGCACCAGTGAATAGTAGCGCCACATCAACTCATCGCTGATGGACATGATCTTTCCGAACATATCGCGCGCCGCATCGGTGACGCCAATGTAATTCCCCAAACTCTTGCTCATCTTCTGGACGCCATCCAATCCTTCGAGCAACGGGAGCGTCATCACCACTTGCGGAGGCTGTCCAAACTCTTTCTGAAGCTCGCGCCCGAGCAAGAGGTTGAACAACTGATCCGTTCCCCCCAGCTCGACATCCGCCTTCACCATCACCGAATCATACGCCTGAATCAGCGGGTAGAGAAACTCCACCAGCGAGATCGGCGCATTCTCGGAATAGCGCTTCGAAAAGTCCTCCCGCGCCAACATTTGGGCCACGGTAACGTTGGCCGCCAGTCGAACCACCTCGCTGAAATCCATCGGCGCGAGCCATTCGGAATTGAAGCGTACTTCGGTCTTCTCTGGGTCCAAAATCCGAAACACTTGCTTCTTATACGTTTCCGCATTCTGCATCACTTGATCGTGCGAAAGCGGCTTGCGCGTCTGAGATCGCCCGGAAGGATCGCCGATCATGGCGGTAAATGACCCAATGATGAACACGACGGTGTGTCCGGCGTCTTGGAACTCGCGGAGTTTGTTCAGCCCGACAACGTGGCCGAGATGCAAATCCGGAGCCGATGGATCGGCGCCATATTTAATGCGTAGCGGGCGATTTTCTTTGAGCTTCGCCTCAAGCTCCGCGCGCGAGATTAGATCCACACAACGCGCAGAAAGTTGTTCAAAAGCGCTCATGTGCCGACAATGCCACAGGAGGGGAATCCAGGGCAACACGCCATGTGAAACAAAGATTCAGCCTCTCCGCAGCCCTGCCGCCACAGCGAAAACACGCTAGGACCGCAGGCGGCGGATCGCGCTTTCCAGCGCATGCCAGGGCATCGTGGCGCACTTCACGCGCAAGGGATACTGCCGCACGCCGCTCAGCGCCGTCAAATCGCCCAACTCCGATTCCGAAAGGACGGGTCCGCCGCGCATCATTTCAATGAGGGAATCGGAAAACTTCATCACCGCCGTGATCGGTTGCCCCACGACTCGCTCCGCCATCATGGAGGCAGAGGCCGAGCAGATTGCGCAACCTTGGCAGTCAATCTCCACATCGGCGACCTGGTCACCTTCCAAGCGGGCGTTCAACTTGATGTGGTCGCCGCAGGTCGGATTCTCCTCATTAACGAGCGCCTCGTCTTCTGCGATGATGCGAGCATGGCGCGGGTGCTTGTAGTGATCCAGAATGATCTCCTGGTAGATTTCATCGAGTTGCACGAGAGAAGAACTCCTGCACGCGCCTCAGCGATTTGACGGCGGCATCAATCTCATCGCGCGTATTGTAGAAATAGACGGAGATTCGGCTCAGCGCAGTCACCCCGCGCTTCTTCATCAA
>JAMLJG010000018.1 GCA_023953695.1 Kiritimatiellia bacterium
GGCGACGAGGGGGAGCGTGGATCGCGTGTATGTTGCGAGCCATACGGCGGCGAAGATCGCCAAGGCATGAAGAAATTGGTAGCGCGCACCGGTCTCGAATGTAGTCAGCGCTTCGGGTGTGAGCTTGGGCTTGAGTCCATGCGCGCCGAATGCGCCGAGCGCCACAGCGCTGCCTCCCGCGATGCAGGCCCAGAGGATGAGGTATCGCGCGTTCATTTTCCTTTTCCTTCGAGGTTGTGCGCAAGCGATTGGGCGAGGGTGGGATAGAGAAACTCGAATCCAGCTTTGCGCAGTTTAGCCGAGTCAACGCGCTGGCTAGCGAGAAGGATCTCGCGGCCCATATTTCCGGGCAGGAGCTGTAGGAAAAGCGATGGCACATGCATAAACGTCGGGCGATTGAGCGCAGCGCCCAGCGCCTTGGTGAAATCGCGATTGGTCACCGACTCCGGGGCCACTGCGTTGATGGGGCCGCTCAGCGAGTCGTTTTCAATGATAAACTGAATGACTGAGACAAGGTCATCCAGATCAATCCAGCTCAGATATTGGCGGCCGTGCCCGAGTTGACCGCCGAGTCCCGCGCGAAACGCGGGGAGCATTTTCTTCAGCATGCCACCTGCGGAACTCAACGCGACACCCGTGCGCAAAGTGGCAACACGGATACCGCCGTTTGCGGCAATATCCGTTGCCTTTTCCCATTCCTGGCAGAGGAGGGGGAGGAATCCCATTCCGGGCCCGGATGTTTCGGAGAGCCACTGATCGGCCCGTGTGCCGTAGTAGCCGATGGCAGATGCGGAGAGGATGACGCGCGGCCGCGAGGTGAGTCCTGCGAGGGCCTCGGTCAGGAACTCGGTCGCCTGCACTCGGCTGCGGTGGATCCGTCTCTTCTTCTCTTCTGTCCACAGGCCGAAGAGGGACTCGCCAGCGAGGTGAATCACGGCGTCGAGTTTTTCCAGGCCATTTCGCTCAACCCGTCCCGTGGCGGGATCCCACGCGATGTCGCCGCGCGAGCGGTCTGGGTTGCGACGGACGAGTCGAATGACGTAGTGACCGTGTGTCGTCAAATGGCGGACGAGCGCGCTGCCGATCAATCCTGTTGAACCTGTGACCAGAACTTTCATCGGCGGTGACTGTATTCACTTTGGCGCAGCGTGTCCAACGCAACGCCGGGGCGGTGGCGAGAAGAGTTGATTTCTAGGAGGAGATGGGGCGTCGGCGCGCGTAGATGACGGGGACGGTGATCGCGACGAAGAGCAGTTCGATCGCGACCGCGATCCAAAGACCGAGCGCAACGCCGCTGGTGAATCCATAGGAGTGCAGGCCGACGCCGAGCAGGTTCACACCGATCCACGCGAAGAGTACGACGATTACGCCGAGCACGCTACCAGCCGCGACGCCGAGATTACCGATCATCGCAGCCCAACGCGCGTGGAAGAGAATGGAGCACCAGAGCACGATCAAGAGCGCGCCGTTTTCTTTGGGGTCCCAACCCCAGAAGCGGCCCCACGATTGATCGGCCCAGACGCCTCCGAGCATCGTGCCGAGGAAGGAGAAAATCAGGCCGAAGGCGAGCAGGCCATAAACGGCGCGCGCCGAGGATCGGAGCGCAGGGTGGTTGTCCGGATATTTGAGGGCTTGCAGGAGATAGATGTGTCCTGCGAGCCCTGCGGCGATGCAGCCCGCGTAGCCAATGGTGATGGTGACGACGTGTGTTGAGAGCCAAAAATTCGAATCGAGAACTGCGATTACGACACCCATCGTGTCGTTTTGCATTTCGAACCGATTCGAGATCATGAGGAGCACAAGTCCCGAAACGGCGGAGAGGAATGCGCCGAGCCCGTTGCGCTGATACCACTCGACGGCGAGACCGAGCACGACGCAGACCCACGCCACAAAGATGAACGTCGCGTAGAGGTTCGTCATGGGTGGCCGACCCATGATCATCATGCGCGCGACGATGCCGTAGGTGTGGGGGATCAGCGCGAGGGCGATGCCTGCGAGGGTGAAGCGCCGCAGGAGCGTGCTCGTTCGGAGGAGAGCCACGAGGCTCAAGAGAAAGGCGAATCCATAGAGGATTTGCGCCCGATAGAGCGGGTCAATTCGGTTGTAGGTCAGCTCCAGGTTCAGGTGGCGCAGGGCTCGGTTTTCCTCGGCGCGCGAGGCAATGGAGCGAGCGACGGAGTGGGCGGCGAGCTTGAACTCCGCGTTGCGGCCTGCGAGCCAGGCCTGCGCCATATTCTGCATGGCGAACAATTCATTGGACGATGTGTCGTCGAGAGCGCCAAAGGCGAGCTTATCCCACGGGCTGATCCACTGCTCTTCGTTGTGCGCGGGAATAGGGAGCATCGCGATGGGCAAGTCCCGATAATAGCGGCTCCAGTTGAACAGCGTTGAGGAGAGCGCGAAGAGATCGGATTCGTCCGCGCTCCAGGATTCCGGCGGTCGCGCGGCGAGCCGTTGAATGTCGGCGCTCAATGACTTCGCATGCGTGTGCATGTCGAGGAAGCTGAAGTTTTCCTGATCTGCGGGAAGGTTCAATTGTGCGCGGAGAACGGCATTGGTGACTGTGAAGTCGGGGTGGGGGACAGCAAAGCGGAAACTCGCGCCGAGCGAGGCAAACGTCGTGATGTTGTGATAGACGCGGAGAAACTCTTTTTCCACGGGGTTGCGCTGGTTTTCCTCGTGCTGCGCCGCGGCGGATGCCAGTTCGCGCAATTTTTCGAGGCCGGGCCGCAGTTGGTCGTAGGAAAAGCGGCGGCCGGACAAGTCGTCGAGTCCCATCGCCTCGAGCACTTCCGGATTGTTGACGAGGAATACCGTGTCGGTTTGCGAGTGCGCCGGGTCAAAGACGAGGCGCGCGAGCCATTCGATCGCAGGGCGCTTGCCGAATGTGCTCCGGCCCGAGAATTGGAGCAGACGCAGGCGCGCGTAGGAGTCCATCGGCATGATGCGACCCCCGTCCTGGACGGGGATGCGAGCTAACTCGGTGTAGTCCAGATCGGTGGCCCGCGCAACGCGGGCTCCCGCGAAGAGGGCGAGGATCAGGGCGAAAATGGAGAGCAGGAAACGATTCATGCTGAGGCTCCTCCGGACCGGCGTGCGCGCCGAACCATCATGACGATGAAGTGCCATGCCAGGCCGAACGAAACCATGCCCGTCGCGATGTAGGGAATCATGCGCCCGTAATTGTGCATGACGGCGAATGTGGACCACTGCGCATCGCTGCCGGGTTCCTCGCGGTAGGATGCCTGATAGAGCGTGAAGCCGCGGTCGCGCAGGGGCTTGTTCATGGAGATCACCATGTCGCGCTCCACGCCGTCGCTGCTAACTGTCACGCGGCTGGAGAAGTGCCGCGCAATGCCGGTGCCCGGATGCATTTCCTTGCGAAAGTCCTGGAGCGTGACCACGAACGGGAGCGGATCCCTCATGCGTCGCAGCGCGATGGTGTAATCCTTGCCGTCGTGCGCGAAGGTCGTGGGAACCTCGTCTTCGCCGAAGAGAATCGCGCGCGCAGGTGCGCCGTCCTGCTGTTCAATTGTGATGACGGCGCCCGCGATATTTTCGCCCGGTTCCTTGGCGAGCTTGGTGGAGCGCAGCGAGCTGAGATTGTGAGAACTCAACGGCGCGTTGGTTAGTGGAGTTGTGGATTGGAAGGCGCGCGCATTCCGATAGTATTCTTCGACGCGGAGGGTGAGTCCGGCATCCTCGAAGCGCAAGACATCGCCCGCCTTCAGGGCATTCGAGTTGTAGGCCATCACGTCGAGCATGTCGCCCTCGCGCGACCAGACCGCGACTTCCCAATCTCCATACGATGCGGATGCGCTGCCGCTTTCGCCTTCGGCCAGCGTCAACTGCGATTCGCGGGCGAAGAGGTGTGTGATCGCACCGCCTCCCAGCATCAGCAACAAGCCGAGGTGAATGACGAGAAGGCCGAAAGTCAGCTTCTTGCGCGCGAGGAGGCGGATCAGATAGACCACGAGGTTGAGCATGAGCACGGCGAGAACGAGTTGCGTTCCGGGAAACGGAACCACCCCTGCCGCGAGGAAGAACCACGAGTCAAAAAAGCGCTCTTTCGCGAGATAGAGACCGTTCTGAACCTGGTAGAGCGTGCCCCAAAACGTGAGCACCATCAGGAATGCCAAGCCGTAGGTTGTGATTTGAGCCGAGCCGAGATAGGCCCAGATGGCGGCGGCGCGCGATGTTTTGTGGGTTTCGTCGTTCATGGTCTCAGCGAACGGCAGAGCGCCGTAAAGGCTTCCTTCTGTTCCTCAAGCAAGGTGCGGGGGCCGGTGAGTTTTACAAAAAGCGTCCGATCCTCGAGCGGCAGAATGGCGGCCAAGATGGATGGATCAGCATCGGGCGCGAGAGAGGTGAAGTCGTAGGTGAGGCAGGGGAAATCGCCCTCGGTCTTAAACGTGTTCGGCGATCGAGCAAATTTTGCAAGAGTGTCCGGAGCGACTTGCAAATTGATCTGCCGAGCCCAGCGCTGAAGGTTTTCTTCGATGCCGCCCACAGCGCCGGGGAAGGCGGTGAGTGTACACTCTACCCTTTCTGCGCCGACGATGAAGGTTGCGATTCGCATCGGGTTGCCGAGTTGCTCGGTCCAGCCCTCCGGCGTTGTCCATGCCACGGGCTCGTTGGCTGCGGTGACAGCGGGCGCTCCGGGCGCGGCCATGTCCGACATTCCGCCTGGCGCATTGCGCATTGGCGCTGCGCCGCCAGAGTCTCCGTGATCGTGCCCGGCGTGAGCCGAGGCACTCGTTGCAATTTCGCGGTAACGTCGCATGGTCGGCTCGGCATCGCGCCCGCAGGCGGAGAGACCCAGCGCGAGAACTGCGATCCAAGAGAAGGCGCTCCAGTGCTTCATGGGAGGGATAAACGTAGCCGCGCATTCCTGTAAGTCAAGGGATTGCGATGCAAAGCGTCAGGCCATCTACCGCTATTTCGCGATCCTCCTGGCAGGGCCGCTTCCGGCGCTATTGAGCGGTGTCCATCAAGTCCGGCGAGCGGTCTGAGGCGATACGGTAGGTGTTCAGGATTTGATCGCGACTCGCGAGGGCCTTTGCGCGGTCGAGCGTGACGACTTGCCCTGCGTCGTTGGAGAACGTCACAAACTCGTCGCCATCCGGATTTTCCACGGCGGCGATCAGTTCCTTCATGCTGTGCACGCGCTTCCCGTCCACGGTGGTGACGATCCAATTATTGATGTTGTCATAGCCTTGATTGATGTCAGCCGAGAGGAGTTTGAGCGCGACGATGACTTGCTCGCCATCCACCTCCGGGAAATTGTTGTTCAGCACTGCCGTGAGGCCGTTCGGCGCATTGTTGTACCAGTTGGCCCCCCACATTTGCAGGAGGTTGCGAGTGAGAGGCGAGAAGACGATGCCGCCAATGATGTAGTAGGTGGGCAGCACGTCATATCGCTCGTTGGGGACGAGCTGATCGTCCGTCAACGGCCGTGTGAGTTTTATGTTGAGTGGGATCCGCGCGCCATCGCGCCAGACTTCGAGAGCAATGGATTCGCCGATTCTCTTGTTTTGAATGAAGTAGGAGAGACTTGTTCGCTCGCGCGGGCGAAATTCGACCGTTCCATCATCCGCCACCGGCGCACCCTCAATGGTCACAATCACGTCATTTGTGTGCATGACGCCTTCGGCGGGCGAGCCGGGGTTGATGCGAAAAACGCGCATGCCGGTCAAATCCTGCGGCATGTGTACGCTGCGCTTGAGATCGCGATTCTCCATTCCTTGCAGACTTACGCCGAGGCTGGGGAATCCGTCGTAGGTGCCATCCTCCAGATCTTCGAAAAGTTGTTGGATGATGGAGACGGGCACCATGTAGCCAATGTTGTCGGCCTGCCGCATGCCCTGCATCACGACCCCCACGATCTTTCCGTCTTTGATTACGGGGCCGCCGCTGTTGCCCGGATTGATGGCCGCATCGAGCTGTCCGGCTAGAAATGCGAACGAACTGTGCGCATAGTTCTGATGCTCAATGCGCGAAATGACGCCTTTGGTGACACTGAGCGTGTCGCCGCCCATCGGGAAGCCATAGACGAATACTTCGTCCTGTGCATTCGGCAATTCGCCGAGATCGAGGCCCTCTTGCTCATCCCAGAACGAGGGGTCATCCACCGTGAGCAGCGCCAAATCCACTTCGTGCGCAGCCGCCAGAACGTGCGCCCGATAGCGGCGCGCATCCCCCGCGCGGCGGACTTGGATGAACGTTTCGTTTCCGACCACGTGTGCGTTGGTGAGAATCTTCTTTCCTTTAAGGATGGCGCCCGAGCCGGTGCCTGAAGCCGTTCCGCGCATATTCCACGGATTCCAGTAATCCGGGATATTGGCGACGGTATAGATTTTGACGATCTCGTCCTTGAGATCATCCGAGGCCCACACCGGGGCCGCGGCGAACAGGGCTGCGAGCAACGCGCAAGCCCACCTGTGAGAAAATAGTGACATGAGGGGTCTCCGGTATAAGTTGGTTCTCTGTTTGTCTCAAAACGAATGAACTGCGTTCAAAATATCCTTTTTTTGCGCGCGCTTGAGTCGCATGATGCGCCTTTTATTTGCCAAAGCCGAATCCTTTCGGCAGAGAAGTATTAATGAATAATGCAGAGATACAGGAATTGCAGGCCGCCGCGATCCAGGAAGTCGGGGCGGCGCCCGATGCTGCATCGCTGGAAAGTGCGCGCGTGAAATATCTCGGCCGCAACGGGCGCGTGCAGGACGTCCTGCTCGCGCTGCGCCAAGCGCCAGTGGAGCAGAAGCGGGAATTGGGGCGCTTGGCCAACGAGTTCAAGACATCCGTTCAGGCCGCGGTGGACGCGCGCAAAGATGCGCTTCAGGCCTCGGCGAGTGTGGCCTCTTTCGATGTCACACTGCCCGGGCGCTGGCACGGCCTCGGCACGCGCCATCCGGTGACGCAGATCATTGACCGCGCGGTAGAAATCTTTGGGCAGCTCGGCTTCACGGTTGCCGATGGACCGGACATCGAGACGACCTTCCACAACTTCGATGCGCTCAATACGCCCGCGAACCATCCCTCGCGCGATCCGAAGGACACCTTCTATCTCGACGACACGCATCTGCTCCGCACGCATACCTCGCCCGTGCAGATTCGCGTCATGCAGAGTCGCAAGCCGCCCGTGCGCATCATCGCCCCTGGCCGCTGCTATCGGCGCGACACCACCGATGCCACGCACAGCGCGAACTTTCACCAGGTCGAAGGGCTTTATGTTGACCGAAAAGTCTCGCTCGCCGACCTCAAGGGCGACCTGACCTATTTCGCCCGCCAAATGATGGGGCCGGACGTGAAGATTCGCTTTCGCCCGCACTTCTTCCCGTTCACGGAACCCAGCGTCGAATACGATTTCTCCTGCCATGTCTGCCACGGCGCGGGCTGCCGCGTGTGCAAACACAGCGGCTGGATCGAGATTTCCGGCGCGGGCATGGTGGATCCGCACGTCTTCAAGGCCGTGGGCTACGACTCCTCCGAAGTCACCGGATATGCCTTCGGCATGGGCGTTGAGCGCATCGCCATGATTTTGCTCGGCGTGCCCGATATCCGGATGCTGTACGACAATGACGTGAGGTTTTTGGGGCAATTCTAGGCCTGCGCAATCGCGGCCCATCAACGGAACTTAGCTATGCGTATCCCTCTTTCCTGGCTCAACGAATTCATCGCTCTCGCTGAGAGCCCGCGCGAGATCGCGGATCGGCTGACATTCTCCGGCACCGAAGTCGAAGGCATTGAAACCGTTGGCTCGACGTTCAGCGGATTCATCGTTGCCGAAGTGCGCGCGGTCGAGAAGCATCCGAATGCGGACAAGCTCTCGATCTGTCGCGTGTTCGATGGACAGGCGGAGTTGCAGGTCGTCTGCGGAGCGCCCAATGTCACCGCGGGCGGTCGCTATCCGTTCGCGCCGGTCGGCGTCACCCTGCCAGATGGCTCACTCACGATCAAGAAGGCGAAGATTCGAGGAGTTGAATCGCTCGGTATGCTCTGTGCTGCGGATGAGCTCGGCTTGTCGTCCGATCATTCGGGCCTCCTCGTTTTGGATTCCACGTGGCCTGCCGGAACGCCGTTGAGCGAGGTGCTCGGGCCGCCGGATACGGTTTTCGAATTGGAGGTCACGCCCAATCGCGCCGATTGTTTGAGCGCGGTGGGCATCGCGCGCGAGCTGGCGGCTGTTTATCGCACTCCACTTGCGCAGCCGAACATCGCGGGCGTTAGCGAAGCGCGCGAAGAACAGGCGCCGTGGGTTCGCGTCGAAGACGCTGTCGGCTGTCCGCGCTATACCGCGCGATTGCTGGAGAATGTGACCGTCGGACCGTCGCCCGATTGGATGAAACAGCGCCTGGAGCGCTCGGGCATCCGCGCGATCAACAACATCGTGGACATCACGAATTATGTGATGCTCGAACTCGGCCAGCCGCTTCACGCCTTTGATCGCGATTTGCTGGAAGAAGGGCGCGTCGTTATCCGCCGCGCGAAAGCCGGCGAAAAGATGCGAACGCTCGACGAGCAAGAGCGCGAACTCGATCCCTCCATCCTCGTGATTGCCGACGCATCGCGCCCCGTCGCTGTCGCGGGCGTCATGGGTGGAGCGGGAAGCGAGATCCGACCTGAAACCCGCATGGTCCTCCTTGAAAGCGCCACCTTCGATTCAGCCCTCGTGCGCGCGACCGCCCGCAAATTGGGGCTCTCCACCGAGTCCTCCTATCGCTTCGAGCGAGGCGTGGATATCGAATTGGCCGAGCGCGCAAGCCGCCGCGCCGCGCAGTTGATGGTCGAGCTGGCGGGCGCCCGAGTGGTTGGAGGCGTCGCCGATACGCGACCCGCTGGCGCCGCATTGCGGCGAATTGCCGCGCGCTATTCCTTCGTCCGCGACGTGATGGGCATTGCCATTGGCGATGCAGAAATTCGCGCGATCCTGAACAGCCTGGAAATTCAAGTGGTGGAGCAGGGGGGCGATGGATTTGAAGCCGTGATTCCCAGTTTTCGCGCCGATTTGGAACGCGAAGTGGATTTGGTGGAAGAAGTGGCTCGCATCCACGGGCTGGATAAAATCCCCGCCCCACTCCCGCGCTCGACGGTTGACCCGCAGGCCGCCGCCAATCAAACCACTCGCGCAAAAGCTGTGCTGCGCACTGTGCTCGCGGGCCTCGGCGTTTCAGAGATTCTAAACTACAGCTTGGTCTCCGATGCCGCACTGGATTTGTTCGATCCCGGAAATCGGGATCAGCGCGCGCCAATTCCGCGACCACTCAGCGCGGATCAATCCGTCTTGCGCATTTCGCTCGCGCCCCAAATGGTCGAGACGCTGGGCCGCAATCGCGCGCACCAAATCGAACAGGCATCGCTCTATGAACTGGGCCGCACGTATTCGCGCGGCGCGACAGGCGTTACAGAGACCGAGAGCTTGTGCATCGGACTCCTCGGCCCAATCGGGCGCACGGGGTTGGATCGCCGCCGCACAGTCACAGCGGAAGAAATGTTCCTCTGGGCCAAAGGCCTCGTTGAATCGCTCGCGCGCGCTGTGGAACTTCCGCCGTTAACCGTTCGGCCCACCGCTGTTGCCTATGCGGAGGCAGGCGCATCTGTGGAGCTGCTTGCGGGCGACACCGCGTTGGGCACATTGGCCCTCGTGGATCGGCGCATTCGGAAAGAGTGGCGCTTGAGCGATCCAGTCGCCATCGCTGAATTGCGCGTCGCTCCGCTTCTTGCCAACGTGTTGAGCGTTCGGACCTATAGCGATATTCCTGCCTATCCCTCGGTTGCGCGGGATGTTGCGATGATTGTTGCCGATTCTGTCACCCACGAAGAGATCATCCGCGTCATGCGCGAGGCCGCGCCACCGGAGTTGGAAACCATCGAATTGTTCGATATCTTCAAAGGCGCCGCGATTGGCGCAGGCCGTCGGAGCATTGCCTATTCTTTGGTTTATCGCTCCGCTCAGCGCACCTTGACAGATGACGAAGCCAACGGGTATCATGAGTCTGTGAAAGGCGCATTGCGCGCGAAGCTGTCCGCCGAATTGAGAGAAGGTTGACAGACGGTTCTTTTACAGTTGAACGATCTCTCCCGGCCGCGAGGCCGGAAGCAAGAACTGCCCTGCCTGGAACGACAGTGGCTATGCTTCTCTGACCCGGTAAGATCGACATTAAGGGAGCTCAGCGTCCGCTCGCAAACCATAGGTCCTTAACAGGAACTGGAAACCGATCGGCAGGGCACCCACCTCGAACAACGAGGCGTCAGAGCTGGTTTCACATCGTCCAGGTGGGGTATTTTTTTGCCCCGGCACAGACTTGGCCTGCTATAGTCGCTCCATGGACCTCTTCGATCGAGCCGAGTCGCCGCAAGAATCGTCAACGCGTCCCCCTTTGGCCGCACGCATGCGACCGCGCACGCTCGAAGAAGTTGCGGGCCAGCAGCACATCATCGGCCCCGGCAAATTGTTGCGGCGCGCGATCGAAGCCGACCGCTTGGGGAGCATCATTCTTTATGGGCCGCCCGGTTGCGGAAAGACCTCGCTGGCCGAAGTGATCGCTCTGGTGACCAAACGCTTTTTCGAACGAACCAGCGGCGTGATGGCGAACGTGGCCATTCTGCGAAGCCTGTTGGAGCAAGCGCAACACCGCAAGCGGATGCGGAATCAGGACACCATTCTTTTCGTGGATGAGATTCATCGCTTCAACAAGTCACAGCAGGACGTCTTGCTTCCATTTGTGGAAGAGGGCGCCGTCACCCTCATCGGCGCCACCACCCACAATCCCTTCTTTTTCATCAACAGCCCGCTGACCTCTCGTTCGCAGATTTTTCAACTCGAGGCGCTTTCCATTGACGACATCACCACGTTGCTACGCCGTGCGCTGACACACCCCAACGGGCTGGGCGATCGCACCATTGAAGCCGACCAAGAGGCGCTGGTACACCTCGCCACTGCGTGCGAGGGCGATGCGCGTCGCGCGCTCAACGCGCTCGAAATCGCCGCTCTGACCACGCCAGAGGACTCCAGTGGCGCAATTCACATCACGCGCGCGGTCACAGAAGAGTCCATTCAGAAGAAGGCCATCGTGTATGACCACGATGAAGATGGGCACTACGACACCATTTCGGCGTTCATCAAAAGTGTGCGCGGCTCCGACCCCAACGCCGCGCTCTATTGGCTCGCGAAAATGATTTATGCCGGCGAGGACCCGCGCTTCCTCGCGCGGCGTCTGATCATTCTCGCGTCGGAAGACATCGGAAACGCCGACCCGACGGGACTGCAACTGGCCGTGGCCGCGATGCACGCCGTGGATTTTGTCGGGATGCCCGAGGCGCGCATCGCTCTGGCGCAGGCCACCACCTATCTCGCCTGCGCCCCGAAGAGCAACGCGAGCTACCTCGGGATTGATGCCGCGCTGGCCGACATCAAGGAAGGCCGCGTGCTGCCGGTTCCGCGCCATCTGCGCGATTCATCGCACAAGAAATCCGCGGAAACATTCGGCCACAAAGGCTATCAATACGCGCACAATTTCGAGGGGCATGTGGTGGATCAGGAATATGTGCCGACCACAAAAATCTACTATCAGCCCACAGAAGAAGGGTATGAAAAGCGCATCGGCGAGCGGCTCGCGCGGTGGGCCGAACTGAGAAAAGAGCAGGCGAAGCGCAGCAAATCATGACGCCGAAAGCCACCATGCGGAAAGCGGCGCGCGCTGCCCTACGTGAGCGCTCGCGCGAGTGGATCGCGGAGACGAGTCGCCTCATTCAAGAGCGCGTCTTGGCGTTGGATGCGTTTGCGCGCGCGCGCGTTGTGTCGCTCTATCGCGCCAGTCCGGAGGAAATTGCGCTCGACGCCATTCTCGAGGCCTGTCGCGCGGATGGAAAGATCGTGCTCTTGCCTGCGTGGATCGAAGACATCTCGGCTTATGGCCTTGCGCGATGGGATGAAGGCGCGCCACTCGCGATGGGCCAATTTGGGATCGAAGAGCCCGCCGAGCGAATTTGGGTTCCGGGCCAAGCGGTGGACCTCGCCATCGTCACGGCGCTCGCCTTCGACGAGGCGGGCTATCGGTTGGGCCACGGCGGCGGCTATTTTGATCGCCTGCTCGCCACTGTTGGCGGAGTGAAATTGCTGCTCGCGTTTGAATGTCAGAAAGCGCCAGCCGTGCCGCGCGAGCCACATGATATCCGCCTCGATTTGATCGCGACAGAGCGTGCGCTCTATCGCGCCACGTAATTTTGCGTGCGCGGCTGAAACGCCGCGAGAGGGCTCGGGCTAGTCCACGCGATCAATCAGCCCGTCCACCGTATCGGTGGGGCGGGGTGAGGGCTGGGACTGCGGTTCGATATCGGAACCGGAGCCCTCGTCGCCGTCTTCGGCGCCGCCCTCAGCCTGCTGCGAGCGAGGTCGGTCGGGGCGTCCCCCGCGACGGCGGTCACCGCGGTCACCGCGATCACCGCGATCACGACGGTCGCGCGAACGGCCACCGCGATCGCCGCGGCCATTTCCGTTGCCAGAGTCGCCGTTTCCATTCTCGAAAGCCTTGCGGAGCGTACTCACGCGAAGGGTTGCGATGCCGCGTTCTGCGAGGCGCGTTTCGAGCTGTTTGTCGTTCGTCACCACAACGGTTCGTTTGCCGAGCGATCCGAGCGTTTTCTCGATTTGATCGGCCACGCTGTTGTTTTCTTCGGCGTAGAACACGCGCACGCCGTTGTATTCGTCGCCATTGGCGACTTCGCGAAGCGGGCGGCCGCCGACGATGGCGACAATCGAAATTTTCTCGCGTTCGGCGAAGCGACTCAGCAACTGGATTGCGCGAAAGCGTTCCACCGGCCCGGTGCGTCCCTCGCGCCCATCCGCCAATCTCTCCGCATCCACAAGATATACGCGGTCGGTATCGCGCCCACTATCTGCAGCGCCACCGCCGAACACCGATTTAATACTGTCGAAAAGACCCATGCTATCCTCTGTCTTGATCCACGCTACTTGGCCGGAAAACGCGCGACCGTAGCGAAACCCGCCGGGAACTGCAAGCGGCGATTCCGTGTGGTGGAGCTTGACGCACGCGGCAGCGTGTCCGATAAAGCACGCCAAGGAGTTACATCAAATGGCGGCAAAACCGGGAGGACTAGGACGCGGGCTGGGTGCACTGATCAAGGACACTCCGCCACCGGCGGCTCCAGAGACGATAATGCCTGCGGCGACACCGGCCCAGGCGAAGGCGGCGAGCGCCCCTGCAGAGTCGGTGGGCGGCATTGCGCGCATTACAATTTCCAAAATCCGCGCCAGCGCGTGGCAGCCCCGCCGCGTCTTCGACGAGGCGGCGCTCAACGAGTTGGTCGAATCGGTGCGAGAGCATGGTGTCCTTCAGCCTCTCTTGCTCCGCCGCTCAGGATCGGGCTATGAGTTGATCGCGGGCGAGCGGCGCTTCCGCTCCGCGCAGATGGCGGGGTTGAAAGAGGTTCCCGCGATTGTGATGGATGTGTCGGATCGCTCCGCGCTGGAGCTGGCCCTCATTGAAAACCTGCAGCGCGCTGACCTCAATCTCATTGAAGAAGCCGAAGGCTATCGCGCGCTCGCCGAGAAGTTCAACCTCACACAGGAAGAAATTGCCAAGCGCGTGGGGAAGGGGCGCTCGTCCATCGCCAACGCATTGCGCCTGCTGGAATTGCCCTCGTCCATTCGCCAACTTGTGGCCGAACACCGCCTATCGCCGGGCCACGCCAAGGTTTTGCTGGGCCTCGAGATTCCCGCCGAACAGGAACTCCTCGCCGCACAAGCGGTGAAAGAGGATTGGTCCGTTCGCGTGTTGGAGAAGACGGTCAACCGCCTCAAACATGGTGTGAAGCGCGCCCGCCCGCGCGCCGCGGACATTCCCGCCGATCACATCAAATACGTCACCGACCAGCTTCATCAGAAGTTGGGAACCGCCGTGCGATTGCAGCCCTGCAAGACGCTGCCTAACGGCCGCAAAGCCAAAGGCACGCTCGAAATTGATTACTACTCTCCCGACGAGCTCGACCGCATACTCGTCATCCTCGGCCTCTCCGGCGAGCTGTAGAACGCCCTCGCGCCACTCTCAAGTTCGGACGAGATTGAGCCCCATATCCAAGCGAGCGAACTCGTGAAGCCGCTTCCTGCGCTCGTATCGTGGTTCGCATCGCGGGAAGAGAATGCGCCGCGTCGGCAGAGCCGATCGGCGCATCGGTGAATCAAGGCTACCGGCCCCCGAGCCTGAGGAGGGCTTGGGAGGGAATATCGGCCGCGGAGGCCGGCATGCCTCAATAATCGTATCGAACAGGAACCGAGGACGGGGCCATTTGGACGGGTCCGATGGTTTGCCTGTTCGAGGGATATTCAAAAACAAAAACGGGTTTGCGATAGAGGTCGAGCGAGTCGTTTGTGGAGGCGACTTGCAGGGCGGATTCAGGCGTGGCGGGAAGTTCGTCTTGCGCCAGTGGCGCGTGTTCCGGCGCGAAGCGCGAGCCGCCATCAAGCAGGAGGAAATTGACGGAAAGCAGGGCGAGGAGGCTGGTGACGAGGACCATGCGGAAGGATGGAATGGATCCGATGTTGAGCCAGCCGAGCCAACGGTCTGCCCACGAGCCGCCCGGCGCCGTGCTCGCGAGCTTTTCGCGAAGCGCGGCGAGATTGCGCGTCTCGAAGTGCGGATCGGGCTGTTCGTATCGCTTCAACGCGATGAGGCGTTGGACGAAGTCGCCCTGGTCTCCCACACTCTTCTGGTCATCCTTTTTCATGGTGCATACTCACTCAATTCGCGCTGCAACTGCTGTCGGGCATAAAACAGCCGCGATCTGACAGTTCCAGTGGAACAGTCCATGATGCGGGCGATTTCCTCGTGCGGCATGCCTTGGATATCGTGCAGCACCACTACCGTTCTGTGTTTCTCTGACAGCGTTTGCAGGGCGGCGTTCAATTTTTTTTGAAGCTCTTCGAGCGCAATATCCCGGGTGGGCGATTCCCGAGAGCGGAGCTCGAGAAAGGTGGGGTCGCGCTCTATAGCCTGATCGGCATCGTCGAGACTGACGTCCGAGGCGCGGCGCTTGCGCTTTTTGAGGAAATTGATCGTTCGGTTGACGGCGATTCGATAGATCCAGGTGAAGAACGCGGAATCGCCCTTGAAGCCAGACAGCGAGTGGTAGGTTTTGACGAAAACTTCTTGGACGAGGTCTTCGGTGTCTTGGTTGTGCCCTGTCATGCCATAGATTAGGGCATAAACTCGGCGCTGATAGCGGCGGATCAGCTCTTCGTAGGCGGCATAATTGCCGTCTTTCGCCTGCGACACCAGTTCCGTGTCGGGCGGTAGAAGTGCGTCATCATCAACAATTTTAGGTTCGTCCACCATGGTTCAATCAGTCCAACCGTGGCGGGGAGTCGCGGCGAAAGTCTAGCGAAATCAGTTCGCGACGGATTCGGAAGGAACCGCGTTTTCACTGGCCTGAATGACCTGCTCAAGCATCTCGCGGAACGCTTCCAGCCCCGGCGCCGGGACAATAATCGTATCCCGTCGTCCCCCCACGTCCTCTGTGATTCGCAAAAAGCGACCACGCGGATTCTCTTTCAGATCGAAAAAGAACTGTTTTCGTTCAATTTGAAGTTTTTCGCTAAATAGTTGGTTTTCCATGGCAAAACTCTCGTTCGAACCGATTAAGAGCCCGAGATAAAACGTTTCAATTCGCTGGTTCTAAAAATCTTCGCCCCGAATATCAAGCCCTATTGTAGAAAGTTATTTTCTGTGTGCTTGGGAGCCGCTTAATCGTTTCATCGAATTGGGAGAAGGAAGTCGTTTTTTCGGTTGGGTTCGAGGTAGCCGATTTGCCCATCGCAGATGCGGAGGAGGCGGTAGGGAGCCAGTTGGCGAACGGCGCCATCGCCCATGATGACTTGGACTTTGCCCTCGTGGCGGAAGTGATAGGTCGCTTCCAGATGGGAGAGGTAGTACCACTCCTCGATCATGGGATTGGATGGCGAGGCGGGCGATTGGAAGGTGTTCACCTGCGCAGCGTCGCCCCAGATGATGATATGAGACAGGCGCTCTGCGGCCGTGAAATTCACCAAGTCAATGCTCCTATTGGCCGGGGTGCCGCGAAGGAGGTAGTGATTGAGGCCATATCCGTAGGTGTTCACCTCGAACTTCTCTTTTGTGAAGGACATGCGGTAGGGAAACTCGGGGCAGGTTTCGACAGTACCACCTGCCAAGTAAGGAGCGAGTCGCGCTCGGGAGCGGTCAATTTCTCGATTTCCTTCTGCGCCGCCGGCGGATCGTTCCAAGCCCCAGTACCAGAGTCGCCCTTCTGAAGTTTGTTCAAGGAAGGGAAACAATTCGCCGTCGTGATCGCTCAAATAGCTCATGTATGCGGTGTACATCTGTCGCAAATTGCTCGCGCAGACGGCGGCGCGCGCTTTGCTGCGCGCGCGCGCCCACGCGGGGATGCTGAGCGTGCCGACAATGGCCAGCACGCTCATCACTGCGAGCAACTCGATTAGGGTGAAACCGCGACGATTCATGACTACTGAGGTTCGATAGAGTAGAAGTCCAATCCGGCGCTGGCCGTGTTGGTCCAACCGGCCGCTTCACTGGTTGCGGTCACGAGCGCCTGCGTTGTGCGCACACCGCCCAGGAGATTTGTCTGCGAGACCACGGCATACGTCGTGCCCGATTCGGCGGCCCAGGTGAGCGCGAAGGCGGAGGGATCGCGTGATGCGGTAATGATGCGCCCTTCTGACACGCCCCACTGCACAGCGACGTCGTCGAAAGAACCCGCTCCTTCACCATTCGCGCCGCCCCAGTTGGGCGCGACGTAGTTGAAGAAGGCGACGTGCGTCACCTCGAAGGTGTTGGTTGCAGGCAGCGGTTGAGTCCAATAGAACATGGGCACTCCGTTGACTTCGAGCAAATTGGTTCGCTGCGCGTCGGTGTAGATGGCAGTCCACGCGCGGCGACTCACCGCACCTGTCGCAGCGCCGTAGTAGGCCACCTCGACATAGAGGTCCGTCTCTTCGGGAAGGTAGTTGTCGGCGCCCATATCCGTCAGGTGATACCAAGAATCACTACCACTGCCGGTTGTGTAGGCGTGCGCGAGATCGTCGGGAACGGTCGCGCCAATAATTGCGGTGATATTCGCGTTCAAACCGAAAGAGTTGTTGTTGATGAAGTAGTTGAACTCGACGAAGTCGCTGCCGTTTCGCACCAGGTTTTCATTGACGGACAAATCGTCGGCGAGTGTGCGGTCGGGCCCCATTTTCTCCATGTTGTAGAGACCGAAATTGGCGATTTGATAAAATTCGGTCGTGTCGGGAATCGAGCCGGCCTCGATCCGCAGTGTTGCGAAGACGCGGAACGAATCGCGATCGGTCAGGGAGCGTGGGAGCGGGCGGGAGAGGGCCGCGTTCTCGATGATGATCGGGTCAGAAAAGGCATCAATGAAATTGTCCTGGTCCCACTCGGCCTGGATGCGTTCATTCGCGGCATCATAGAGGAACAGCGCCTCACCAAATGCGTTAGAAACCCCGGCATAGGACCAAGTGGAGGGGGCTGTAGAAAAATCATCATCCAGCAATCGCCACCACACGGCAGAAGCCTTGTTGACACCCACGATGGCACCCAGAACCAACGCCAATACAACGAACCGACGCATACGACTCACCTTTCCGCTCCTTCAGCGGGAGCGTGCAATTTTCGCGAGGTGGGGAGAGGACGGAAAACGCGAAGGCCTCCGTCCTTTCCTGCGGGGGAAAGCGGAGGCCATTAATGTTGAAGCCGACGCCGGTCCCCTTTCTCGCGAAAGAGACTTTGACAGGCGAAGGCACTCGTCTTCTGGCTTCCGGCTTCAGACCTCCTCCCTTCCTTCTCCTGCATTCGCAAGATGGATTTCAGGGATTCGTAGCCGATTACAGCGGCGCGACCGCGTTCGATTTTCACGAACTTCCGTTTGCGCCTTCGCTACTACTGCTAAAGAACTGAGGCGCACCCTACGGCGCGCGGAAGGGAATGTCAACTCGCGTTGCGGTGGATCGCACACTTGACTTCCCGCGCGGCTCCCTGTTGCATGACGGGCCATGAAACCACACCACACCCGCGACATTATGATCAGCACGGAGCAAATCGCCGAGCGCGTTGAATCGCTCGTCAGCGAAATGCAGGCGTCGTGCCAGAGCGACAATTTCGTGATGATCGGGATTCTCCGTGGCAGCTTCATCTTTCTCGCCGATCTCGCGCGGCACCTCTATCAGCACTGCGTGCGCACGCGCATTGATTTCATGACGCTGGAAAGTTACGGCAGCGGAACGGAGTCTCTCGGCGAGGTGCGCGTGGTGAAAGATATCCGTATGGATGTGGCTGGCGCGGATGTGATGCTGGTGGATGACATTCTCGATTCCGGGCGCACCTTGACGTTTGCGACGAAGCACCTGCTCGATAAGGGCGCGCGCTCGGTGAAGACTGTGGCGCTGCTCGACAAACCCTCGCGCCGAGTGCTTCCTTTCGAGGCGGATTTTGTGGGCTTCACTGTGCCGGATGAATTTGTCGTGGGATATGGCCTCGACTACGACAGCTACTATCGCGAGTTGCCCTACATCGCGAAAGTCACGTTCACCGATTAGCGGCGCGCGCGTTGAGCCGTTGTTGCGCGAGCCGCTCCAGCAGATCGCGCAGGGGAATGGGCACTGCGCCTGCGGCGCGGTTCAGCGCGCCGATCTCGAAGGCGATGCGCCATTGCTTCATCAAGATGCTCCAGCCGCGGATGGGGCCGTAGGTCGGGTCATAGAGGTTCGTGGACTCGGCAGATACACCGTTCAGTTCGAGAATCCGCAACTCGCGCCCCGCGCGGAAGGCCTCCTCCGTGGCGCTCACGTCGAATCGGCCAAAAGAAGCCTGAGTGGCGCCGACCGATTTCGTCTATCGCGGCCGATAGCTCGGGCGTGATCAGGCGCGCGCCATCGCGAAAGAGTGCGCCGCGACAGTGGGTGCCGACCTCGGTCAGCGGAACGCGCTCGCTCGCGGCGGGCACCCAGGAGAGCCGCGCGCGGTGCTGTCGCAAATGGTGACGCGCCATGCAGACGGCGCGCCGATCGCGGAGAATCAGGCGTTCCAAATTGTTCTTTCCATCGCCCGTCAACGCGGGGAGTTCCTTTTCTGTGATTGAAAAGATGCGGCCGTGCTCTTCGTTGGGATAGCGGACGTAGAACACGTCGTATTCGCGGCCGGCAATGTATTCTTGCAGCAGGGTGTTTGGGCGCGGTTGAGCGAAATAGGCGAGCAATTCGCGTTCGCTTCGCACCACGGCAACCTCGATTCCTCGCTCGCCGATGTCGGGTTTGAGCACGGCGGGGAATGTGAGGCTTTCGCGGCTTGAAAGAAGTCCCGCGTCCGCGCGAGCGCCTCCTCTGGCGAGACGCCCTTCGGCACGGATGTGTAGCGCGCGATGTTGGCGCGCGAGTTCGCGGAGAGGGCGTCGAGAATGGCGGCTTTCGACTCCGCCACAAATCCACCGGAGGTCATGCTCGGATTGGCTGCTGTGAAGACCGTGAGTCCTCGATGGCGGAGGCCGAGATAGAGCGCGTAGGGAAACACGGGCAGATAGCGCGCCCAGCGCGGCCAGTATTCAAACCGGCGAATCCGCTGCCAGCGCCCGCGGAGGAGGCGGCGGCCGCGCAGTGTGCTCAACGGGATCAGGAGTTCTGCCACGAGCCAGAAGGCGAGGGCCACAGCCAACAAGCCGCCGAGTGTATAGGCCTTGTACTGGTGCAGGATTTCCAGCGCCTGTTCACCGAGTGCGCTGGCTACCCAGACCAGCAACGGCGACCAGAGGGCGCCGGCGATGAAGAAGAAGAGGAGATACTTCCAGAAATGCTGGCGCAAGAGACCACAGGTGAAATAGGTCGGCAAGCGACTGCCGGGAACGAAGCGGCTGGCGAGGATGACGATAGGCCCGCGCCGCGCGAACCACTCGGCGCTATCTTGAATGGCCTGCTCGCGCACGAACCATCGAAAAGGCGCGCGGCGCAAGAGGGGTCGTCCGAGGAAGCGGCCCGCGAGGTAGAGCATGATGTCGCCGCCGAAAATGCCTGCAAATGCCGCAATCGCCGCGTCGGGAAATGCCACCAGTCCATGCGCGACGAGGAGGCCCGCTCCGATGCAGGCGAGGTCTTCGCTGATCAACGTGCTCGCCGCGATCAGTACCAGCACGATAAGGAGCGAGACGCCCAGCGCGGGCTGACGCTGCACATCCGCAAAGGGTAGCGCGGCGCGTTCGGCCCGAGTCGGCTCTGCGCTTGATCGAGTGAGCGCGGTTCCGACCTCGGCGCGCGCCACAAAGTCCAAGATGTGGCGCGCGGCGGCGGGAGCCTGTTCGCTCACTTGAAAGTGTGAGCCGCGCAGTTGAATCAATTCGCTTTGTGGCACCACGCGCTGGTGTTCTTGCGCGACGGAAATGTGGACGAGCGAGTCGTCTGTGCCGTGCAACAGCAGCATCGGCGGTGCGAAGGATTCGAGAATCTCGCGGAGCGGGCGTTGATCGGAGTCAAAGAAGCTGCGGGCATAGGGCAGGCTGAGCAGTGTATGATCCAAAATGCCGAAGTGCGGCACGCCGTGGATCAGTGTCCACACGGCGGCCACTTGCACCCCATAGAGCGCGTGATTGAGCGAGTAGGACCCCAACAGTTCCATTTCCTGCACGCCGACTGACGCATAGAGGATTTCGGAAGCGATGCGTCTGGGGTTGCGCTTGTACAGTTCGAGCGCCACGCCTCCGCCCAAGCCGTATCCGAGGACATGCGCACGGTTGATGCCGAGGTGGTCCAACAGCGCATCCACGCGGGCAGCTTGGGCGCGGATGGAATAGGTCGAAACGCGGCGCGATGAATTGCCGAATCCGGGGAGGTCCGGCGCAATCACGCGAACGGGGCCATGCAGGCGCTGGGCGAGTTCGCGGAGGTCATAGGCGCGCGCGGGCGAGCCGGGCAGCAGAAGGACGACAGGCGCGGTCGGGTTGGTTGCGGGCAGGTCCACGTATGCGATGCGAAGTGCCGCTCGGCGATGGGGTTCGTCGCTCAGCGAGAACTGCTTCTGTTCAGGCAGCAACCTGGGTTTGTGATCGTGCCACATGCGGACCAGATGCGATGCTGCGAGCAGCGCCGCGTACAGCAGCAGCCAGCGCAGGAACGAGCGCCTTCTGCCATGCTTATCGGTGGACGTCATGCGGTGTTTGGGTGACGAGGCGGATGATCGCGCACATCGCGACGACCGCCTCAATTCCCGGCCAAAATAGAGGATGCATTGCTCGCTGGCAATGCGCGCATTTGCGAAGTTCATTTCCTTGCGGCTTCGGTCGCCACCGCGCTAGACTGACGCCATGTTTCCCGTTCAGACCGACCGACCGATTGCGTTCTTCGACATTGAATCCACCGGGATCAATATCTATGAAGACCGCATCATTGACCTGGCCATTGTACTGGTGCATCCCGATGGACGCCGGGAGGAACACACCTATCGCGTGAATCCGGGTCGTCCGATTCCGGTTGAGGCGTCTCGCGTGCACGGCATTTATGATGACGATGTGAAGGATTGCCCCACATTTGATGCGGTTGCCCGTAATGTGGCGGCGGTTCTCGAAAACGCCGATCTGGGTGGTTACAACATCGCGCGCTTCGATGTGCCGCTGCTCGAGCGGGAGATGGAGCGGGCTGGGGTCCCGTTCTCGGCAAGTGGTCGCCGCATTGTGGATGCGCAGCGAATTTTTCACCGCCGCGAGCCGCGCGATCTGACGGCCGCGCTGATGTTTTATGCGGGCAAGGTGCACGATGGCGCGCACGGCGCGCTCGCGGATGTGTTGGCGACGCTCGATGTTTTGGAAGGGCAATACAAGCGCTATGAAGACTTGCCGCGCCCGATCGGCGATCTCCACGAGTATTGCAATCCGAAGGATCCCACGTGGGTGGACTCCACGGGTCGCCTGAAATGGGTCAACGGCGAAGTCACGATCAATTTCGGCAGCAAGCAGCGGGGGAAGAAACTTCGCGATATCGTCAAGTTCGAGCCCGGATTTCTCCGCTGGATGCTCGATCAAAACTTTCCGCGCGACACGATGGACATTGTTGGGGACGCGCTCAAGGGCAAGTTTCCCTCACCGCCGCCGTCACCGACCGATTTGAGCGTGTCGGAATAGCGACTCAAGGGGTCGGCGTGGATGCGCTTTGCGCGGTGCATGCGGCGCGGCGCTATTTCTGATTCAGCGCGGTGCGGAAGGCTTTTCGCACGTTGTCGCGCAGATCGAGTTCTTCCGGGCGGGGCGGCGTGGTTTGGCCATTTCCGACGGAAGGATTCTTGAGCGCTTGCTCGGTGGCGATCCATTGGCAACGCGGGCCGTGTGGGGCGAACCAGTGCGGGTTGCTGGAGAGGAAAATGGCGATGACCGATTTGCCCAGTGCGGCGGCGAGATGCGACACGCCGGTGTCGTTGCAGAGGAGTCCGTCGCACGCGTTGAAGAGGGCGATTAGCTGGGAAAGCGACTCCGCTCGATAGGTGGGGAATTGGCCGCGAAGCTCGTCGGGCCACCGCACTTCGGGGGAATCCACAAGGATGGGCTGTGCTCCGTGGGCCGCGATTTCATCGCGGATGATTTCGATGAAGTAGGGCAAGGGCCATCGGTGGTCGGGATCGCGCGCGCCCGCGTGAATCAGCCAGATGGGTTTCCCTTCGCTTCGCGCGCGAGCGAGAGGGGAAGCGATCGGTTCGGGGAGCGGCGTGGAGGGCGGCGTGAACCAGGGTGTTGTTTCCTCGTACAGAAGGTGAAGCGCCTGGGCGAGTTGTCGCCAGCCATCCATGTGGTGTTGTTCGGTGTGCGCACGGCTGAGTTTCTGTGTGAGCTGTGGGCCTCCGTTGAGGGTGGAGCCGATGGCGGAGAGGAGGCGGCCGATGCGGAGTTGTCGCCGTCGGTGTGGGAGGTGGTGAGCGTAATAATTTTGTTTCGACATCGGAAACCCGATGCGTGTGCGCGCACCGCAACGCGCCATGAGGAAGTGGACGCGCGAGTCGGCCCAGACCGAGACGGCGGTATCGGGCGCCAGTTGTCGGAGGTGTTTGAGATAGGTGCGGAACCCGCATTGTCGCCATGGCGCAGGTCGGCTTCCTCCACTGGCCTCCAGCCATGGTGGATGCCAGACGTGGATGCGGGTGGAGGGAAGCGCGAGGGCGAAGATGGCCGCCGTGCCGGGCGCGCAGGCCACGTGAACTTCGAAGCGGCACGTCGCGGCGCGGATGAAGGGGAGGCTCATGATCGCATCGCCCATCATGCGCTGTTCAAAGATCAGCAAACGGGGCGGGACCTCTTTTGGAGCGTGCGGCGCCATGCGTTCAATAGGATTTGACGATGTTGGGATTCTTTGTGGCGGGCGATTCAGAGGCGGAGAGCAGTTCGTTTGTCTTTCGTTGTTCTTCGTCCCGATAGAGCGCGAAGGCCAGGCCTGCCCACATCAACTCAACGCCCGGGAAATAGCCGCTCACTGGAGAGAATAGGACGTAGAGAAAAGTGTGCGCCGTGGCGAGGAAGTAAATGAAATGCGTGAAATCCTTGATTCGATTCCGGAAGAGCGCGCGGATGGGGTTTCGCAGCAGGGCGATGAAGGTTGAGACGTAGAGGAAGGCTCCGACAAGACCCGTTGTGGCGACGACCGTCCAGAGCGCTCGCTCGTAGCGAGCGATGGAAGCAGCGACATGAAGCGAGTGATAGAAGTCAGTGCGGTATCCTCCCATCGTGGGATCAAACGGGAAGATTCGATTGCCGACAAAGAAGGTGAGGATGGAGTGAGTCCACCGCTGGAATCCGAGTTTGAAGAGTTCTTGATGCCAAAGATTGCTTCCCGCGAGACGCGCCTGGATATCGAGGATATCGCCGAAGACCAAGATAGACAGCGCCCGTTGCGGGCCGTCGGGCAGTAGGTAGAGGACGCCGGGATTCAGATTGATGAAAGCGATGACGCTCGCCATGCCCATGAGGGCGAAAAGCAGAAGAGCGAACCGGCGTTGGATGACGAGCCAGAGGATCACAATGGCACCCATCATGACTACGGTTGCGCGCCCGCTTCCCATCAGAAGGAGCCAAGTGGCGAGGATTGCGATTATCAGATGAAAAACGGTTGCGCCGCGGTTTTTAGCCGCCGCGCTCAGTCCCAAGGTGACGATCAGCAAGCGCAGCGCGGATTCGCGTAGTTCCGCAGGGCCGTGTTCGGAGAGTAGAAAGAAGACGTCGAACCCGCGAAAGAAGATGAAGCCCGGGAAATAGTAGGAATAGAGACCAAGGAGGACGCGAAAGAGCAGGCCGCAATAGACGAGTATAACAGCGCGGCGGATCAGGCGACTTTCTCCATAGTGGAAGAAGGCCAACACAATAAGGATGGCCCAAATGGATCCGGTGTAGGTGCGGACGATGTTGCCGTAGCCTTCGCCGCGATCGTAATAATTCATTACGAGACTCGCAAAGAGGTGAAGAGCCAAATAGATCGGCAGCGCGTAAGCGACCCAGACGAGATGGCCCCGGTGCTGTTCGCTGGCTCTTCGATTGATCGCGAGGGCGGGAAAAAGAGCGGCAGCGGCCATGAGCATGGCGAGTTCGTATGAATAGATGCGGAAACCGACCCAGACGAGTCCGCCGATCGAAGTGGCGATGGGGACCGGCATCCACCATGCGCGCCGACCTGCGACAATCCAGATTATCCCGCCGATCATCACAACGGCTGCGATGAGGGAGTTGGTGCCCCCCTGCATGGTCTTGACGACGACATAGAGCGCGAGGCCGAGGAGGCCAAAGCCGATCAGCAGCAGGTTGAGCCGGGCTACATCAACGGGGGGTGGGGATTGATTTGATCTAGGGTCCATGGACTCGGGTCACGCTCGCGAAGTTAGCTGGGCGAGTATAGCGTCCGCGACGATTATTGCATTCTTTTCCCACGTAAATTGTGCCGCTCGGCTCCGGCCCAACTCGATTAGGCGAGTGCGGAGCGGCGCGTTCTTCCAAAGCTCTTCCACGCGCCCGGCAATGGAGGAGGGATTTCGCGGATCGAAGAGGAGCGCGGCGTCACCGGCGACTTCCGGGAGGCTGGTGCTATCGGAGCAAGCCACGGGCAAATTGCAGCTCATCGCCTCCAGCACCGGCATGCCGAAGCCTTCCGCAAAGGAGGGTTGCAGATAGCCCTGCGCGTTCCAATAGGCCCAGTTCAGGTGGTCTTCGCGCGTGAATCCGGGAATCACCACTTCGTGGGGCCGAGGCAGGGCTTGATGAAGGGGCTGGATGACGTCTTGCAGATACGCGGCGCGCCCCGGACCGATCATGATGAGGCCGGGCGCGTCGGGATACTTCGTTTGCAAAATGTGCCAGGCCTGCAGCGCGGCACGCTGATTCTTGTTATCCGAAAAGGAGCCGACATAGAGGTAGAAGGGACGGGCATCGTGCGGCGCCCACGCGGGCGGCTCGCTCGACGGAGAGCCCGGCTGACGGATGCCACAGGGTGTTACGATGAACTTGTCTTGGGTTTTCGGAAAGATGGTGCTCATGCGCGAGCGGCCATATTCCGAAAGAATGAAGAGTTTTCGCGCACGGCGAAGGCTGTGGCTCAGGAGCGAGCGCGTCAGGAGATGCTGTGCGATGCGTTTTTTTCGGTGCCACGTATCAACGGGCTCAAAGAAGTTGGAGTCGAAATAGTTCGCGACGACGGGCGGGCCGATGAGCGGGGTGAAGAATGCAGTCGCGAAGCCCAAGTCGCAGTGGGACTCGCGCCAAATGCGGCCGAGTTCAAAACTCGCGTGGAGAGATGCCTTGATTTGACGGCCGCGTATCGGATGGAGCGATTGGGTTTCGGCCCAAAGCGGGTTCTCCGCTTTGGAGAAGACGGGAACCCAAGTCCAAGGTACATCCAGTTTGAAGAGGGCCCGGGCTTGCTCTTCGACGAGTCGAGCCGTTCCGGGCGCCTGTGCTCTGCGAGCGGCAGGGGCCAGATCAATGCCAACTTTCCATCGAGCGCTCTTCACGCGGATCCCAGCTTGGTAAATGTTTCGAGATAGCGGTGCATCGCCGATTTTTCATCGTGATCTTCGCGGCGAAAAGATGGGTTCACGTGGAGCGGATTGCCCGCGGCTGAGATCAGCATATCTGTCAGCCGATCGGACGATGCAGTGTCGAAGCGATATTCGGCATCGCGAACCACTTCGCGGAGGCTGCTGTTATCCGCCACAATGGCCGGGCATCCGACCCCCATGGCCTCGAGTGGGGTGAGTCCGTAGCCTTCCATCAGGGAGGGAAAGATGAGGAGTTCGGAACCCGCATAGAGCGCGGGCAAATCGGCATCCTCGATAAAACCGGGTTCCAGGAGGGCCGAAGGTTCAATCTGGGTTTCTCGTCGAGCCCCCGCGACATCGCACAATGTGGGCGCTGTTCGCTGCGGGATGCGTCCGCATAGCGCCAGGGGCGGGCAGGGCGCAGCGGTTCTGGCCTTCGCGTAGGCGCGGATCAGGAACTCGACGTTTTTGCGAACATCGTAGCCGCCGATATAGAGCCAATAGCGCGGAGGCAGATTGTAGCGCGCGCGAACTTCCGCAACGCGCAATGCCGCCGCTTCGGGAGTGAACTCCGGGGGGAGCCATGCCGGAATGACAACAAACTTTTCTGGCGCGACGCCGGTCCATTCCGCGATGTCATCTCGCGCGTGATGGGATTCTGTGAAAACGACTTGCGCGCGATGTAGATAGCGCTCCGTAAGGCGGGCAAGCATGCGGCGATAACCGAGACGGCCGAAATAGACGGGGAAGTGGCGATAGATGCAGTCGTGATAGACAATGGCCATTCCGCGCGGGGCGCGAACGCCCCAGAGCGCACCTGGACTAAAAAAGACGGTGTCCTTTTCGTAGAGGCGGCGATCTGAAAGGAGGCGATGATTCCACGCCATGACATCGAGGACCGGGTGCCGCAGGTGCTTGAAGGGAATCGGTTCAACGCGCATGGGCGCCCAATTGGGCATCTGCGCGGTCGGCGCGAGAACAGTCGCGCTGAGTGCGGTTGAATTGAGGTGGCGCGCCAGACCCTGGAGGAGTCGGTTCGTGTACACGCCCAAGCCCACGGCGCCCATACCCGCCTGCCAGCCGTTGATCGCGATGTGTCGCACTGAGTCTGCGTGGAATGATGAACCGATTTTCGCGGCGTCCGGTGACGCTGTCACATGGGTGTTATGGGTGTTCATGCGGCCTTGCTGACGTAGTGGCGGAATAGCCATTAACACGGCTATTGTCAATGGATGTCGCCGCACACGCCGTCGCGAATGCCGCACAAGAGCGCGCGTTCATCGCGGCGGGGTTGCGTGGATTAGGGCGGTTTTGCGCCATTCGCGGCATTCATAGCCGCATTGTCTTGTGAGCCAGTCAACACAGGGCTCCAAGGTGCGGACGCCATTGCGGATGTGATAGGCCTGAACGAGCAGTTGTGGCTTGAGCGATTGGAGGGTCTGTGTTGCGCCGTGCAGGGCTTCGATTTCTGCGCCTTCGATGTCCATCTTGATCAGGTCGAGCTTCTCAATCTTGTTCTGCTGAACCCAGTCATCGAGTTTGATGACGGGGATGTGCTCTGTGAATTGGAAGCGATTGAGGTTTGGCGTGAGACCTTCTACAGAGCTGATGTCGCCGTGTGTTCGGAAGGAGAGCGTGGTTGGTTCGTTCCACAATCCTGTCGGGAAAATGGCGATTTTGCGCGACACTTTGTTCAGAGTCGCGTTTCGAGTGAGCAGGGTTCGTTGGCGTTCCGATGGTTCGAATGCGAAGAGTTTTGAGTTCGGATATTTGAGCGCCCAAGAGATGGAAAACAGCCCTGCCGCAGCTCCGGCATCGAGGACGTGCGAATCGGGTGGGAGGGGGGAGGGGAGGGCATCAAAATAGGCGCCAATCTCCTGTTCAATCAGGGTTGGGTCGGTGGTGTTCCACCAAGTGGAGTTGACGAGTTTGAGTGGGGTATCGCGAAACTGTGAGTGGCGCACGCGCGGATTCCACCGCGCTTCCGCGATTCGGATGCGCAGCTTCAGGCGCTCGACTATGAAGGAGTTGTTGAACATACTTGGTGTGGAGTGGGGATATTGCGCAAAATGAGTCGCGTCGTCCACACCTTGCTATTCCCGTTATTCGCGATAGTTTTTCGGCTGGTCATGGAGGGGGGTGTCGCGTCCACTGGTTCATCCAAATATGGAAAAATTCGCGAACGGTGATATCCATGCCACGGATGCCCCGCCAGACTGTCCACCAGTTGTTGATGCATGCCTGGGCTATACCCGGTGCGATGATTAGGCCGAGAATGTTCCAGCGCGGTGTGAGAAGCGCGCTCAGAAGAACGGATGCGATTCCTGCGCCGAAGAAGAAGGGGACAAAAGGATTCCGGTTTTCCGTTGCGACAAGAGCCGTGTATTGACCCTGGTGAGCACCAAGGAGGGTGACGATCAGCAGCAGGATCAGGAGGTTCGTCGAGAGGAGCGGTGTTTGCGAGCGGACGAGGTGAAGGGCCGTCTCGCCGAAGACAAGAAGGACGATCGAGCCCGCGGCGAAGGTGATCAGAAAGCAGGTGACGCGGCGGGCGAATAGTGGCGCCACTGAGCGGTTTCCCTCGGCCACTCGAAGCTGTGCGATGTAGGGGATTTTGACGCCGACCCACAAGCCGCTCACTTGAGACAACGTTCCGATGAGTTGAACGCTCAATCCGTAAGAAGCCGTCGCGCGCAGGTCGAGGAAGGCGCTGCAAAGCAGTGTGTTTGCCTGCGCGACCATAAAGGCGGCCAAAGCGCCCATGCCATTGCGCCAGGCCAATGGCCAGAGGGTCCTGATGAGCGACCAATCGGTGCGCGGATTGGTTGCTTTTAGTTCGGGGATCGCGCGGAGGAAACGACGGCGCACGAGGGTCCAGGTGAGGAACCCGGTTGTTGCCTGGCCGAGCACCAGCGCCCAGGCGCGCCATCCGAGCAGGAGGCCGATCAACGATAGCGAGAGACCCAGCAGAGCAGCCGTCATTTGAGATTGTTGTGTTTCGCGGACGCGATCGAGTCCATTGAGGAGAGCGGACCAGATGCTGCCGGAAAAATTGACTGCAAATCCCAAGGCATAGACAAACCATGCGATGCGCAAAGAGGCAGCCCACTCCAGCTCAGAGGTTTGACGCCAGACCCAATAGCTTCCCGCTGTGGCGAGCAGGAAGAATATGGCGAGCCCGACAAAGCGATAGAACTGAACGAAGGTATGTACCAAGGGGGCGAGGCGATGGGCGGGAGACGACGTGGCGTCTTCAGCCCGCGTGGGCAGCCCCATTGCGCGCGGGGCGCTCGCGCCGGCCCAGAGGTAGGCTGTGTTGATGCTGACTGTATAGGCGAAGCCCAGTTCCAGGAGAGCTGAAAAGGCTCCGAGCGCAGTGAAAACGTACCAGAGCCCCAGTTCATCGCGTGGGATGAGGCGAACGGCGAGGGGCAAGATGATTACTGCAGCGCCCACGCGCAGCGCTGTGTTGAGCCAGCTCCAGAGAAGGGCTGACCGATGTGCGCGCTGGATGAGAGCTTTTAGCATGGATCGGGACTATGCGGGATGGTGGTGAAGCCAGTCGCTATGCCGGGTTCCGTGTTGCCCGCCAAAGATCTGGATTACTGACTCCCTGTAGAACAGAAAACCCGTGAGCGATGAAGTGGTTTCGCAGCTCTTCCGGCGACTTATTCTCGCGGGGATGCACTTCGAGGAGGATAGTTTGCACCGAGTTCCAGAGTCCTTCCGGTAGAGCGGCGAGGATTTCGTATTCGTCGCCTTCGCAGTCAATTTTCAGCAAATCAATCGAGGGGCGCCCTTCCTCCTCCCATACGGTGGCGATGTTGCGTAGGTTGAGCTGGATGGCCTCGCCCGATGTGGCGTGGCGACTGGTTTGGCCATAGGACTCAAAGGGGATGAATGCGTTGACTGTTTGATCTTTTTCGCTGAGGCCGAAAGGGCGGATTTGCCACGCAGCGCCTTCCCACTCGGCCTGGTTCTTGGCGAGCAGCTCAAAGGTTGGAGCCGAGGGTTCGAAGGAGGTGATCTGCGCCTCCGGAAAACGGCGGAGCAGCCAGATCGCGAAGCAGCCAATGTTGCCGCCAATGTCCCACACGCGCTTGGGGGGTGTGGCGGGAAGCAGTTCGCCATACGTCTCTGCGATGAAGACCTCGCCGACTGCGGTTTTGTTGTATTTCGGGCGAACCCAAATTGCGCCGCGCCCGCGCAGGCGCAATCGCGTGAGGCGCGTCTCCTCCTTCAGGGAGTAGCGGAGCGATGCCGCGACGCGCCAGTCCACGAATACGCGGCGATATTGCAAGAGGGAATGGATTTTTCGGATGAAGGTTGAGGATTTGGCGGTCATGGGGATGTCAGGCGACGATTATGCACAGATTTTCGGCGGTGCAAATGGTGGATCGCGAGAAGGGGCTGAGGTCGAGCGGGGTCATGGTCGGTTTGCGAGTATCTCAGAGAGTGTGATGTGCAGCTTTCCATACACGATTTCAGGGTCGTATTTCTTTGCGCGCTCGATGCCGCTTGCTCCCATTTGCTTACGCAGCTCGGGATTGCGGATGAGTTCCCGCAGTCGCGCGGCGAAGCGTTCGATGTCGCTGGGGGCAACAAGGAAACCCTCTATGCCGTCGGTGAAGGAGTTGGAGACGCCATCCACATTGCTTGCCACGATGGGGCGGCCATTGAGCATGGCTTCAAGGGGGATTCGCGCATGGCCTTCGTATAGAGAGGTCATAGCGACGATGTCGGCCGCCGCGAGAAAGTGAGGGCCGGGGTCGCGAGGGGAGATGAATGCACAGTTGGTGAGCTGCAAATCGGCTGCCAAGGCCTTGAGTGCGTTTTCCTCGGGGCCGGTTTCCACCGTGCCTACAAGCCAGAGTTTTGCTCGCGGTTCGACGCTGCAGATGTGTTTCCAGCTCCGAAGAAGCCAGTCCACTCGCTTTTGATCCGCGAATCTCCCGACGCTCACGACATGACAGTCGTTCGGATTCCAGCCATATTTTTCGCGTATCCGCTGTCGCGCGGCCTCGCTGATGACCTCGCGCGGCGAAACGGCATTCGAAATCAGGACGCCGCGCTCCTCTGGGATGAGGCGGCGAATCAAGTACTGATAGTAGTTTCCTTCGGAGAGCACTAGGGATCGCTCCGCCAGTTTGCAGGGAAGCCATTCGGCGAGGTGATTGCGGACAATGCGAAAGGTGTCCCAATCTGTATAGAACGCCGGCCACTCGGCGATGTAGGCACTGGGAATGTTGAGGTATTTTGCGACAAGCGCCCCAACGGGGCCTGCGGGCTGACCGTGAAGAATCACAAGATCTGGTTTGAGGGTCCGAAGTGCGCGCCAGAGCGCGGGCGCTGCGCGGAGCCACTTGGCGGGGCGGATGGGTCTGATTTCAGAGAAGGGCACGCGATAGCGCTCGCAATAGCGCGCTATGGCTCCGCGCCCGCCGGCGATCACGGATTGATCAAACATGGGCGCGAGATGACGCAGCATTGCGACGACGAGAGGGGGGCCGCCTCCGGGGCCGTCGAGATGGAGAATGTGAGCAATTTTGGGTCGAGGCCGCGCGGAAACTGCTTCTATGAGGCGCGGCGCAATGCGCTCGGGTGTATAGTTCTGAACGGAGATTTGGCCCGCCGCGCCCAATCGCTTGCAAAGTTCAGGTTGCTCGATGAGGCGACAGAGCGCGTGGGCAAAGCCTGCTGTATCGCCGGGAGGGACCAACAGACCTTCGATGTTGTCTGAAATGATGCTGCGCGGGCCATCTACATCTGTGGAGACGATGGGCTTGCTCGCGAGCATCGCTTCGATGATGACGTTGCCGAAGGTCTCGAAGAGAGCCGTGTGTGCGAAGATGTCGCCCGCGGCAATGAATTCAGAGCCCTTGAATTCTCCACCTTCAATCCATGTGACTTTGCTTTCCAGGCCCAATTCGCCCGCGAGTTGTTTCCATTCCGCGTCCTTGGGGCCGTGTCCCACAATCCAGAGATGAGCGTTCGGATGGACCTCCGCCACCGTGCGCCAGCTCTCGAGGAGCCAATCATTGCGCTTTTGCTGGTCGAGGCGACCGACGCTGATGACGTTGCACGAATAGCGATTGAATGCGTATTGCTTGCGCAACGCTTCGATGCGCTCGGGGCGCGGGTCGCCGTTGAACGGAATGGCGTTGGGCACCACGCCGATACGTTCTTCAGGGGCGAGGTGGCGGAGGAGAAATTGATAGCGACTGCTTTCGGTCAGACAGATGACTTTGTGAGAAAAGCGGCAGGCGACTTTTTCGACAATATAGTTTCGGATGCAGCGCGCGAGGTCCCAGTCCGAGTAGAAGGCCGGCCAGCGCGCGATATAGACGCAATGGGGAACGCGCGCGAATCGGCTGGCCAGCGCGCCGGCAAAGCCACCCCATTGTCCGTGCAGGATGACGACCTCGGGGCGGATCTTGCGCAGTCTGCGCCAGGTTTGCCAGATGCCGAGAGCCAGCGTCCTTTTTCGGTCGAGCCCGGTGCGAAAATGGGGGGTGTTGGTCTTTTCGCAATACGCCGCAATGCGGCCCGCGCCTCCGTGGATGACCGATTGCTCATAAACTTCAGTCAGAATGCCCAGTTGCGTGATGACGGACTGTGGTCCACCACCGGGCCCATCGTCGTGAATAATGTGGGTGAGTCGGGGGCGAGGAGCGCTCATGGTGCGGCTCCTCCGACGATGAGAGACTGGAGGAGGGGTCGCGCGCGGTGGCGAAACGCGTCTGGCTCAAATCGAGCGATGTGGGATCGGCCGCTCGCGCCCAACTGCGCTCGTTGCGCGGGATCTTGGATGAGCGCCGCCAGGGCTTCGGATATCGCAGGAACATCGCTGAGCGGCGTGAGTATGCCACCTCCAGAATCGTGCGCGCTGATGCGGATGCCATCGGCTTCCATCGCAACGAAGGGTTTGCCGCAACCCATCGCCATCAGCGGTAGGCGGGAATGCAGTTCATAGAGGTTTGTCATGGCGACAAGGTCGGCGGCGGCGACATAGTGGATGAGCGGGTGTTCTGGAGAAATGATGTCGCAATGTCGGAGCGCCAAGCGCTTGTGGAGGGCGTGTAGCTCGGCCTCGCGCGGGCCGGTTCCCACGATCGTCAAATGAGCGCCCAAATCCTTTTCTTCCACAAAGGCCCATGCGCGCAGAAGCCAGTCGAGCCGCGCGCGGGCATTGAACGGACCCGCATAGACCACGCGACAGGTCGGCGGTGGCTCCTGTGGCCGCGAGGGAAATGGCGATGGTGTTTGCGGCGGTGGGACACTGTCCGGGTCGAACATTTTGGGGAGCAAGTGGAAGTTGGACTCCGGAATCCATTCGCGCAGCAAAAACTGATAGCGACTTCCGTTTGCGGGAACCACCACTCTGTCCACTTTGCGAAGGATTGTATGCAAAACCAGATAGTTCCGCGCGACGCGGAGCAAAGTGCGATCGCGATAGATTAGATCCGAGAGAGCGATGTAGAGGACCTTCTTGACCCCTGCCTTCTTTGCGATTCGGACGCCATGCCAGGCGGCGCGAACGCCGATGAGGATCAAGATGTCAGGCCGCGCGGCGCGCAAGTGACGGGCCAGGAAGAACGAGGCGCGATATTGAAATCGCAGCTTCGTTCGGGTCGGGATGTTCCCGAAATTGCAGGGGCTTGTCTTGTGCCCAAGCCAGACGGATATCTGGGCATCCGGTTCCCACGCTCGCGCCAAATCGGCGGCATATTGAGCGTATTCGCCGTAGGCATCCTGCTCGACCCAAAACAGAATGGTCGGGCGCGCAACGGAGTCGCTGCGAGCCGCGGTTTGCTGGGTTGTGCTGGGTGTTGGGGTCGGCATGAGTTGAGTCTATGCGCTGTCGCGCGCCACAACGCATTCCCAGCCGGGGGCCGGGGTGAAGGGTTCAGGTGAACGGGCCGTGAAGCGGGCCGCCTCAAGGTTCTCTAATGCCAAAGGGTAGATCCGGTTGTCGGCGGCGTGGCATACAATGGCGATTTTGTCGGGATCGAGTCGCATAAAGAGCGTGGCGAAATAGTCCAGGGCTGCGGCATCGTACGCACGGAGGCTTGCAGCGTCGGGTCGGACGCAGATATGCAGGATATTGCGCAGCGTTCCGTCGGGCTCTGTTCCTCTGTCAACTTCCGGCATTCCGCTAATGGTGCACCTCTCAATCCAGATAGTATCGTTGCCACGGAGTGCACCCAGACCGCAAGCAATTCTCGTTGGGGAAGCGAGGAGGGGGGGGCGACGGTGACGATGTTCTACTTGTTGGGACTCAGGCCACGCGTTGCGAAGATATACGATTCATCAAAATGGATCTCGCGCGACACGTGGAAGCCCGCTTGTTCGAGTGCAACCGCGCTTTGCTCGTATGGAATTGGGCACCAGGGGTGATATTCGCAGGCGATCGAGATGGCGGGAGGCATGACTGACAGATGAGCACAAACCCAATTGATGATTTCGCCTTCGGCTCCCTCGCAATCAAGTTTGATGAAGAGATGCCTTGCTGAACCCCATTCGAAAGTATTCAGCGAAACCGTCTTCATTTCGCGCGGATTGTCCCCTTGGAGCAGATAGCTGGATGATCTTCCCTCGCCGCTGTCGCTGAACGTTACGATTCGTTCATTTTCTGCCAATGGATGAGGAACGAGTTCGACGCGCCCTGGCGCATTCCGATCCAAATTGCGATGCAGGAGGTCGAAGTTCGCTTCGTTCGGCTCAAACGCCACAATTCTGGCGCGAGGATGGCAATGTGCGGCGAGACACGAGACGGAGCCAATGTTTGCGCCCACGTCGAGAAATAGATCAATTGGGGGGCAATGGGAGAGGCCATACACATCAGCCAAGAACGGCTCGAATACCTGGCCCCAATTGGTTAGGAGGGATCCTTGTGGTTCCATGACAATGCCGTTTCGATGAACAACGCGATGACATTCCCGGACCAATCCGTACCGCGCCAGAAGAACGGGGAGCCAGTTGCGGCAATGCCGTATGACGGTCAGGAGCGTGGCAATTTTTCTTCGGAGTTTATGCATACTGAAAAGTCCTGCGTGAGAGCCTATTTCGTGGGAATAAGATAGCAACGCTTCCGGGCGAAAGGGAATCCCGATTCTACGGGTGGGCGGATGACGCTGCAATGCATTCCCAGCCGGGGGCGGGGGTGAAGGGTTCGGGTGAACGGGCCGTGAAGCGGGTTGCCTCGAGGCTCTTTAATACTAAGGGGTGGAGCCGGTTGTCAGCGGCGTGGCGGACAATGGCGATTCTGTCGGGGTCGAGCCGCATGAAGAGCGTGGCGAAATAGTCCAGGGCCACGGCGTTGAGCGATGCGAGGATCGCGCCGGAGGAT
This sequence comes from Kiritimatiellia bacterium, assembly GCA_023953695.1. GTDB lineage: Bacteria > Verrucomicrobiota > Kiritimatiellia > CAIVKH01 > CAIVKH01 > JAMLJG01. The sequence goes on from JAMLJG010000018.1 coordinate 35,410, forward strand.
ACCGCATCGGGGCGCAGGGGGCCGTCGTTTTTCCCTCCAATGACGCCGTCGAGAAGATGCAGCGTGACGCGCTGTGGGGTGTCGTGGAGTTTGCCTTCGACATCCGCATAGAGCAGAACGCGGTTGAGGTCGAGGCAGGTGCGCCAAATGGTGTCGTTGCCGTGCCAGCCACCTTCGACATCGGTTGATTTGCCGCGTATTTTGTCGAAATAGAGCACCTTGTAAGCAAGGAGGCAGAACTTGCGATAGAGCTTGGGTTTGCCGAGAAGGTAGATGTTGGCGAAGTCCAGCGCCTGCTCGAGAATCCATTTGGGCAGCGATGCGGTTTCATAATTATCGCCGCCGCGATTGAGTGCACCTTTGCGGTGGTGGGGGAGATAGTCTTTATTTCCGTTGATACCGACGAGGTTTTTAAGCGCAAGTGTGACTCCGGCTTTTTTGTGCGTCTTCATCTTGGGCGCATTCACGACGAGATCCGCCTCGAGGATGTCGCGCGCGACAAGATAGCGATGGACGCCGGGCCGATGGTTGTTCCGCATCAAGCGCGGGTCATACATCGTCACGCGGAACTTCCGCGAGCCGCTGGAGATCGGCTCCAGCAGACTTTCGGTTCCCAGATCCACGAGGACGAAATTGTCCAGCGGCTGAAGGTCCGTCGAAACGACAGCGCGGTCGTCGCTGCGGCGCATGATGGTACGTCGGAAATCTTTGACGTGGAGCGGGCAACCTCGCGCGATGAGGTCTTCCGCAACGCGGCTGAATCCGAGTGCGTGCATCGCCTTGAAATCACAGATTTGGAGCGGCGCATCGCCAGCGATGAGTTGGGCGGGCTGGGCCTTCCACGCATAATCGAGCAAGGCGCGAATGACGGATGCGTGCGTGATGAGCTCGTCTGTGCCGCCGCGCCCTTCATTTCGATGTAGGACCCAGTTGGGTTTCACGACGATTTTGGCGCCGGGTTTCACGAGATCGCCCAGCGGGTTCCAGTCGGGTGTGCCGAAGTGCGCGCGATCGAGCCCGAGGGAGGCGAGGGCATTTCGGACGGCGGTATAGACCGAGTTTGGGTGCGTTCCGACCGGACCCGTATACTCGGGAAACGCCTGATCGGGGTGATAGGGCGCAGCGTCCAGCGGCGGATACGTCGGGGCGATGCGCTCCAGCGCCACTTCGATGCGGTTTCGGATGTCTAGAAGCGGTTCCATCAGTACAAGTTGCCCTCGGACACCGTCCGAAGGCCAGTGCGCATGGTAAGCATACGCCCTGCACAACTTGAAGCAAAGAGTTGCGCGGCTGCGTGGGGATGCTGCAGCTTGCGCCCGGCGGGAGAATTGCTATCCTCAACCACTATGGACAAGCTGCATCCGTGTGTCTTTTTTGATCGCGATGGCATTGTGAATCATCCGCCGGATGACGCGCAGCGCTACGTGCTCCACGAGGATGATCTCCGCATTCTGCCGGGCTTCGTCGCCTCTCTGCGCTTGGTGTTGTCGCGCGGCTATAAGGCCGTGATTGTGACGAATCAAGCGGGGGTTTCGCGCGGGAGAATGACGCAGGACGATTTGGACCGAATCCATGCGAAGTTGCAGCGATACTTGGCGGCCGAGAATTTGGCGTTGCAAGACATCTACGAATGCATCTCCTTCGACGACGCGCACCCGAACCGAAAGCCGAACCCGGGCATGTTGCTCGATGCGGCGCGGGAGCACGCGCTCGACCTCGAGCGCTCCTGGATGATCGGAGACAGCGAAAAGGATATTCAAGCAGGTCGCAGGGCTGGTGTGGCTAAGACCGTGCGGGTGAAGCCGTTGCCTGCGAAGACGGACGCGGATTTCCGTGTGGACACTATGGATGAGCTAGTTGACCTCCTGGCACAGGAGTTGCCCCCCGTGTCGCATTGACCTCGGCTCGTTTCGCAGTATCTTAAAGGATTGTCTATGGAACCGAAGATTTGGAATGAGAGGTGGCGCCTGGCGCAGTTGACCCGCGAGGATTGGACTCGGATCGGGTTGGCTTCGCTGATCATTGCGCTCGTTTTCGTGCTGTTTCATTTCCAGGGAAACACCACAGACGTACGATCCTTTGGCCGATCCGCCCTGGCGTGGATGATCGAGCGCTGGAACGACGATGACGGTACCGGCGACTACTCGCACGGTTGGCTGGTGCCCTTCGTCAGCATCGCCGTCGTTTGGATGAAGCGCCGCGAATTGGCCGCCGAGCCCAAGGCGATCAGCAAAGTGGGTCTTTCGCTCGTCATTTTCGCCCTGATGCTGCACTGGCTCGGCGCCAAAGCGCAGCAAACCCGCCTCTCTCTGTTCGGCATGTTGCTTCTGATCTGGGCGATCCCATTTTATTTCTATGGATGGAGAACGGCCAGGTTGCTCATTTTCCCCTGCTCGTATTTGATTTTTTGTATCCCCCTAAACTTCCTCGACAGCCTGACATTTCCGCTTCGCCTCTTGGCCGCATCCCTTTCGACCGGCTTTCTGAATGGGGTGGGCATCGCCGCCGAGCGCTCGGGCTCGGCGATCTATTCGATGGCTGCGGGCGGATTCAATTTTGACGTGGCCGATCCTTGTAGTGGTATCCGATCGCTGCTCGCATTGACGGCGCTGACGGCCGTCTATGCCTACTTCACGCAGAAGACGCTCCTCCGAAAGTGGATTCTGTTTCTCTGCGCAATACCGCTGGCGATTGCCGGCAACATTGCGCGCATCGTGACCGTGGGGATTGTTGCTGAGGCATTCGGGGAAAAGCTCGCACTGGGTTTGTTCCACGACTATTCGGGCTATGTGGTTTTCTCTGTGGCAATCGCGCTGATGCTGGGCATCGGCACGCTGCTAAATACAAACTTTCAGGAGCTGTGCGCGCGATGGAAACACGCACTATTAAACCCTACATAACCGTCATCGCGCTCCTGATTCTCACCTCCCTTGCGCTGGCGTTCACCGTGAACGTCAACATCTCTGACGAAGCGGGCGTGAAGGTCTTCCTGCCCGATCACGTGGGCGAATGGACTGGCGATGAACTGCGCTTCTGCCAAGCGCCCGCCTGTCAGAAGTCGTGGTATCTGAGCCAAATCAAGGAAGAAGGCAAATGCCCCGAGTGCGGCGGCCAGCTTGGCACCATGACAAAAGTGGAGGCCGATCTACTTCCCTCTGACACAGAAGTGCTTAAAAAGCAATACACGCTGCCCGGTGGCCGAACTATTTTTGCCTCCATCGTGATGAGCGGCCGCGAGCGCGCGAGTATTCACCGTCCGCAAGTGTGCCTCGTCGGACAAGGGAACGAGATCGTCAAGAGCAGCGTGCTCGACATCCCCATGGACCATCGCGCTCCGCTCGATGTGATGGTGCTCGATATGCTCCGCCGCTGGCGTCTGCCCGACGGGCGACAAGGCGAATATGACAGCTACTACGCCTATTGGTTCGTGGGCAAAGGTCGCGAGACGCCCTATCACACCATGCGCATGGTGCTGATGGCCAGCGACCGCATTTTCCACAATCGCTCCCATCGGTGGGCCTACATCTCCGTTTCCGGCGACCGCGACAAAGCCGGCGCCTATCGCGCAGAAATCAAAGATTTCGTTCGCCAACTCTACCCTGAGATCGTGTTGGAGTAGCATTCCCCATCCATCGCGGCTCGGGGACTAATCCGCGTTGGTATGGCGCGTTGGCCTAACGCACTGTGAAAAGATCGTGCGTGAGAGAGAGGGTTTCGCCGGAACGAGCGGCGGCGGTTTGAGCCAAACCGCCCTACCTTTTGTGGATGAATGCTGAGCGGGTGCGTTTGGCTGGTGCGTTGCGGCACCTTGATCCAGGAAGCCCTACCTTTGTAGGTTGCGCCCTGACTTGACTTTGCCTGTGACAACGCATAGACCATAACGCCATGTCGAACGCTTCTTTGTCCGCAAAACCCGTTTCCGTGATCACTGGTGGCGCCGGTTTTCTCGGTTCGCATCTCACCGATTTGCTGCTCTCGCGTGGCCACCGCGTGATTTGCCTCGATAATTTGATCACGGGCAATCTCGACAACATCGCCCATCTCCGAGACAACCCCGACTATCAGTTCATTCAGCTCAATGTGGTGGACTACATTGATATTCCGGGCACGGTGAATTACATCTGGCACTTCGCCTCGCCTGCGAGCCCGATTGATTATCTCGAATTGCCGATTCAAACCCTCAAGGTCGGCGCCATGGGGACCCATCGCGCTCTCGGCCTTGCCCGCGCAAAGAAGGCTCGTCTCATCCTCGCGTCCACCTCGGAGTGCTATGGCGATCCCTTGGTTCACCCACAGCCGGAAACCTATTGGGGCAACGTCAACCCGATTGGACCGCGCGGTGTTTATGACGAAGCGAAGCGCTTTGCCGAAGCGATGACGATGGCCTACCACCGCTATCACGGTGTCGAGACTCGCATCGTGCGCATTTTCAATACCTACGGCCCTCGGATGCGCCCCAAGGATGGCCGCGTCGTACCTGCGTTCATCACCGAGGCGCTCAAAGGAGAACCCATCACGGTATTTGGCGATGGGAAACAGACTCGCAGCTTCTGCTATGTGTCCGATTTAATTGAAGGCATCTATCGCCTGATGATGAGCGACTTCGCGGAGCCAGTGAACATCGGAAACCCGCGCGAAATGACGGTTCTGGACTTCGCGCAGGAGATCAAGCGTCTGTGCAATAGCCAGTCGCCCATTATCCACAAGCCTCTGCCCGTGGACGACCCCAAGATTCGACAGCCCAACATTGCGCGCGCCCGCGAACTGCTCAAGTGGGAGCCCCAGGTGGACCTCGCGGATGGATTGCAAAAAACCATCGCATACTTCCGCGAGCTGATCGAAAAAGGGAAATTGTAAGGTTTTTTGTCGGAACACTATTGCGGAATTGGCTCGGTCGAACTAGACTATCCGCACAGGACAGCACCGAGATATGCGACTTCGTTATAGCAAGCCAGATGGCACGAATGCCGACTTCGAGTTGAGTGAACAGCCGGTTACGATTGGCCGGAGCGCCGATGCGGATGTCCTCCTTCTCGATGAGCGCGTCTCACGCATTCATTGCGGCATTCGACTCTGGGATGGCGACTTCTACATCAAGGACCTCAAGTCGCGCAACGGGACCTGGATCAATAATAAGAAAGTGGACGTGGCTATGCTTAAAGCGGGCGACGTTATTCGCGTCGGTTCCACAACATTCACCTTCGAACAGACCCCCGCCGTCGGAACCGATACAGCGATTCAAGAAATTGAAGGCAAGATGGACCTCGGCCAGGGCTACACAACCATTCTTCGTGAAATCGTAGATACTTCTGCCGCCTCTACGCCTGCGGCTGCGCCTTCGGCTCCAGCCACTGGAGTCGAGAGTGGCGAATCGGCTGCGGCGCCAGCATCGAAGCCTGCGATCCATGCGCCCCGCTTTACGGGTGTGCCCACGCGCAAGCCGGTCGTGATTAAGATCAAGCGCAACCCGCCGGGCGAATAAGGTTTTTCGTTCCGCGCGCCGCGTCGCGCGCACGACTATTTTCGTCTGTGGAGCCGCGTCTGCTGTCTGGCTCTTCAATCCGCGATTGAGAAAAAACAGGCGGGTCTTCCGACCCGCCTGTCTTGATGATCCTGACGACCCTTGCTCAACTCTCCGCAGGTTCGTCGCCCTCGTTTCCGTTGGATGGCTGGTCGTCATCGTCCGGAGCGACAGGCGTTGCGGAAACCACGCGATCGCCTTCTTCCAGATTGATGATGCGAACGCCCTGCGTATTGCGGCTGATGACGCGAATGTCGCGAACGCCAATGCGGATCATTTGGCCCATTTCAGTGATCAGCATCAAGGCGTCATTGTCGCGCACGGCGTGAGCGCCGACGACCAATCCATTTCGATCGGACGTCTTCATCGTGATGACACCCTTGCCGGCGCGGTTTTGAGGGGGATACTCGTCGAATGACGTGCGCTTGCCGTAGCCGTTCTCGGAAATGCAGAGGAGCGTTGCCGCTGGATCCACGCTTTCAATGGCGACCACGGCGGCGTTTTCTTTGGAGAGCTTGATGCCCCAAACGCCGATAGTGTCGCGGCCTTGATCGCGCAATTGATCTTCCGAGAAGCGGATGCTCATGCCCTGCTGGGTGACGAGCAATAGCTCGCTTTGGCCCGTGGTCAGTTGCACGCCGATGAGGCGGTCGCCCTGCTCGATGGAAATCGCGATGATGCCTCCCGCCCGCGGGTTGCCAAACGCGGCGAGGTTGGTTTTCTTGACCAACCCCCGCTCCGTCGCGAAGACAAGGTATTGGTTCTCTGGGAACTCGCGCACGCGAATCAATGCCGCAATCTTTTCATCGCTTCCGATTTCGAGGAAGTTCACCAGCGCTTTTCCGCGCGCGGCGCGTCCGGCCTCGGGCACCTCATAGACTTTCTTCCAGTGCACGCGGCCTTGATCGGTGAAGAAGAGAAGGTAGTCGTGGGTGGACGCGGTGAAGACGTGCTCGACGTAGTCTTCTTCTTTCGTATCCATGCCGACAACGCCTTTTCCGCCGCGCCGTTGCTGGCGGAAGGTGGAAACGGGCATACGCTTGATGTAGCCGCCGTGGCTCAGCGTGATGATGCAGCCTCGATCGGCGATGAGGTCTTCGATGGCAATTTCGCCTTCGTCCGGAACGATGTCCGTGCGGCGCGCGTCGCCATACTGCTGCTTCATCAGGGCGAGGTCTTCTTTGATCACGCCATAAATTTTCTGCGGATTGGCGAGGAGGTCCTCGAGGCGGTTGATCTCCATGATCACCAGGCGATATTCCTCTTCGAGTTTCTCGCGTTCGAGGCCCGTGAGCTGGTAGAGGCGCATGTCGAGGATCGCATTGGCCTGGATCTCGGAGAGGCCGAAGCGCTGCATCAACTGCGTGCGAGCGTTGTCGCGGTCGCGCGATTCGCGGATGATCTTGACCACCTCGGTGAGGTTATCCACCGCAATCTTCAGACCTTCGAGGATGTGCGCGCGCGCCTTGGCTTTTGCGAGTTCGAACTCAAAGCGCCGCGTGAAGACCTCGAAGCGATGCGCAATGAAGCACGCCAGCATGTCCTTCAGGTTCATCACCTTGGGGCGGCCCTTGTCAATCGCAAGCATGATGGCGCCAAACGTGGTGGCGAGCTGAGTGTGCTGATAGATATTGTTCAGCACCACGCGCGGCATGGCGCCGCGCTTGATGTCAATGACGATGCGGACGCCGTCTTTGTCCGACTCGTCGCGAATGTCGGAAATGCCTTCCAAGCGCTTGTCGTTGACGAGATCCGCGATGGACTCGATCAGGTTGGCCTTGTTGACGGTGTAGGGGAGGGAGGTGACGATGATGCTTTCCTTGCCCTGCGCGCCTTCTTCAATTCCGGCGTGGCCGCGCACCTTGAGCAGGCCGCGTCCGGTCAAATACATCCGTTTGATCTCGCCGAGCCCGCAGATCATGCCGGCCGTCGGGAAGTCGGGGCCTTTGACGTATTGGAGGAGGTCCTCTACATCGCATTCGGGGTTATCAATGATGTGAATGGTTGCATCAATGATCTCGCCGAGGTTGTGCGGCGGGATATTGGTGGCCATGCCGACGGCAATACCCGTGCTGCCGTTGACGAGGAGATTGGGAATGCGCGCGGGGAGTACCTTGGGTTCAAACAGCTTTTCGTCGTAGTTCGGCTGCATGTCCACGGTGTCTTTATCAATGTCCGCGAGCATTTCACCCGCGAGCTTTTCGAGACGACACTCGGTGTATCGGTAGGCGGCGGGCGGATCGCCATCCACGGAGCCGAAGTTTCCCTGGCCATCTATGAGCAGGTAGCGCATGGAGAAATCCTGCGCCATGCGGACGAGCGTGTCGTAGACAGCGGCATCGCCGTGGGGGTGATAGTTACCGATGACTTCGCCGACCACTTTTGCGCATTTGACGAACGGCTTGCTGTGGTTCCACCCGCGCTCGCCCATGGCGAAGAGGATGCGGCGATTGCCGGGCTTCAGGCCGTCGCGAACATCGGGTAGGGCGCGGCCGACAATGACTGACATGGAGTAGTCAATGTAGGCCCGCTGCATTTCGTCCTCAATGTTGACGAGGTCAACGCGATCTTTGTGGTCGTACATAATTTCTTCTTTTCTTTACGGCAGAGGAGCGGGGCATTCCCGGGCCCGACCGCCTTCTGCATCATTCATGCCCTAATCTTCAACGTGTCGTGGTCTCCAGCGCCTGGAGGGGTGCCCTCGTTAGATGTCCAGATTCCGGACGTTCAGCGCGTTATCTTCGATGAACTGGCGGCGCGGGGTCACTTCATCGCCCATGAGGGTGGTGAAGATGTCTTCGGCCTTGTATGCATCTTCCACGCGCACCTGGAGGAGCTTCCGATTTTCCGGATTCATGGTGGTTTCCCACAGTTGCTCCGGATTCATTTCGCCCAAGCCTTTGAAGCGCTGAATGCTGAGGCCCTTTTGTCCGTGCTCACGAACTTGGCTGAGCAGGTCGTGCAGGGAGTGAACCGGCGCCGCGCTTTCGCCGCCGTTTCGGATAAAGAAAATCGGCTGTTTTTGTTCGAAGAGGTGTTCCACCTTGAACTTCCTCTTTTCAAGCGACGCGAAGAGCTTGCTCAGCGACGGAGAGGCAAAAATTTCTATACAGCGAAGACCCGGACCTTTGGTCTTGGAGTCGTCTTTGCCGCCATCCATGAGTTCGAGCTGCTCTCCGCTCTGCGCATCCAGCTCCTCGTTGATCTTGCGCAGTTCGGCGTCTGAGAACAGCCAGCGCTGTTCGACTTCATCGCCGTGCGGAATCGTGACGTGATAGAGCGGGAGTGCGCCGTCTTCTTTGCGTTGATCCAGAAACTCCTCGATGTTGACGCCGCGTCGGCGAACGCGGTCGAGGTTGGCCTCGATGTCCGCGAGCAAGTCGAGCATTTCGCGCAGCGCCTTGTCGGCGAGCAGTTCCTTCTCTTTGCCGTCCACGAGTTTCACATCTTCGCAGCCGAGATCGAGAAGGATGGCCGTCATGTGTTGGTCGCTCTCGACATATTCCTCGCGTTTTTTTCGCGTGACTTTGTAGAGCGGGGGCTGAGCGATGAAGATGTTGCCGCTCTCAATGAGCTGGGGCATTTTGCGGAAGAAGAAGGTCAAGAGCAGGGTGCGGATGTGCGAGCCGTCCACGTCGGCGTCGGTCATGATGATGACCTTCTTGTAGCGCAGCTTTTCGAGGTTGAAGTCTTCACGTCCGAATCCGGCGCCAATCGCGGTGATCATGGTGCGGATTTCGTTGTTCGAGAGCATCTTGTCGTCGCGCGCTTTTTCGACGTTGAGCACTTTGCCGCGCAGCGGCAGAACCGCCTGGAAGCGGCGGTCGCGCCCTTGTTTGGCCGAGCCTCCTGCGCTGTCGCCCTCGACGATGAAGAGTTCGCAGAGGTCCGGATCCTTTTCGGAACAGTCCGCAAGTTTGCCGGGCAGTCCTCCGCTATCCAGCGCGCCCTTGCGGCGAGTGAGATCGCGCGCTTTGCGCGCGGCTTCGCGGGCCCGCGCGGCCAGAACGGCTTTCTCCACAATGCGCCGGGCGACGGACGGGTGCTCTTCAAAGTAGGTGCCGAGCTCTTCGTTCACGATGGAGGCGACGATGCCTTCCACTTCGCTGTTGCCGAGCTTGGTCTTGGTCTGACCTTCAAACTGGGGATCGGGGACCTTCACGCTGATGACGGCGGTGAGTCCTTCGCGGACGTCATCGCCGCTCATGGAACCCGACTCGTCTTTGATCAGCTTATTCGCTTTGCCGTAGCTGTTGATGCAACGGGTCAGGGCGGAGCGAAATCCGCTCAAGTGCGTTCCGCCTTCGATCGTGTGAATGTTGTTGGTGTAGGAAAGGACCGTCTCGTTGAAGGAGTCTGTGTACTGCAGGGCAATTTCGACCTGCACGCGGTCGCGCTCTTTGTCCACATAGACCACTTTGGGGTGCAGCGCGTTCTTGTTGCGGTTGAGGTGCTCGACGAACTCGCTGATGCCGCCTTTATACTTAAAGGTCTCCTCCCGCGGCGGATCATCCTGTTTGAGCGTGACATCAATGCCCTTGTTGAGGAACGCGAGTTCGCGCAGGCGATTGGCCAGCGTGTCCCAGTTATACTGCAAGGTGGAGAAGATCTCTTTGTCGGGGAAGAAAGAGACTCGCGTTCCCGTGCCGCGCGCTTTGCCGATCGGCTCGACCGGAGAGACCGGCTTGCCGCGCTCGTAGCGCTGATGATAGAGCTTCCCGTCGCGCCGCACCTCGACTTCCATCCACTCGCTCAGCGCGTTCACGCAGGAGACGCCGACGCCGTGGAGACCGCCGGAAACTTTGTAGGCGTTGTGGTCGAACTTGCCGCCCGCGTGGAGCACGGTCATCACGACCTCGAGCGCAGAGCGCTTTTCCGTTTTGTGGATGTCCACCGGGATTCCGCGCCCATCATCGCTCACGCTGATGGAGCCATCGGCGTTCATCGTCACAACAATTTGTTTGCAATAGCCCGCCAGCGCCTCGTCAATCGAGTTGTCCACCACTTCATACACGCAGTGGTGCAAACCGCGCACACCGGTATCGCCGATATACATGGCCGGCCGCTTGCGGACTGCCTCGAGACCCGCCAGGACGGTGATGCGGTCGGCGCCGTATTCACCCGCCTGGGAAGCCGATGTTGCAACGTGCTCATTCGCAGTGGGTTCTGCATCGCTCAAGGGCAACTGTTCGCTCGTTTTAGAATCAGAAGTGGACATAATTATTCGGCGCTCCAAGAACGAAAACAGTAGCAAAAATTTGCCCCGAAAAGCAATGCTGGCGATGATGTTTTTTTGCGCGGAAATTGGCGGGAAACCGGGGGGATTCCGGCGGTGGTCGAATGGCTTTTGCGCGCATCCTTTTTTATGACGCGGATGTTTCTGCTTGGCAAATTGCGCGCATGTCGCTATGCCAACACACCCTTCGGGTGAGCCGGAGAAGTTGTGAGGTTGTTATGTATAGTGCGTCTGATTTGCGAAAAGGTCTGAAGATTCTTTGGGAAGGTCAGCCCTACGAAATTGTGGAGTTCCAGTTTGTGAAGCCGGGCAAAGGCGCGGCGATGTACAAGTGTCGCGTTCGCCACATTTTGCAGGGCAACACGATTGAGAAGACCTTCCGCGAGGTGGACAGCTTTGCCAAGCCGGACCTCGAGGGCCGCGAGCTGCAGTTCTCCTATGAAGATGGCGGTCAGTTTGTTTTCAGCGATCCGGACACGTATGAGGAGTTCCGGGTGGATGGCGATGTGCTGGGTCGGAATCGCCTGCTATTGGCCGACACGATGACCGTGGATGTATTGTTCTACAACGGCAAGGCGGTTGAAGTGACGCTTCCGATCTTTGTGGAGAAGGTGATTGTGGAGACGGAGCCCGGCTTCAAGGGCAACACGGCAACGAACACCTACAAGCCTGCAAAGGTTGAGGGCGGCTATGAGATTCAGGTGCCGCTCTTCATCAATGAGGGCGACAATGTCCGCATTGATACGCGCACCGGCGAATATGCCGACCGCGTTGCGAAGAAGTAGTAGGTTGTGACTCTTTCTCCGAAGGCCGCTCTCGAGTTGCGGTCGCGCTTGCTGCATGCGACGCGATCGTTCTTTCATGAGCGCGGCTTCACGGAGGTGGATACGCCGGTGCGGATTCAAGCGCCCGCGCAGGAGACGCACATCAACGCGGAGCCTTCCGGCGACCGCTGGCTGCGCGCTTCGCCCGAGCTGCAGATGAAGCGGCTCTTGGCCGCAGGGCACGAGAAAATCTTTCAACTGGGGCCGTGTTTTCGGCGCGGCGAACGCGGCGATCGGCACAATCCCGAGTACACGATGCTCGAGTGGTATCGAGCGCGCGCGGACTATGAGGATATCCTGGAGGACACTCGGGAGCTGTTGGCGCACGTCGCGGGGGAGCAAACGTCCATTGTCTATCGCCATCAGCGGATTGATCTGACCGGGCGCTGGGAGCGGATTTCCGTGCGAGATGCATTCCTTCGGTGGGCGGGTTGGGATCCCGTGGCGATGTGGGACGAGGATCGTTTCAACGTGGACCTTGTCGAAAAAGTTGAGCCGGCGATGACGCGCACGGTGCCAGTTGTGCTCGCGGATTATCCAGCGCCAGCGGCTTCGCTGGCCCGGCGCAAGCCGGAGGATCCGCTCGTGGCCGAGCGCTGGGAGCTCTATATCGGCGGGCTGGAGATTGCCAACGCATATTCCGAGCTGACGGATCCCGTGGAGCAGCGCAGACGTTTCGAGATTGCGGCGGATGAGCGGCGCGCGATGGGGAAAGAGGTGTATCCGTTTGACGAAGCGTTCTTCGCGGAGCTGTCCGCGATGCCGCCGAGCGGGGGGATTGCGCTCGGGGTGGATCGTCTCGTGATGCTGTTTGCCGATGCGTCGGATATCGGCGAAGTGCTGGCGTTTCGGGATTGAGCGCGTCGTGCGCGAAAGTTCCAAAAGGCTACAGTGATGCGGCTGCTAGCGACTGAAGAAGAGTAGGGGCCAGCCTGAAATGGGGAATAGGCTGGAGCGAGAAGTATTCGCAGCGTCCATGCCAACGATGGTGTGGGCGCGCCACTAATCCTCAGCGGTTGGTCAGAACGATCCGATCATCTGTATTCGGTCTCTTGAATGTAATGCCATGGGCTAGAGCAACCTGTTCCTTATTTTGTATATCAACCGCTTAACACCTTTGAGCCTGTGATAGGGCAATAGGTCGCCTCGGAAGCGTTTGTGCTTTTCGGGGACACAGATGTAGCTCTTGAAATCCGGGTGTTGGGGTAGCCCGTCATATGGTTTTCGGGCAATCAACATAGAATCAGCGCTTGATTCGCTATACCAGCCGTCGGCTTTCTCACTCGGTGCGCAGTTCGTATGCGCATGAAGAGGTTCTATGCTTACGTACCGGGCTAAAGCGAGCATTCCATCGGTGAAGAAGCGATAGCAATCTACCGGATATCTGTGTTCAGGAAATCCATTTGGCGCAATTAGGCACAAAAGACCGCCCTTTTTCAAAACCCGTGTCATTTCTTCCATTATTTTCCAAAAGAACTCAATGTGTTCAAATGCTTGTCCTGAAATTACTACATCAAAGCTATCAGATTCGATTGAATGCCAGTCGTATGGATTCCTGAGAACGATATCAACATTGGGCCCTTCTGCCATATCCAAGCCCGTGTAATGGTATTTGGGATCACCGAAGAGATGTTTGTAAGAACCATTCACATCATAGCTGCCCACATCAAGAACCCGTACGTTCTCATGGGGTATTCGTGAAGCGTAATGATCTAGAAACCACTGCATTCGAAGGATAGAACTGTGGTGCATCTCTCTTTCCTCTTTGACAATTTTCGATTCGAATGAACTTGGGCCATGGAACGTCGAGGTGTGCTGTCGTGAACCCGCCACGGGTTCATAATATGCGCGGTTCTCTGGGTGTGCGCGACATGTGATTGAATGTGTGGGGTTCGAAATCTCCCTCGGAGGGCCAGTGTAGAAAGCAAAAAGGGTTGAAGCAAGGGGGTAGTGTCCAAAAAGTTCTGCAAAATGAAGAGGGTCATGGTAGTTCCTTCGGTTAGAGAGACCAGAAAGGAACAGGAGAACCATCCAAGCACTCGCCCCTCGCTCCAGCTCCCGTGGTGTCTCGTACGCCTTGAGGTAAACATCCTCGTATTTGAAACTCCACCACAGCCGCTCGATGAACACATTGTCCACCCAGCGGCCCTTTCCATCCATGCTGATCCGCAGCGCTTCATATTGCTGCAGTTCTGCATTATTCTCACGAGGTGAACTGGCTGCCTTAGTCCGTGTTCATGATCTCCGGATAACACCCGGCCATCCGCACCGCCATCCGGAAGGCTTCCAAGCACAGATTCACATCCATGGTGGTGGATACGGCCCAGCCCAATACCTTCCGGCTATACCAGTCCATCACCGCCATCAGGTAGCAATAGCCGTTCGCCATGGGGATATACGTGATATCCGCGCACCAGACCTGGTTCGGCGGTCGATCACCAGATCCCGCAGCAGATAGGGAAACACCCGGATGTCCACGCCCCGGCACGCTGGTTCTGGGCTTGGGCCAGCACGCCTCGAGACCCATCAGCCTCATCAGGCGCGCCACCGCTTCCGGTCGGCAGGGCGTGATCACCTTGGGCCAGACTCATCCGGCGTGCCCCGTAGCAAGGCTCCTTCAAATGCAGTTCGTCCAGCAACCGCGGATCCTGGGTCTTCCGGCGTCGTCTTGGCCGGCGGCAGCCGGTTCCTGTTCACCTCCAGCAGGATGCATTGCTGGCGCACCGACAACTGGGATGCCCTTGCTCGACCATTTGCTTCCTCATGGCTCGATCCCCAGTTCCACGCACTTTTTTTGGGAGGAGATTCGCTTCGATGACCAGTTGCCCCACCTTCCGCTCCATCCGGGCGCACCGATGCTTCCAACTCTTTCAACCGCTCATCCGCCGCACCCTTGCGCTCGAAGAGCAGGCTGATGTTCTCCTCCAGCTCCTTCTTCCAGCCCGACACCTGCACTGGGTGCAGGTTGTTGTCCCGAACCCAATCTCCGTCACCGTCTTGACGCCCCGCAAGCCTCGGGCTATCGGGCCTTGAACTCCGCACTATGGTTCCGTCGCGTCCGCTTCATTGTTCTCCTCGTTTCTGCCCTGTCGGTTCCAACAAGGGCTACCTGGGGAGAATCTCTCAAACCTGTAGCCCCCTGGCTCCGTTTTCCGGGGCCACCGCTAACTGTGGTGCATCTCTCTTTCCTCTTTGACAATTTTCGATTCGAATGAACTTGGGCCATGGAACGTCGAGGTGTGCTGTCGTGAACCCGCCACGGGTTCATAATATGCGCGGTTCTCTGGGTGTGCGCGACATGTGATTGAATGTGTGGGGTTCGAAATCTCCCTCGGAGGGCCAGTGTAGAAAGCAAAAAGGGTTGAAGCAAGGGGGTAGTGTCCAAAAAGTTCTGCAAAATGAAGAGGGTCATGGTAGTTCCTTCGGTTAGAGAGACCAGAAAGGAACAGGAGAACCATGACCCGAAAGAAGAGTATGCTGAACGTGGAAGAGATCAAAGCCGCATTGACCAGCCAGGAGGATTTTCTGCGGCCGTTGGTGCAGAAGGTGGTGCAGGACGTGTTGGAAGCGGAGATGGCCCGCGCCACATGCGGCACGATCCGGTTAAAGCTGCTGAAGATCGGCGCGGTGCTTCTGCGCAACACGCGCCGCGTCCGCTTGCATCTATCCAGCGCGTATCCTTACCGCGAACTCTTCCACCTGGTCTGCCAGCGTCTTTCGACGGCCTGATCCCACGGGGTGCTGTCCCCGGCACCGGAAAAACAACGGGGGTAAGGGGGAGTCTGCTCAAAATCGATCGTGTCGGACTTTTGCGCCACTTCTCACCCACCACAAGAACACCTTTGCGCCTCTCGAGCCTCTTCGTGGTTACTCATGCAATATGCGGGCTAGAGGGCAAGACGCTCTATCTGTTGAGAAAGATTTCGCGGGACGGTGCGGGTAGGTGATGGCCCAACGCGCCGGAGCAGAGGTGAATGTCCAAAAAGTTCTGCAAAATGAAGAGGGTCATGGTAGTTCCTTCGGTTAGAGAGACCAGAAAGGAACAAGAGAACCATGACCCGAAGAGTATGCTGAACGTGGAAGAGATCAAAGCCGCATTGACCAGCCAAGATTTTCTGCGGCGTTGGTGCAAGAGTGGTGCAGGACGTGTTGGAAGCGGAGATGGCCGAAGCACTTGGGGCGGATAAGGGAGAACGGACCCGAAGAGAGCCGTGAGGTACCAGGCGAGTACTATCGGCGAAACTTGATCACCTTGGGTGGGCAAGATCGAGCTGCAGGTACCCCAGGGCCGTTCGGGCCGATTTTCGACGGAGGTCTTTGTGCGGTACCAGCGGGTGAGGCGTTGGTGACAACGCTGGCGGAGATGTACGTCCAAGGGGTCTCGACGCGGGGAGGTCAAGACGATCACCGAGGAACTGTGCGGGCACGCGTTCAGCGCAAGCACAATCAGCGAGCTGAATAAGAACCTGGATGAACAGTTGATAGCGTTCAGTCACCGTCGGCTGGATCAAGAATACGCGTATCTGATCGTGGATGCGCGCGCTATGAGCGCGTGCGAGAGGCCGGGCATGTGCAGCCCCGAGCCGTACTGATTGGGCTACAGGGATCAGCTGGGATGGGCAGCCGGGAAGTCTTGGGGTAGGGCAACCCAAACCGACGGAAACAAGTTGGAAAAGGTTTTCTGCACGGGCTGGAGCGCGGGTTGCGCGGAGTGGGATTCGTGGTGAGCGACGATCATGCGGGCCTGAAAGGCGATCAGGAGGTGTTCACGGAGGCGGCCTGGCAGCGTTGCTACGTGCACTTTCTGAGGAACGCGCTCGATTACCTGCCGCGCAAAGGGATGACGACTGCCTGACGGAGCTGAAGGTGGTTGTACGATCGGCGTGATCCTGGAAGAGGCGCGGAGAGATCTGGCCGGGTGGCTAAAGAAGTGGTCGGGAAAGTACGCGAAGCTATGCGACTGGGTGGAAGAGAACATCGAGGAAACGTTCGTTCTACCGGTTGCCGGGCGCATCACAAACACCTGAAGAGCACGAATCTGTTGGAGCGACTCAACCAGGAGATCAAGCGACGGGCTGCAGTAGTCAAGAGGATCTTTCCAAACGCGGAGAGCGCGTTGCGGTTGATCCGGGCGCTGGCGGTGGAGATTCACGAGGACTGGATCGAACAGCACCGGTACCTGAACATGGAACTGCTACGCGAACAAAGGAAACAGCAACAGCGGAAAGATGCCGCCTAGTCGAAACGGAGTTACCCACAGCCCCCGCTCCGGCCGATGGAGCCTCCGCGGTGGCTATGGATAACTCCTTGAAGGAACGAGCCATGACCTTTTTGCAGAACTTGACGGACACAACTCGGAGCGGGTTCGGGCGCTGAGCGAGGGGTATTGCCGGGACGAGTGGCGGCGGTTTGAGCCAAACCGCCCTACCTTTTGGGTGGAGGCGTGAGCGGATGGGTTTGGCGGCGCCTTGAGGCCAAGACGCTCTGCCTGTTGAGGAAGATTTCGCGGGACGGTGTGGGTAGGGCGCGTTGGCCCAACGCGCCGGAGCGGTTCGGGTGTGAGCGAAGGGGTATCGCCGGGACGAGTGGCGGCGGTTTGAGCCAAACCGCCCTACCTTTTGGGAGAAGGCATGAGCAGGTGGGGATGATAGGCGGATGCTTGGAAGTGTGCGAGTCGGGCGCGAGAGGTGTTGGTCGTTAGATATTCAATATTGACGCGTGAGACGATGCGAGCGGGGCGAGCGAGGCCTGGCCGACCCGCAGCATGGCGAGGTAGAAGTGAACGGACTTGCCGCCGCGTTGTGTACGGTCGGCGGACAGACCATTTTCGCCGCCACGAGGAAGGTGTCCGTGGTTGCCCGAAACGCGGGGTATGATTATGATGCGAATGGAAACATGACCACGGACGGAGAATTTGAATATGTCTGGGACAACGCCGACCGGCTCAAAGAAGTGCGCAAGGATGGGCAAGTCGTGATGACCTGCCGCTATGACGACACGCTCGGCGGTGCCGGTGGAATTGGTGGCATCCCGTCGTGCTCAACCTCCGCGACCTCTACGGTTTACTATCACTACGACGCCAACGGAAACGTCATCGCCTGCACGGATGCGGACGGCGCCCTCGTCTCACACCTCGAATACAGCCCCTTCGGCAAAGTGATGCTGAACTCCGGCTCCTATGTTCCGCGCTATCAGTTCTCAAGCAAGGAATATGACACCGCCACGGAACTGAACTATTACGGCTTCAGATACTACTCGCCAGAATTGGGCAGGTGGCTCTCCCGCGATCCCATCGGCATCGCCGGGGGACTGAATCTGTACGCGTATGTGGACAACAATCCGGTGAACCGGGTTGATCCGTTCGGGCTGTGGACGTTCCGGGTTGGGTGGGGTGTGTCTGGCGGTGCCGGTGTCGGCGGGACTGCCGTTGACGGGTATGCGATCGGCTACAATCCTGATCCATCTGTGCCGTTTCGCGATCGCTTTTCGATGGGCAGAGTTACGTATGCTGGCGGCGGTGCCGTAGTCGGTGCGAATGTGTTTGGTGGCTTGGAGTTCGCTGTTAATCCCACCGCGAAAAACGTCTGCGATCTTGCCGGTACGGGGCTTGAGGTCGGCGGCGGCGCGGGTGCGGGAATCTTTGCGCTTGGTGGATCGGTCACGACGCCGCTTCCGATCCCAGCCTACGGACAGGATGCTAATACGGAAATCTCGCTGAACGTAGGGGTTGGTTTAGGCGGTGGCGGGTTCGGCAACGTCATTCAGACCTATGTGCAGCCGATACCTTTGCCTTTTTCGAGCGGCGGCCCGGCCAAGTAGCCGCGCATCGTCTCTGGAGCGTTGCCAATGGACGAAAAGCTTACAGATCCACTCTTCTACATCATGGTTGCCTGCTTCATCTCATTCGTGTCTCTTGCGGTGAGCATGGTTCTGTTCTTCGTGCGAACGGTTCAGATCCGTATTCGTCTGAAATCGGACGATCCCAGCACTTATGAACGATTCTTTGCTGGAGCCAAGAAGTTCGTCACGCCGCTGGGACCGGGTGTGGAGTATTTTCGGTACATCTGGAATCGAAGATCGGAAGAATCAGCTCTAGGTGCGGCGGCGCGCGGGCTTGTCCGCTCCATGTGGGTAGTGCTTTCCAGCATGGTGGGTATCCTGGTGTTCTTTGGCATTGCGGCCGCGCTCCTTCTCACCGGCCTTGGTGCATGATGCCCCTACCTCGGCCCGCTGGCGCGGGCCTCGGGACCACTCGCTCGCGTTGCTCGCTCGTGCGCTGCGCGGTATGTCACACAAGCTGCTTGCAGGCAATGGGGTCAGGTCTTGACATGCAGGCAATGGGGTCAGGTCTTGACATGCTACATGCCGTCGTGTCGAGATGCGTTTATGTCACGACCGATACGGATCAATTTGGATGAGTGTATGAGAGGTCAGTGGAAGAGGGGTCAGTTCTTGGTAACGTATAGTCTTGGTCGTCATCAGAGCAGTCCTTTGCGCCAATGGTACAGCCGGTTATTCAAGTGGCCGGCCGTGCCCATGTGCAGACGCGCGGCGATCCACTTCACGCTCATCAGCGTTTCCGCGCGCAAGCGGGCGGCCAGCTCCACCTTCATCCGATCCCCTTTGGCTCGCTCCTCCAAGTCGGATTCCTCCCATCCATAGCGTGTAACTCACCGAATCAACCGCGGACAATGGGGTCAGGTCTTGACATGCTACATGCCGTCGTGTTGAGATGCGTTTATGTCACGACCGATACGGATCAATTTGGATGGTGTATGGTATCACGTCACCGCGAGGGGAATAGAACGGCGCGTGATCTTTACCGGGGCAGCGGAATACTGTCACTTTCAGGATTTGCTCGCGGATTTAGCGGAGCGTTTTCGGATTCGCATCCACGCCTTTGTGCTGATGCCCAACCATTTTCATCTGGTTCTGGAGACACCTGACCGGAATCTCAGCGCGGCGGGGCGCAATGGGGTCAGGTCTTGACATGCTACATTCCGTCGTGTTGAGATGCGTTTATGTCACGACCGATACGGATCAATTTGGGTGGAGTATGGTATCACGTCACCGCGAGGGGAATAGAGCGCGCGATCTTTACCGAGGTGGCGGAATACTGTCACTTTCAGGATTTGCTCGCGGATTTCGCGGAGCGTTTTCGAGTTCGCATCCACGCCTTTGTGCTGATGCCCAACCATTTTCATCTGGTTCTGGAGACACCTGACCGGAATCTCAGCGCGGCGATGCAATGGCTGAAAACCTCCTACAGCATGTGGTTCAACCGTCGGCATAGAAGAGTTGGCCCACTTTTTCAGGGACGCTACAAGGCCGAATTGTTTGATCCGCATGAGGCGGGATGGATCGTCACTCGCTACGTGCATCTAAATCCAGTTCGAGTTAAGGGGTGGGGCCTTGATAAACAGGGCCGCCGGTTGGAAGCATCGGGCGCGATTACACCTCCATCTTCTGATATGGTGCGCAAAAGGATTGCCCATCTTCGAGGCTACCGTTGGAGTTCCTATCCATCCTATCTTGGTCAAGGCAAGCCTCCCGTTCCGGTGCAGCATGGTGATGTATGGCAGCTTGGGGGAGCAAAGCGAGAGTCGGAACAGAAGATCGCCTATCAGAGGTATGTTGAAGAACCGCTTCGCAGCGGTTTGGTGGAAAGTCCGTGGGATCAGCTTGTGGGCGGACTGGTGTTGGGTAGTGATCTCTTCAAGAAGGTTGGTAAAGGAGCCAAAGGAGATCATCGCGAACAGCCGGGACTGCGTCGTTTAGATGCGAGGCCGTCGTTTCAACAGGTGGTGAAAGCGGTGGAGTTGGTGAAAGGAGAAAAATGGGATCAATTCGCCAATCGCGTCGGCGATCCCGGGAGGGATGTGGCTTTGGAAATTGCTCGGAGGCGATGCGGGTTGACGCTTAAGGAGTTGGGAGCGATTGCGGGCGACCTTGATTATCGCTGTGTGGCGACGGCAATTGGTCGCATCAAGAAACGAGCGATCCATGACCGAGTGCTCAGAACTATAATACGCGAAGTGGAGGCGAAGGTGGCGAATGTCAAGACCTGACCCCATCAAGCCGCGTCATCAGTTCTCGTCGAAGGAATCCGATGCTGCCGTCGGGCTGAACTATTACGGCTACAGATTTTACAAACCAAGCATCGGGAGGTGGCTGAATAGGGATCCGATCGGAGAGGTCGGGGGCTTGAATCTTTACGCGTGCTGCATGAACTCCGGGGTGAATCTGGTGGACCCGTTTGGTCTCGACTGGAGACTCACCATCATCAAATGGATTACTGAGCACGGATTGGAGTGGTATTTAGAAAACCTTCGTGCGCCCATCGTGGTTATCGATACTGGATATGGACCGTGCCCGAGTGGCAAGTCTTTGTTTAAGATCGGAACGGTCGATGAAATCGTGAGCGGGCTCTTGACCGGCTCGCTTGGCCCGCTCAGTTCTAGCTGGGAACGCGAGCGATCTCACACCGTAACACACTACTGGGCGTGTCTGTGTAAGTGTCCCCCCGGAGGAAATTCTAAACATGTCGACAGCAAGAAGAAGATCAATAGCTGGACTGGGACCGGCGGCCTGATCGTCGAGTTGTTCGAGCACAAAGTGATCGATGCGGAGTCCTTCTGCGGCACCGACGTAGATTCATATGTCGGTCCATAGCGCTTAGCCAATCGCACAACCCCGAAGAATCGCCGAGGAGTAACGATGGAGTCACAGAGCGAGATCAAGTATCACGGCGATCAAAATCGACAGTATCCATTTAGGCCGCTGATTCTGTTGTGCCTTCTATATGTAGCGATCAGAGTGCTCCGCGCCGTAGCAGACAGATACATACAATCTGGACTTGCTGAGTCCAGCGTCGAAGTGGAAGGCCTGCTCAAACCTGTGCTATTCGCATTACTGGTCAAGGCGGCAGAGTGGGGGACTGTTGCAGGGCTTATTCTTGTGGTCCTTGTTTCCCTCTGGCGGCGTGGAGCGTCAGGGGCCAGCCCCAAGAATAGAAAATAGCGATGCTCGTTGATCTTACCTCGGGCCGCTGGCGCGGCCCTCGGAGCTACTCGCTCCCGTTGGTCGCTCGTTATGCTCACTCGCGTACGCTCGTTCGCGTCGGACGCGCGCGCCCAGGAGCCGCG
>JAMLJG010000019.1 GCA_023953695.1 Kiritimatiellia bacterium
CAATGCGCATGCGCGGGCTGACGCCGAACACGGTGGCGAGGCGGAAGGTGAGACCGCGTCCACTGGAGAGGACGTAGTTTTCCGCTTCGACCTTGGTGGAGCCATAGATCGAGATCGGGTTGAGGGGAGACTCCTCCGTGCAGAACTCGCCCTCGGTGCCGATGCCGTAGCCACTATTTGTGTTTGGATAGAGGATTCGTTGATCTGGTCGCGCAAGATCCACAATCATCTTTACCGCATCGCAATTGATCGCCTGCGCCTCCAGTGGACGCTGCGCACAAATGGGCGCGCCGACGAGGCAAGCGAGTGGGATTGCGATGTCGGCCGACTCGAGGTGCTTCTTGATCAGCGCTTTGTCGCGCACATCGCCGCGGACGATCTGGAGGCCCTCATAATGGCAGCAATCCAGAAGCGACGACTGGCCGAACGAAAAGTTGTCCACCACCGTCACGGCGAAGCCGCGCTGAAGCAGCATGGGAACCAATACAGAGCCGATATAGCCGGCGCCGCCCGTGACCAGAACGCGAGGAGATTTTTGTGACATAGTCCGAAAACGGTACCCGTCAGGATGGCTCTCTGTCAATTAAACAGGGTAGAGTGCCCCATTGTCCCGTGATCGCCATCGAGGTCTGGATACTCGAATACTGGAGCCAAATCGCTCGACCGCTGGCCGGGTTGTTGTTGATCGCCAGCATCCGAGTGTTGGCGCGCTGTGCGGCGGGCAAGCAGAGGGCGACGCTATCGTGCTGACAGGTCGTTCCCATGCCGGAGCAGCTTTCGCCAATTTGTGCCGAAATCGCTGAACACACTTGAAAGTCCATAGAGATGCGTTTATTGGATACAGCGTTTCGAGCTAATCGATGCCTGCGGGCCGTCGGAACCTGGCAGCGAATCGGATGTGGAGGATAGAACAATGAAGAAGGCGATGATGGGTTTAGCCGCATGGGTTGTGTTTCTCGGATGCACGATGGGCGTTCGCGGGGAGGCGGTGATCGGCGAGAAGGCGCCGGATTTCACGCTGAGGGACATACACGGCAAGGATCACCGGCTGTCGGACTACGCGGGCACGTTCGTGGTTCTTGAATGGATCAATCACGGCTGTCCGTTCGTGCGGAAGTTTTATGATGCAGGCGAAATGCAGCGCTTGCAGAAAGAATACGAAGAAAAGGGCGTCGTCTGGCTCACTATCTGCTCATCGAAGCCGGGATCGCAGGGGCATTATCCGATCGAGACCGCAGCGGACGAGTTGGCGAAGCATGGACATCAATCGGCCGCCTACTTGTTGGATGAGAGTGGCGACACGGGGCGCGCGTACGGGGCGCGGGTCACGCCTCACATGTATGTCATCAATCCAGATGGCCTGCTGATTTATCGGGGCGCGATTGACAGCATTCGCTCGACCGACGCGGCGGATATTGATAAGGCGGAGAACTATGTCGTGTCGGCGCTTGCGGCCGCGATGGCCGGCAGGGAGGTCGCTATTCCTGTGACCACGCCGTATGGGTGCTCCGTCAAGTATTGATTCTGTTGGCAACCGACCCCAGCCATAGTGGCGACCGCTTTGGCGGGCTTGATTGCGGTGTTTGGATAGTTGCGGTAGCCGCTGGCGTACGGTGGGTCGGTTTCGCACACAATGGACCAGAAGTGAAAGCCTTCGCGATTCTCTTCTTCTACTTGGCAATTGGCGTTCTGGGCCAAACTTGGTCGTTTGAGAGACAGATGTCATCAGGTGGCTAACGATCATCGTCGGCTCGCAACCCTAGTTACATCGAGCCGTTTGCCAACTTCCGTTCGGTGATCGCATCCTGTCGGGTTGTTGTGCGAGCGCGGGAGCGCCGGCGGGTTGGCCGGTTGGGGTTGAAAAGGTATTTCGAGATTGCAGAAGTGTGCTATCTTTGCTCATTCGGAATAAAGGAATTTGTCATGACGCGATTGAATGAACGGGCTGAGTGGAAAAAGCTGATTTCGCATAGCAAGAGCATGAAGAAGAAGCACCTGCGCGAGTTGTTCGCGGAGGATCCTAAGCGGGCCAAGAAGTTTTCGCTGCAGGTAGGCGATTTGTTCCTGGACTATTCGAAGAACCGGATCGTGGGCCGAACGCTGATCTATCTGCAGGCGCTGGCGGAGTCGGCGGGTCTCTCTTCTGCAATCGAGGCCATGTTTAGCGGCCAGAAAATCAATCGAACGGAGAACCGCGCGGTTCTGCATATCGCACTGCGCAACCGCTCGAATTCGCCGATTCTTGTGGATGGCGTGGATGTGATGCCGGAGGTGAACGAGGTGCTGGAGCGGATGCGCTCCTTTTCGCGCCGTATTCGTTCGGGCGAGTGGACGGGCTTCACGGGCAAGCGGATTCGCAACATCGTCAACATCGGGATTGGCGGGTCGGACCTTGGCCCGGTGATGGCGTATGAGGCGTTGAAGGTCTATTCGGATCGCCAGTTGACGGTTCGGTTCGTTTCGAATGTGGATGCCACACATTTTGCGGAATCCACGCGCGATCTCGATCCGGAGGAGACGCTGTTCATCATTGCGTCGAAAACGTTCACGACGCAAGAGACCATGACCAATGCGGAGACGGCGAAGGAGTGGTGTCTCGCGAAGTTGAAAGATCCGGCTGCGGTGGCGAAGCACTTTGTGGCGGTTTCGACAAATGCCGCGAAGGTGTCGGCATTCGGCATTGATACGGCCAATATGTTCGGTTTTTGGGATTGGGTTGGCGGCCGCTATTCGCTGACCTCGGCGATTGGATTGCCCGTGATGGTGGCGATTGGGCCCGAGAACTTCGACGCCATGTTGGATGGTTTCCACGCGATGGATCGCCATTTTGCGGAGGCGCCGGCGGCCAGGAATATGCCGATCGTCCTCGGGTTGTTGGGCGTCTGGTACAACAATTTCTTTGACGCGCAGACACACGCGATTTTGCCCTACGACCAATATCTGCACCGCTTTGCCGCGTATTTCCAGCAGGGCGATATGGAGAGCAATGGCAAATATGTGGGGCAGGATGGGCAGCGAGTGGATTGGCAGACGGGCCCGGTCATTTGGGGTGAGCCCGGGACGAACGGGCAGCACGCGTTCTATCAACTGATCCACCAGGGAACGAAATTGATTCCGTGCGACTTTATCGGATTCTGTCGCTCGCACAATCCGCTGGGGGATCACCACGCGAAGTTGATGTCGAATTTTTTTGCCCAGACCGAAGCACTGGCGTTCGGGAAGACAGCGGAGGAGTGTCGCGCGGAAGGCGTTGCCGAGTCCCTCGTGCCGCACAAGACGTTTGAGGGGAATCGTCCGACGAACACCATTCTGGCTCAAAAGCTGACGCCACACGTCCTCGGTCAGTTGATTGCGCTCTACGAGCATAAGATTTTTGTGCAGGGCGCAATTTGGAACATCTTCTCATTCGATCAATGGGGTGTGGAACTGGGCAAAGCGCTTGCGAACCGGATCCTCCCCGAATTGACCGCAGCGCAGGATCCGGAGCTCAAGCATGACGCTTCGACGAATGCGCTGATCGCGAGATTCCGCAAATTGCAATAGGCGGTGGAACACCCGATGGGAGATAGCTTCTCCATCGGCTACAGAAAGGGAGGGACGTGGATAAAGAGTACGTGCGAATAACACGTGGGCTGGCAGAGTTTCTTCTGCTCTCTCTGCTGGCGCTCATTCCGTCGCTGGTGACGTATATTGATCTGGCGATCGTGGGAAACCGGATCGGGGAAGTGTCGGTCACCGAAATCACGCAGGAAGCGTTCCTCCTCGTGACGGCGCTCGCGTTCGCCTATGGCGCGAGGCGCTTTCCGGATCGGCGCGGCTTCTTTGTCTTGATGGCGGGCTTTTTGGGCTGCGCGCTGCTTCGCGAATTGGACAATTTCCTGGACGTGGTCTGGCACGGTTTCTGGGTGTGGCCGGTGAGCGCGCTGGCGCTTGGCGCCGTTGGGTATGTGGCGATTCGGTGTCGCGATTCTGTCGTGGGTCCGATGGCCCGATTCATCGGCACGCGGTCGTACTACTTCATGCTCTTCGGGTTGGTCGTGCTCCTTGTTTTCAGCAGGACCTTTGGGAGTGGGCGTCTACTTTGGAAGAGCCTGATGGGCGAGGCGTATGTATCGGCATTCAATACGGTCGTCCAAGAGGGCATTGAACTATTGGGCTATATCTGCATTGTGTATGGAAGCGTTGCGTTGTGGTTCCGAAGATTTGATGGATGAAAACCATCTGCGAAGCGCGGGGTGGCGCTCGCAGTTGCTCCATCGCTGACGCCGGGCGGAGATTTCTGGTGGGCGCTATTCTTCATATTGATATGGATGCGTTCTATGCCTCGGTGGAGGTGTTGGACAATCCTTCGCTGCGCGGAAAGCCGGTGATTGTGGGGTCTCCACCGAATAAACGCGGGGTGGTTTCGACGGCCTCCTACGAGGCGCGTCGCTATGGGGTTCACTCCGCGATGCCCTCGCGAACGGCGGGGCGTTTGTGTCCGCACGGTGTTTTTCTTCCCGTTCGGATGGCGCGCTATCACGAGGTTTCGGAGGCCGTGATGGCGATTATTGCCTCGTTCACGGATGTGATTGAACAGATTTCGGTGGATGAGGCATTCCTGGATGTCAGCGGAGTGCTGCGGCGATGGAAGACGGGCGAAGCCGTGGCCGTGGCGCTCAAGCGCAGAATCGAGAGAGACCTTCGGCTCACGGCGTCGGTCGGCGTGGCCTCCAACAAGTTTCTGGCGAAGCTCGCAAGTGATTTTCGCAAGCCGGATGGACTCTTCGTGATGCCGGATGATCCGATAGCGATTGCGGAACTGCTGGCGCCGCTTCCTGCGAGTCGAATCTGGGGCGTGGGGAAAGTGCGCGAAGCGCGACTGCAAGAATGCGGCATTCGCACGATTGGCGATGTTCAGCGGCTGCGTTTGGAAACGCTCTCCTCCTTTGTCGGGGCCAATTTCGCCGCGCATATTCACGAATTGGCGTGGGGCCGAGATGCGCGCGTTGTCGTGACGGAGCGAGAGGCAAAGAGCATTTCGTCCGAGACGACGTTTGATGAGGATTGCTCGAATCCGGAAGTGCTGCGGCAGACGCTCATTGGCGAGGTGGAGCATGTAGGGCGTCGGTTGCGAAGCGACGGTCGCCGCGCGCGGGTGGGGCATATCCGGCTCCGCTTCGAAGATTTCACGACCATCACGCGACA
This sequence comes from Kiritimatiellia bacterium, assembly GCA_023953695.1. GTDB lineage: Bacteria > Verrucomicrobiota > Kiritimatiellia > CAIVKH01 > CAIVKH01 > JAMLJG01. The sequence continues at coordinate 5,188 of JAMLJG010000019.1, forward strand.
GCAGCCTTTTCCCAAAGCGACGCATTCGGACCGCGATTTGGTCAAATGCGCCCTTGATCTGTTCTCGCGCGAGACGTTGCGCGCTCCGATCCGCCTCATTGGGTTCGGCGTCAGCGGCTTTGAAGGGGAGACCGGCGAGTGGCAGCAGGGCGAGTTGGCGCTGGGTCCCTTTGAGCAGCAGCCCGACCCGGAGAGAGTGGAACGGCTCGACCAGGCGGTGGATCGCTTGCGCGAGCGATTTGGACGCCGCGCCATTCGGCGCGGTTCCGCATTGAATCAGCGCGCGGACGACGAAGCCTGACGTCGGGCGCGCTTGGGGCGCTGGAAGTGCTCACTGACCCAGATGGCGACAAAGGCCATGATAACGGAGACGAGGAGCAGGCGATAGGCGGTGGCATCGCGCCCCATCTGCACGTGCTGATAGATTGCGAGGGAGAGCGTGGTCGTTTTGCCGGGGATATTGCCCGCGAGCATGATGGTTGCGCCGAATTCACCGAGGGCGCGCGCGTAGGCCTGAATGAGTCCTGCGGCGAGTGATCGCCGGGAGAGCGGGAGGGTGACGTGCCAGAGGAGTTGGCATCCGCCCGCGCCTTCGACGCGCGCGGCATCTTCATATTCTTGGCTGACCTCTTCAAAACCCGTGCGCAGCGCGCGGACAAGGAGCGGAAACGACATGCTGGCCGTCGCGATCAACACCGCGCGCCACGTGAACGCGATGTCGAGATCAAAGACGCGATGAAGCCAGCCGCCGATCCAGCCGCGTCGGCCCAAGAGCTCCAGCAAGATCAAGCCCGTCGCCACCGGTGGCATGACCAGCGGCAGGGAGAGAAATGTTTCCAAAATGGATTTTCCCGGCCAGTCGAACTTGGCGAGCCACCACGCGGTGAGCAGACCCAGCGGAAGAATGCAAAGTGTGCTCAGGCCGGCAATGCCGGCCGTGAACAGCGTGATATTCCATTCTTCAGGCGTCATGGTTCCTGCATCGGCAGAACCTTGAACCCGTGTTGTTCAAATACCTGGTTTGCCATGCTGGAGCGAAGATACTCGAGAAAGTCGCGGGCTGCACCCTCGTTTGGCGCATCTTTTACAATGGCGATGGGATAGGTGATGGATGGCGCGTCGGTCGGGGGGATTTCGTAGGCGATTCGCACGCGACTCGAACTCATGGCGTCGGTGCGATAGACGAATCCCGCATCCGCATTGCCCGCCGCGACGGCGGCGAGCGCGGCGCGGACGTTCTCTGTGGGAACGACCTTTGGTGTCAGCGTTTCCCACAAGCCCAGATGCTCGAGATAGCGCCGGGCGTAAATGCCGGCGGGGACGGAATCTGGCTGCGCGAGCGCAATGCGTGAGACGCGCTCCGCCGTGAGGTCATCCGGCCCACGAATGTCCGCGCGGTCACCGGAAGTCACGATGACCAACACATTGGAGAGCAGGCTGATTCGCGACGAAGTCACAATGAGGTCTTTCGCCTGAAGTTGGTCCATCTTCTCCTCGTCAGCCGAGAAGAACAGGTCCGCTGGCGCGCCCGCTTCGATTTGTCGGGCCAACGCACTGGAGGCTTGGAAGTTGAAGAGCACCGGAGTGCCCGACTGCTTTGTGAAGTCCGAGCCGATTGCGTTGAGGGCATCCGAGAGGCTTACTGCGGCGAACACCAGAAGGTCTTCTGCGCGCGCGGTGGCCGTGTTGAAGAGGGCCACCGCAAAGAGGAGCGAGAGTAGTTTCTTCATGGGTTGCGCCTTAGAAGAGGACTTGGACGCGCGCGATCAGCTTGTTGTCTGTCGCATCGCGCGATTCCACTTCGGAGCGGAGGTAGTTGAGCTGCAGTTTGAGGTCGTTGCCTCGGATGTAGTAGTTCAGACCCAGCGTCCACGTGTCGGTGCCGTCGTTGTCCGCATCGGTGTTGGGGTCGAACGCATCGTACTTCAGAACCGCCTGAACCTTTTCGGGGAGCAAATAGCAGGTTGCCTGCACATACCAGGCTTCGGCATCCACTTGATCAGCCGGCTTCTTGTTGTCGGGCTCATAGCGCGCGTTGAGCATTTCCGCCCAGATTTCGACCGGGCCTTGCGAAAATTGGGCATCGGCTCCCCATACGGCTCGTTCGCCGGCGAATACGTTGTTGGGCGTGGCGTTGGTGGACGTGTTGAAGCGGTAGTCGCTACCTTGTCCACTCACTTGGTCATCGTCCGAAATATATCCGTTGATGCCCAGTGCGAGGCGTGGTCCTTTGGAGCCTTTGGCGGGGGCGAGTGGGACGATGCCGAGGCGCCCGACGAGGGTGAACTTGCTGTTGTCGTTGGAGCTGGAATTGACGGATGTACCGTTGAATGCGCCGAGGGCATAGGAGAGGCGTTTGGCGGCGAGGTCGCCACCGGCCTGGATGCCGATTTGCCGACTCAGTGTGAGGCGATCATTTCCGAGAGAGCGCTCGATGGTGGGCAATCGGGGATCGGAGGCCAACTGCTCGAATCCAAAGGGCGTCTTGAATTGACCCGCCTTTGCGTGAAAGCTGTCCAGCGGTTTCCACTGAAGGTATCCATCTGTGAGCTGAGCCCGCATGGCATTCGCCTCGCTCAGTGTGCCGGCAAATTCAGCTTCGACGCGCGCTTCAATGGTTTCGTTGAATTGTGCGGTGCCGCCCAAGCGGGCGCGCCGCAGGTAGAAGCGGGTGTTGTCGCTCCCGAATCGGCTGTCTCCTCGATCGCCGCCGTCCACTTGCACCTGCAGCATGCCGCCGAGCTGCAGAGCGATCTCCTTGCCGCCTGCGCGGACGATAGCGGGGCTGCTCTTGTCGCTTTGCGCAATTTCCTGTTTCAGTTTGAGCTGGCTCTCTTGCAGCGCGCTCAATTCCTTCTCGACGCGCAGCAGACGTTCCTCGGTCGCGTCCGCGCCCCTCTCAGCAGCTCCTGCCGCGCCTCTCAGCAAAGCGAAAAGTAGGATGCCGGCTATCGTGTATTTGCTTTTCATCGCAGTTCTCCTTGACGGTGTGTGACGGGAGAATAGCCAGCGCTAGCGTTATATGCAATAAGATATAACGCAAGGCGCTGGAAATATCGAACTGGGCGGGGCGGGTTGTGCGCTATTCCGCGCGGAGGAGGCGATGCAGCGCCTGCAAGTCGCGGTGGCCAGCGCGGAGGCTGTGATCGCGCAGGCGGAGGTAGAGGGTGAGGGCGCGCTCGCCTGTTGGCGTGAGGTGGGATCCGCCGCCGCGCGTGCCGCCGGTGTCGGATGCGACGAGGGGTTCGCGGAAGGCGGAATTGAGCGCTTCCACGAGTTGCCAGGCGCGCACGTAGCTCATGCCCATGGCGCGCGCGGCCTTGCTGATGGAGCCGGTTTGCTGAATCTGCTCCAGCAGTTGCGCTTTGCCCGGCCCGATGGTGGCCGCGATGATGCGCAACCGCGGCGGGCCGCTGGGTGTTTTTTCAAAGCGGGATCGCAGCGTTCGTCGTTTTTTGGGGCTGGTGGCCATCGTGCTCCTGCCCGAATGCCGGGGGTTTATTCTCCGCCGTCGAGGAAGCCGTCGAGTTTCCGGATTCGCGTGGGATGGCGCATTTTGCGGAGCGCTTTGGCCTCAATTTGGCGGATGCGTTCGCGTGTGACCTGGAACTTGCGTCCGACTTCTTCCAGCGTGCGGGAGTAGCCATCGGTCAGGCCGAAGCGGAGCGTGAGAACTTCTTGCTCGCGATCGGTGAGCGTCTTGAGGACGTCTTGGAGGCGATCTTTCAGGAGGCTGTAGGCCGTCATTTCCGACGGGTTTTCCGCGCTCTTGTCTTCGATGAAGTCGCCGATTTGCGTGTCGTCGCTATCGCCGACGGGGTTTTGCAGAGAGATCGGCTGTTGGGCCATCTTCATGACGGCGCGCACGCGCTCAACCGGCAGATTCATTTCTTCCGCAATTTCTTCGGGAACCGGCTCGCGGCCGAGTTCCTGAATGAGCACTTTTTGGACGCGCAGAAGTTTATTGATGGTTTCGATCATGTGCACCGGGATGCGGATGGTGCGGGCCTGATCGGCGATGGAGCGGGTGATGGCCTGACGAATCCACCACGTCGCGTAGGTGGAGAACTTGTAACCTCGGCGGTACTCGAATTTTTCGACCGCCTTCATGAGGCCCATGTTTCCTTCTTGAATCAGATCGAGGAAGGAGAGGCCGCGATTCGTGTATTTCTTGGCGATGGAGATCACGAGGCGGAGGTTTGCTTCCACCATTTCCGTTTTCGCGCGGAGCCCTTTTCGGAGCCATGTCTTCAGCTCTTTGAAGTTGACCTCGAACTCCTCGGTGGTCATGCGCTCTTGCAGCTCGAATTGATGAATCTTCTTGCGGGCCTCTTTGATGATATCCGCCGCGTTTTTCGCGCGCGAACTGCTGGCGCGCTTGAGATCGTCCAGCAAGGACTTGATCACGAAATGGCGCTCGTCGGCGACGGTGACAAAATCCTCGATCGCCTTTTGTTTGAAGTAGAGCTGGCCGAGAAGGCGGGCGAGCTTTTCGCGGGCGGCGTCGAACGAGCGGAGGGCGCGCGTGCGCTCCTGCTTGGAAATGCCCGCTTTGTGAGAGTCCGAGAATTTTTTGCCCACGAGGTCGTGTTGGCGCAGGATCTCTTTGCGGAGCTTGATCAGCACCTTCATGTACTCTTCGCGGCTGTCCACGTGCTTGTCGCTAATGATTCGATCGAAGCGTTCGCGGCCGTCTTCGAGGCGCTGCACCACGCTCAGATAGGCCTGGGTCGCAAAGCCGAAGATGCCGAAGAGTTTGCGGGCATTGATCTCCGCTTCCTCGATGCGCATGGAGATTTCGACTTCCTGCTCGCGCGTGAGCAGGGCGACCTGGCCCATTTGCTTGAGGTACATGCGAACCGGATCATCCAACACATCCAGGCGCTGCGAGGAGCGGGACTTCTCCTCAATTTCCGCTCGGCGGCGCACGGCTTCCTCTTCCGACTCGATGACTTCCATGGACATGTTCTTGCAGAGCACGAGCACGCTCTCGAACTCGTTCGGAGAGAGTTGGGTCTCCGGGATTTGCTCGAAAATGTCGTCGTGTGTGAGGAAGCCCTGCTCGTGCGCCAGCTTCTGGAGTTCCTTGATCTGGTTCGAGCGATCCGCGCGATTGACGGTCACCGTGACCGTGTCTCCATCCGAGGAGAGGGCGGTCAGCGGTTGCGCTTCCTTCGCGAGCGCCGGCGCAGCGGCGGGGAGCTTGCTGGCGGCTTTTTTCTTGGCGGACGATTTTTTCTTAGGCGTGGCTGATTTGGACATGCGTTTCCCGAATTTGACCAGAATGGCCCCTATTATACTGGAAGAGCGTAGGATGCTACACGAAGTTGGCGAAAAGTCAAGAAATCTGAGTCTACTTAAGGAGTCGGGGCGGCGCTTTCACGATTCTTTTGGACTTTTCGGACCTGATTCTTTTATCCGCATCGGCTTGATTTTGCACGGACTACTTTGGGGCGGCCAGACGGCGGCACCGGCGCGGGCTCGACGGCGGGCGGGCGGGCGGCGTAGAGTGCGGGGTCGGCAATCCCGCGAGAGGAGTGTGGTTTATGAAGGACATTCTTTCGGCAGTGCGAAAACTGGCGCGACGCCATCGAGTGGAAGAGGGGAAGCGATTTTGGCTGAAGGATTGTGATCCGGGCGATACGGGCGACCTTCAGAAGGAAGACAAGCCGCGCGCGCAGGAGGCGCTAAAGGCGAGCGTCCAGCTCATGGCGGAACTTCAGGACAAGCTGTATGCGCAGGATAAATGGTCGCTGTTGCTGGTGTTTCAGGCCATGGATGCGGCGGGGAAGGATGGAGCGATCAAGCATGTGATGTCGGGGGTGAATCCGCAGGGGTGCCAGGTCTTTTCCTTCAAAGCGCCTTCGGCGGAGGAGTTGGACCACGACTTTCTGTGGCGCTGCCATCGCCACGCGCCGGAGCGGGGGCGGATCGGCATTTTCAATCGCTCGTATTACGAGGAGACCTTGGTCGTTCGCGTGCATCCGGAGTGGCTCGACAAGCAGCAGCTACCGCAGGAGCTGCGCGGCGAAAAGATATGGAAGCACCGTTTCAAGGATATCCGCGCATTCGAGCGCTATCTGCGCCGGAATGGAACGGTGGTGCTCAAGTTCTTCTTGAACGTGTCGAAGGAGGAGCAGCGGGAGCGCTTTTTGGAGCGGATTGATCTGCCGGAGAAGAATTGGAAGTTTTCCGCGGCCGACGTGCGGGAGCGCGGATTTTGGGATGATTATATGGCGGCGTATGAGGATGCGATTCGGAATACGGCGACGCCGGATGCGCCGTGGTATGTCGTGCCTGCGGACAACAAGTGGTACACGCGCGTCGTTGTGGCGTCGGCCATCATTGACGCATTGGATTCCATGAACCTGAAGTATCCGGACGTCAGCGAGGCCAAGCAAAAGGAACTTGCCGAAGCGCGGCGCGCCCTCATGGCTGAGGGAGGCGCTGAGAAAAGGAAGAAAAAGACCGCGCGTCGAACGCGTTAGCGATTCTTTTCCTTCCACAAATCGTCCGGCCCAAACTCGGGGCAGCAGGATGAGCGGGCCGAATAGCAATCCGCGCAGAACCAGCGCCCTTCGATGTTCAGGGCGTTGGGATTGCCGCAACGCTCGCAGGATTGCGACTCTTCCTCGACTCTGTTCTCGGTGTCCATGGAGCTACTATCCGCCCGACGGAGTGGATTTCAAGTTTCCGCATCTGTCCATTCGCATGCGCGGGAAATAGGCGTATCTTGAGCGTGTTGGAGCGCGGCTCGGTTGCGCGAGTTTTTGAGAGGAGTTCGGAAATGCAGTCGTATCGGTATTTGATTGTGGGCGGAGGAATGACGGCGGATGCCGCGGTGCGCGGGATTCGCGAGTTGGATGCGTCGGGCTCGATCGGGTTGTTTAGCGCGGAGGCGGATGCGCCGTACAGTCGGCCGCCGCTGTCGAAGAAACTATGGACGGGTCGTCCACTGGAGAAGATTTGGCTCGGCACGGAGGCGCACGGGGTTTCGATGCATTTGGGGCGCAGCATTGTTTCGCTGGATCCGGCTGCGAAGCGCGTGCGGGATGATCAGGGGAATGAATATGGATATGAGAAACTCCTGCTCGCGACGGGTGGCAGCCCGAATCGCCTGCCCTTTGGCGGCGATGAGGTCATTTATCTTCGCACGGTTCAGGATTACAAACGACTCCGCGCGCTTTCGGACGCACACGCCCGATTTCTTGTCATTGGTGCGGGGTTCATTGGCGCGGAGATTGCGGCTGCGCTCGCGATGCAGGGCAAGAACGTGACGATGGTGTTCCCCGGCTCTTCGATCGGCGACACGATTTATCCGGCGGATGTGTCGGCCTTTCTGAACGGTGTCTATCGCGAGAAGGGCGTGACGTTGGTATCGAATGACACGGTGGTGGGTCTGGAGAAGACGGAGAGCGGTTTGCAGGTGCAGACGAAGGGTGGCAAGACGATTGAGGTGGATGGCGTGGTGGCTGGGATTGGCATTCATCCGAACACCGATTTGGCAAGATCCGCAGGTCTGAAGGTAGAGAATGGGATCGTGGTGGATCAGCGATTGCGCACGACGGCAGCGGATATATTTGCAGCGGGCGATGTGGCGCAGTTTCCCCATCCCGCGCTGGGTGTCCTGGCGCGCGTGGAGCACGAAGACAACGCGTTGAAAATGGGTCAGCAGGCCGGTCGGATCATGGCGGGCGCGAATGAAGACTATGCGCACACGCCCTATTTCTATTCGGATCTGTTTGAGTATGGGTTCGAGGCCGTGGGCCAACTCAGCAGCAAAGCGGAGATTGTGGCCGACTGGCAGGAGAAGTTCAAAACGGGTGTGGTCTATTACTTGACGGCCGGTCGCGTGCGCGGCGTGTTGCTGTGGAACGTTTGGGGTCAGACCGATGCGGGCGCAGCGCTGATCGCACAGCCGGGGCCGTTCAAGGCAGAGGACCTAATCGGTCGGATCAAGGGCTAGCAGCGAATCGCGCTCGATCGCGGGGCGAGGTGAAACGAATTGAGATAGAGGTTGTTCCGGTTCCGCCATTTCGGCTGGATTTGACGGCGTGGACCCTGCGCCGTCGCGCGGAGAATATCGTTGATCGGTGGGATGGCGAGACCTACAGACGAGTCGTGATTGGGCGCGATGGGAAGCCGTTCGAGATTGCGGTTCGGCAGGAAGGCCCGCCCTCGAGCGCCACCTTGCGCGTTTCCATCGCTTGCAAGAAGGCAACGGAACGCATAAAGCGGGAAGCCCGCGAGGCCGTGGAGCGCCTGCTCGGCACCGCTATTGATTTGGCTCCGTTTTATCGGATGGCCCGGCGCGACAAGGTATTGTGGCCGGTGGCGGAGCAGTTCCGCGGATTCAAGCCGCCGCGTCTCCTCACGCGTTTCGAGTCCTTGGTGAACGCCATTGGCTGCCAGCAGCTCACCCTCACGATGGGGATTCGGCTGATCGGGAGTTTGACGGTCGCGTATGGCCTGCCGTGGGAAAGCGAAGCCGGAACGGCGTACGCATTCCCGCGCCCTACCGATTTGGTGCATGCGGATCCCGAAGTGATGCGCGCGATGAAATATAGCTATCGCAAGGCGGAGTATATCATTGGCATGGCGCGGGCGATTGCGAGTGGCGAGCTGAGTGTGGATTCGATTGATGCGATGGATGATGCTGCGGCGATTGCGCGACTCTGCGAATGGAAGGGGATCGGGCGATGGACTGCGGAATATGCGCTGCTGCGCGGGTGGGGGCGAACCCACATCTTTCCGGGAGACGACGTGGGCGCACGAAAGAATATCGAGCTTTGGTTGGGGCTTCCGTCCAAATTGAACTATGAGACAACGCAAACGCTGTTGGCTCCGTGGGAGGGTTATGGGGGGTTGCTCTATTTCCACATGCTGTTGAGGAACCTGGCGAATAAGTCAGTTGTGACGGTCTGAAAGGGGTGCGCCATGATCAAAATTAAACGCGTGTATGAAGAGGCGGAAGCGAGCGATGGGGTTCGATTCCTCGTCGAGCGTTTGTGGCCGCGCGGGGTGAAGAAAGAGGCGCTGAAAATGGAAGCCTGGCTGAAGGATGTTGCGCCGAGCACGGAGTTGCGCAAGTGGTTCGGTCACGACCCGGCGAAGTGGCCAGATTTTCAGAAGCGCTATCGCGCTGAACTGGACATGAATCGAGCCGCGTTGCAGCCCATTTTGTCGGCCGCGAAGAAGGGCGATGTGACGCTGCTCTTCAGTTCACACGACGAAGAGCACAACAACGCGGTCGTGCTTCAGGAATACGCGAAGAAGCGCGCGGCGAAATAGCGCGGATAAAAAAGGCGTGCGCGGCGAGTTGCAAATTTGCTGCCGTGACGGATGTTGATCCGTTGGCGCGTGCCAACAGCCGCAAGTTGATATTCTTAATGTGGAGATCAGATGACTCAGCAACACCTACACCTCTCGCCGGACAACATCTATCCTTTCGATGCGCGCGGAATTGCGAAGCGGTTTCGCCACGCGGCCATCTTCGGGGCATTGGATGCGCTCAAGCCGGGCGAGACCATGCGCTTTTGTAACGATCACGATCCCCTGCCGCTCCTGGCGCAGTTGCAGACGCGGTATCTGGATCGCGTTTCCATTCAGTACCAACGCCGCGACCCGGGCGAGATCATCATTGATTTCAATGTGGTGAAGTAGCGCCGTTCGTTGGCGGATTCCCGTTCGTTGAGAATGCGTGTTCGATGCAGAAGGAGTGACCCGTGAGTGTGTGGAGTGAAAAGTTGCCCGCGTTTTTTGACCAGGCCCCTGTTATTTTCATGCGGGATCCGCTCGCGCAGTTTTTGAGCGCGGCGGAAGGCGGGGTTCTGCGCTACACGTATACGGATGTCGTTCGGTTTGCGGGCCACTCCTGTCCGACCGTTGCAGGCGCGTTCTTGATGACGCGAGCGGCGTTCAAGAAACTGTATGGCGATGCGTTGCCGGAGCGTGGCGCGATCCGCGTGGAGGTCACAGGCGGAGCGCAGGCGGGCGTGGTCGGTGTGACGGCGAGTGTGGTGACACTGATTACGGGCGCGACTGTGGATACGGGGTTCCGGGGCATTGGCGGGCAGTTTTGTCGGCGTCAATTGATGTCGTTTGATGCGGATATCGAGGGCGAGCTTCGATTCCGCCGTGTTGATGGGGGAAACTCCGTCACAACCTCCGCTCATGTGGAGCATGTCCCATCGGATCCGCGCCTGATGGAGCTTTTCCCGCTTCATATTCAGGGGCAGACGACCCCCGAGCAGGCCGCGCTCTTCGGGGAATTGTGGCAGGATCGCGTCAAGCGGATGCTGCTAGAGTATGCCGATGATCCGATGGTGATCTCAATTCGCGAGGATTAGCCCCCATTTTTTGCGGCGAATTCGCGGTTGACATCCTTCTTTCGTGAAGTAGGTTTGCGCGATCTTTGCGTCGGTTTTAGAGAGGGAGGGCGTTGCCACGCGGGGTTGCGGTCTCCCTGTCTTCAAATCGCGCTGGCGCAGAGGTCCCAAACAAATAAGGGAAGAATGAGCGCTAAAAAATCGGTCCGACTAGCAGTAATCGCCACTCTGTGCCTCAGCGGGATATCCAGCTTTGCACAGATTGAATTCACAGAAACATTCACATCCAACGTCGCCAACTGGCGCGCCAACTCTGGCGGCTCGAATATGACGTGGGTCGCGAGCGGAGGGCCCGGCGGCACGAACGATGCCTACGCGAGCAATCCGCACATATCCTTCGCAGGAAACACCGATGGTCAATATCCGGTGATTGTGCGCGGACATGTCGGCTATGGCAGCAGTGGAGGCGTGTTTGCGGGAAACTGGCTGACATCCGGGGTGTATGCGCTCACGGTGGATTTGCGGCACAACCTGGGCGTTCCTGCGACGGTTGTGATTCGAACCGCCGGCAATCCGGGGCTGGGCACCGCCATTTTCCCCGATACTCAGTTGGCCTCCGATACATGGGGTCGGTATGTACTCCCTATTTCGGCAGACATTGCGGGTTACGCAGTGCGCAGTTATGAGGCGGGCAGCTTCTCGGCGAACTTTGCCTTTGTTGACAAGTTGCAATTCGGGTTGGTTGTGCCTCCGGGTTTTGGCGGCTCGACGAATCTCTACACACTCGATGTGGACAATGTGGGGATCCGTTTGAGCGGTACGAACGGGTGGGGCGGCGAGACTTTCTCGGCGGCGTCCCCGACCTATGATCGCTGGATGTATCAATTCAACATGTCCTCGCCCGCGGGCAATCGTCCGGATGCGGGCACGTTCATGACGGATGACAACCGCTTCGATTATCGCGATGCGCAGGCCTATTTCGCGTTTTCGTTGACGAATGACATCCCCACGGGGTTGGGAGCCGAGAACTATGAAGTGCTTTCCTGCCGCGTGAACATCACGATGGGCGGGGGCGAGGCGGTGTATGACGACACGCAGGATGGTTGGGAAACGTATTTGTATCCGACCAACTTTGTGGATTCGGATTCCGGTCGGCCCATGGAGCTTTTCGGAGCGGGTTGGCGGAATGGCTTTACGCCGTGGACGTTTGGCGAGGATGGGGCGTATCCGGTGCCGCCGCTCTGGGATTGGGGCAACACCAATGCGTATGTGTGGAAGAACATCCGCAATGTGTATGCACTCGGATACAAGGACGGTCAGCCTGTGGATGTTTCGAACAGCATTGATCCGGACAATACGGGAACCAATGGCTACGATCCGGTGGTCTTCGCCATCGGCAAGACCGATTTGACGCCGGGTGACAGTGTTCCGCAGGGTACAACGTTTGCCTTTGATATTGATACGGCGAACACGAACATCCAGGCCTATCTGGCCAATTCGCTGAATGATGGCATTGTGAGCTTTGTCCTGGCCTCGCTTCACTTCTCGACGCAGACGAATCAGACGGGGTATCCGATCTGGGATCAGAAAGAGTCCGTTGTCGGCACCCCGGCATCGCTTGAGCTGACCTATCGCGTGGCAGGTTCGGGGCCGCAGCTTGACATTGAGCAGAGTGGGGATGTTCAGGTGGTTCGCTGGCCTCTTTCCGGCGCGCGCGGGCTTCTCGAAGCGACGAAGAATCTCGATCCAGCGGCCACGAATGGAGTGTGGCAACCGGTTTTTGTGCAGGTCACAACCAATGACACGCATATTGAGGCCGTGCTTCCAAAACACACGGGAACCAACGATATCGGGAACACATGGTTCCTTCGCTTGAGACAGCCCTGAGCACGCGACGTCAAGGGTTTACGCTGATCGAGCTGCTGGTGGTCATTGTGATCATCGTCGTGCTCGCCGTGTTGCACATTCCTGCGGTTGCGAAGTTTCGGAGTATGGCGCGAGCTTCGCAGGAGCAGGCGATGGGGCGGTCGCTTATGGTAGGCGTGTTTAACTATGCTGCCGATCACGGCGGCGAAGTGATTCACGGCTACTGTAAGCACCCGATCGCCCCAGAGGAACTGCCGATTCAGCCGCAGACGGCGGAGGAGGTGGCGCGCTATCCCCTCCGCCTGATCAAGTACATCGGAAGTTACGACAAGCGGATCATGGTCGCGGAGTCGAAGGGGTGGTTCAAGCCGCTGGGCGAGGCGAATTCCTACGATATCAGCGTCTTTCCCTCCATGGGGATGAATATCTTCTATGTGGGAGGAGATGAGAGCGGCAATGATAGCGGCGGTATAAAGCCGATCCAAGCTCACTTCGACCGATTTGGCAAGTTCTGTATTACGCACATTGGCGATGCGCAAACGCCGTCGCGCCAGATTGTGTTTGTGAGTGCAAGAACGACATCGGGGGGGGTGGTGCCTGGCTATTTCAAGGTTGTGGCACCGAAGATTATGGGGGCGAAGTGGGCCGGCGCTCCATTCACGGAAGACAGCGATGCCGGGCAGTATGGCTACGTTGACTTCCGCTATGACGGCAAGGCGATTGTGGCGCATTTGGATGGACACGTGGAGAAGCTGGACGAGACGGCGTTGCGCGATATGCGGCGATGGTCCGATATGGCTTCGCGCGCGGATGATCCGAATTGGTCGCTCTGATGGTTGTCGAGATTGCGTGTTTAGTTATGCCGCCCGGTTCGGGCGGCATTTTTCTAACTGGCCTACGGACTGACTGCGGCTTCCCAAAACTGTGCGGTGGCGCGGGCGAGTAGCTCGGGGGCGAGGCGAATGGCTTCGTCAAAGGTGTAGTGTGTGGGGGTGATGGGGGCGGCGTAGGCGATGCCTGCATCACGAACTTCGGCGGGAGCGAGCTTGACGCGACCCGCGAGCACGGCACAGGCGACGCTGTGTTTTCGCGCGAGCGCAGCGATGCCGGACACGACTTTTCCGTGGAGCGACTGGTGGTCGAATGAGCCTTCGCCCGTGAGGATCCAATCGGCGCCGCTGATCGCTTCTTCGAGATGAGTTTCGCGGATGATGGTGTCTATTCCGGATTGCAGTGTGGCGTTCATGAAGGCGATGGCGCCTGCTGCGAGGCCGCCTGCCGCGCCGCTGCCGGGGAGGTCGCGGATGTCGCGCTGGAGTGTCTGTTGAATGGCGTTGGCGAGGCGCTGCAGTCCTGCGTCGAGATGGTTCACTTGCTCGGGTGTGGCGCCTTTTTGCGGACCAAAGATGTGCGCCGCGCCGCGCGTGCCGCAGAGCGGATTGGTGACGTCTGCGAGGATGATGATTTCGGGGAGTGCGAGGGGGTCTGGCGGTGGCGTGAGGGAGGCAATGGCGGAGAGGTTGGCGCCGATCGGCGCGAGCTCGCGTTTCTCGCTGTCGCGGAAGCGCCAACCGAGCGCGTGGGCCGCGCCGATGCCTCCATCCACCGTGGCGCTGCCGCCGAGGGCGAGAAGGATGCGCTGTGCGCCGTATTCGACTGCAGCGCGGATGAGCTCACCGGTGCCGAGGGTGGTGGTTTCGCAGGGGTTTCGCTGGTCGGGGCGGAGGAGGGTCAGGCCGCTGGCGGCGGCCATTTCGACGATGGCGGTTTTGCGTTCGGGCAGCCATCCGAATCCGGCGTCCACAATCATGGAGGGGAGTGGGCCGGTGGCGGGGTGAGGAATCCACTCGCCGTCGTGCGCGGCGATGAGGGCGGCGGCAGTGCCTTCGCCACCGTCCGCCATGGGCATTTCGATGCAGTCGAGTTTTGGGTTGAGTTCGGTGAGGGTTTGCGCGGCGAGGCGGCATGCGAGATCGGCGGGGAGCGAGCCTTTGAAGGAGTCGAATGCGAGGACGATCTTCATGGCGATTTAGTCTTCGCCGATGTTAATGATGTGGTCGTAGTTGACGGCGACTGGCGCTGAGCGGGGGGCGGCGGCGAGGGCGATGACGCGGTAGCCGGGGCGTTGTTCGATCTGGTCCTGGGGGAGATCGTTCTTGTGGAAGATCAGTTCGCTTGGGAGCGCGCAATTTTTGCGAAATGTGCGGGGGACTGTGACGTGAAGTTTGTCCGCAGTGCGGGGCCTGAGCCCGTGAATTTGCTCGGCTGTTTCGTGTGAATAGACGATTTGAGGGTTTCCGTTGCGGTCGCGCGACCAGAGGGACCAGATGACGAGTTCGGGCCAATCGGCGGGGGGCGAGTCGGTGAAGCGATAGATGCCGCGCTGAACCTTCTGCCAGTGTCCTTCGCGCGTGTGGTAGATGTGCAGGCTGTCGGGATAGCCCGCTTCGCTGGCCTGCGCGGCGGTGAAGAAGCCGGCTTGTTGAGCGGCGATGGCGCGCAGTTTGTCCTTCGGCTGCATGGGGCTATTGCGCCACGATTGGAGGTGGCGATTCAATCTTTTTCGGGAATCCGGGGCGATGGAGGTTCTGGATGAGCGGTGTTGTGGATGGGCTAGTAGCGGAAGCCGCTCTTTCCGACAAATTCGCGGAGTAGCGACGTGGGCGGGACGAGGTCGGAGGGGAGGGCGAGGAAGCTGGCGAGAAATTCCTGCATTCGGCGCGCTTCGACGTAGGAGGGGTTGTCGGGTTTGACCTCGGCGAGGAGGGGCTCGACCAGGGGTTTGAGGACGGCGAGTTCGTAGTCGAGCGCGGAATTGAAGGCGATGTCGGCGTGGCCCTGGAAGGGGAATATCCATGTCTTTTCGCCGCGACGAACGTTGGGCCACATGTTCATGGTGACGAGGGCGGAGTGTCCGCGGAATTGGTTATCGCGGACGAGTCGGCGGACGAGTCGGTTATCGGTGGTGGAGATTCGGTTGGTGCTGTCGAGGTTGAGCTGCGTGAGAGCGCTAATGTAGATCTTGAATTTGCGTTCGTTGGCGAGTTGCTCGGTGAGTCGAGGGTTGAGGCAGTGGATGCCTTCGAGGATGACCATTTGGTTGGGTTTGAGTTGGAGGGAATTGCCTTTGAATTCCTGCTGTCCGATTTGGAAGTTGAAGGTGGGGAGTTCCACTTTTTCACCGGCATCGAGGCGGCAGAGGTGGTCGTTGAAGAGTTTGAGGTCAATGGCTTCGATGTGCTCGTAGTCGTTGTCGCCCTTTTCATCTTTTGGGGTGTGGTTTCGGTCCACGAAGTAGTTGTCCACCGAGATGGTGACGGGCTGCAGGCCGCTGACGCGCAGTTGAACGGCGAGTCGCTTGGCGAAGGTGGTTTTGCCGGAGGAGGAGGGGCCGGCGATGAGGAGCCAGCGGATGCGGTCGCGGTGTTGTGCGACGTGGTCGGCGATTTGCGCGATTTTCTTTTCGTGCAGCGCCTCCGCGATGCGAATGAAGTCGGCGATTTCTTTGTTGGCGATGATCTCGTTGAGTCGGCCGACGGTGTTGACGTTGAGGATTCGGCCCCACTTTTTGTGTTCTTGGAAAATGTTGAAGAGTTGGGGTTCCTCGCGCAGGGGTGGGATTTGGGGTGGGATGCTGCGGTCGGGGAATTGAAGAACGAAGCCGGGTTTGTGTTTGACGATGCCCAGGTGGGTGACGGCTCCTGCGGAGGCGGCGAGGGGGCCGTGCGAGAGGTCGGCGAAGGCGCCGGACGTATAGATGACGACTTTGGGCGGGTTGCCGAATCGGAGGAGGTTGAGTTTGTCCTGCTGTTGCTGTTGTTCGAACGCCTTCACCGCGTCGCCATAGTTCACTTTGTGGCGCTCGATGGCGACGTCTTGCGCGATGAGTTGCTTGAGGCGCTGGTCAATAGCGGCGATTTGTTCTTCGGTAATGCCTTCGATGCCGTCGCGTTCGAAGTAGCAATAGAAGCCGGTGCTTAGCGAGTGTTCGATGGAGAAGTGGGCATCTGGGAAGAGCTCTTTGACGACTTTTGCGAGGAGGAAGGAGGCCGTGGCGCGATAGATGCGCCAGCCGAGCGGGTCGGCGAAGGTGAGGAAGCGGACGGAGCTATCCACCTCGAGTTTGAACATGAGGGTGACGAGTTGGTTGTTGACGACGGCGCCGAGATAGTGGCGCCCGTGTTCATCGGTTTTGCTCGTGAGAAGGGTGGAGACGGGCGTGTCAATGGGGCATTCCGCTTTGCGCCCGTCCTCGAAGGTGACCACGATGTTGTTCAGTTTCGCCATGATGTCCCCGCAATCGTTAGGTTCCAAGTATTGGAAGAGAGCCTACACTTCTTTTCCAATCGTTGGAACAACGATTATTGCGAGGGGCGATGGCGCGATAGTCGCGCGGCCATTAGCGGGTCTTGGCGGGGGCCGTGATGGGCGTTGCCTTTTTCTTCATCATGATCTGTTGGAAGATCATGAGGGCGTTTTGGGTGGTCCAGTAGAGGGCGAGGCCGGAGGCGAAATTATAGAGGAAGATGAGCATCATGCCGGGCATCATCACGGCCATGATTTTTTGCTGGGCGGGATCGCCCGCGCTGGGGGAGAGCTTCATCTGGAGATACATGGTGAGGGCCATGAGCAGTGGGAGGATGTTGAGCGAGATGCCGAAGGGCAGCATGCCGGGGAAGAGGTTTTCGGGTTCGCTGAGATCCTTGATCCAGAGGAAGTCGGCGAAGCGCAATTCGATAGCGATGCGCAGGACGACGAAGAGCGCGATGAAGACGGGGATCTGGATGAGCATGGGCAGGCAGCCGCCGAGCGGGTTGACCTTGTGCTCTTTGTAGAGCGCCATGATTTCCTGCTGTTGCTTTTGGGGGTTTTCTTTGTATTTGGCCCGGATTTCATTGACGAGCGGTGTGACGGCGCTCATGCGCTTCATGCTTTCGGTGCTCTTGTGGGTGATGGGCCAGAAGATGGTGCGGACGATGAGCGTGAGGAGGATGATGGCGATGCCGTAGTTGTAGGGGGGGAGTTTGTCGTGGATGGCGTTGAGGATGTAGAGTAGGAATTTGCCGACGGGCGCCCACATGCCGAACTCCATCACGTCTGCGCGGTGTAGGCTGAGGGGTTTGAGTTCGTCGTATTTCATGGGGCCCACGTAGAGCGTGCTTTCGCGATCGAGCGCTTGGCCCGGAGCGAGGGATACCTCGGCGAGGGCGATGGCCGCGCCGACTTCGGTCACTTCGGTCATTTTGCGCGGGGCGAGGGTGGGGTCTGCCAGTTCGCGCGGGGCGGCGGCGCGGCGCGCGGAAATGATGAGGTGATCTCCGCTGTTTTCCGGTGGGGTGAGGATTTGGACGAAGTACTTGTTCTTCGCGGCGACCCAGTCCACGGCGTTGGGACGCGGGGATGTTTCAATGGTGAGGGGCAGGGCTCGGGCCACCCCTTCATCTTCGCCTTTCTCCATTTCTTGCGTGAAGAACTTGCCGAGGTTCTTGCCCCAGTGCTGCACCTTTTCGCCGCCGGGAGAGAGAGAATCCACGCCGAGCGGGAGGATGCCGGCGCGCTCTTTGTGTCCGGATTCGCGCGTCATGGGACCTGTGTGAATGACGGTGTTCGAAAGGGTGTGAGTCTCGCTGGAGGTGTTGACGATGCGATCGTGAATGTGGAGGACGTAGTCCTCACCCGCGGTGACCGTGCGCTCGAAACGGAGGCCCGCGGCAGTGGTGCGTTCAAACTGGATGGAAGAGCCGTCGCCAGCGGTTGTGATTTCAAAGTCGTGCGCGGAGCTGAGGCCGGGGATTCCCGAGATGGAGAGGGCGGGCTGTGCGCTGAAGTCCAAAACCATGGGGCCGCTGTCTTTGTCCAGTGCGCGACGGTATTCTTTCAGGACGACGGCGTTGAGCCCTGCGCCGCGCGAGGTGAAGGAAAACTCCGCGCGAATGTTGGAAAGCGTGGCTGTTTGTTCCTGCGCGGTGGAGGCGGGTTCGTCTTCCGCTTGTGTTGCGAAAAGCGCTTGAGTCGTTGTTTCGGCGGGCGTGGTGGCGGGCGCGAGGGTGGTTTCGACGGTCTTCATCGCATCGGCGCCGGCATCCACTTGCGGAGCCACGGCGGCGGCGGTCTTGTTGGATGCGGTGGCGGAGGCGATGCGAGCCTGTTGCGCGAGATGATCGGGAAAGAACTTCTTGGCGATCATGCGATCAAGGACGGGCCATGCGAAGAGCAGGGCGAGCAGGGCGATAAAGGGCCAGATATTTTTCGTGTTCATCGGAGTGGAATTATCCTCGGTTCAATTCAGCTTTGGTCGGGACGGGGTCGAAGCCGCCAGCATGGAGGGGGTGGCATTTGCAGATGCGCCTGGCGGTGAGCCAGCTACCGCGCAGCGCGCCGTGTTGCTCGATGGCTTCGAGGCCATAGGTAGAGCAGGTGGGGTGAAAGCGGCACTGTCCGCCGAACATGGGGCCGAGTGTCCATCGGTAGAGATGGATGGCTGCCTTGGCTGTGGCGCGCGGCAGATTTTTCAGTGATCGTTTCATGATTGATGGAGGTTGGCGTTGGGTTCGGGTTGCTTTTCGATCAAGCCCGCACGCGCGGCCAGTGTGAGCAGTTCGTGCTCGATGCGCGGCAACGCGGTTTCGAGCACATGCGCTCTGGCCACGAGGACGATGTCTGCCTGACCTCGCAGGTGGTGGCGATTTTTTCGGAACGCCTCGCGCAAGAGCCGTCGCGCTCGATTTCGTTGGACGGCGCCGCCAATTTTTCGGCTGCTGACCACGCCGAGCCGCAGAGAGCCTTCGGGGCGGGGCAGAAGAAACAGAACCATGCACCGGCCGACCTGTTTCCGGCCTACATCATAGGCGGAGCGAAAGTCGGCGGACCGGGTCAGGCGCTGATGGCGCGCCAATCCCTGATCCGGCCGGGTCATGGGTGCCTCAAGCGCGAACGAGTTCTTTGCGCCCCTTTTGACGGCGGCGCTTGAGAACTTGTTGCCCGGATTTGGTTTTCATCTTCTTGCGGAACCCGTGGGTTCGCGCGCGTTTAACTTTAGAAGGTTGATAGGTCCGCTTCATGTTTTTCAGTCCTTTGGAAACGCGCGAAACTAACGTGATGGCGCGCGAAACGCAAGCACTTGTGGCAGCTTTTCGCCATATTGGGTGAAAAGGTCTATTCGATGCACTCCAGCAGAATGGTGTCAATCAGCCGTCCGCCGACATCCACTTCTGTGACGGCCACCACTTTGCTGCCGGAACGGATCAATCCTCGATCGCGCAGCGCTTTCACGGCGTTGTCAAAATTGACGGCCGAGTCGGCGCTGAAGTTGATGAGGAAAGGGGTGATCCCCCAGTGTAGGGTGAGCTGGTTGAGCAGGGAGGGGTTGTCAGTGAAGGCGAAGATGGGCGAGTGCATGGGGCGCAGCCATGCTGCGTTTCGCGCCATGGATCCCTTGCGGGTGAAGACGATGAGGGCATCGGCGCTGACTTCCTTGGCGAGAACGAAGGCTGATTTGACCATCTTGGCGCCGAGGCTGTCCATGCGCGCGAGGTCGGCATAGTTTGCGCCGCCGCTGCGCTCGGTGCGCAGGGCAATGCGATCCATGATTTCCACGCACTTGACGGGGTAGCGACCGACGGAGGTTTCGCCGGAGAGCATAATCGCATCGGCCTGTTCATAGACCGCGTTGGAAACGTCGGTGATTTCCGCGCGGGTGGGGGATGGGCTTTCGATCATGGATTCGAGCATGTGGGTTGCCACGATGACCGGTTTTCCGCGCGTGATGCACTGTTTGACCACGCGGCGCTGAATGATGGGGAGTTCTTCGAAGGGGCATTCCATGCCGAGGTCGCCGCGGGCCACCATGATGCCATCTGCGGCCTCAATGATGCCGGCGAGGTTGCGAATGCCCTCCTGGTCTTCGAGCTTGGCGATGACGCGTTGCGGGGCTTTTCGATATTCGAGAATTGCTTTGAGGCGCATCACATCGGCCGCCTCGCGGCAGAACGACATGGCGATGAAGTCCACGCCGAGTTCGATTCCGAGTTCGACATCGGTCAGGTCTTTTTCGGTGAGCGCGGGCAGGTTCACTCGAACGCCGGGCAGGTTGATGTGGCGCCGGCTGCCGAGCACGCCTTCGGTGAGCACCTCGCAGGTGAGCTGGTTGCGGTGTTTTTCCAGCACTTTGAGTTGGATCATTCCGTTGTCTACGGCCACGGTGTCGCCGACGCGAATGTCATCCACCAGTTGATCGTAGTTCACGTCCACGGAGCGCTGCTCGACCGACTTTTCTCCGCGCACGGTGAGCGCGATGCGTTCGCCGGGTTTGAGGTTGAGTGAGGTCGGCAAATCGCCGGTACGGATGGCCGGGCCCTGAAGGTCCATGAGGATGCCGACTCGTTTTTGTCGTCGTTCCGAGGCTTCGCGGATGCGCGCCACTGTTTGACGAGTGGTTTCGGGGTCCGCATGGCTCATGTTGATCCGCGCGATGTTGAGGCCCGCGCCGATCAGGTGTTCGATTGCCTCCACGGTGTTCGTCGCGGGGCCGAGTGTGGCGATGATTTTCGTGCGCCGGGTGCGCGAGCGAGAGGCGGGTCGGTCGGTCAAAAGTTCAGAGTTTTCAGATAACATCGTGTCGGTACTCCCCAAAGCCGGGGAGCATACGCAGTTGCACCCGCCGGCGCAATCGCCGTGTCAAGTGCACGAAGAAGCGATAGGGCTAAGCGAGCATTGCAGTTTCCAAAACGAAGAGCGTTGGCAGCCTGTTGCCCCAAGCATGGCGCCGCCGTCGCGAGGAACGCTTTGGAGGTGAGTTGTTGAGTTGCCCTGGATCTCGAAATGCACCCGAGCGAGGATATTGTTGCCCGACTTGCTCGAACTTTGTTAGCTTCGCTGTGATGGTTTGAAGTTATTCCCAAAATAGGCGGTGAATCGCCCTCCTAGAACAAGATGCGTGTTAATCGTGTAGAGGGTCAGTGCTGAACACCATGATAAAACAAAAAAACTCCTATCCTTTTGAGGATGTGATGGCTGCCAGCCGGGGCGAACTTTTCGGACCCGGCACCGCTAAGTTGCCTAAACCCAATATGCTCATGTTTGACCGGATTACGGACATCCGGGCGGATGGCGGCCTGCACGGCAATGGCTTGGTGGTGGCCGAACTCGATATCAAACCCGACTTGTGGTTTTTTGAGTGTCATTTTCAGGGCGACCCGGTGATGCCCGGATGCTTGGGCCTCGATTCGTTGTGGCAACTCACCGGCTTCTTTCTGCCGTGGTCAGGACATGTCGGTCACGGTCGGGCACTAGGCGTGGGCGAGGTGAAATTCTTCGGCCAGATTCTTCCGAAACACAAGCTGGTCACGTATCGGATTGACATCAAACGGGTGATTGCGCGCAAGCTGGTGCTTGCCGTGGCGGATGGAACGGTTTCCGTGGACGGCAAAGAAGTGTATGTGGCCAACGGCCTAAAAGTCGGCCTGTTTGAATCGACCGAAGGATTTTAAGGAAATCGCTATGAAACGTGTGGTCATCACCGGCATGGGTATTGTCTCGTGCCTTGGCAACAATACCGGCGAAGTGTTGGCTTCGCTTCGCGCCGGCCGCTGCGGCATCAAACTCCAGCCGACCTACAAGGAGATGGGCTTTCGCAGTCATGTCGCAGGAAGACCGGATATTGACATGGACGGCCTGATCGACCGCAAGGACCGCCGCTTCATGGGTGATGCCGCGGCGTATACCTACGTCAGCATGGCCCAGGCCATCGCCAGCGCGCAACTTTCCCCCGATCTGGTTTCCAATGAACGCACTGGATTGGTCGTCGGCTCTGGCGGTGCGTCTTCAAAAAATGTGGTGGACGGCGCTGACATCGTCAGGACCAAGGGCGTCAAGCGCGCCGGACCGTATATGGTCACCCGCTGCATGAGCAGCACGGTATCCGCTTGCTTGGCCACCCCATTCAGAATCAAGGGCGTCAACTATTCCATCTCCTCCGCATGCGCCACCAGTCTTCATTGCATCGGCAACGGCATGGAACTCATCCAATGGGGCAAACAAGACATCGTGTTTGCAGGCGGCGGCGAAGAGGAAGATTGGTCGCTGGCCATGATGTTTGACGCCATGGGCGCACTGACCTCCAAGTTCAACGAAACTCCGGAAAGAGCATCGCGCCCATACGACCAGAATCGCGACGGATTTGCCATCGCTGGCGGCGGCGGTGTGGTCGTCCTTGAGGAACGGGAACATGCCCTTCGCCGCGGCGCCCCAATCATTGCGGAAGTCGTCGGTTATGGCGCCACGTCGGATGGTGAAAACATGGTGGCCCCGTCCGGCGAAGGCGCGATTCGATGCATGAGACAGGCGATATCCACAGTCAAAGAGCCGATTCAATATATCAACACCCACGGCACATCCACGCCCGCCGGCGATATTACGGAACTCGGCGCCGTTCGCGCCGCCTTCGGCGACCGAATGCCCGCTATCAGCTCTACCAAGGGGCTGTCCGGTCATTCGCTCGGCGCGGCTGGCGTACATGAAATCATCTACTCGCTGCTGATGCTGCAAAACGATTTTATCGCTGCTTCCGCCAACATCGAGACGCTGGATCCAGAGGCCGAGGGGTATCCCATCATCCGCACGCGCAAAGACAATGCGGGCCTGCACACCGTAATGTCCAACAGCTTCGGTTTTGGTGGCACGAACGGCACCCTTGTGATGCAGAAATATTCCTGATCGGTATAGTGTCCGACACGGGTTGCCTCGCCGGACGGCCGAGCCGACGATTGTTTGGCGATGGATCTCTCCGCCCCGAACGCAACATAGCGTTTCATTAGCCGGCACTCCATCAGCGCGGATGACCGCCACGGATGCGGGCAATTCTTCTGAACCGACGCGCGCGGCAAGAAGGCGAACACGGCGATCATGATCACCGCGCGGCGGATGTGTCAGATCATCTTTTGCGTACTCCACGAGAAGCGTGCCTATCCGGTGCGTGTGTGGAGCCAGAATGTCCCCGGCTGCTCTCAGAAAGGACGGACAGAGCGAGTCGCATAGGCGGCGGCGCTGGCGTCTTGGGTCAGAGTAGAGAGCCGGGGATCTGAAGCTATAGGGCGCACAAGGGCGCGAAGAGAAGTGTGATCGCGGAATCTGCTGCGGACTCATTGAGCAGCAAGGAAACGAGGAGAAAGATAAAGAACAGCACGCCGCATCATATCGGTTGACTCGGCCCCTCAGAGAAGGCATCACGCCGTTGTGGGTTGACATGTGCCCCTATTAAGCGGTTAATGTCGTCCGTCTGCGGTGGTGAAGGGGGGCTCGAAAGGAGCTGTGCATGAAGGCGAAAAAGCGGGTTGAGTACGCGGGGTGCGTCTCTTGGGGACGGCGTACGGTTCTTTCGATTGCCACCGCAATCGTGTTTTCGCTGGGCGCTGGGTCGGCGGACGCCATTATCAATGCGTCGCTGCAGATGCAGACGGGCAACCCCTCGGGTGCGACGGCGAATTCTTCGGATCACAATCACTATCTGGTGCAGCGCACGGTGCAGGCGTTGGATTTTTCCGATGCGTTGGGTGTGCCGCGCTGGGCGAGTTGGGATTTGACGAGTGGCGATATTGGGTCTTCGGGTCGCTCCTCTTCGTTCTATGTGGACAGCACGTTGCCAAGCGCGTTCTATCGCGTGAAAACCGGCGACTATACCGGATCGGGTTATGATCGGGGCCACATGACGCCGTCGTTGGACCGCACGGATACCGATGCAAACAACAAGCTCGTTTTCTACATGTCCAACATTCTGCCGCAGACGCCGGACAACAACCAGGGGCCGTGGCTGCGCTTTGAGGAGTATTGTCAGTCGCTGGCGCAAGCGGGAAATGAACTGCTCCTGATGAGTGGCGGCAGCGGTTTTAGTGGCGCGTATATTCCGAGTGGGAAGGCGGCGATTCCGGGGAATGTTTGGAAAATTGCGCTGGTGGTTCCATCGGGAAGCGGAAGCGCGCTGAGTCGCATCACAGCAGCCACGCGCGTGATTGCGGTGAGCGTGCCGAATGTGTCGGGCATTCGAAGTGTGCCGTGGACCGATTATCTCACGTCCGCGAGCCGGATTGAGACCGATACCGGATATTCCTTTTTCAGCGCGGTGTCTGCGGACATTGCGGCGGTGTTGCGCGCGCGGGTGGATGGCGTGGCCGCTCCAGAAATTGCGAGCCTTTCGCCATCGAGTGGCGCGGTGGGATCCACGGTTGAGATTAATGGCGCGAATTTGGCGGGTGCGTCGGTCGTGAGGGTGAATGGCAAGAGCGCAGCCTTCACGGTCAACTCCGCGACGAAAATCACGGCGACGATTCCGGCCAGCGCGACCTCGGGAAAAATATCGGTGATTGCGCCCGGCGGCCTCGCGACGAGCGCGGGTTCTTTCACCGTGACTGTCGCGCCGCCGTCCGGCGGCGGCGGCACTGGGGACAAGGTCGTGATCAGCCAGGTCTATGGCGGCGGTGGCAATAGCGGGGCGACATACAAGAACGACTTCATTGAAATCTACAATGCGGGAACAACGACAGTCAGCTTGAGCAGCTATGCGGTGCAATATGCCGCTTCCGGCGGCACTTCATGGAAGGCTGCGCCGCTCTCGGGGACCCTGGCGCCGGGCAAGTATTATCTGATACAAGGAGCTGGCGGTTCGACCGGCAAAGCATTGCCGACTCCACAAGCGACCAGCACCATCAATATGGCGGCGGGCGCGGGCAAGGTGGCCTTGACCAAGACGCAGACCGCGCTCACGGGATCGAATCCCGTCGGCAACACGAACGTGGTGGATTTTGTGGGATATGGCTCGGCGAATGCGTATGAAGGAAGCGGCGCCGCGCCGACGATCTCTGCGACGAAGTCTGCGATGCGCGCCGGAAATGGCGCGACGGACACGAACAACAATGCATTCGACTTTTCTGCCACAACTCCGAATCCGCGAAACAAGTAGCGCGCGGATGCGGATTAGGCGGCTCGCGCGGTGTCTGCATGGAGCGCGGTGAGCGCGATGCTGTCCAGGCAAAAGGGCATGGCGCTGCTGTTGTGGTGCGCCGTTGCAGCGCTCCTGCTGGGTGTTTGGTATTCCTTTCGGGCAGAGCGCCCATCCGAGATTTCGCCTGTCGCTGCGCCCCAATCGGGATCGGCCGAGCCAACCAACGAAGCTGCGCGCGCGCGGCCCAGCGCGCGCATTCCGCCCCTCCGGCAGGCGCCCACGCCTTTGGGGCCGCCTGAGGCTGACGAGAACTCGCCGCGCAAAGCTCTGGCTCGCGCGTTC
Organism: Kiritimatiellia bacterium; assembly: GCA_023953695.1. Taxonomy (GTDB): domain Bacteria; phylum Verrucomicrobiota; class Kiritimatiellia; order CAIVKH01; family CAIVKH01; genus JAMLJG01. The sequence continues at coordinate 30,658 of JAMLJG010000019.1, forward strand.
AGGATCAAGGACCCCGTCGAGCGCTCCATGGAGGTGGGCCGGCTCATGGCGGATTTCTTCGCGCGCGATCCGGAAGCTGCGTTGGACTATCTACACACCATGCCGCGCGGCGTGGAGTTCAACAATGCGCTGTTCTTCATGCTCGGAGCGATTGCGGAGAATGATGCGGCTCGCGCGATCGAGTTGGCATCGGAGTTGGCGACTCATGCGGAAGAGCGCGTGGTGTTCAACATCGTGTTCGATATTTTTGCCCGACGCGATCTGCGCGAGGCTGTGCGAAATCTCTCCCTCGTGCCGGCTGGCGAGGGGCGTATCAACGCGCTTCGGGCCACTGCATCGCGATGGGCGGACAAGAATCTTGAAGCCGCGCTCACGTGGGCGCAGGGGCTTTCCAAGTCGGAAGATCGCGACCCTGCAATGGAGACTGTGTTGTGGTCGCTCGCGGTGGAAGACCCTTGGCGCGCGTTGGACTTGGCGGCTCGCACGCTGGATGCAGATCCTCTCGAGCGAACCGTGGCGCGCATTATGCAGCGCATTGGCGATCTGGACAGCCAGAAGGCGAGCGAGGTGCTGAAGCTGTTGCCGTCCGGGCCCACGCAAACGCATATCGCTCTCGACCTCGCGCGCTCATTTGCGTCCGACTCGCCCGCGAGCGCCCTCGCGTGGGTCGCCACTCTGTCCGCCTCGGAAATGCGCACCCTGGCGCTAAACAACATCCTCGATGTGTGGATCGAGACGGCTCCCCTTGAGGCGGCCGATTATGTGAGCCGCATGGTGGCGGGCGCCGAGCAGACCGTTGCCACTCGCCATTTTGCCGAGCGCTATGGGAGTCTGAATCCGCAAGATGCTGTGCGTTGGGCTCAATCGCTGCATTCGGAACCGGCGCGAAACGAGGCAATAGTTGGCGCGGTGAACGGTTGGGCGCAACAGGACGCGGCTGCAGCCGCCCGCTGGGCTGGCGAGCTGTCGTCGCAACATCCCGCTCGCTTCGAGTCTGTGCGCAGTGCGGTTTCCTATTGGCGATTGAGCGATCTGCAAGAAGCTCGCGCATTTGCGCGCGACCTCTCGCCCGAGGCGTTGCGGAAGGCCGCGCTCGACGAACTGGGTGACTAGGGGCCGCGCAAGAAGCTGCGAAGGGCGAGAGGGGTCTTGCCAATGGGGGAGGATGCGTGGCAGCATGGAGGTAGATCGTGCGGGCGGGGTGTTCCGCATATCGTGGAGGAGCCAGATGAAACGCAAAATCCTGTGTGGTGTTGTGGGGGCGGTGTGTGCGGCTTTGATGACCCTGACAGCGGCGGCCTATGACCAGCCTGCAGTCAATCTCGGGTTCACGAGCTTTCTCGATGGAGGGCCACCGTCGGGGCCCGGCTGGTATTTTACGCAGTACGGTCAGTTTTATACCTCTGACAAGCTGCGCGATTTGCCGTTTCCCGGAGATCCGAGCATGGATGCGTGGATCGCTCTTTCGCAGTTGATCTATCAATCGGACAAAGCAGTTCTCGCCGGAGGAAAGTTCGGGCTCGATGTGATTCTTCCGCACGTGACATTCGATTTGCATGCCGCCGGGACGCCGCTGAAGAAGAAGGATGGATTCGGCGATTTGCTGGTGGGTCCCTATCTGCAGTGGGATCCGGTGATGGGCGAGAAGGGGCCGATTTTTATGCACCGCATCGAGCTGCAGACCATCCTTCCGACGGGCGATTACGATGAGAAAAAGGCGCTGAATCCCGGCGCCAATGTGCTGAGCCTGAACCCATATTGGGCGGCGACGTGGTTCTTCGCGCCGCGTTGGTCGGCGTCGTGGCGGTTACACTATTTGTGGAATGACAAGAATGATGAGCCGAATGTGCCCGACCCTGCGGTCGAGGATACGCAAGCGGGGGATGCGTTTCACGCGAACTTTGCCGTGGATTACGAGGTTGTTGGGCAGAAGATGCGCGTGGGTTTGAATGGCTATTATCTCAAGCAGTTGAGCGACAGCGAGGTGAATGGCTCAGCGGTGTCGGGCAAAGAGCAGGTCCTCGCGTTGGGACCCGGCGCCATTTGGAGTTTCAACAAGAACGATCACGTCTTTGTGAATGCGTACTTTGAGACGGATGCGGAGAATCGCCCCGAAGGCAAGCGATACAATATTCGGTTCGTGCACCACTTCTGAGCCGGTGAGGTAGCGGTTGGTGATGGAGAGCCCGATGTGGCAACGCATCGGGCTCTCGCATTTCCCAACGTGTGCGTTGCTTCAGGGGCTCGAAAGGTGGGAATTGTCGCCGGCGATTTCGAGGATGGCTTCGCGTTGAGCGGAGCGGCTGATTTTGAAGAGGCCGCAGAGGTGGCAAGGAGCGGAACACGGGTGGCGGAGGAGTCCAGTGGCCATGCCCATAACGGAGTGGGCGTGACCGACGAGGAGCAGGTCGCCGCGAGTTTGGTCGGCGAGCTGGCGCGCGGCTTCGCCCGCGCGTTCGGTGGCTTCGTCGCCCGTTTCCGGGAAGCGCGGATTGACGAGGGACTGATGGGTGGGATCAATGCGGGGAAAGCGCGCGATCAGTTCGTCGAGCGATTTCAGGATGGGTCGCTGCGCGAACCATTCTGCATTGAGCCATTCGCAGAGACCCGCCTCGATGCGAACGGAGAGGTCGAGCGCATTGGCGATGTGGTGTGCCGTCTCGATGGCGCGGAGAAAGGGCGAGGCAAAGATGGTTCCAATTCCTTCGCCGCGGAGGCGCGCGCCGGTTTCCTTCGCTTGCTGCACGCCATCGGGAGAGAGGTGTGGATCGTCGCCTTTCCAAGAGGGGTCAACGAAATCAATTCGATTGCCGTGTCGGCAGAGCCAGATGTTTTGTTTTTCGTTCACAATTCACTCCGGTGAATACACGAAGATAGCACAGTGAGTCGCCGCGCAGAGAAAGAAGTGCGCGCGCTGGGCGCGAGCCGTCGCGTCTCCTCAACCATAGTTTTGGCGAAAGACGCCTGCGACGCCAGCGAGAATGAACGCGGTGCCGACAACCGTGTGCGGGGTGATGGCTTCGCCGAGGAATAGCCAGCCGAGGAAGATGGCAATGACGGGGTTGACATAGCCATAGGTCATGACGACGGGAGTGGGCAGGGTGTGCAGGGCGTGAACAAACGCGGTGAAGCCCACCACCGAGCCAAAGAGGACGAGATAGCCCCACGCCCACCATGCGTCGGGTGTGGGCTGCGGTCTGGGTTCGTCCGTTGCGGTGAGGAGCAGGACAAAGCCGAGGGTGCCGAGCAGTTGTTGGTAGCCCGAGATGGAGAGGGTGGAGAGCTTGAGCGGATTGCGGCGTTGAATGGAGGAGCCGACGCTCCAGCTCAGTGGCGCGAGGAGGAGGGCGATCGTGGCCCAGACGTCGGCCTGCGTTCCCTCGGCGAGAGCGGGTTGGGTGAGGATGTAAAGGCCGAACATGCCAAGAATGAGGGAGAGCACGAGTGCTGTGGAGGGGCGTTTGCGTTCGAAGATGGCTTCGACGATCGCGCTGTAGAGTGGGGTGGCCCCGACGACGAGCGCGGCGAAAGCGGAAGCGGCGCGTTGCTCGGCCCATGTGACGAGTCCATTGCCGCCGTTCCAAAGCAAGACAGCCGAAAGGCTGAGTAGCCCGAGCTCTCGCAGCGAAATGCAGATGCGCTCGCGCCGCGCGAGCGCGAGGCTCAAGAGGATGATGCCACCCGCGATCGAGCGCAGGGCCGCCATGCTGAACGGTGGGAATCCGCTGCCCTCGCGCACGGCGTAGCGGATGCCGAGATAGGTGCTTCCCCAGATGATGTAGACGAGGAGCAGGCTGAAGAGCCCGCGCGAAGGATAGCGTTTGAGAAAGGTCGTCATAGCGCGTGTCGGCTGAAGAAGGACCAGAGTTCGGCTGTGGCTGCAAAGTGATCTGTCGCAGGGCCGACGAGGCGCTCGGGCAGCAGGCGGTGTCCGCCGGGCCAGACGTGTCCCAACTCGTCAACGGCGACGAACAGCACTTCTCTCTTCTCGCCGGGCTGGCCCCATTGCTCGATGGTCGCGCCATTGCGGGTCTCGCGGCGCGATGCGTCGGCGGGCCATCCGAGGCGTTGCGCCCAAGCTAACGCCGTATCGCGGGCGGGGGGCCGCCATTCTGTCTTGCCCCATGGCAGTTCGATGAGTCCGCCATCGAATGGGCTCAAAGGATCGAGTTTTCCGAAGATGTGTGCGAGCGGAACGGGCTGTGTCGGCGCGCCGCTTCCAGCGCGATAGTGGCCGGCCACCGTGCCGAGCGCGGCGACGCGCTCGGCGTGCTCAATCGCAAACCGGAAGGCCATGGATGCGCCATTGGAGAAGCCGGAGAGATAGATGCGCGAAAGGTCCGCGTCGCCGCGCGCGTCGAGATCGTCCAGGACTGCGAGAAGGAACGCCACATCGTCAACGGGTGGCCGTTCGGAGTCGGAGCTGCCGAGACCCGCATTCCACATTTGCGGGTTGTTGAGAAAGTGAAGAGGCTTTGTGGCATCGAGTCGGGTGGCCTCAGGGAAAATCGCGAGGAAGCTGTGCGCGTCGGCATGAGCGCTCCATCCGGTGCTCTTGATGGCAGTCCACGGTGTGCCTCCGCGTCCATCGAGCATGATGACGACGGGATAGCTCCTGCCGGCGGGGCAGGTCGGAGGGCGGTGCAGCACATAGCGGCGGCGCAGGCCATCCTTGTCGAGATACAACACTTCGTCGTTCATGAAGGGAAACCTTGTAGCAGGATTCCCTGCGGGGGAAAGGCTGCAGTCGCACAATTCACGGGTTAAACTTGCCGATCTTCCCTTGTGCAATCGGTGGGATTGTCGTACGTTCGCTGACTGGCCTACCCGCGTCGGGCGGCCGCGACGATACTTATGGAACCTACGAAAAAAACGCCCGAAAACCCACCACAGCCCGGATCACGCATGCCGTTCCGCGGCATGGCAGTCTGGTTTCTCTTCTTGGCCATCCTTCTGTTTGTTTTCCAGATGTTCTCGAATGGTCCCGAGCGCATCTCGAAAATCCCCTACAACCCCGACTTTTTGCAGATGTTGGAAGAGGGGAAGATTCGCAAGGCGGAGATCGTGATGGAGGTCACCGGTTCGCGCTTTGTTCGCGGCGAGCTGGTGGAAACGGATGCCAAGACTGGGCAGCACAAGAAGTTTCGCGTCTTTATTGCCTCGACCGAAGATGTTCAGCGCCTGCTGACAGAGAAAGGGATTGCCTTCGAGGTCGTTCCGCAAAATCCCTATCTCTGGCAGATTCTGTCCGGCGCCATTCCATTTATTTTGGTGATGGGACTGCTCTACTTCTTGTTCATGCGGCAGATGCGTATGGCGGGGAAGGGCGCGATGAGTTTCGGCAAGAGCCGCGCGAAGTTGTTGAGCCGTGGGAAGAACCGCATCACTTTCTCCGACGTGGCGGGCGTGGAAGAGGCGGAAGAGGAAGTTCAGGAAATTGTCGAGTTCCTCAAAGATCCGAAGCGCTATCAGAAGCTGGGCGGTCGAATTCCGAAGGGCGTGCTGCTCGTCGGTCCTCCGGGCACAGGGAAGACCCTCCTGGCCAAAGCGATTGCGGGCGAGGCGAATGTTCCCTTCTTCAGTATCAGCGGATCGGATTTCGTTGAAATGTTTGTCGGCGTCGGCGCCTCGCGCGTGCGCGACATGTTTGAACAGGCTCGAAAAAACGCGCCGTGTATCATCTTTATTGATGAAATTGACGCCGTTGGACGGAGCCGCTTCAGTGGAATCGGTGGCGGCCACGATGAGCGGGAGCAGACGCTGAATGCGCTGCTCGTTGAGATGGACGGCTTCGATACCCAAGAGGGGATCATCATCATTGCCGCCACCAATCGGCCGGATGTTCTGGATAATGCACTGCTACGACCAGGCCGCTTCGATCGTCAAATCGCGGTGGACCTGCCCTCGTTGGAGGGGCGCGAAGCGATTCTCAAGATTCACACGAAGCGCATCAAGTTGACGAAAGATTTGGATCTGCGCCGGATCGCGCGCGGAACGCCTGGGTTCTCCGGGGCCGACCTCTCGAACCTGGTTAATGAGGCGGCGCTACTCGCTGCGCGTCGAAGCGCTGAGGCCGTCGAGTTGCAGGACATGGAGGAAGCGCGCGATAAAGTTCGATGGGGCCGCGAGCGCCGCAGTCGTCTGCTCGACGATCAAGAGAAGAACCTCACGGCCTATCACGAGGCCGGGCACGCCATCGTCTTGGCGCTCGCGGAAGAGGGAGAGCCCTTGCACAAGGTTACGATTATCCCGCGCGGCCAGGCACTCGGCGCGACCATGCAGTTGCCGGAGAAGGATCGCTACACACAAGGGCGTCGGAAACTCTTGGGCATGCTGGTGGGACTGATGGGCGGTCGCGCGGCGGAAGAGCTTGCCTGCAGCGACATCACGACCGGCGCCCAGAATGACCTGAAGCAGGCCACCCGCCTCGCGCGTATGATGGTGTGCGAATGGGGCATGAGCGCGGAATTGGGCCCGCAGGCCTTTGGCGATCGCGAAGAAGTCTTGTTCCTCGGTCGCGAGGTGTCGCGCAATCAGGACTATAGCGAAGCCACAGCGCAAAGAATTGATCAGGAAGTCAACCGGATGCTTCGCGATGCGTATGCGCAAGCGATTCATATTTTGCAGACACACCGCGACAAGCTCGATCTGATCGCCCGCTTGTTGATTGAGCGCGAGACGCTCGACGGAGTGGAAGTGGAGGAACTCTTGGAGCACGGTCGGCTTCTCAGCAAATCCGAGCGCGGCGATTCCGATGCCACGCCCACCGCTCCAGCGCCCTTGCCGGTCGCACAGCGCGCGCCGGAACCGCCTGTGATCCCGCCTGACGCACGCACCTCGCCGGCCTAGATCCCTCAGAGGAGAACCGTCACCCATGAAATCAGCCCCGCTCATCTGGCGATGTCGCGGTGTTGAACTGCGTTGTGGCGACACGGCGCACATCATGGGGGTGCTGAATATCACGCCCGATTCCTTTTCAGACGGGGGCCGCCACTTCGATCCCGCTCGCGCGATCAAGCGGGGGATGCAGATGGCCGCTGAAGGGGCGCGGATTTTGGACGTGGGTGGCGAGTCTTCGCGCCCCGGAGCGGAGCCTGTTTCCGCCGAAGAAGAACTGCGCCGCGTGCTGCCCGTGATTGACGCACTCTTGCGCGAGACGAACTGTCTTCTATCTATTGATACAACGAAGCCCGTCGTGGCCGACGCCGCGCTTGCGGCAGGCGCACACATCGTGAATGACATCACTGCCCTCGGCAACCCCGATATGGCTGCGGTGGTGCAGCGATACGGCGCGGGATTGATTGCGATGCACATGCAGGGGAACCCGCGCACCATGCAGGTGCAGCCGGAATACCGCGATGTCGTGCAGGAAGTTGCCGAATATCTCCGCGCGCGCGTCGCCGTTGCCCGCGCTGCGGGCATTGACGCAGCGCGTATTGCTGTGGATCCGGGAATCGGCTTTGGCAAGACGGTTCAGCACAACGTCAGCCTATTGACCCACCTCGATGCGTTGGTCGAATTGGGGCAGCCGATCGCAGTTGGCGTTTCGCGCAAGAGCTTCCTCGGCGCATTGACGGGGCGCCCCGTCAACGATCGCCTCGCGCCGAGTCTTGCGGCCCTCTCTTTCTCCGTGTTGCGTGGAGCGCACATAATGCGTGTTCACGACGTAAAGGAATCTTGCGAGATCGCACGAATACTCGCTATTCTTCGATCCGGTCAGGTGCGCCTGCATGACGCCTTTTAATCGCATTGAAATTCCCGGCATTAACGGGGTGTTGGAAATCGCCGTTTTGGCGGTTGCCATCTATTACATTTTGAGTTTGTTCCGTGGAACGCGTGGCGCGCAGGTGCTTTCCGGTTTGGCGATCCTCTATGCGGCGCTGCTATCCTTGACCTACTTTTTTGAATTCGACGCACTGCACTGGCTCCTCCAGCGCTTCACTGTGTATTTATCCGTTGCGCTGTTAATCATTTTTCAGCCGGAAATTCGGCGCGCGCTCGCGGAGTTGGGTCCGCGCCATTTGCTCACCAGTGGGTCGGGTGAACGCACCGTAGTCGAGACCTTGATGACAGCCGTGCAACGTCTCACAGAGAATAAGATCGGCGCGCTCATTGCCATTGAGCGCGGCGTCAGCATGGCGCCCTATCAAGAAGCGGGCACCACGCTGGATAGCCGCGTGACCCCGGAACTGATCGTGAGTTTGTTTTTCCCGAACAGCCCGCTGCACGATGGAGGCGTCATTATTCGGGGCGACCGCTTGCTGGCTGCCGGATGTCTATTTCCTCTTTCTCAACGACCGGAGTTGAGTCGTGCTCTTGGCACTCGCCATCGCGCGGCGATCGGATTGTCGGAAGAATCGGATGCCATCGTGATTGTCGTCTCCGAAGAGACGGGGGCGGTGTCGGCAGCGTACAAGGGACGCTTGCGGCGAGGCATTGATTCTGACGTTCTCGAGCGCTTTCTTTCCAAGCAATTGCTGGGTGGTCGAAAGTCATCCAGCGTATCCTCGTCCCGGATCCGCCGCTGGCTCGACTGGGCGCGCGGTCGTCCACGTGTAGCTGCTCATGCGATAAAGGGAGACGCACATGGCGCCGGATGATCCCATTGGACATCGCGTCTGGCGCGGCATGCGGAACAACCGCGGTTTCAAGCTCATTGCGCTGCTGTTGGCGATTTTGAGTTGGTATGCCATTCGCGAGTTTACCAGCTTCACCACCGTGGTGCGCGGTGTTCATGTCAGAGTGCTGGTGGACGAAGGCTGGGCCGTGCTCGATCGCTCCGTGGAGGATGTGGATGTGGTCTGCCGCGGTTCACAGAGCGATATTCGCTACCTCAATCGCGATCAGTTTCAAGTGGAGGTGGATTTGCGCAGCCGCTCTGAATCGGGCACGCGCGAGATCCGCTTGAATCCATCCTCCATCAAGGTGCCCGGTGGCGCGCGCGCCATCAATATTGATCCGCCCGAGATCACGCTCACCCTGGATCGCGAAGGCGAACGAATGGTCGCGGCGCACGCAGAGATCGTCGGCAACCCGCCGGACGGATACGAAGTGGCGGAAGTGGTGTGCACGCCAAGTGAAGTGAAGTTGCAGGGTCCGCAAGGGCGCTTGGCCGGAATGACGGAAGTAAAAACGGCGCAAATTGACTTGGAAGGCCGCTTGAAGTCATTTTCGCTGACCCGAAGCCTTCAACCTCCGAGCGATTTATGGTCCGCGCGCGTGGAGCCCGACCGCGTTCGCGTTGACGTGCGCATTGTCGAGCGCTCCTCTTCGCTCGATCTAACCGATATCCCCGTCCTGCTACTGGTCCGGCCTGACACACCCGCGATTAGCCTTTCTGCCGATATCCCCATGGTCTCCATCTCCTTGCGCGGTCGCGCGGAGTCGCTGAGTCGCCTGTCGTCAACGAACTTGACGGCATTTATTGATTGTCGCGGGTTGAAACCCGGTGAGCCGGCGGACTTGCCCATTACCGTGGTTCCCATTCCTTCCAGTGTGACGATTGTTACCCAGCAACCGTCACAAATTCGGGTTGAACTTCCGCGCGCCATCGGCGAGACCCCGCCTCCTTTGCTGCAACCCGATTTGCGCGATGAGGGAGGGGCGCTGAAACCATGATAATGCGCTTTCCTTTGCTCGTGTGCTCTTGCCTGCTGGGGGTCTCCTCCGCTTGGGCGGCGCTCGAGCTCTCCTTGGATCTCGACACAACAGCGAACCAGGAACTGGAGAGTCTTTCGGCATCGCTGCCGGCGCACAGCGCCGAGTTGGATCCGGAACTGAGGCGGTGTTCCACCCTTGTCCAGCAGCGCCGCTTCCTGGATGCGCTCGCCATCCTGCGCGATAAAATTCGCCGTGAGCCAGATAACGTCGAAGCGCGCTTCATGGCCGTCAGCGCCTTCGTTGGGATTGGCCGCTATCAGGCCGCGGAAACGCTCCTTGAGCAGATGATGGACAAGCATCCCGACAACCCGGGGTTGTTGAATAATCTCGCGTGGATCTATGCGACATCCGATTCGCCCCCAATGCGAGACCCTCCGCGAGCGGTCGAATTGGCGCGTCGCGCGTTGATGCTTTCGCCGATGAGCTATCACATCTGGTCCACGCTGGCCGAGGCGCATTTTGCGAACCGCGACTATCCACGGAGCCTTCGCGCGGCGGAGGAAGCCTTGCGTTTGTGTGTCGAGGACAACGCGCCGCCCGCTCAGCGCATATCGTATGAACGACAGGTCGTAAAATGCCGCGAAGCTGTGCTCGCATTCTCCATTATCGAATAGTCCGTTTCGCGCGACTCCTCGCGCGCCGTCGCGTTTCCTGTCCATTGTTGGGCCTCGGAATCCTGCTCGCCCTGGCGCCGCAAGGAACGGCGCGGGCCGATCAGCGCGAACACCTCGTCTTGTTGGTGAACAGCGCCGTGCCCGAGTCCGTCGCGTTGGCCAAACGCTATTGCGAACTGCGCGGTATTTCAGAGGCACAAATTTGCTCGCTCGCGTTGCCCGTGGGCGAATCCCTGAGCCGCCGCGAATACGAAGAGCAGTTGCGAGATCCGCTGTTGGCATGGTTGCGCGACAACGGTTGGACAGAGCAGGTGAAGCGCAATCCGCGACAGGTTGCCGCGCACGAGAGCGAGTGGACCACCGTGAAGTCGAACGTGCGAATGATTTGCTCGTTTTATGGCGTTCCGCTTCGAATTGAAGACAGCAAGCTGTGGGTGGCGCAGAAGATTCAGAATTGGATTGATCACGCCCCTCAGCGCGATGAAGCAGCGGTGGACTCCGAGTTGGTGATGCTGCTGCAGGGCGCCTACGACATCCGCGGCCGTGTTCCCAATCCATTCCTGGGGCAACTGCGGTGGGGTGTGACGGGAGAACAGGGACTCTTTTTTGTGATGGCCGCTCGCCTTGATGGGCCGGATCCAGACCGTGTGCTCCGCATGATGCAGGGCGCATGGGACGCCGAACAATATGGACTTCACGGCCGGGCCTATTTCGATGTGCGCGCGCCGCACGACGACGACTATCTCATTGGAGATTTTTGGCTGGGCGAAGCAGCCGCTCGTCTTTCGCGCGAGGGTTTCGAGTGCATTGTCGAGCGGACCGACCAATTGTTTGGGTTGGACTTTCCCATGGATTCCGCCGCTGTGTATTTCGGGTGGTACACGGACAAGGTGACGGGTCCATTTCAGCGGGAAGAGTTCGCGTTTCAGCCCGGCGCACTGGCCTATCACAATCATTCGGGAAATGCGAAGACGCTGCGAGCGACCACCAATGGCTGGGCTGCGACATTGCTCGCACGTGGCGCTGCGGCCACATGGGGCTCGGTTAGCGAGCCGTTCTTGAGCACCACTCCACAGCTCCACATTTTGATGGATCGCCTCTGCCGTGGCGAGACCCTGGCCGAAAGCACCTATCTCGCTCTTTCCTCATTCTCCTGGCAAAACACTGTCATCGGCGATCCTCTCTATCGGCCGTTCGCATTGAGTTTGGACCAGCAGATCGAGAACCTGGAGGCTGCCAATCGCCCCGAGGTTGAATGGGCGTGGGTGCGCAAGGTGAACATGCTCGTTCAAGAGGGGCGCCTGAATCTTGCGCTCGCGTATGCGCGCGACCGATTGCGCGTTCGGGATTCCTATCTGCTTCGCGAGCGGATGGCCGACCTCTATTCCATCAACGGCCTGCCGAGCGAAGCGGTAATTCACTACGAAAAGGCCCTCGCGTTGGTTGATCGCGCAGATACGGGCCTCCGCATTGCGGTGAATTATCTCAATGCGTTGCGCGCAGTCGGGCAGGGTGATCGAGCTCAAACAGTCGAAGCGGAATTGCGCGAGCGCTGGGCGGGCAGTCCCTACCTCAAGGTTTTGGAATATGCGCACACTCCGCCGAAGAGCGCTGCGCCATGACGAATGCGGCAACAACGCTGCGGTTGATGGATACACACGCGCATTTCGACGCGTTTGTCGAGGAGGGCTCCGTCGCCGAAATTGTGCGCCGCGCGCGGGAGGCTCACGTGCTGCGTGCAATCGCCATCGGCGGGACGCCCGATGCGAACACGCGCGCGCTCCAAGTCGCCGCCGCATTTCCCGATGTTCTTCGTGCGACGATCGGGCTGGATCGAGACGAGATCGGGAAGCCGGTGGATGTTGTGTTGTTGCAGCAGCAGATGCGCCACACGCAGGTCGTGGCGGTCGGCGAGACGGGGTTGGATTACCACTACGGCCCGGCGACGCGCAGTGAACAGTGCGCACTTTTTTCGCAGATGCTGGAACTAGCTGCGGAAACTCGCCTGCCCGTGGTCGTGCATACCCGAGAGGCGGATGACGACACGTTTGCCCTATTGCGCGAGTATGTGAATCGTCCGGGAGTGGACGCTGCGCGTCCCGGTGTGCTGCACTGCTTCACAGGAACAGAGGTATTTGCCCATCGGTTGCTCGATCTCGGATTCTTTATCAGTTTTAGCGGAATCGTAACGTTCAAGAATGGCGAGCCGCTCCGCGCGGTAGCGCGAACCATTCCCGCCGATCGCCTCTTGTTCGAGACCGATGCGCCCTATTTGGCGCCGGCGCCGAACCGAGGCAAGCGCAACGAGCCGGCGTGGGTTGCGCACGTCGCCGCCGCACTTGCAACGGAGCGCGGAGTTCCATTACAAGAGATGGCAGAACAGGTGTGGGAAAACGCCTCGCGACTATTTGCGTGGCGCGAATAAGGAGCTGTATGAGCGAGACAGAGTTGCGGCATGCCGTGGGGATTGATTTTGGTGGGACGTCGGTCAAGTTGGCGCTGGTGGATGAACGCGGAAAGATCCGCGCGCGCCGCAAATTTGCGACGAAGGATGCTGTCGGTGTAGAAGGTTGGCTGGATCGCGTCGAGCGCGAGGTTGCCGACATCGTGGGCAAAGAGGGGGCGGGGAAGCAACTGGTCGGCGCGGGTGTGGGGGTGCCGGGCTTTGTTGATTTCGAGCGCGGCTTCATCTTTGATCTGCCCAATGTTCCGGGATGGACGGGAGTGGAACTTGGCTCGCTGCTAGCCAAGCGCCTCGCGCTTCGTGTTCGCGTGGACAACGATGTGAATGCGATGGCGCTGGGAGAATGCACATTCGGCACTGGACGAGCCTATCAACATGCCGTCTTTGTCACGCTGGGCACCGGTGTGGGTGGCGGCTTGCTAATCAATAATCGAATCTATCGCGGCGCTCATTCCATGGCGGGTGAAATCGGCCACGTCTCGATTGATATGAACGGCGTCCAATCGCCCACAGGATTTGGTGGTGTGGAACAATACGTCGGAAATCGCCGTATCGTTGAACAGATGGAGCGTGCGATTGATTCCGGGCGGCCCACGATCATGCTCGATCTCGTCGGGGGCGATCGCTCCAAGCTTTCGCCCAAGACATTAAAGGACGCGGCGGATCAGGGCGACGCGGTCGCACTCGAATTGCTGAATCATATCACGGATTGCCTGGCCACAGCCTTCGCTTCCATTGCCTATGTGATTCAGCCTCAGGCCTTCATAGTGGGAGGGGGCGTAGCGGAAGATGCCAAGCTGCTTTTCCAGATGCTTCGGGATAACGTAAAGAAGCGGTTGAGTCCCTTCTTCTATCGCTCGCTAGAAATCAAGCCTGCGGAATTGAGCAGCGATGCCGGGGTGATTGGTTGCGCGACGCTGGGGCTGCTCGAATAGCGACTAGCTGAGTAGACGTGCGGGTTGGATTCTCGCCGCCGATCCCTGAATGGAAATTTCTTTGTTTCGGCCCGTGTGCCCGCGTTCAATTCGAATGGTGGAGCGCGGAACCTGAAGGGCTGCGGCGAGGAATTCGATCAGCGCTTCGTTGGCGGCGCCATCCACCGGCGGCGCTTGCAGGCGAATCTTGAGCGCCTCGCCGTGGGTCCCGGCGACCTCCGTGCGCGAGGCTCGCGGCGCCACGCGAATGTGGAGATGAACCGCGCCATTCTTTTCGTTCCACCAGCTCATGCTTGAGTTCTGCTTTCGTTGCCCGTACATAACACAGAAGCACTGCCATGTCCTTCTTCATTTCCCGTATTGCAGAAGATCCGTTCTACGTTGTCTCGTGGATCGTGATCGTCACCTTTTCGATCTGCGTTCATGAGTTCGCGCACGCCTGGATGGCGTTGCGACTCGGCGACGACACCGCAGCGCGCGAAGGCCATCTTTCTCTCAACCCGCTCATTCAGATGGGCTGGATGTCGCTCATGCTTCTTGCGCTCTTTGGCATTGCCTGGGGCTCTGTGCCGGTGGACCCTCGGCGCTTGCGCACGGCCGCGCGCGCCGCTTAGGTGGCCGCAGCCGGTCCCTTGGCGAATCTGCTGCTCGCTTTTGTATTTTCCGGGCTGATGGTCGCGGCCGCTACGTTTTTGCCGGAGTTCTCGCGCCATGTGCCGGTCTATTTCTTTCGCTTTGCCGCAGTGGCGAATGGCGTGCTGTGCCTCTTCAATTTATTGCCGCTTCCGATGTTCGATGGGTGGACGGTGATGGCGGCGCTGATACCGCCGCTGCGCGCGGTGGATCCTGCTCGAGTTCAGTCGCTTTCGTGGCTTGCGCTTTTCGCCGTCTTTGCGACACCCGCAGGCGCTTGGTTGTGGAAGGGCGGTGCGTTATTGGCGGGGAAGATGATGCTGGGGTGGAGCCATTTGGCGATGCTCGCGGTCGGGTGAGCTTCCGGTCGGCGCGTTCTTGCGCTCGGTTCTGTGTGCGAGCTTCTGAAGATTGTGCCTAAACCGCTTTGCGCTGCACTGAGTCATACACATCGCGGAGGGTTTGTTCGAGCGTGTAGTGTGGAGCCCAGCCCGTGTCGCGCCGCAGTTTTTCTGCAATGAGTGTGGGCTGCTTGTCGGTGGGGCGCCAGCGGTGCGGGTCGGTCTCGATTGTGGGGTGAACCCCGGCGGCTTTGCAGAGCTCTTCGAGAACGAACGATATCTTTACCGCGCGCGAGGCCGAGATGTTATAGGTCTCTCCTGCATGTCCGCGCTCGAGCATCAGGCGATAGGCATGCGCGACGTCGCGCACATCCATGAACTCGCGGACGCTCTCCAGGTTGCCGACGCGCATAACGGGTTCTTGTGTTCCCGCAGCAATGGCGGCCAGTTGGCGCGCAAAAGCAGGCGCCATGAAGTCGGGCGCCTGGCCGGGGCCGATGTGGTTGCAGGGGCGCGCCGTCATGACGGCCATGTTGTGGTGCCGCGCGTAGACCAGGGCATTCAAATCGGCCGCCACTTTTGACACGGCGTAAATGCTTTCGGGATCCAGCTCGGATTTCTCGTCGCGCGGTCGGTCGGGGTCGGCCGATCCATAGACCAGTGAGCTGGAGACCATGACAACGCGGCACGTTGGCGCGTGTGAGCGCAAGGCTTCGAGAATGTTGAGTGCGCCGCCGACGTTTACGTCATAGACGAGGCGAGGCTGCTTCCAGCCGATGGGCACAAATGCGATCCCCGCCAGATGGATGCATCCATCGGGTTTGATTTTTTGGACGATGGCGCTAACGGCATCGGGGTTGCAGATGTCGGCCAGATGATCAGACGGGCCGGGGTCTGGGCAGTCCTGAGGCCGGGAGAGCCCCAGCACCTCATGACCTGCCGCAGTGAGGTCGGCTGCGAGATGGCGGCCGACGAATCCCCGCGCTCCGGTGACCAATACGCGCATACAATCAGGCCTTGAGGCGTTTGACGCGCTCCATGTCGGCGTCCACCATCATGCGGACCAATCCCTCAAAGGAAACCTCGGGCTTCCATCCGAGTTTCTTTATTGCCTTGCTCGGGTCGCCCATCAAGAAGTCCACTTCGGCGGGGCGGAGGAACTTGGGGTCCACCACGACGTAGTCTTTCCAATCCAGGCCAACGTGTGCGAATGCGTGTTCGAGAAATTCGCGAACCGAGTGCGATTCCCCGGTGGCAATGACGTAATCGTCCGGCTCCGCTTGCTGCAGCATGAGCCACATCGCCTTGACATAATCGCCGGCAAAGCCCCAGTCGCGCTTGGCGTCGAGGTTGCCCATGCGCAATTCGTTCTGAAGCCCGAGCTTGATGCGCGCCACTGCGTCGGTGATTTTGCGGGTGACGAACTCCTTTCCGCGGCGCGGGCTCTCGTGATTGAAGAGGACACCGGAGACGGCAAAGAGTTTGTAGCTCTCGCGATAGTTCATGGTGATGTAATGACCATATACCTTGGCGACCGCGTAGGGGCTGCGCGGATGGAAGACTGTATCTTCGTTTTGGGGCGGCTTGGCGGCGCCAAACATTTCGCTGCTGGAGGCTTGGTAGAACTTCGCATTGGGACACGCGATGCGCATGGCATCGAGCACGCGCGTGACACCCAAAGCCGTGAACTCTCCGGTCAGCAGGGGCTGATGCCACGAGGTGTGCACGAAAGACTGGGCGGCCAGGTTGTAGACTTCGTCGGGCTGAATGTCGTTCATCATGCGGACGAGCGAGATTTCGTCAAGGAGGTCGCCCTGCACCAGATTGACCCGGTCGCGGATGTGCTCGATTCGCTCGTGCGTTTCCGTGCTGGAGCGGCGCACGACGCCATAGACTTCGTAGCCCTTTTCCAAAAGAAGCTCCGCGAGGTAGGATCCGTCCTGCCCCGTGATGCCGGTGATGAGTGCCTTCATAGTGTTCCTCTTATCCTTTGTGACCGGGAGTGGCCCAAACTTCTTTTAAGTACGCAAGCGCCTCGGCGACCTGTTCTGCAGGCGTGCGCGAGGACGGCTCAATGACGCGCACAATATCGGAAGCGCCGATGGATTTGAAGCGCGTAAAATCAATTTGTCCGCGGGGGGGCATGACGTGGTCTGTCGCAGGCGGGTGAACATCGTGCACGTGCATGCCGACCAAGTGCGGCTGGAGACGTTCCAGCCAGCGCTCGTGGTTGATGAAGCCGATATTTTGCCGGATCTGGCCGTGGCCGAGGTCGTGCCAATAGCGAATGAGGGGGGTGGGGAATCGCCGCTTGATTTGTTCAAACTCGATTTCGGTGGGAAATGCCTCCCACGTCGGGAGATTCTCCAGCGCGAGTGTTACGCCGGTTTCTTCAAGCGTAGGAATGATGCGTTCAAGGCTGCGCAGGAGGTGATCGAACTGGCGCGGTGACTTCTTGTCGCGCTGCTCCTGCAGTTTCATGCGCAGTCGTTCATAGGCCGGGCTGAATTGTTGATGCGCAATGCAGAGATCGAAAAGCTGGGTGCTGATCATCGGCATTTCAACATTGCCTGCGTGAACAACGACAAAACGCGCGCCCACCTCTGCTGCAAAGCGAAGGGTGTTGGCTGTGTGGCGAATGGCGCTCTCTCGCTCTGCTTCGTCGCGCGCGGCCATGGTCCAAATCTCGGGATGCCCGCGCACGGCACCCATGGGAACGGGGCAGAAATTGTGAAGGCTATCCACCTTCACCGCACCGCTCTTGATCATGGCTTGAATACCGGGAACCAGCTCGCGGCGGAGATCGTAGCCGAGTTCGAGACGGCGGAAACCGAGTGCGAGAATTTCCTCCACCAGATTCTCTCCGCTCGCGTGCCGAGCAGCGTTCCAATGTGTTGAGAGTGCGAATTCCATATCGAGCTATTAAGCGCGAAACTCCCCGTCGGCGGGGAGTTTGCATCATACTCAAGGAGTGAGCATCAAGGATTGTTGGTCCGGATGCGCGCCCGTGCTTCCTTGCGGCGCTTCCGCTCGCTCGGTTTTTCGTAATACCGGTGAGACCGGATTTCGCGCATGATTCCTTCTTTGTCCAACTTCTTCTTAAGGCGGCGAAGGGCTTTGTCCACCGATTCGCCTTTGCGTACTTTCACTTCAGTCACGTGCTTTTGTCACTCCCTTCTCAACAACTGAGGTTTGATCTTTCAAATGGGGCCCCAAGGTAGGGGGGCGGCTGCCCGGTGTCAAATCTCCACCTCGGATATTTTTGGTCTATTCGCGGCCTACCGAATGATAGGTAAATCCTTTGGCGCGAACGAGTTTGGGGTCGAATACATTGCGGCCATCAATAATGACCGGGCAATTCATCACGGATTTCAGTTTGTCGAGATCGAGACTCTTGACTTCTGGCCAGTCCGTGAGGATCAGCAAGAGATCGGCACCCGTCGCAGCCTCGATGGGATCGCTGAAATATTTCTCGGAAGGGAACTGCTCGCGGAATCGCTCTTCCGCGACGGGGTCCCAGAGGCGCAATTTGGCCCGCGCTTCGCTGAGCTGGGGAACGAAATAGAGGGAGGGAGATTCGCGGACATCATCGGTGCCGGGCTTGAATGCCAAACCCAGGATGGCAACGACTTTGTCCTGGATCACCCACAGCTCTCGCTGAATTTTCTGCATCACGTGTTCGCGCTGCGTCTTGTTCACGCGCTGCACTTCTTTTAGCAGCTCGAAGTTATAGCCGAGGTGATCGGCAATCTGAATGAAGGCGTCCACATCTTTCGGGAAGCAGGATCCGCCATAGCCGACGCCTGCGCGAAGGAACTTCGGCCCGATTCGGCTGTCGAGGCCCATGCCTTGCGCCACTTGCTCAACATCCGCATCTGCCAATTCGCACACGCGGGCGACGGCGTTGATGAACGAGATCTTCATCGCAAGGAAGGAATTCGATGCGTGCTTCGTCAATTCCGCACTCGCGGGATTCATCACCAGGAGCGAGCACTTGGTTTTCTCTACAATCGGCTTGTAGATTTCCTGAAGCAGCTTCTCTGCGCGGACGCTTTCGACGCCGATCACGATGCGATCGGGGTTATAGGCGTCCTCAATTGCGGAGCCTTCTTTGAGAAATTCAGGGTTGGAGGCGACATCGAACGGAATGTCTGCACGCAGATACTTGGAGACGGTGCGCTTGAGTTGTTCGTGCGTGTTGACGGGAACGGTGCTCTTTTCGACCAGCAGCTTGTAATCCGTCATGTGCTCGGCCACCTCGCGACCGACTTGCTCGACGTAGGAGAGGTTTGCGGCTCCGCGATAGCCCGGAGGAGTGCCCACGGCGATGAAAATCACTTCGGCGAATTTGACACCTTCTGCGATGGAGGAGGTGAAATGGAGGCGGCCGGCAGCAACGTTGCGCTTCACCAGCTCTTCGAGCCCGTCTTCGTAAATGGGCATCTGAAGCTGCTTTAGCATCTTCACCTTGTTTTCGTCGTTATCCACGCACAGGACGTTGTGTCCCCAATCGGAAAAACACGCGCCCGTGACCAGCCCGACATAGCCCGTTCCTACAACCGTTATATTCATACTTACTCTGCCTCCGATGCCCGAAAAGAGCCAAAACCGTACCGATCCTGCTGGCACAATGCAAGCCCTCGGCATGCCGTATGCCACTTATTCCCCGAGCCTTCTCTCGAAGGGGGGAAGGCTGAACTGGGCAACAAACGTCCCGCCGCGCCTATTCCAATTCAATACGGTAGGCGCGAAGGGCGTCGGCGCTCTCCAGCGACCCGGTATAGACATTGACGGGGGGTGTTGCGTTGATTCCCTGTGTGACGATGGAGTCGAAGGCGTGCAGCGCGTTGGTCGTGTAGGTGATGCGATAGACCCGTCCGCTGGCGCTATTCCAGCGCATGAGGAAGTGCCCCGCTTCTGATGGGGACACGTCCGCCGCTTCGATGCCGAGGAAGGAGTTTGTATCAAACGGATCCGTTCCCGCTTGATCCTCCTGCCAATCGCCCATGCCGTCGTTGTCGGAGTCTTCGCCCGGCAGGAGCGCTTCGAATGCGCCGATGTCATTCGCGCCGTAGAGAGCGCGTGGGCGGCCGGCCAGGTCTTGCGCGGCGCTCATCCAAGAGCGATTCGTTCCCGCATTGATGGCGGGGGAGGCGGGGGTGAGGCGGTAATCGCCCGTACCCACAAGGAGCGGATCCGCGCCGAGATTGCCTGCGCCTGCTGGCGGCGGTCCGGCCAGTGTGAACGAGACGACTTGCGCTGTCCCGGTGACAAACAGGTTGGAGCCTGAGGAGGCCGTGTTGTTCCAGAGGATCGAATTGATGAGTGTCGCGGCGTTGAAGAGATAGACGCCACCGCCATTGGCTGAAGAGTTGTTTGCAAACGTGCAGCTATCAATGACCGGCGCACCCGTGATCGGATCGGAGTCACCTGCGTAGCTATAAATGGCCCCGCCGCGCTCGCTGTTTGCGGTGTTGCCATAAAACAGGCTGTTGCGAATCTCGCCACTTCCGAGGAGCGTGGCTCCGCCACCGCTCTTCGTAGTCGTGTTGTTGCGAACGATGCTGTTCACAAGCAAACCGCCGCCGTCAATGCGCAGTCCTCCGCCACTGCTGGCGCCGCTGTTGCCGTTCTGAAGGGTGAATCCGTCAACGATCGCGCCGGGATTTTTCATTTCCATCACGCGCGCGCTGTTCGCACCGTCGAGAATCGTTGCCGTCGGCCCCGCCGCGCTCTTCAGGTGGATGGCATTGGTGATCAGTAGGGTGCTTGGCAGTGTATAGGTGGCGGCTGCCACGAGTCCTGTCGAACCAGCCGGCATGATGCTCACGAGCGCATAGAGCGACGTGGCGGCCGTGGCCCAACTGGTGTGGGGCGGTGTGTGGGAGCCGGATGGCGACGCAAAATATGTCGGCACCACCACATTGAAGTTCGCCGTCAGCGAAACGGGGCCGTTCATCTGCACGGAGATCACGGGCGATGTTGCCGAGCCACTCGAGATGGCGTGGGTGTCGCCGGACCACTCCGTGAACGCGAAGGAGTTGGAGGGAATCGCCGTCAATTCAGCACTCGTGCCCGCCAAGAACCAACCATTGGTGGATAGCTCGATGGTACCACCCGGCGCGGCCGAGGCGTCGAGCATGTAGTTTGTCGCCCATTGCCACGACAGCGTCGCGTCATTCGTAATCGCAATCACCACTACATTCGTTGCCCCACTGGCGGGCTCGTTGCCCGAGAGTATCCAGCCCGTATTCACGAAGCGCGTGTCGCCCTGCGTCTCGACCGCGCTGACTGTCGCCGTCACAACAGTTCCTTCGAGGTGTTGCGAGGACCCGACAGGCGGGACTGCGGTGCCGTGTGCGGACTC
>JAMLJG010000002.1 GCA_023953695.1 Kiritimatiellia bacterium
CTTCGTCAATGAAGCCGCGATATTTCAGCTCATCGCGCGTGATCTGCACGCTGTCGAGCAGCATCACGTGATAGCCCCCCACATCGAGAGAGCGATAAATGCGATCAATCCCCAACTCCTCGCGAAATGTCGCTCGCGGATCCGCCTCCGGCTCGCTCCCATCCTCCGGCATCGCGCCGACCAGATCGTGATTCCCCATCGCTGTCACCGCAGCCGGTTCGAGAAGGTCGTGCAGATTCTCGCGATAGGCCTTCCAGCGGTGCGCCACCGCCGCGCGGCTCGACTGAAATCCATCCGTGATGCAATCGCCCCCGCACAACACCAGATCCGCGCGCTGCTCGTTGATTCTTCGCGCCGCGAGGCGAAGCGCCTCCGGCGTCTCCCACTCCACGCGCGTGTGAATATCCGTGAAAAATACGAGGCGCACCGAATCGCGCGGCGCATCCGGCGCCGCCGCCCACGCGGCCTTCTTCGGCCAGCCCAACGACCAGCCCGCCGCGCCCGCCGCCGCCATCTGAATAAATTGCCGTCGGTCCATCATGGCACCCCCTTCCGTTCCCGCCGCTTTCGACGCGCCACATCATACCGCCCTACCGCCACCACCACAAGAATCAGCGCGCCCAACACCCCCTGCGCCTCCCGGCGCGTGAAATGCGTGATCAGCTCGCGACTCACCGGACTGTCATAAACACCCGGCGCCGCCGCAGCCGCCATTTGGGCGCGCACCTCGGGCGTCACATCGCGCTCCGCCGCGCGCAAACTGTTGCCAAACCAGTTCTCCAGCAATCGCTGTTCACCAAACGCAATTGTTGCATAGTTGCGGAAGAGCGCCGGGTCCGCTCGATTCGCCCGAGCATCTCGCCAGTTCCGATCTCGCCGAAAGAGCCGCACGCGAAACTCCATCGCAAATGGATCGCTCGCCGCAGTGTAGCGCTGCAGAAACGCCTCATAATTCCCATCGCTCCCGCGCCGCTGCATGATGGACGCAATCTCGCCCGCGCGCCGGTCATCGTTGAAGCGCAACTGCTCCCGCGTCATCCGCGATTTGAACGACCCAACATCCGGATCGAGATGCCGATGACCATACTCGACCATCGTCTTCTTGAAGACGAACACATCCGGCCGATACGAATAGAGCGGACGCCAAAACTCCGGCGTGTTGGACAGGCACGCAAACAACAACAGCAGAATCAGCCGAATCTGACGCCACGCCGTGCGCGCCGATCGAACCTGAAAAGGCCGACTCCACAACTGCGGGGCCAACCCGGCCGCCAACCCCACCTGAATCGCCAACACCGCCAACACATTGATCGCCACGTCGCGAAAATCGAAAAAGCGCGCCGGCGTCACCCACTGAATCACCTCATCCACAATCCCCAGCAACGCGCCGAGCAAGAAGGAAACCAGATACGCCCCGCGATCCCGATAGCGGCGACTAAACGCCCGATAGAGCAGCAGCGACAACACCCCATACTCAACCAGATGCAGCGCCTCCTCCGGATTCGCGCGCAAGTGCCATGCCCCCCACGCGAACGCTCCCACCAGCGCACCCAGCGCCCCCCACTGCCGGAGACCCAGCGCGCGCGACCGCGCGCGATAGGCCAGCACCGTCGCAACGCTCCCCACCGCAATCGCCAAATAAACCGCCCACTCAAATGCATCCCGCGAGGCATACTCCGTCACGAAATACTGAATCCGCCGCGCCAGCGGAATCGCGCAATAGATCAGCGCCAACCAGAGCAACACCGGCACCCAATCGCGCGGCGCATCCATCGGCAACTCGCCTTCGCGCGGCGGCCCTGCGCGGCCCTCCGCGCCCCACTGCAAATAGAACAACAAATCGAAAAACAGCGCCGCCAAGACAATGAGCCAGATGCCCCGCATCCAAATGCGATGAAAGAGATGCCGACTCACCTCGCTCGTGAACCGGCGATCCAGAAATGCCTGCGGCGCCAACGCCTCCTTCAGCTCCGGAGTCCACGCCTGCTGCGCGTGCGCGAGGCTATTGGAAAAGTAGCGGTCTAGAATCTGATTTTCGCGAACGGCCACATTCGCGTGAAACCGATAGGCATTCGTCTCAAAGCGATATTTCGGCAGTACAGCGAAGTAGTGATTTCGTTGAGAGAGGTGAATCATCGCCTCGTGCGTGAACGGGTCGCGGACCGGCGTGTAGTAGCGCAGGAACGAACGCAGCGAGGGCTCCTGCGCGTAAGTGGCCAGAATCGCGCCCACTTCCGCGCCGCGTGTTCGATCCAAACGCGCCAAATCGGCGCGACTGAAGCGCGAATAGAACCGGAGCTGATCCGGATCCTCGTGCCGCCAGCCATACTCAATCATCGCATTGTCGTTATTGAGCAGAAAGCAAAGCGACGGAAACCGCATCGCCGCGCGCAAACTCGCCGAGGGCGTATTCGTTGCGCAAAGCCCCAACAATACCGCCTGCACGGCAATCAAGATGGCCGCGCACCGGGCGCTCCCTCTCCGGATTCGGCTCTGAATGAATGGCGGCGCGAAACCCACGGCCAGCCCCAACTGCACCAAGCCGACCGCCAACGCATTGTGCTGCAAATCGCGAATGTCCCAATAGCGACCCGGCGTGAGCCACTGCAGAATCTCATCACTCGTGCTCACCAACGCGCCGATCAAAACGACGTTCAGAAAAATGAGTGGGTCGCGCTGGCGATGCGCCAGCGCGCGAAAGAGAAGAAGCCCGAGAATGCCATACTCGATGAAGTGCACCGCCTCCGAGGGCGTCTCCATCAGCTCCAACGAAAAGTAGATGAACGTCGCCGCGATTCCCAAGATCACCGCAATCCGATAGCGCGAGAGGCTCTTCAACTCGCGGAGAAGTCGAGCAATGACAAACAGTGTGGTCGCCCCAATGATGCCGATCGAAATCCAGCGGAGCGACCCTGCCCCCCAATGCCCCGCAAACCAGCCCTGAACGGCGCGCGCAAAAGGGATCGTGCAGAAAATCAGCACCACCCAAAGCGCGGCAAACAGCCAGCTAATCCATTCCTTCTCTCGCGGCGGCGCCTGAAACAAAGCGACATCCTTTCCAAGTCGAAAAATCCGACCGGCGAATCATACACCCGCGCGCACAAATTGCCCCCTATTTTCGAGTGCGAATGCCATTGCAGAACGGCATTCGCACGCGCAGCGGCCAACAGAACAAAGGCGTGCACCCTCCCAGAACACGACAAATGGCGCTCTCACCTCTTTGCGCGCTCGCTCGGGACGCCGCTAAAAACGGGGAGAATCGGCCCTGACCACGGGAGGCAGGGCCGATGATGCTCAAGCGTGAATGCGGTTAGTGGATTCCGAGAGTTGACGCAAGCGCTGCTTGATTTCAGGCGTCAGCAATGCGGGCTGAAAACGCCAGCGCCAGTTATTGCTCTTGGTGCCAGGAATGTTCATGCGCGCTTCCGTACCCAGCCCGAGAAGGTCCTGCATAGGGAACACCGCGGTATTCGCGTTTGAACGCAGCGCAAGCGCGATGAGATCCCAGTGAATCTCGTGCCCGTCGCTTCCGAGATACCGAAGAATCGCTTGCCGCTCGGCATCCACCTCTTCGCGACTCCGAGTGCTGGCTTCGCCGGGCTCGCTGCGGAACCACCCCACGGTGGTGTCGTTGTCGTGCGTGCCCGTATAG
Source organism: Kiritimatiellia bacterium (assembly GCA_023953695.1). Lineage (GTDB taxonomy): Bacteria > Verrucomicrobiota > Kiritimatiellia > CAIVKH01 > CAIVKH01 > JAMLJG01. The sequence goes on from JAMLJG010000002.1 coordinate 3,653, forward strand.
ACGACGCAGTTGGGCGGATAGCTCTCGGGGCGATACTCCGATGCCTTGGCATCATTGCCGAAGGCAAACTGCAGCACGCGCATGCCGGGGAAATTGAATTGGTCGCGAAGCGCGTCCACGTCGGGCGTGATCACGCCTAGGTCTTCAGCAATAATCGGCGCTTCGCCGAGATGCCGCTTGAGCGCATGGAAAAGATCCGCACCGGGCCCGGGAACCCAACGTCCATTGATCGCCGTTTCCGCATCGCCTGGAATCTCCCAATAGCCGGCAAAGCCGCGGAAGTGGTCAATGCGAACGATGTCCACCATCTCGAAAATCTTGCGCAGCCGCGCCGCCCACCACGCATAATCCTGCGCTTTGTGCACATCCCAGCGATAGAGCGGATTGCCCCAGAGCTGACCCGTGGCGCTGAAATAGTCCGGCGGGACACCTGCGACGATGGTGCACTTGCCGTGCTCATCAATATAGAACAGCTCAGGATTCGCCCACGCATCCGCGCTGTCGTGCGCGACGAAAATCGGGATATCGCCAATGATCTTGATGCCGCGATCGTGGCAATAGACTCGGAGGCGACGCCACTGATCGTCAAAAATCCACTGCTGAATCTTGGCGTTTCGAATCGCCGTGCGGTATTGGCGGCGCGCGGCGGCCAGCGCATTCGGATCGCGGCGAACCAGCTCAGGCTCCCACGTGTGCCACGGCTCCAGGTTGTGCGCTTCTTTGAGCGCCATGAAGAGCGAGAAGTCTTCGAGCCATGACTTGTTCAGCTCGCAAAACTCCGAAAACGCCTGTTTCTGCGCAGGAGAACTGTTTCGCTCAAAGCGGCGACAGACGGTCCGGAGGAGGGCTGTCCGCGCTTCAATCACAGGGCCGTAATCTACGAAGTCATCCGGGAACTGCGGAAACGAATCGAGGTGAGACTGCTTGAGCAGACCGTCTTCGACCAACAGTTCCGGGCTGATGAAGAGCGGGTTTCCCGCAAAAGTCGAAAAGGATTGGTAGGGCGAGTCGCCATAGCCCGTGAGCCCGTGCGGCAGGATTTGCCAAAGGTGCTGCCCCATATCCACCAGCGTGTCAACGAACTGGCGAGCGCTCGGGCCGAGATCGCCCATTCCATATCGTCCAGGCAAGGAGGTGATATGCAGAAGGATTCCACTTTCGCGAGGAAAATTCATTGGTCGTACTCCCTAGACGTTCGATGTAAAGACGGTGACTGATAGCGATGGGACCCGCTCTTGTCACGCTTTTTGCGTTGGGTCCACCCATTTTGCACGTGCGGGACACCTCCCGTTCCACCCAACGGGATCAACGGGGTCACGGCGCGACTTTTCGCAACGCCTCGTCCTGATCCGGAGTCAGACTCTTGGCAGTGCGCAACACTTCGCCAGCCAGTTCGCGCGCGGCAGCGGTATCCTTGTTTGCCAGATGCCATTCCATGAGCGAAAGCGCGACACTGACCGATGCGGGGGCCAGTTCGTAGGCTTTCTTGAGATCCTCGCCAGCTTCCGGCAACCGCCCCATATCCATCAAAACCAGGCCGCGAACTTCGTGGGTCCGCGCAAACTTCGGAAACGCGGCCACTGCGTGCATGGCCGTTTCCAGCGCTTCATCATATTTCTTTTGCAATCGCAGCACATCGGCCAGTTCCGCCAACGCGCGCGAAACCGGCGTGGCGAGGAGCTGCCGTCGCAGGATGCTTTCTGAGAGGTCCAGCCGATCCCGCGCCTTCAACAGAGTGGCCAACGCAAAGTTGGCATCATCATTGTTGGGCCACACAATGAGAATTTGGTTGAGCAGTTGCTCGACGTTAAACCAGTCCTGAACCGCGACTTCCAAGTCGAGCAGGCGCAGCATGAGGTTCAAGTCGGCAGGCGACGCGGCCAACGCGCGGGTGTAGTATTCGCGCGCGCCCGCCATGTCGCCCTCCTGCTGGCGGCTCCGCCCCATCAGGTCGAGCACGTAGGGCCATTCCTGATTGAGGTTCTTCATCTGCCGAAGACTGCGCTCAATCAACTCGGGCTGACCCTCGCGAAAGCCAATGGCGGCCAACAACAGCCACGCGTTCACCTGGTCGGACCGCACAGCGAGATGGCGCTCGAGTCGGCGGCGCGCCTCTGCAAGATTTCCCTCCTGAAAGAGTCGGTGAATCTCTTGCAGTTCGGCGTCAGCAGGTGCGGTCGGCACCACGCTCGGCGCAACGGCAATCAGTTCTGCAGCGGCAGCGCTGCGCAGATGACCATAGCGAAACGCAATCCGGCGTGGCGAGCGGGGAACCTGTTTTTCCAACTCGCGGTCGCGCAACGCGGCAGCCTGCGCCGTATCCGGCGTGGGCTCCACCTCCCCCGCAATCACCAACAGATTTAGCGCCGCGCTCAGGTTCTCAGGGTTGTAGGAAAGGCTCTTGGCATATGCCTGTGCCGCTTCATTCCCGTGCTGGGTGTATTCCAAGAACACCCCGAGATCGTTTGCGACATGCGAAAGACCTGCGCGCAGCGCCGCAACGAAGAGCTGTTGCGATGGCTGGTTTGTCGGCAGGCGATCGAGGAGCGGATCCACTGTCTCCCAGAAATCGCGATTTCGCCGCCACGTCTCAACGGGGTCCAACGCCGCGCGGTCGGCGGCGCCCAGATAGACGAGGCCCATCGGCACGGGTTCCAAGCCGCCACTCAACCAAATATCAGGCCGAAGCGTGACAGCCAAACGATCCACAACGCCCTCATCCTGCTCGAGCCACGAGGAGAGCAACGGGCCAAGACCAGCCATGGCCAGGCTCTGCAGGCGGTCCTGGGTGAAGAGGGACGAGAGATAACGGCGATAGGTGAAGCCGCCCGCCTGGGCCGCATTCACATAGTTAAAGGGTTGCTTGCGAGCGTAGGCCTCCAGCGATAGCTCCGCCTCCAACATTCCATCGCTCACCCAAAGGGATCGGCCATTGCCCAGGTCCAAGACGGCGGTAGTCAGCGCGTGCATGTCTTTCGCGGGGCGCGTGGCGACGGAGGGCGCGTTGCGGATCGCCGCAAAAATCAGAGGAACAGCCACGAGCGTGGCGAGGAGCGGAGTGACAAGCCGCGGCTGTCGCTTGCGCCGCAAAATGGGCGCAGCGAGCAGAACCCCTGCCCGCGCGATGAGCAGCCCGAAGGTCGAGGCCGCGAACACATAGGGCGTCACCAAGAGCGGTTGGACTCCGAGAACGCGCCACGGCGCAATCGGCGTGTTGAACAGAATCGCCAGCGCGATGCCAAACAACAACACACAGAAGAGCAGCAGCTTGGTATTCACTTCCCAGCGGCGGCCCTTGCGCTGCGCAGCCCAGATCATGATCCACGGCACCAGAGTGCTGACCCCCAGCAGCAACCAGCCGTGTCGAGGCAAACTGCGCATAATGATCAGCCGGCGATCCACGAGGAAATACTTTAGAACGTCCCAATAGCTTTGAGCCTGGCGCCACTTTGCCGCAGGCAACTCGTAATATTGCCACGCGGAGAACAGAATGAATGACGCCCCACACAACCCCAGTGCGATGGACAAGAGAAGCGGTCCGACACCCAAGTGCCTCTTCTTCCACAACAGATAGAGCACATGGATCCCGAGAAACGGCAAAATGACCAGAAACGTCCCCAATTCTGCCAATCCCAATCCGAACACAAAAGAAAAGGCGAAGAGCCAACCCTTCTGACTCGAGTCGTTGTAGAGCTGGAGCAAACGGAGGCTTCCCAACAGAAGAACGAGATCAAACGCTGCCGGATGCGCGCGATTGGAAACCATCCAAATCGGAATACTCAGCATCAAAAAGAGCGCCGCCGCCAATCCCGACACCATCGGCAGCGCGGGCATCGTGGATCGGATTTCGGAACTGCGCAGGCTCGACTCCGTCAGGCGATACATCAATCCGACTGCGATGGCGCCGCAAATCGCGCTGAAAACATTCAGCGTTCGCGCAAAATCCGCCGTGTCAGCGCCAGCCAGAAGACGGGCGATCCACGACCACAGTGGATATTCCATACTCGGGAACGGCGCAATGCGCAGCGCGGACAGCAACCACGGCGCGCTCAGCGATGTCTCCACATACGCCGTTCCGGTCAGAAGATAGACCGCGAACCCTACCAGCGCGACCGATCCCGCTACAATGGCGTGCGCGCGCGGCGACATCTCGCTACCCTTTGAAGACGAAGTATTTTCGGCAGACATAATTAATCATCAGTGCAGCTAACATCTTACCCAGATACGAAAATGTTGTACTCAAGTGGAGATGGCGAATCATCGCCCACCCCAGAAACGTTCCGATACAAACGCTTATACCCGAAACCGCGTAAAATAACGCCAGTTCAATAGCCCAATGATAGCGGCCGGGTTCGAACACCCAGAATATATTGATTAAATAGGCTGTCAGGTTGGAAAAGATGAACGCAATCGCGGTGCAGATGATGAAGCGCCGGGACCGATCCGCCTCTTCAACGTGCTGCACCTTCAGGTGCAGGCGCGTCGCCAGCGGATCGTTCTCGCGAAGCGCGGGGAAAACCCGCCACGCCAAGGCAAAAAACACCAACATGTCCACCGCCGTCGCGACGCCGCCCGCAAGTCCATACTTGATGAACTGAACCAGGGGTCCGGCATCGCGCTGCAAAAATTGCTGCAGAAACTCATGCATGTGCAGCGTCTCTACTCTTGGCTGATATAGGCCAAAAGATCGGCCGGAAGCGCCGCCACTTGAGTTAGCGTCGCCTTTGCTTCGCCGTCTTCCGAGGGAACCACAAGGGTCTCACCAGCCGCATGGCCAATCAACGCCTCTGCCATACGAGAAGTGGAAGAGATAATTCCGCGCGAGGGATCGCCGTCCCACGCACCGAGAATATGATATCGCTCTTGACGCCCATCTTCGTAGCTCAAGGTGACTGTCGTGGCCACCCCGGCTTTGTCCGCTGGAAAATCGCGGAAGTCACTCGGCGTCACGCGCCGCAATTCCTGCATCAGCTCATCGCGACGGCGGAAGAGGATGGTCTGCGCCTCCTTGGCGGCCTTGTATTCATGGTTCTCACGCAAATCGCCATAGCTGCGCGCCAACGCAATATCGCGAGCCACTTTCGGAATCTCCACCGACAAGATGTGGTCAAGTTGCTGCTGGCGCTCGCGGAAACTGCGCTTGGACGTCACCGGCCCACGCGTGCTGGCCGCCTGATCGGCGCGGCTGGCCAATAGCGGCGCAAGCTCAGGGGAAATCTTGATCATCTGCCCCATCACGGCGGCTCGATCCAACGCGGGCCATCCCGTGGACTCTTTGACGCGCAAGAGCATTTGCTCCACTTCAATCGGCGTGAGTTGCGGCATGATCTTCTTCAGCCAGTCGGGCTTGAGGAAGCGTTCGCGCAACTGATTCTGCGCTTTCAAGCGCTCGCCGTTGGCATCCTGTTCGAGTGACTCAATCATGAAACGAACAACCAGCGATGGCAGCGCAACATCCCAATCACTGATTCTATCGGGATGACGACCCAGCCAACTCAACATTTCCAGAGACGGAGTCCGCGCGTCGAACGCCTGCTTGAAGCGCGCCGCGGCTTCCAACTCATGGCCGGTCTCTTGCAAGTAGGTCAGCGCCTCATTCAAAACACTGATTTCGACATGTGCCAAACGACTCAACAGCGATGCCTTGAGTTGCTCGGCGTCCTTCGTATGCAGATAGCGCAAAAATGCGCGCAGCGGACGCGCAGGCAATTGCTTCAAGACGTTGTCCAAAACGAGCCCTTGAAAAAAGTCGGGCAATCGCGAATCGCCGAGTTTATCTTCGATGCCAAACGCGGCCGCACACACCGCAACGCGCGCAGGCGTCGCCAAGTCAGCATTGGCCGCCCCCTTCAGTGCAAACTGGAGTCTGTCTAACAAAATTCCCTGCTGTGAAGGAGTGAAGGTCTTCGGACCTTTGGGGCCCGTTAGCTCTTCCAACGCAGCTATAAGCTTTGTGAGGTTTCGTTCGCGCGACAAGGCGTCGAACTGCTGGTCCTGTTGGGAGTGCGCGCCTTCCTGCAAGCGCAGCAGATCCGAGCGCCCGGCAGGAATCAAAACGGAACCGTCGATCTTCAACTTCTTGCGTGCCGAATCCCAAAAGCGCTTCCAATCCGCTTCTTGAACGATTCCCGAGGATGACAAAGTGGATTGCAACTGAGTTGCCGTCAACGGCCCGAAACTGCGCAGCGCCATCCGCACTACTTCTGCCGCATCGTCCTTCACCCGCTTGCGCAACTCTTCGAGCCGCGTGCGCCGCCACATCAGCAGGTGATCCTCATCCACCAAGGCCAAGCTCTCCGCCGCGTAGCTGAACGACATGGAGTGTCCCGCGCGCCGCTCAAAATCAATTTCCACCCGCTTATTGAACGCATCCACACGGCCCACGGTTCCGAGACCCCACGTGCGGTCATACACCAGCAGCCCCTCGCGCAGGGCCAACAACAAACGCAAACGGCCAATGGCATCGGCCGCAGCGCCGGGGCGAGTGAATCCGGACTCGTCAATGAGCGCCTTCATTTCCCATTCGCCACCGAGCACATCCAGAGCCTCTTCGCTCCAGTTGATATCTTTGCGCCCATCCGCAACCGCCCATCGCGCGCGCTGCTGCAATGCCTCAAGCGCCTCCGCCAACTTCCCACGCTCGGCCAGCGTGTCCTGCAGCAATTCAATCCGCTGTTCGGCCTGATCTTTCCTGTCGCTCTCCCGCAAATCGCGCAGGGCGGAGAGCAAATTGCCCACCACCAGATTCGGATTGGCCATCTGCGACAAAAACCATTCTTCGGTTTGAGCCTCGACGGGCGGATTATCAATGCGGTTCGCGTCAGACATGCGTTCACAACCTCCAAAAGCCGAATAGCATAAGACCTCCCCCGCGCGAAACAAGCCTTGATCCAATGGCTGGGCAAATCCGTTTTGACCCGATATGATCGCACCCATGCCCCCTACACGCCTGCTCATTGTACGCCAACCGGAACGAGGAACGACCCTTCAGGAATTCCTCACTCGTCACCTCGGCGTCTCGCGCAATCAAGCCAAACGCCTCCTCGATGAGCGAGGCGTGTTCGTCAATCGCCGCCGCGTCTGGATGGCGCGACATGAATTGCGCACGGGCGACCAAGTGGAGGTCCCCCCACTCGTCGCTAAAACGCCCAAGGCTTCCGCGACACCCAAGCCGCTTCGCATTCTCTATGAAGACGATGCGTGCTTCGTCATTGATAAACCCGCGGGCCTGCTCAGCACGGGCGCTAACAGCGCCGAAGAACTCCTGCGCGAGCTGCACCCGGAAATCCTCCCCGTTCACCGACTCGATCGCGACACAACGGGCTGCCTGCTGTTCGCCAGAACCCCTGAGATGCAGGCCGCGCTCGAAAAGGAATTCGAAGAGCGGCGCGTGGACAAAACCTATCTGGCCATTGCCATCGGTCTGTTCCCAACTCACCTCACGCGCATCGAGCGCCCCATCGGCGGGCTCACCGCGCTAACCGAGTTCAAGGTGCTGCGGCGAAATGCCGCCGCATCCTACATTGAGGCCAAGCCGCGCACGGGCCGCACTCATCAAATTCGCGCACACCTGCAGTTCGCCGGATTTCCCCTCGCCGGCGATCGCGCATATCTCTCGCGTGCAGTGGAGGATGATTGGCTGCGACACGCGCCGCGTCAAATGCTGCACGCATGGAGGCTCAACTGGCGACACCCCGTGTCAGCCGAGTTCAAAAAGGTTCAAGCCGCGCCACCGCCCGATTTTCGCGATGCGTTGATCGCGCTGCGACTCGCGGCGCGCCCTAAACGCGGTGGCGGAACGTGATGCGGCCCTTCGTCAGATCGTAAGGAGACATCTCCACCTTCACGCGGTCGCCGTTTGTGATCTTGATGAAGTGCTTCCGCATCTTGCCGGAAATATGCGCCAGAATCTCGTGGCCGCTGGCCAGTTTCACACGGTACATCGTGGCGGGCAGAACTTTCGTAACTGTACCGTCAACTTCAATAATATCTTCTTTTCCACCGGCCATAGTTTTCCTTACGCGTAATAGAAGCGGGGACGTTAGTAGGGTGCGCTGGAAAATGCAAGCGTTCGCTATGCCCCCGCGCCTGCTCCCCAGGACCGCCTAGCGCATGGCCAGCAGCCGGTCATACGTCTCTTCCATCGTGCGGATGCAGCGGAGTCCGTCGAAATCCTTGATCCGTTCGCGCACGGCCGCACCCAGGCGTCTCCGCAAGCCCGCATCCTCCAACATGCGCGCCAGGTGTCGCGCCAAAGCCACCGAGTCGCCCGGCTCATACAACAGCGCCGTCTTCTCGTGCTCCAGGATTTCGCCCTGCCCATCGGCGGTGCTCGCGACGACGGGCAGCCCTGCCAACATCGCCTCATAAAGCGTGTTCGGAGTTCCCTCCTGATGGCTCGGGAACACCTGCACATCGAAGCACTGGATCACCTGCCGCACATCGCGACGGAACCCAAGGAATTGCACGGCATGCCCCAACTGATGCTCCTGCACGAACTGCTTCACAACCGCCTCATACGCGCCATCGCCCACAATCCACAGCCGAACGGACGGATGGGTTTCCAGCACAATCTTCAGCGCGCGCAACGCATCGAGATGGCCCTTGTGACTTTCAATGCGGCCCACAATGCCCAACAAGAGCGCATCCTGCGCCACACCTTTTTCCGCGCGCAGCGCGGCTTTCCATTCGGCCGATGCAGCAGGCATATCGCTCATCAATATCCCGTTGTAGAGCGTCTGAACCAACTCGGGTTTCAGATAGCGCTTCTCAATGCAAAAGCGCCTCGTGGATTCCGACACGGCAAACGCATGCGCGGTGAAAGGTGCCAGAAGCCACTCCACGGGCCGCTGATAGAGCGGCACGGTGGAATAGTTGCACCGCTCATGCACAATCACAGGCAAGCGCAACAACAGCCCGGCAATGCGACCCCATGTGCACGCGCCATAACCGTGCGCGTGAATCAAATCCACGCGCTCTTTCCGAATCAAACGAATCAACGCAAACAAATTGCGCGGGTCCATCTTGCCATAGCCCAGCGTGAACGGCGTCGTGCCGGCAGCCTTCATTTGTTCCGCCGCTTTGTCCCACCCTTTTCGACTGCACAGGAGGACGCGAAACCGCATCGCGTCATAATTCGGAATCCACCATTGGAATGCGCGCGCGACGCCGTGCAGCGTGGCCTCAGCGCCGCCGAAATGTTCGCACACATGCAGAATCGTCAGCCGTCCCTGCGCGTCCATCAGGTGCGGCTCCGCAATACTTGCGCCGGGATCCCCGCCGCAACCGAGTTTTCAGGAATGGCTTTCGTCACGACCGCGCCCGCTCCCACGATGGAGTTCGCACCGACCGAGGTGCCATCCAACACTTTCACCCCGGCGCCCAGCCAAGCCCCCTCGCCCACCGTCACGCCCACAGCGGTTCGCGCTTGCTCCAGTGGCGACACATCCATCCGGTCATACGCATGTCCGCCGCCGATCACGTAGGTATAGGCCGCCAGCATCACGCGCGCGCCAATCTCAACGCGCGCGCCGGAAAACACTTCGCAGTTGAAACCGATGTTCGCCCCGTCTCCCAACACAATGTCGCCATTCTTGCAGCTCAAGATGCTGTTCCGGCCAATGAACACCCCGCTCCCAATCGAGATCCCTTCGTTCGATTGCCCTTTTGCGTCCAACACGCAGTGGTCGTCCACCACCACATCGTTGCCAATCCGAATCTTGTGCGGATGCCGCAGCACCACGCCCGTTCCAAACACCACGCCGCGCCCACACGCGCCCAGCAATCGAGGATACAGCTTGCTCCGAACAAAGAGGCCAAACGCGCCGGGACAGTAACTGAAGGCGGTGATCAGCTCATATCTCAGCAACGCGAGAAGGCCGGGCCGCCCGACAACCAGATCGCGGTATTTGGCCAGCGCTGATTTTTTCGGCGCGAAAAGCTCCTTCTGAATTTCAACCGATTCCCGACTCATAAAATCCTCACGCGCAACTCTACACAAACCCGCGGCGAAAATCGCGCAACAACTTCGCCGGCCTTCGGATCACTTTCGCGACCGAAGCCACCCCTTCGCCGCATAGCCCTTCGCCGTCTCCACAATCCCCGTTTCATTCGTATAGCGCGGGGTGAAGCCCAGCCTCTCCCGCAGCTTCGCCGTATTGAACGCGCGATCTTTTGTAAAGAATGCGACGCGCCTCCGATGCAGTGGCGGCTCTTTCCCCAGGGGCCTGCAAAGAGCCTCGCACGCGCCCGCCGCGAGAAAAAATGGCCACGCCGGAATCCGGATGGGCACGAACGGATAGCCCAGCGTCTTCGCGATCAATCGCCCCATGTCCACCAACCGCACCGGCTCCGTATTCCCCACAATGAACGCCTCCCCCTGCGCCGCCGGATGCACGGCCGCAACCAACATCGCATCCGTCAAATCGTCCACATGAATCAAGTGGTAGAGGCATTTTCCAAAACCCAACATCGGGAACACCGGCTTCGTCGCCATCCTGAACACCTTCAACAGTCGCGTATCGTCCGGCCCCATGATGGCGGCGGGGCGGATCACGGTGTAGGAAACGCCGAAGCGCGCCGCATTGGCGTGCAGCCATCGCTCCGCTTCGGCCTTGGTGTTCTGATACAAGTCGCCGGGCGCAAACCGATAGGTCTCGTCGGCGGGCGGCTGATCAATGTGTCCATGCACACCCACCGTGGAAACGTGGACAAAGCGCTGAAAGCCCGACTGCTTCGACACCGCTTCCATCAGCAGCTTCGTGCTCGTCACGTGCACCAACTCATAGACCTCGTCCTTCACGCCCGCCGCGCGATAGGCTGCGGCCACGTGGAAAACAAACTGCACCCCAGCCGCCGCCGCGCGAATCACATCCGGGTCATACACCTGCCCGCGAAACCACGTCACCGGCAACGATCGCAGCGACTCCGGTGGCTCACTCCGCGCAATCGCGCGCACCGTTGCGCCTCGCTCCACCAGCTTGCGCGTCAAGACCGCCCCAGTGAAGCCCGTCGCCCCCGTCACCAATACAACCGTTCCAGGACCCATTTCCAAAGCCAATGCCTCCTCGAAGAAAGGGAACAAACTACAAGCCTCCCCCCTCACCATCCAGACAAATTAGAGGCGCACGCGCACAAACGACGCATCGCTGAAGGAAGACCCTCGAAGCGAGCGCATCGCCGAAGGCTCGAACAAACGGACTGGCTCTACGACCGCTGCGGCTTGGGTTTATCCGCCAGCGCGGCCTTCACTTCGTCGGTGATGTATTTCGAGTCCGACCACGGCTTGGGAACCGGCGGCGCATCGGCGAGCAGGCGGCTCGCATTCAGCACATCGCGACGGCTGATCTGCCCCACCACGCGCCCGTTCTCCACCACCGGCAATCGGCGAAAACTATTCTTGAGAAACATATCCGCCGCGCGAAAAATATCCGCCTCCGGTTCAATGGTCGTGAGCGTCCGCGACATATAATCGGAAACGTGATCGGGATCGGTGTTGTGAAAGGCATCGTTCGCGATAACGTTCAAACAATCCTTCTCCGAAAGCATCCCGATCAATGCGCCTTTGTCATCCAACACCGCAGCACCTGAAATGCGGTTCTTCAAGAGGATGTCAATGGCGTCGCGAATCGGTTGTTCCGGCCGCAAGGTCACAAGTTTGGTGACCATGATGTCTCGTACAGTTGGCACTCTGTTCATGACCGTTCCTCCTTACTGTGAGGATAGATCGCGCGAATAGAGATGGCAACTCACTTTCTGCGCCCCCTTCGAAATCGTCGGCGGGGCAGCGGTCTTGCAGATTTCCATCGCGCTCGGGCAGCGTGGATGAAACGGGCACCCTGCTGGCGGCCGCGAGGGCGAAGGCAACTCGCCACCCAACGGGCGGCGCGCAGAAGCTTCCCGCCCCACTGCGGGCACGGCGCTAATCAACGCCTGGGTATAGGGATGGGCGGGGCTTCCGATCACGTCTTCCGTCGGCCCTTCCTCCACAATGCGCCCGAGATACATCACCGCCACGCGATCGGCAATGAATCGCACGACGTTGATGTCGTGCGAGATGAAGAGATAGGAAAGCCGATACTTCTCCTTCAAATCCATCAACAGGTTCAACACCTGCGCCTGCACGGAAACATCCAGCGCGCTCACCGCCTCATCACAGATGATCAGCGAGGGCCGCAGCGCCAGCGCGCGCGCCACGCTGATCCGCTGTCGCTGGCCACCGGAAAATTCAAATGGATAGCGGTGCAGCGCGGCGCCATCCAACCCCACATCGCGCAACAACTGCAGCGCGGTCGCCTCGCGTGACTCGGTCAGCAGCCCGTGGTAGGCCAGCGCCTCTGTCAGCAAATCCAGCACGGTCAAACGCGGATTCAAGGCAGCCGCCGGATCCTGAAAAATCATCTGCACTTGCCGCTGCAAGGCCGCAGGCCGAATCCCTGCGGGAAGCACCGCTCCGCGCAGCAACATCGCTCCCGCCATGGGTCGCTCCAGCCCGACCAGTGTCCGACCCAAGGTCGTTTTCCCACAACCCGACTCGCCCACGATGCCCAGCGTCTCGCCTTCCTGAATCGCGAGGCTCACGTCCGTCAGCGCCTGAACATGTCTCACCGTGCGCGACCACACACCGCGCCGAATCGGATACCACGTCGTCAGCCCTTTCACCTCAAGAAGCGGCGCGCTCACGGCTTCCTCCCTTCCGGCACGAGGTGGCACGCCGCGCGGTGTTCTTCATCCACCGCAAACAACTCCGGCTCGTGCTCACGGCAGAGGGACCAGACGTGTGGGCACCGATCCGCAAATCGGCATCCTTTCGGATAATCGCGCGGCGACGGCACCTGACCGGGAATAGTCTCCAGCCGACGCCCCGTCCTCGGCCCGCGCGGCATGGAGCGGAGCAGTCCCGCCGTGTAGGGATGCCGCGGGTTCTGGAAAAGCTCGCGCACAGGCGCCGATTCGACAATTTGCCCCGCATACATCACGAGCGCGCGGTCGCACATTTCCCAAATCGCGCTCATATCATGCGTGATCAACATCGCGGCTGTTTTGGCATCCTTCAACACGCGCATCAGCTCAAATATCTGAGCTTGAATGGTCACATCCAGCGCGGTGGTCGGCTCGTCCGCAATCACCACATCCGGCTTCAACATCAGCGCCATCGCGATCATCACGCGCTGCCGCATTCCACCCGACAGTTCGTGCGGCCACGCGTTCATCCGCTCTGCGGGATCGGGTATGCCAACCTTCGCCAGCCATTCCGTGCCCACCTCCCACGCGCGGCGCGTGGGAATCTCCCCGTGCAATTGCTGTGCTTCAACCAACTGGTCGCCGATTCGATGAAGCGGAGAAAGCGCCGACATCGGGTCCTGAAAAATCATGCTGATCCGTTTGCCGCGTATCGCTCGCAGCTCCGCAATCGGAATCCGCAGCAAGTCGCGCCCCTCAAAGGTCACCGACCCTCCCACCACGTGGCCCGGCGGCGATGGCAACAAGCGAACCAAGCTCAACGCCGTCACGCTCTTGCCGCACCCCGACTCCCCCACCACGCCCAGCACCTCGCCTGCGCGCAGGTCAAAGCTCACGCGATCCACCGCTCGAATCCGCCCGCCCTCAACGTCGAACTCCACAGAAAGATCGCGCACAGTCAATATGGATTCGCTCTCGCTCAATGTTGGCTTCCTTCTTTCCACATCGCGGGCCTCGCCTCTCGTCTGCGCGTGCTCATTCCATCCTCGAAATCGGTTTCGGATCGAACGCCTGCCGCACGCCCTCGCCAATGAACACCCCGAACAGCATCACCACAAACAGCGCCAACGCGGGATACAGCGTGAGCCACCACGCCCACGGATATTCCTGCGCCTGCGCGAGCAATTCACCCCAACTCGGCGTCGGCGGCGGCAGGCCAAAGCCGAGAAAATCCAGCGCCGCCAGCACGCCAATCGCACTGACGAGCGAGAACGGAAAGAACGTCACGAGCGGCACCAATGCATTCGGCAAAATGTGGCGAAACATAATCAGCCGAGCGGGCAATCCCTGCGCGCGCGCGGCTTCAACAAAGGTCCACCCGCGCAATCGCAGAAACTCCGCGCGCATGTAATACGAAATGCCGATCCAGTTGAAGAGCGCGTAGCAAACCAGGAGCAACCCGAAGCCGCGCCCATAAACAGATCCCACCAGGATCAGGATGTAGAGAAACGGCAGCGCGTCCCACACCTCAATCACGCGCTGCCCCAGCAAATCGAATCGCCCGCCGTAATACCCCTGCGCAGCCCCCACCAGAGTCCCGACAAGAAGAGACGCCACAACGAGGAGAACTCCAAACGACATCGAGGTGCGAAAACCATAGATCAGTCGCGCCAACACATCGCGCCCTGCGCTATCAATTCCCAGCGGGTGCCCCGCGACGGGCCGAAAAGGAAATCGCACATCCTCCCGCTCCACTCGCACGCGATAGGGCCGATCGCCCACCCGCACGCTCACCGGATCCACCATGCGGTCAAATCGCTGCGCCGCCGCCGCCAACACACGTTCGCGACTGGCTTCATCGAGACGCTCCCACAGTGCGGGCCACTCACCCGACGCTGGCGCCAATTCCCGCGTCAGCGAAAAGCGCGTCTCGGCCTTGCGCGGCGTCCCTTCCCCAAAAGTCAGCCGAACAGTTTTGGGCTCAGACCTGCGCGGAGAAAATGGCGATAGCGAAACTTCCGCTTCCGCCCCATCGCGCCGATGCGCGAGGCCGGAGACCGCATCGCTGGCCTCGTTCCGAAATCGCCGCTCAATCCCCGCCCGCACTGTATCCGGCAGTGTCCATACGGTCGGCAGAAGAACACCCTCTTCCTCCCCATCGGCGCCCGCAAAGAAGAAGCCAGCGGAAACACCCCGCGTCACCATCAGCTCCCGAGTCACATTCACACTCGCCACGCGCGGATCCGGCGCAATCCGAACAACCACTTCATCCGGCAGCTCCACGCGCTCCGCGCGCACGATCTCCAAAGGGCCAAACGGAACCACAGGCCACAGCGCCCAGTTGTCCGAATTCGCGGAGAACCGTTCGCTTCGAACAAGCGCCTTGTAATCCATCCGCGTGTCGGGCCCCGACCCGAGCAACAGTCGCTCGGAATAGAAACGAAAGACCGGGAAATAGGAGCGCCCCTCGAAACGCAGATAGAGCGGATCCGAATTGCAGAACAGCTCCGCGCCCAAACTGAGGACGAACGCGACGGTGAGAATCGCAAACGACCACGCCGCCCGCCGAATCGCGAAAAATCGGCGGAGCCGCCGACGCGTAATAGGGTGAAACCAGTCGAGCGCCTTCATGACCGGAAATGGATCCGTGGATCAATCAACACATAGCAGAAATCGGAAAGAATCCGCCCCAACAATCCAAGGATCGAAGTGAGCCCCAAAATCCCCATGAACAACATGTAGTCGCGACTGACAATCGCCTCCAAACTCAGGCGCCCCATCCCGGGAATCTCAAACACCTTCTCAATCAACACCGCGCCCGCAAACATCACCGTCAACACGCCGCCAATCCCCGTCGCAATCGGCACCAACGCATTCCGAAGCGCATGCCGCCAAATCGCGCGGCGCAAGCTCCCACCCTTCGCCAAGACCGTCCGGACGTAGTCCTGGCTCACCTGCTCCATCATCGAGTTCTTCATCAGCAACGTCAGCACGGCAAAGTTGCCAATGGTGTAGCAAAGCACCGGAAGAAACATGTGGCGCGCGATGTCCTTCGTCTTCCCCCAAAACGAGAGGCCATCGAAATGAATGGAGTGGAAACCCGCGGCAGGAAACCAGTCGAGCGCGAAGTCCGTCGTGCCGGAAAACAAACTCTTCAGCAGCATGCCAAAGGCAAAAGCCGGAATCGCATATCCCGTGAAGACCACCAGACTCGACACCAAATCAAACGCACTCCCGTGCCGCAGCGCCTTCGCAATGCCCAGCGGAATACAGATCAGATAGGTCAGAAAGAGCCCGCTCAAACCAAAGATCAGCGACACGGGAAAGCGCTCGACGATGAGCTGCCACACTTTCTTGTTCGGATAGAGATACGAATCCACCGCGAGGCCCATGCGATCCGTCCACAGCCACTTCCAGTAGCGCTGCGGGATCGGTTTATCGAACCCGAAATGCGCCTCAATCGCCTTCCGCTGCTCCGGTCCAATCGCCGCGCGATCTGAGGCTCCCCGCCCCGTATCGCCCATCCCGCGCATTCGGATCAGCGTCTGCTCCACGGGTCCGCCAGGCACAAATTGACAAATTGCAAAGCAAACGAAGGTGATTCCGATAAAGGTCGGAATGATCAGCAAAATGCGGCGGATGAAATAACTCAAACGGTCCATAAGCCTGAAATGCGCAAGACCGTCAGCTTGGCGATTATTTACCGCTGCTACAAGCGGAACGCTTCATCAAAGTCAACCGTGGCGGGACGGCGCGGCAACGAGCGCCCCTCGGACATCGCGCCACTCAGGTCATCGGCCGAGTCGGCGTCATACCACCAAAGGCCATACGCGGCGCGCTCATCACCATACTTGCCGAGAACCGTCGCGGGCATCCCAAACTTGTTCCAATAGAGCAGTCGCGTGTAGTTGATATTCCAAAGCAGGATGTACGGAAATTCCTTCACCAGTATTCCGTCAATCTCGCGCAGAATCTCATTGCGCCGCTCCAGGTTGAACTCCGTGCGCTGCTGCGTGATCAACTCATCCACGCGCTCATTCTTGAACCCCGTGATGTTCTGCCCCGCGACCTGATCCGCTTGCCGACTCGACCATTGATATTCCGGGTCGCGCCAAATACTGCCGCCCCACGCCGCCCAGGTCATGTCGAAGTTGAACTCGTCCATGTCCTTCATCCAGGCAGACCAATCCTTCTGCACGAGGTCTATCTCAATTCCGACATCCTTCAGATCTTCCTTGTAAATCACGAGGAACCGATCCGTCGTCGCATCGCGCGTCAGGAAGGTGAAACGCAGCGGCTTGCCGTCCTTCTCCAACAGCCCCGTCGCCGGGTTCGCCTTCCAGCCCGCATCGGCGAGAAGCGCGCGCGCAGCCTCTTTGTCAAAGGGTACCGTCGGATTCGGACACGGATGCTCCGGCGAATACAAATCCTCGAAATAGGAGCGATGCAGGAAGTACTGATCGTACATCAGCGTGTGGTTCATCTTTTCGCGGTTCAACAGGAGGGCCAGCGCCTTCCGCACGCGCACGTCGTCAAACGGCGCGCGCCTCATATTCATGGCAAATCCCTGAAATCCAACCGGGTTATAGTTTTGCACCTTCTGCTTCACGACCCAGTTTCGATCAAAGCGATCGCCGCTCGTCTGCGTCGCCCACTGGTGCGCCGTATAAACCGCGAAGAAATCAACCGTCCCCTTCTTAAACGCATCGAACGCATTGTCGCGCTCCTGAAAGTACATAAAGCGAATCGAGTCGAAATTGTTCAACCCCTCATTGCGCGGATAGCCCCGCTGCCACCAATCCGAGCGACGCTCCAAGCGCGAAAAGCGACCCTCCTTCAACTCCGCCAAGCGATACGGCCCCGACACCACGGGAAATTCAAAGTTGATCTTGTTGAAATCCAGGGACGCCATCGCGTGCTTCGGCAGGATATTCAGCCCCGCCACCGTCAGCAGGTTCTTCCAGTGGGCTTCCTTTGCGACAAAGCGAATCTGTCGCTCCCCCAACACCTCCGGCACCTCAAACCGTTCGAGGTCCACCTTGTGCGGGCCCGTCAGATTCTTCGGGTCCAGAATCGTTTGCCACGTCCACAGCACATCGTCCGCCACAATCGGCCTGCCATCGCTCCACGTCGCTTTCGGATCGAGCCACACCGTGATGACGCGCTTATCATCCGAAACACTCCACCGCTCCGCGATCCCAGGCTCAAACTCAAACGTCAGCGGATTCATCCCCAGCAGCGTGTCAAACAAACTGCCGAACACATCTGCCGACGACACCGACGAATCGAGCAAATAGTTCAAACTTCGCGGATAAGGCCCCCCATTCACCACCAACTCGCCACCCGCCTCGGCATCCTCCGAAGCAAATGGGCTGGGCTTCTCCTGCCACCCATCGCGCGGGAAACGATCCTCCGCCACAACCACCGATGCAGCGAGCATGCACAATAAAAACAATCGGTTCTTCATGGATCCTCCGAGACCCTCTCCTATGGAGAACATTTAAAGCAATGGCAAGCCCACTCCGCCTTGAGCGCACAAAAAAGCGGGCGCGCGATTGCTCGCCCACCCGCACTTTTCGACCCTGATTCGTTACGGACTAACCAGAATCTTCCAATCCTTGCCAGCGCTGCTCTTCTCATTTCCGGCCGTCTCCGAACGGTGCGGCGACTTCTGTTCGGCGCTATTCGAAAAGGGGTTGCTCCGCGTGAACGTCCAATACGAATTGCCCAGCGCATCGCCGACCCACTTCACCCGATACATCGTTCCGCCCAAGTCATTTCCCCAAAGCCCCGCCTCCGCCTTGATCGCGGAATACTCCTTCGCAGAGAGAACTGTGAAACGCCCGATCTGATTCCAGCCATCACGCCCGTTCCTGCTTCCGATTGCGGTTGGCGACGTCGGAATCGCCATCGCAGACTGCGCCACAAGTGCAACCGCCACTGCCATCAGAAAATTCTTCACCGCTCAACTCCTTGAAATTGCTTCGGATCGAATGAGTGACCCGTCATAAGTCAAGCGTTTTACCCGCTCGCCGATAAATGTCGAGTTAATCGTTTAACCTTGCGCAACATTTCCAACGATTGGAAGTCGGCCTTATTTGTATTTCCAACGCTTGGAATATGTTGCGACAGAATCAATTCAACGGCAGAAAATTGCAAAGACTGATCTCACGCCGAGATTGTGGCCAGCGGATTGCCTCTATCCCCTCCCGCCACTGCGGCTCGGAGAGGCAGCCGGTTGAGAAAAACTAGAGGGCTCTCACCTCGCACATGCTCTTGACCGCCAGCGTGGAGCTACGCAGACTTCCCCTCTGTAGGGGGAAGTAATATGGACGCGAATCTCATTATTAACCTGATCAGCGGCGCCGTGGGCGGAAATGTTGCGGGCGCCCTCATGAAAAACAAGAGCCTGGGCACGCTCGGCAACTCGATTGCCGGTCTTCTCGGGGGCGGCATTGGTGGCGCGATTCTGAAAGCGCTCGGCGTCAGCATCGGCAGCGGTGGCACTGATCTCAACTCCATCCTGGGCAGCATCGGCAGTGGCGGTGTAGGCGGCGCAATCCTTCTCATCCTCGTCGCCCTGATCAAAGGCGTAGTCGGTAAAAAATAGGCGGCGACACTTCCATCCAATATGGGTTTCTCCGCACAGCAGTCGAGACGGCGCGGCCTTCGGCTGTTGCCAATCGTGGCCGTTGGGTTAATCCTGCTTTTTCGGTATTTTACAACCGAAACCTTTGTTAACTCAGAGACCGGCGAAGCGCACAAAGTGGCCCTATCCGTCGAACAGGAAGCCGCGCTGGGTCTCTCCAGCTACCAAGAGGTGCTTTCTCAATCGCGCGTCATCGAGTCCGGCCCCGAAGTGGACATGGTGAAGCGCGTGGCGCATCGCCTCACGCAAGTCGTGCCCGATTCGGCCAGGAACTTCGACTGGCGCGTGTCTGTCGTGGATAGTCCGCAAGTCAACGCATTCTGCCTGCCGGGCGGAAAGATCGTCGTGTACACAGGCATTCTGCCCGTCGCGCAGAACGAGGCAGGACTGGCCACTGTGCTGGGCCACGAGATCGCGCACGCGACCGCGCGACACGGCGCGCAACGCGTGTTCCAACAACAGAGCCTCCAAATCGCGCTATCCGGCGCGCGGGGTGCCCTTGGCGACATGTCCATCGAACAACAACGCGCAATCATGGGTCTGCTCGGCGCCGGCGCCCAGTATGGATTGGCCTTGCCTTTCAGTCGCGACCACGAACTCGAGGCAGATCGCCTCGGTCTCCACTATATGGCCCGCGCGGGCTACGACCCGCGCGAATCGGTCGCCTTCTGGAAGCGGATGATGGAGAACGCAGGCGACAAACCGCCAGAAATCATGTCCACCCACCCTGCCGACAGCACGCGCATCTCGCAACTCGAAGAATTGCTGCCCGAAGCCGAGGCGGAATATCAACAGCAGTCGCACCGCGCATCTGCTTATGACACACCCACACGCACTCCGTAGCCCCGCCGCGTCATCAGCGGCCGAGGCGAGTGAGCAGCATATTGAAGGAAATTGAAGCCACTTCCGGCGCGCAGGCCCACAAACTGGACCGCTGAAGCAAGGGGGGCAGAAAGCGACGCGCTGCGGAGAGCTTCCGGTGCCGAAGAAATACTGTTGCCAGGAAACGCCGCCTTTCCGGCGAAAGGATGGCGGAGAGGCGCTTCGTCCACTCCTCCGGATCGAGGTCGTTCTGTTCCATCAAGTCGAGGACAAGCTGGGTGACTTTCCAATTCTCCGCGCGATGCTGCTTGCCTCTGATATCGTGGCTGATGTTGCTTCCGTGCACGCGAAACCATGCCGTGATTTGCGGCACAAAAACCAAGCCGTTCTTCGCGCTTAGCTGCGCCCAGCGCCAACAGTCGTGCGGCGAGCGACAAAGGCTCGGCACGAGCTGCGTATTCTTGAGCACGGCGCTATTGATCGCTGTGGCGGATGCGCACAGCGGCGTGCCGAAAATGGAAGTGGCAAGCGCAAGTCCCGGCTCGATAAAGATGGGCGTGGTGTCGAGGACCGGATGCGGCCAACAGGGCGCAAAGATGTTGCGACTAATGGCGCCGCAGTCGTCGCTGAAAACAAATGCGGCACTACTGTACACGCCGGCGTTGGGATGCAGTCGGATGGCCTCTTCCATGGCGGCCAAGTGGTCGGGGCCAAACAAATTGTCATCCTCAAGCAAACAAACGTAGTCGGCCTCGGTTTCGCGCAGCACGCGAGTGAACGCTTCTTCGACGGGGAAGCGCGTCGCCTCATGACGGTAACGAATCGGCGCGCCAACAAATTCACTGAGGAGATCGGTGTCCGGCTTCGATGAATTGTCCAGAATATAGATGACATCCGCTGGGCGACGCTGGGCGAGAGCGGAGCGCAACGCCATCCGCAACATATCGGGGCGATTCATCGTCGGGATCGCAATGCCCAAGCGAATGGAAGATGTTGAAGTGTCTGAAATCATGATTGCGGTGCCTTTGCAGCGATGCTCTCGCGGAGCCCGCCCGCTTTGACCACCGTGTCGGGTACGACGGCAGATGTGGTACTCACTTTGCTGGCGATTTTCAACGCCGATCTCAAGATGGCGGGCAACTTGCGAGCATCGAAACGAACGTTTCGACCGAAGAGCCACGGGTGGTGTGAGTATTATGCGAGAGAGCGATCCGATGAGTCCTGGCTGCGCGGATCGAGCGCATCGCGCAGCTGGTCGCCGAGGATGTTGAATGCGAGAACGAGAAGGAAGACAGCGAGGGTGACGAAGGTCATCTCCCACCAGACGCCCTGCCACAAACGGCCCCGCGCGCTGTTCAGCATCAACCCCCACGAGGGCTCTCCCTGCACGCCAATGCCGAGGAAGCTCATAAAGACCTCGGTGCCCACGGCGGCGGGAAACCGCAGGGTGAAGGTGACGATGACGATGTGGAAGACATTGGGCAGGATGTGGCGAAATAGAATGCGTGGCGCGCTGTATCCCAATACGCGCGCGGCCTGAACGTACGCGCGATCACGGTGCTTCATCGTCTCGGCTCGGATGAGGCGGCAAATCCCGACCCACGTGGTCAACCCGATGCCGAGAAAGACGCCCGTGAGACCTTTGCCCGCCACCATCGCAATGGCGAGAATGAACAGGAGCCCCGGAATCGCGGCAAAGGTGGAATAGAGCCAGACGACGGCATCGTCTATGCGGCCGCCAAAATAGCCCGCGATCAGCCCCAGCAAAACACCAATGGGAATCGCGATGCACGACGTGATCACGCCAACGTGAAAGGCGATTCGCGTGCCCTGCACCACGCGCAAAAAGACGTCCCGCCCCAATCCGTCCGTCCCCATCCAGTGTCGCGCCGATGGAGGTTCGTATTGCTGCTCGATATCCTGGTTTTGATAGGCCGGTGTCGTATCCGTCCACTGGTGCCAACGATAGACCGACTCTCCATACAGAGCGATGAGCGCGTAGAGCAAGACGATGGCGAACGAAATGAGCGCCAGCGGCCGCCTGCGAAAGAGTTGCATGCCCCGATTCATGTCAGTCGCACCCTCGGATCGGCCCACGCGTAGCACAGATCAGCCAGAAGGTTCGTCAACAGATAGAGCGCGGATCCCAACACCACGACGGCGCGAACCACGTCCACATCGCTCTCATTGATCGCATTGACGCTCAAGTAGCCGAGGCCGGGAATGCCGAAAAAACTTTCGAGCAACAAGCTGCCGGTGTAGAGAAACGGGATCGAGAGAATGACCTGCGTGATGATCGGCACAAGCGCATTTCGCAGGACGTGCACAAACAACACTCGCCCGCGCCCCAATCCTTTCGCATACGCGGTGCGCACGTATTCGCGATACATCTCATCCAGCAAAATCGTGCGATAGAAGCGAACGCTCGAGCCGAGACCACTGAACGCGCCGATCAAAACGGGGAGCGCGAGATAGGTCCAGGAGGTGAACCCCCAAACGGGAAACCAACCGAGCCGAAAGGCGAGGACATATTGCCCGACAATGATCCAGACCAGATAATTTACACTCATCAGCGCAACGGAGCCGATGACAAGCAAGCGATCCGGCCAGCGATTGCTAAACGCCGCGCACCACAGTCCGAGCGATACGCTGAGGATCGTCTCCAGCAGAATGATCGGAAAGGCCAGCGCCAGCGTCGGCCCAATGCCCGCCTTCAAGAGATCGAGCACGGGTTCGTTTGCGCTGCTGGAAACCCCAAAGTCGAGGCGCGCCAGTTGCTTCAGATAGAACAGAAACTGCGAATCCCACGGATTCGCAAGGCGGCGACGCAGCGTGAGGGAGGACAGCTCCACGGAACGGCCCGCCGCCCATTCACGCAAGGCAAGCGATGCGTCAGCGCCGGGCTCCATCACGATACGCGAGGTCTGCCAGGCGCGAGATTCGGCGGTGCGCCAGCGAAGATGCCATTCATACGAAGCATCGCGGCGCAGCGGAAATGCGAAGGGCGCGTCCCACTCGCTGTCTCCCGCCATCACTAGCGCCCCCTCTCGCCATTGTGCGCCTTTCACCTGCGACCAAGCTCCCGCGCTCTTGGAAAAGTCCGCGTCTATCAGCGCGCGCGTGGCGACGGATCGGCCCCAGAAGAGCGGCTTGTTGTAACCGCGCTGCTCGTCGAATTCCTCGAGCGCGCGCGGCGATGCCTTGTCGCCCAGTTTCATTCGGGCCGGGCTCCCACCCACCAGATTGAACAGCACAAACGTGACCACAATCACGCCGAACAAGGTCGGAATCATCTGCAGCAGGCGTCTGGATACAAAACGGAGCATGCGCTATTCCAGGCGGTAATACTTTTCCATCCCGTAAGGGAAGAGGTGCGGTTTGCGGTTGTGGAGCCTCTGATTATACAGCGTATAGACCAGCGGTTCGGAAAGAAAGACCCACGGGCAATCATCAATGAGAAGGCGCGCCATGCGGGCATAGAGCGCCGTGCGTTCAGGCGAGTCGTCCATCACGCGAATGGTGTCGTAGAGACGGTCATACTCGGCATTGTGATAGTTGGCGCGGTTCGGCCCGGGCGACGCATTGGGGCCATAAAAACACTGCAAAAAGTTTTCCGCATCCGGGTAATCGCCCAGCCAACCGAGCATGAACATTTGCGCCTGCCGCCGCTCCAACTTCTCGAAATAGGCCGGCGTGTTGTTGAAGCTCAACTTCAATGCGATACCGAGGCGATCAAAAAATGCGGCCACCATCTCCGCGGCCTGGCGCGCTTCTATATCGCCCGCGCTACCTAATTCCAGCGTCAACTCCAAGCGGCGATCGGTTGCCGGATCGCGCCCATCCGGATAGCCCGCCTCGCTCAGCAATTGCTTCGCGCGAGCGAGGTCGAAAGGAAACGGAACATAGTCGGGATCGAACCCGGGCAACGCGCTCGGAATGGGACCCAGCGCGCGGCGAATACGCCCATTGAAAAGTTGAATCCACTCCTCCGTGTTGAATGCGCAGGTGATCGCGCGGCGCAGCAACAAATTGGTACCCAGAATGGGATCGTCCATGTTGAAGCCGAGATAGTTGATCCGCAGTTGAGGCGCGACGGCCATCTCGATTCCCCGCTCGCGTAGTGCGGGCAGCAGTTGACGATGCTTGTCCATGACGACATCCCAGTTGTCGCGCGAGATCCCCGATTCGTCCAATTGCCCGTTCAAGAACATCATCCACTGCGTCGCCGCATCCGCGACGACGTAGGCCACGATGCGATCCATGAACGGCAACGGCTTCCCCGCATCTGCCAACAGGCCGCGCTCTGCATCTCCCGCTTCCCCCGTCGTCGGATAAGAATCCGTCCGCCCCGTCTCGCGCCACGTTGGATTCCGCTCGAAGATCATCCGATAATTGCGACGCCAGTGCGCCAACCGATAGGGTCCCGTTCCGACGGGATGACTCCCAAAGCGCTCGCCATAGCGCTCTACAGCCTCGCGCGGCAATGCGCTGCCATAGTGCATGGCCAGGACCCAAAGGAATTGGGGATAGGGGTGTGTCAGTTCGATCACGAGCGTGTAGCGATCGGTCGCGCGCAGCCCCTCAACAGGGCGGTCATAGTCCGTCGGCTCCTCGCCAGCGCTTGCATCGCGAAAGTCGTTGAGCCCGCGGATTCGACCCTCAAACGCCCACCACCCCGTCGAGCCCACCTTCCGGTCTGCCAACCGCTTGATGGAATAGACAAAATCTTCCGCCACCAATTCGCGCCCCTTCCCTCCCGGAAAACAATTGTCGTCAGAAAAATAGATTCCGGGCCGGATATGAAAGGTGTAGCGCAACCCATCGTCCGACTTCTCCGGCATCGCGGTGGCCAAGAGCGGCTCCAGACAATACGGCCGATCCAGATACGAAATCTGCAGAAGCCCCTCATAGACGCGCGCGATCGCCAGCGCCGAGGGAACATCCGCCGCTTTAGCCGGATCGAAACCGCGAATACGCGACGTCGTGATGTAAAGCGTGTTTGCGCGTTGAGCGGGCGATTCTTCGAGGCGACCGCACCCGACCACACACAGCGCCAATAGAAACAACAATGAAAGTCCGCGAAGCATTGTTCACCAAGGCCTGTAAGGTACAGACCTCGGACGAGACACGGAACAACTTTTCCGAGGGTGGGAAGTTTGGCGCGCCATTAATTCCAACGCTTGGAAGTTTCGCGAATCGAGCCTTCCAAGGCTTGGAAAACTAGGGCGCAGCGGGTTCGGCCACGGGCGCTTCCGGCGCGGCTTCAGACGCCGCCGGCGCTTCAGTCGGAGCCGCCACAGGCGCGGAGTCAGAAAGCAACGCAGCACCTGGCGCAGTAGCCGGCGTCGGGGTTCCGGCAGCTTGTGCCGCCGCGGGCGCTGCGACCGGCGCGGTGGGCACAGGGCCCGCACTGCGATCCATCAGGGAGCTGCCGCCGCTGCCCTGGTGAGCAAAAAGAATGCCGAGCACCGCCGTATTAGCCAAGAAGATCAGCGCCAATGTAACCGTGATTTTTGTGAGGACATTGCCCGCGCGAGAACCGAAGAGGGATTCGCTCATGCCGCCCCCAAAGGCTGTGCCGAGTCCTTCGCCCTTGGATTTCTGAAGCAGGATGACACCTGCCAAAAGCAAACACGTGACCACTTCAACGAGAATCAACAAAATGCGTACGATACCCATGAACGTTCCCTTTTCCCTTAGATTGCGCCGCGCACGATTTCGATAAATGAGCGCGCTTCCAATGCCGCGCCACCAATCAGCCCGCCATCAATATCGGGCTGCCCGAACAGCTCGCGCGCATTGGCGGGCTTTACGCTGCCGCCATATTGAATCCGAACGGACTGAGCAACGGCATCATCCGCCAACTCGCGCAGCAAGCTGCGGATGAGCGCGTGGACTTCCTGTGCCTGTTCCGGCGATGCTGTCCTACCCGTGCCGATGGCCCAAACGGGCTCATAGGCAATGATGCTGCTGACCAATTCGCGCGGCGAAAGGTCGGCCAAACTGCCGCGCACTTGTGTTGTGATCACTTCCGTCATGCGGCCGCTCTCGCGTTCGGCGAGTGTTTCGCCTATGCAGACGATCGGTTGGAGATTTGCGGCCAGCGCGGCTTTCGTCTTCTTATTGACGATTTCATCGGTCTCGCCAAAGTACGCGCGGCGCTCGCTGTGCCCGAGAATGACGTAGTGGCAATAGAGCTCGCGAAGCATCTCGGCGGAGACTTCACCGGTGTAGGCGCCGCTCTTCTCCCAGTGCATATTCTGCGCACCGAGATCAACGTGCGTATCCGTGATGGCTTCACTGACCGCTTTGAGGGCGGTGAAGGGAGGACAGAGCACTATGTCCACATCCTTGCAGTCGCCGAGTTCGCGCTTGATGGCGGTGGCCAAATCAATGGCCTCGGCCACCGTCTTGTTCATTTTCCAGTTGCCGGCGACGATGGGTTTGCGTTGGCGCATGAGAATTGTTCCAGGTTGGGTGAGTTAGTTTTTATCGGTCAGGGCGACAACACCGGGAAGCGCTTTGCCTTCGAGAAATTCGAGGCTGGCGCCACCACCCGTGCTGATGTGGCTCATCTTGTCTGCGAGTCCACTCTTGTTCACGGCTGCAACGCTGTCGCCGCCGCCGATGATACTCAGGCAGGAAGTTGCCGCAACAGCTTTGGCAACAGACAGGGTGCCTTCTGCAAAGGGGGCCATCTCGAAACAACCCATGGGGCCGTTCCAAACAACCGTCTTTGCGCGGCTGATTTCGCTCGCATAAAGCGCGGCCGTTTTCGGGCCGATATCGAGCGCCATCCAACCCTCTTCAATGCCGCCTTCGTCCACCACTTTGTGATTCGCAGCGGCGTCGAACTTGTCGGCAATGACGTGATCAACGGGGAGAAGCAGCTTCACCCCTTTGGCCTGCGCAAACTTGAGGAGATCGGCGGCGAGCGCCACCTTGTCCTCTTCCACCAGCGATTTTCCGGTGGGAATGCCTTTGGCGCGATAGAAGGTGTAGGCCATGGCTCCCCCAATGAGCAAGGCGTCCACCTTGCCGAGGAGGTTGTGAATCACGTTGACCTTGTCGCTGACCTTGGCGCCGCCGAGGATAGCAACGAAGGGGCGTTCCGGACTGGCGAGCGCCTGGCCCATATATTTCACCTCGCGCTCCATCAGGAACCCCGCGAGGTTGGTCTTGAAAAACTTGCAAATGATGGCGGTCGAGGCATGCGCGCGGTGCGCGGTTCCGAACGCATCGTTGACGTAGATATCGCCGAGCTCGGACAACTGGCGAGCAAACTCTTCCTGCCGCTTCTTCATCTCTGTTTTGGCGGCCTTTTTTTCCTCGTCCGTCGCGGTCTCGGGCAGCTTGACCTTCCCCTCCTCTTCTTTGTGGAAGCGCAGGTTTTCGAGGAGGAGAATGTGCTGTTCGCGGCGGAGCGACTCCGCCATGGCCTTGACTTCAGGCCCAACGCAATCCGGCGCGAAGAGAACCGGTCGGCGCAGGAGTTCGGAGAGGCGATCCGCAGCGGGTTTCAGACTGAACTCGGGCTCGGCTTTTCCACCTTTGGGGCGACCGAGGTGACTCATCAATACGACAGAAGCGCCGTGATCAAGCACGTACTTGATTGTCGGCAGTGCAGCGCGAATACGGGTGTCGTCGGAGACGTGTCCGTTCTCAACCGGGACGTTGAAGTCCACACGAATGAGGACACGCTTCCCTTTGATATCAATGTCGGCAATCGTTAGTTTGTTCACGGTTTTCGCTCCCGGCGGCGGCGGGGTTACCCCCCCGCCGCGCTGGATATTGATTCGTTTGGACTACTTTCGGTCGGCCTTGACCATGTGGCGAACGAGGTCCACCACGCGGTTCGAATAGCCCCACTCGTTGTCATACCAGGAAACGACCTTGAAGAAGCGCTTTTCGCCTTTCAGGTTGTTCTGGAGCGTCGCGAGCGAGTCATAGATCGAGGAGCGCTCGTCGTGGATGAAGTCCGTCGAGACCAGCTCTTCGTTCGTCACGCCGAGGATGCCCTTAAGGTACGATTCGGAGGCCTTCTTGAGCGCAGCGTCAATTTCCTCGATGGAGGTGTCGCGCGTGGTGCGGAAGGTCAGGTCAATCACGGAAACGTCCGGCGTCGGAACGCGGAATGCCATGCCCGTGAGCTTGCCCTTGGTGCTCGGGAGCACTTCTCCGACAGCCTTGGCGGCGCCAGTCGAGGATGGAATGACGTTGACTGCCGCTGCGCGGCCGCCGCGCCAATCCTTCTTGGACGGGCCATCCACCGTTTTCTGCGTGGCCGTATAGGCGTGAATGGTCGTCATCAACCCGGTCTCAATGCCGAAGCCTTCCTTGAGGAGCACGTGAACGACCGGCGCGAGGCAGTTCGTCGTGCAGGAGGCGTTGGAAACGATGTTGTGCTTGGCGCTGTCATATTCCGCTTCGTTGACGCCCATGACGATGGTCTTGACCTCGCCCTTGCCGGGCGCGGAGATGATGACCTTCTTGGCGCCTGCAGCGAGGTGGCCCTTGGCCTTCTCGGAATCCGTGAAGAGGCCGGTGGACTCAATCACATATTCAACGCCTAGCGCTTTCCACGGCAGGAGGTCAGGCGTCTTGGTCGCCGCAACGCACTTGATCTTGTGGCCATTGACCACCAGCGTGTCCGCTTCCGCGGCAGAGGCATCGCTCTTCTCCGTCAAGACCGTGTGCTTGAACTTGCCGTGCACGGAGTCGTACTTCATCTGATACGCGAAGTAGTCCGCGTCGGTGGAGACATCCACCACCGCTACGACGTCAATCTCTTTGCCGAGCAGGCCCTGATCGCAAATGGCCTGAAACACCATGCGGCCGATACGGCCGAATCCATTGATACCTACTTTAATCGCCATGATACTCTCCCGTTATAGCTTTCGCTTTGGATTGCGAGACGGTCGCATTGCCGCCCGCAAATAAAGTTCGATGAATAGCGGATGCATCGGACAGCGTCAACAGCATCCTCCGAATTTCAGGGAATTCCCGATGGCGACGCTCGGGCTTGTATCCGCTTCCATTCATAGGTAGCGTGCGCACTGATGTATGAAATTGATTGACCGATACCTGCTGCGTACCTTCTTTGTGCCGTTCGCGTATATCCTGCTGGCCTTCTGCATGTTATACGTGATTTTCGACCTTTTCGACAATCTGGGCGACTTCATCGAGGGCAACACGCCTTTCGCCCTGATTTTCCGCTACTATGTGGTACTCCTGCCGTCGGTCTGGGTGCAAATCGTCCCCGTTTCCATGTTCTTGGCGGTCTTGTATAGCCTTTCAACGCTGACAAAGAGCAACGAGTTGACCGCAATGCGCGCCAGCGGCATCAGCATCACCCGCTTGATGGCGCCCTACATGGCAGTCGGCCTCCTTGCGACGATTTTTGTCTCGAGTATCCACGAAACGATCGGGCCGCCAGC
The DNA here is from genome assembly GCA_023953695.1 of Kiritimatiellia bacterium. GTDB lineage: Bacteria > Verrucomicrobiota > Kiritimatiellia > CAIVKH01 > CAIVKH01 > JAMLJG01. The sequence goes on from JAMLJG010000002.1 coordinate 33,242, forward strand.
GGCCTATTGGTGCCACAACTTCGTCCGCGAGCAAAAGCGATCGGATCCGAATTTGGTCTATATCAAGAAGCAAATTGCCGTCAAATATCAGCGCGGTCGCCGCACGTGGCTGATCAACGAATTGGATATCCGCACACTCGAAATGCGAGGCGTTGAGATCACACAACAGCGCGAGGATTCATCCGACGAGTGGCGGATTCGAGCGAAAGAGGCGCGCTGGCTCGATGGGCGCTGGTGGCTGCGCGACACGGTCGAGCAGGCCTACGACAAGGAGAGCAATCCCATGGGTCCGCCACACCTTTTCCTGACGCGCGAGATGCCTGACCTCAAGGAATCGCCCGACTTCTTTCTCAATGAGACGAAAGACCCCGAATACCTCACATCGAGCGAGCTCTTCGAATATCTGAAGATGAACAAGCGGCGCGATCCGGCCGCGCTCGCGCGAATCCGCGCGGACCTCCACTTCAAAATCGCAGAACCCTGGGCCTGTATGATCGTGATGCTCCTCGGCATTCCGTTCGGCGCTCAAACCGGACGCAAGGGGGCCATGCTGGGCGTGACGCTCTCGCTGGGCCTCTTCTTCTCCTACTATGTCCTCTCCCGCGTCGGCCTCTCAATGGCGAAGAACATGATTATCCCCGCCTGGCTCGGCCCCTGGCTCGTCAATGGTCTCTATCTGATCATCGGCGGATACATGATTCGCCGAATGCGGTGACGAATAGCGTTTGACAACCGATTTTTGTGAAGTAATTTTCCGGCATGGAGACACTCGGGTGAGCGAATCAGCTACAGAAAAAGGCGACAAACCGGAAAAGCAGCCGGTGGTTGTCGCATCAGATTTTTCCGCAGCGCTTGAACAGCCAGACACCTTTCAACTTTGCCCGCTCGGACTGCAACTCTACTCGGAGAAGGCTGTCGCCCCATTCAGCGTCATGAGCGTAGACATTGAAGTTCCCGACAACGCGGGCCACCTCAAAACCATCGCTTGCACAGGCGCGGTCGTGCGATGCCAGCCCGAGAAGGATTCCGACCGGTTCCGCGTGTGGATTCAGTTCCTCGACCTGCCGGAAGACACGCGCGAGAATCTCAAGTGCACGGCGCGAGCGGGCAATTTTCTCTGCTCTTACTGCCTCAATTACTGACGCCCCAGCCGCACCGCCATCCGCCGCCCACCCCAGCGCCCCGGCTCTCCCTCAAACACGCCCGGAATCGGACGCCTGCACGAGACGCAGCGAGAATCATCCGTCAACGCCCAATCCGTAATCGTATAGCCATCGCGCCCAATCACACGCGCCCCGCAGCCGGGGCAATAGGTGCTGCCGCCCACCTCGTCGCGCACGTTGCCGGTGTAGACAAAACGCAAACCATTCCCCATCGCGATCTCTCTCGCGCGCGCAAGTGTTTCGGGCGGAGTGGCGGGAACATCCAGCATCTTGTAGTCGGGATGAAACGCCGTGAAATGGTGTGGCACATCGGGGCCCAATTCCCGATAAACCCATTTGGTCATCGCGTCCAACTCGTCGTCGCTATCGTTCTCATCGGGAATCAGCAGGGTGGTCAGTTCAAGCCAAACGCGCGTTTCGCGCTTCAGATAGATCAGCGTCTCCAACACGGGAGCGAGCTGCGCTCCACAGAGTTTCTGATAAAACGACTCCGTGAAGCCCTTGAGATCCACATTCGCGGCATCCATGTGCGCAAAAAATTCGCGGCGCGGCTCCTCGCAAATGTACCCCGCAGTCACAGCAACAGTGCGTATCCCGCGCGCGCGGCATGTGCGCGCAATGTCTATCGCGTATTCCATGAAGATGACGGGATCGTTGTAAGTGAACGCGACGCTCGGACAACCCAATCGGACCGCGGCGTCGGCCAGGGCATCCGGAGACGCCGAATCAGCCAGCGTATCCATTTCCCGCGACCGGCTGATATCCCAGTTTTGACAGAACCGGCAGGCCAGATTGCAGCCCGCTGTGCCAAAGGACAGCACCGACGTTCCGGGTAGAAAGTGGTTCAACGGCTTCTTCTCAATCGGGTCCACACAAAAACCGCTAGATCGGCCGTATGTCGTCAGCGCCACCCGCCCACCGCGATTCATTCGGACAAAACACGCCCCTCGCTGCCCCTCGGTCATCCGACAGTGGTTGGGGCACAAATTGCACTGCACGCGCCCATTCGGTAGCGCCTCCCAATACTGCGTCTCGACGTGGTCCAATGGCAAAGCCTTCACCTCCAATTGCACTTCCCTTAAAATACCCCACGCAAGGCGAAACGGTCACTCCGGAGCCGCTCCTCCGGACGGATCGGAGGGCAATTGGCAGCCATTGACAGGCATCTCGTTAAGGGGCATTTTAAGCCGGGCCGTCATGAAAACTTCATCGATTCTCAAAGCGGGGGCAGCCGGGGTCTTCTACCCGAACGATGGAGCGAAGCTGCACGAGTGGGTGCGCCAGTTCCTGCAAGAGGGCCATGCCGCAGAAACGCGGCCGAAGGCCGTAATCGCGCCGCACGCGGGATTCCTCTATTCCGGACCCATCGCGGGTTCCGCATTCGCCGCATGGGCGACTGCGCACGACTCCATCAAGCGCGTGGTTGTTGCCGGGCCCTCGCACCGCCAGCGCTTTAATGGAATCGCCATTCCCAGCTCGGACTATTTCGCAACACCGCTGGGCCTCGTGCCGGTGGATACGGATGCCGTGCAACAGCTCCGCGCGTTTCCACAGATCGTGGAAATGGATAGCGCGTTTCGACACGAACATTGCATCGAGACGCACCTGCCTTTTCTTCAAGAGGCGCTCGGCGAGTTCAGCCTCGTCCCTCTTGTCGTCGGCAATGCCTCCCCGCGCGATATGGCGCAGGCGCTCAACCTCTTCTGGGACGATCCCGCCACGGTTTTTTCGATCAGCTCCGACCTCAGTCACTACCTCTCTTATGACGAAGCGGTCAAACTCGACGCGCTCACCACGCGCGCGATAGAAAACGATCTGCCGCACGACATCGCGCCCGATCAGGCGTGTGGCCGCATTCCGATTCTGGGCCTTCTCCACCTCACCGGACGCCATAAACTCACCGCGCATACGCTCGATGTGCGCAATTCGGGCGACACCTCGGGCGATCGCTCCCGCGTCGTAGGCTATGGGGCCTATGCGTTTAGCTGAATCCAGTCGGGCGGAACTTCACATCATCGCGCGCAACGCGATCCGCTTCGGCCTCACTCACAATTCTCCACCCGCCCTCAACCTCGACACGTTTCCGCCCGACATCAGGGAACTCGGCGCGACATTCGCCACACTGCGAATCGCAGGCGCACTGCGCGGCTGCATCGGCTCAATCGAGGCTGTTCGCCCGCTCGCTGAAGATGTCAACAAGAACGCGCACGCGGCGGCATTTCGCGACTCGCGCTTTGCCCCACTCTCGGCGGACGATGAGCCTCGCGTAGACATCCACCTTTCACTCCTCGCCCCCGCAGTCGAACTGCCATGCAGCAGCGAGGCGGACTTGCTCAACAAGCTGCGCCCGGGCGTGGATGGGCTCCTGCTGGAGGACGGCCACTATCGCGCGATATTTCTCCCCGCGGTTTGGGACGACTTGCCGAATCCGCGCGATTTCTTGCGAAATCTGAAGAGAAAAGCCGGACTTCCCGCCTCGTATTGGAGCGACACCCTTCGTTTCAAACACTGCGAAGTGGAAGCGATATAAACTTCCTTTTCGGCGCCCCATTCTGTATCGTAAATCGTCGTGTGAGCTTCCATTCATCGCAAAGGGATTGTCATGAAAAAGCTGCTCTGCCTGATTGCATTCGCCCCGTTCCTTGTCCATGCGGAAGATCCGCAGGTAACCATCTACAACGACGGCTTCGCCACTGTGAAGGAGCAACGAACGCTACACCTTCAAGAAGGCGTTTCCGAGATCCGCGTCACCGATATGTCCCGCCAGCTCGAGCCCGATTCGGTCATGCTGCGCGAGCTGTCCGATCAACCCTTCGGCGTGCGCATCCTCGAACAGAGCTTCGTCAATGACCCCCTCACCGAAGGCTTGCTGCTCTATCAAATGGAAGGCAAAGAGGTTCGCTTTGAAGAACATCGCGAAGACGGCACGGTCAAAGAGCACATCGGCAAAGTCATTCGCAGCGGCTACATCCCCGGCGGTGGGTCCGAGCAGCCCATCATTGAAGAAGGAGGCGACATCCGCTTCTCCCTGCCCGGCCAACCGGTATTCGAGGGATTGGATCCCAACGCATTTCTCAAGCCCTCCCTCATCTGGCAACTCGCATCCGACAAAGCGGGCGATTGCCCGATCGAAGTCGCATACGTCACCGCAGGAATGAGCTGGGAGGCCACCTACAACCTCGTGATGCCGGCCGAGGGCGGCGATCTGTTCGATGTCTCCGGCTGGATTTCCCTGCGGAACAATACGGGCAAAGATTTCGACAACACATCCGTGAAACTGATCGCAGGCGATGTTCAGAAGAATCGCAACAAAGCCTTCGAATCGCGCGTCGCTGCCGCGCCCATGCGCGCTAAATTCGACATGGACGAGATGCCGGAAGAGCGCGCTTTCGACGAGTTTCATCTCTACACGCTCCCCCGCCCCGTTCGCGTCCGCAACAACGAGCTCAAGCAAGTCGAATTCCTCCGCGCAAGTGGTGTGAAGGGCAACCGATACTACGTCTATAATCCCGCCGTGGGATATCGCGCCTATGGACGCGGCGCAAATGTGGATCCCGATTATGGCATGACCGATAGCAAGAAGGTCGGCGTGCGCGTCGAACTTTCCAACTCCCAAACGAACAACCTCGGCGTTCCGCTGCCCAAAGGCACCATGCGCGTCTATCGCACCGACAGCGTGGATGGACGGCGCGAGTTCACAGGCGAAAACGAAATTGACCACCTGCCCAAGAATGAACTGCTCAAACTCGATATGGGGAGCGCTTTTGACCTCGTCGGCGAACGGAAGCGCACCCATTTCCACGTGGACTCCACCGCCAAGCGAATGAACGAATCGTTCGAGATCAAGCTGCGCAATCGGAAAGAGAAGGACGCGGTCGAAATTCGCGTGGTCGAGCCGCTCTTTCGCGCGGTCAACTGGAAGATTCGCACCAGCAACCTGCCTTTCACCCAAATTGACTCCCACACGGTCGAGTTTCGCGTGCCCGTTGCCGCAGACAGCGAAGCGACACTCGCGTACACCGTGGACTATTCGTGGTGATTCGTCGAATGGGCTGACCGAGCGGCGCCTGGCCGCTCAATCGCGATGCGGATGGTGATGCTGCAGAATGTGCGGCCGTTCCAGTCCGTGCGCCAGCATGAGCGGCTCATCATTCAAGACCGACCGCGTCGGTCCGTCGGCAACAATGCGACCTTCCGACAAGACCAACACGCGCGAACAGACTTCCACAACAAGCTCCAAGTCGTGCGTGGCAATCAAACGGGTCTGCGCGAGCGCGCCAAGCAGTTCAATCAACCGGCGGCGCGCGCGCGGATCCAGATGGGTTGAGGGTTCATCCATCACCAGCACCGAAGGCGACAGCGCCAAGACACTGGCGAGCGCGGCCGCGCGCTTTTCACCCGCCGACAAACGATAAGGAGGGCGCGTTCGGCAATGCAGAAGTCCCACCTCTTGGAGCGCGCCCACAACGCGCCGCTCCACCTCCTCCATCGGAAGTCCCGCTTGGAGGGGGCCAAAGGCGACGTCCTCTTCAACACTCGGCATGAACAACTGATCGTCCGGATCCTGAAAAACAAGTCCGACTCGGCGACGCACGCTCTTGAGCGAGGCGGAGTCGAGCTGTTCCCCGGCGATGTGGATGCTTCCTCGCTGCGGCGCCAGGCATCCGTTCAAATGCAAAAGCAGCGTGGACTTGCCCGCGCCATTCGCGCCGACAATACCCACCGCCTCCCCCGGCGAAACGCGAAACGAAACCTCTCGCAGCGCCAGCGTCCCGTCCGGATAGGCAAACCGCAAATCACTGACCTCCAGCGCAGACGCATTCATCCGCCAGCCCTCATCGCGGCGCTTCCGAGCAGCGTCGCAAGATTCCAGACCCGCGCGACCGCGAAAAACGAGAGCCACCCCAAAACAAAGGCCGCCTCTCGCCAGCCGAAAGAATGGGCATCCAATCGGCGCAGCGAACCCTCAAATCCGCGCGCGAGCATCGCCTGATGCACACGTTCGGCCCGATCGAGCGAACGCAGCAATAGCATTCCGACCAGTGTGCCATAAACGCGAAGCGAAAGCGCCGATGCCCCCGCGCGCAACTGTGCGGCTCGAACCATGCGCGAGCCCTCACCCGAAACGACAAAGAGATAGCGGTAGAGAAAGAGCATCTGCGCAACCAACACGCGCGGCACAGCCAGGCGCTCCATTCCCGCGCACAGCCGGTGCATCCCCGTCGTCGCGATCAATACGAGCGCTGCGCTCACGGTCAAAATGAAACGAATCCCGATATTCGCAAAGGAAATCCATCCACCCGAAATCGTCCACCCGCCCAGGTGCAGCATCGGCTCGCGATCGAACAGAGGATTGAAGGCGCCCACCAGCAGCGCAAAGGGCGCGGCCCACACCAATTTACGCGCGAGCGGCAACAGCGGAACGCGCGAGAGGGCAATGAGAACAAGCGGATAGAAAAGAAGCGGAGTCAGCGCCGAAAGGGTGTAGCGGCTGAACGACATCACGACGACAAGAAACGCAAGGGTGACCAAGATTTTGGCGCGCGGATCCAATCGGTGAACGGCCGAATCCATTCGCGCCGCATCATCCATCTGCCCCAGCTCAAGCCATCGCGATTCCGCCCGCATGATTCTATCCCGCCGCCCTCCGCGATGAACCTTGCCACCTCAAGATGAATCCGATGGCGCACGCCAGACACAGCGTCAACGCGCCCCCGACCATGCCGGAGACAGTGGTGCCGGCGCTCACGGCGGGCCACGCCTGCGCTTCATCGGCCTCAGCCTCGGCCTCCGCCGACTGGAAACTGTAATCGGGCAACACCGCGCTGCGCTCCTGCAGAGAGGCAAGCTGCTGATGAAGGGAATCATCCGGCAACGCGAGTTCTTCTCCTCCGGTCAGCTTGAAAATTGACCACTCCAATCCGTCCGGATGCGAAGATGCAAACCAACTCAGCACTCCGCCCACCAGCAACGTCGCAGCCAGCAGGCCGCCAAAGAGCAGGCGGTTCGAGCCGCGCGACACGGGCCAAGGAACCACGAGAAGCACCTCCGGACGCGCGCGGCGCACGAACGCTATTACGGCGGCGGTGGCCAGTCCTTCTATGACTCCTACGGCCAAATGGATCGGCTGCATCAGCAGGGCGAACGTGGAAAAGCGCAACTCCGTGATGCCGGACGCCACCGTTTCAATCACCACGCCCAACGCCCCGAGCTGCAAAGCAACAATGGAGGCCAGCAGCGCCGCGAGCGAGCAGCGCTTCGCACTCGCTCCATCGCCCGCCACGGGGCGATAGACAAGAGGATAGGCGACGAAAGCGCCAAAAAAGCCGAGATTGAAAATATTGCACCCCAGCGCAAGCAAACCGCCATCGGCAAAAAAGAGCGCTTGCACGGCCAAAATGGACGCCATCACGAGGAACGCAGCCTGTGGCCCGAGCAAAATGGCCAGCATCAGACCGCCGCCCAAATGCCCGCTCGATCCGGTTCCGGGAATCGCCACATTGATCATCTGCGCGGCAAAAACAAACGCGCCCATCACACCCATCAGCGGAATCAACGCCTCGCGCGCCTGACGGCGAACCGCGCGGGCCGAATAGAACGTCAACGCTGCCGAAGCAGCCCACAATGTGCCTCCCACTGCGGGCGATACCAACGCATCTGCCATGTGCATCTCTCAAACTCCTTCCGTTGAAATAGAGCGATCTCGTCACGCCAACTCGCGCCACGGGACGGTACAGGTCCTGCTTTTATATTAACGCGGCATTGAAGACAACTACTCATCAGATTGGCCATGAACCTCACCAAGAGCCTCCAACAGGCGCAGGAGGATCGCAATCGCGTCGTCCACCTAGCGATTCAAGGCAGAGCGCAAGGCGGCGCCGAGCGTTTCGACACTGTAGGGTTTAGCGATAACCTGGCGAATACCGATCTTGCGCCCCTCGCTAATCCGAAACATGTCGGCAAACCCACTGGCCAGCACAGCGGGCTGGCCGGGATTCAGCTCTGCCATTCGCTTGAACACATCCACGCCATCGAAATCGTCGCCGAGAATCAAATCAATAAGCGCCAAATCAATTTGCTGATCGGGCTGACGCAGAACCGCCTCAAACAAGCGCACCGCTTCACGCCCATTGGCCGCTGTTAGGACGCGATACCCGAGATCGCGCAGCATCTCGCTCGCCGCCTCGCGTTGCGCATCGGAGTCATCCACCAGCAACACGCATTCGCGGCCCGAATAGTCTGGACTCGATACCACAGAATCCTCGGCGCTGCGCTCGGCCGGAAGGAATACCTGATAGAGGTTGCCTCCCTCCGCGGGAGCGTTCAAATCAATCAAACCTCCGTGATCGGTGACAACGCGATGAACCAACGTCATCCCCAGGCCACTGCTCAACTGACGCCCCATGACGGTGCGGTTATAGAAGGGCTCAAACAGGCGCTCGAGATCCTCTTCCGACAGCGCGGGTGCATGGTCGGCAATCGTGAGTGCAACATAGTTGCCTGGCGCCGCCACCCCGTAGCGCCCCACCGCGCGCTCAAGTCGCTGCGCGTGTGTTTCGATTTTGAGGGTTCCCCCTCCCTTCATGGACTCGCAAATGAACGTCAGTAGATGCCCGACACTGCGACTCAGCGCGTGAGTGGACCCCGTGACCGCGGGTAGCGAGTCTCCGAACCGCGTTTCGAAGCGAATGCCGGGAAACGCGGCCTTCAGGCGCGCACACTCGTCCGATTTGAGATACTCCTCCACAAGCGCATTCAGATTCACGCCCTCCTTGGCGTATTCAATGCTGGTTCCAATGGCCTTCAGGTCCTCCAGGACCGCCGCCGCGCGCCGGCTGGCTTCCGCAATGGATTCGGCAATGCCCTGCCCCGGGTGCTCAGCGCCCAACATCGCCTGCAGTGCGCTCGCGTGCTCGACAATCGGCAGGAGGATGTTGCTCAAGTCGTCAGCGGTGCCGCCCGCCAGAATGCCCAGCGAGCTCATTCGCTCCGCGCGGCCAAGCGCATCGCGAGTCTCCCGCTGGCGCGCATCGGCCGAGGCGCGTTCGGCATCCAAGGCGCGCCGCAAATGCTCCGTATCCAAGACCGTGCGCACGCGGTGCGCCACTTCATCGGGGTCGGCAGGCTTGGCGATATAGTCGCTCGCCCCGCCGCGCAGCGCGTCGAGCGCATTGCGAATCGTCGCGTGGCCGGTGATCATCACAACAGCCACCATCGGCCACTGCTGCTTGATTCGGTGCAGAACCTCGATTCCATCCAAATCGCCCAAGAGCAGATCGCAAATCACGAGATCGAACGTCTCGCGGCCCAATATGGCCAACCCGTTTTCGCCGTTCTCCGCAGTCGAGACCTTGAAGCCGTCCCCCTCGAGGTTCGCAGCCAGGCCGGACCGAACCAACTCGTCATCGTCTATAATCAAAATTCGCTGACTCATCTCTCCGCTACCCCACCTCATGCCAGAGGAATACGCAATGTAAATATCGCACCGCGCCCCGGCGGACTTTCAACCGCAATGGTTCCGTGATTTCCGCGCACGAGCGACTCGACCACGCTCAGCCCCAACCCAGTGCCCTTCACGCCCTTCGTTGTGAAAAATGGTGTAAAGATGCGGGACACAATCTCGGGGGGAATCCCCGTCCCCGTGTCTTCAATCCGAATGATCCCGAAACCCGCCTCGCGACTCAGGTGCACGCGAATGGCGCCGCCATCCGGCATCGCATCGCGCGCATTGATGGAGAGATTCAGGATCACTTGGATCAACTCACTGCGCGGGATCGCCAAGATCAAGCGTTGCGTCGGATAGGCCGTCTCGACTTTGACCTGCACATTCCGAAGAGGCGCGCCCAGCAACTGCATCACCAGCTCCACGCAATCGCTCGCATCCGCCTTGTCCGTGCCCTTCTCAGCCGTTCCCAACACCAGAAGTTTTCTCACCAATCCTGCGATGGTTTCGATCCCACGCGCGACCATGGCCAAACTGTTTTGCGCGGGCGCCTTTTCCGGCAGGCTGCGCTCCACCGCGCGCACATGGCTCATCATCCCCTGCAGAGGATTATTGATTTCGTGCGCCATACCTGCGGCGAGCAGGCCCAACGAATTGAGGCGATCCGTCCGCTCCATCATTTCACGCTGCTGCGCGACAGCCGCTTGCTGCTCCTGCGCAATGCGCATGCGCGCGACCATCGTTCCGAGGAGCGAACAAAATACGGCGACGACCTCCTGTTTTACAAAATCCGGCGGCGTGCGCGTTATCGCGCAATCATTGCAGAAGAGGCCAATCGGCTCGCGCGTTGTGGATTGAATCTGCGTCAACGCCACCCAGCCGGTCCCGCGATCCACAAAGGCTCCGTTCTGCCACACGCGATAGGGCTCTTCGACCAATTGCCAGCGGCTCTCCTCCGGCAAGCGGACGCGAAGGCGTTCGCGCCAGCGCTCATTGAGCGGAAACTCATGCGTATGCTCATCGGTCGTCTCGCCATGCAGCCCCGTGCCGTAGGTGCCGCGCACGCAATCGCGATCGCGGATCAATATGCCGCAGCGCTCCAGTCCCAATCGCGCGCGCCCCAATTCAACGGCGCGGCGAAAAAGCGCGTCTTCATCCGGACACACGAGCATTTCATCGGCCAGTTGCAAAACAGAGCGCAACCCGTTGGAGAGAACCTGCTGCGCCGCCTCCGCATGTTTGCGCTCGGTGATATCGAACACAACGCCCTGGAAGTGCGTGACATTCCCGCGATCGTCGCGCCGCACCCACGTCCGATCCTCGATCCATCGAACTTTCTTATCCTTTTGGACGATGCGGTATTCCTGGACGAAGCTGTTAATCTCGCCATTTCGGAAGTGTTCAACCTCCTCCGCCACACGCGGCAGATCTTCCGGATAGACAACGTCGCTATACGGCACGCGCCCGCTGGTGAGGTCCTCGGCGGAATAGCCCCACTGCTCAATGTTGCCCGAGACATATTCGACGGGCCAGTTCGCCTCCGCGCGCCAGAGGAAAACGATCGCGGGGCTGATGGTAATGATGCGCTCCAGCTCGCGGCGGTGCTGCTGCTCCACCTGTATCGCCGCAGCGATCTCCTTCTCGCGCGAGATATCTTCCGCGATGCTCACCAAATGCGTGACATCGCCATCGCTATTGCGGATGGGCGAGATCGTGAACCGGGCCCAAAACACCTCGCCATTCTTCCGGCGCGTCTGCAGCTCACCACGCCACTCCGCGCCGGTTTGCACACAGCGCTCCAGGCGCTGCACGAGGCGAGGCGCTTCGCCCTCGCCATCGGCATGCAGAAAATCCGGTTGGCGACGGCACACCTCATCCTCGAGATAGCCCGTGCTCTCGCAAAAGCGGAAATTGATGTATTCAATGTGTCCCGCAGCGCTCGTGATCATCACCATGTGCGGACTCTGCTCCACGGTCTGCGAGAGCTGGCGCACTTGCTGTTCTTGCGCGCGAATCGCGGTGATGTCGCGCGCGATGCCGATAATGCCAATCACCTGTCCATGCCGATCATGGAGAGGCGCCATACTGATCGAGGCCCACGTCTCCCGCCCGTCGCGCCATCGCTCCCCATACGAACGCCCCACCAAGGGCTGCGAAGTGCGCACCACGCCCTGCTCATCGGCCCGCAGCGCGCGCGCATAGGATTCCTCATAGAAATCGAAATCGCTCCGCCCCACGATATCGCCCGCGTGCGACAAACCAAACGCGGCGGCCGCAGAGGCGCTCGCCCGCAGATACCGGCCGTCCAAATCCTTGAAATAGATTCGGTCCGCCGAATTCTCCATCAGCGAGTTGACCAAATTTCGCTCTTCGAGCAGCTTCTCGCTCAACCGCAAGCGCTCGCGCAGCTCGTCAATCGTGTCCTGCGCCATCTGGCGATAGAGCCGCAGCGCCACATACGCCATCGCGCCCGTCAGCACGCAGCTCATCGCCGCGCCCGCCAACCGCGACTGCCAGAGCGTGATCTGCGGGATCCAATACACTTCCGCAGCGACATACAGCGCGACCAGCACCGCCGTCGCCAGCACAGCAATTAGAATCGGACGCATGTAGTCCGTGCGCCGCGTGTCGCGAATCCAAGCCGAAAGTCTGTAAAAAAGGAAGCGCATAGCGTGCCGAGCAAAGGCGCTATCGTAAGCGCGGATGGAGCGAGACGCAATAGCGAGGCCAACTCGCGGTTGCTACGAGCGCGCCACCCAATAGGTCAGAACTATTCCGAGCAAAAACCACACCGGCAGCGACCCGATCAGCAGCCAGGTCAACATGCGGTTACGGCGGAACCGATCCTGCAGATCGCGCGCTTCCAATACGCGAAGCACGCGGAGGCGGATTTCTTCAATCCGAAAGGGTTTGGACATGTAGTCCGCGGCGCCCATTTTGATCGCCTCCACGGCATCCTCCACGGAGGGATAGCCTGTCAAAATGATGATCGTCGCCCGAGGGTCTTTTTCCCTCAGCGCTCGCGTAAACTCCAGGCCGTCCAACCCCGGCATCCGAATATCCGTCATCACAATATCGGTGCAGCCCGCTTTATAGGCCGCCAACGCCTCGCGCGCCTGGTTGAAGACGCGCGCCTCGTGTCCCAACTCGTGCAACATCGCCGCCAGCACGTCCGACGTCGCGGGCTCGTCGTCTATCACCCAAACCGTTGCCATTCGATGAACCTCCAGAAACAATCGCCACGTCTAGCTTGGCAACCCCCCTCCTCAAAAAAAAGCACGGAATGAGGAGAAAAGAGGAATTCCACCAGATTTTCTGGCATGCGACGATTCCCTAGAATAGAGTTGCCCCGCTTGCGTCTCATTGAGGACACAACCATGAAACAGCTACTACCTCTTCTTGCCCTTGGCGCCGTCGCCCTCTCGCTTGTGGCGTGTGATTGGGACGACGATAAATATCGCCACAAACCCGCGGAGGGAATGGGCGCCCTCGTCGTGGACAACCGGACGGGCGGCGATCTCCGCGTATATGTGGATCAAATCGAAGTCGGAAAGGTCAGCGCTTACAAAGATCGCTCCTTCGACCTCACCGGTGGCGTCTATCGCGTGGTGCTCGAAGAGCGCCACGGCTGGGCGAACTGGCGCGACGATGTGGATATCATGCAGAGCCGCCTCACCGTCCTCGATGTTGCCCGCGGCACCTCCACGCGACTCGATGTGAGCGTATTTTTCGACTGAGTCCAGTTAGAATAAAACGCCCGAGTCATTCGTTCTCCTGTAAAGGGAACGAATCATGAAACTTTGGCTCAACCGCATCGTGGACTTCTTCCTCTGGATCGCCTTTTGCGGCATGCTCGCGACAGGCTTCATCGTGCGCTATCGCCTACCGCCTGGCAGGCAGGGCGGACATGGCCTCAGCATCTGGGGCTGGTCGCGCCACGACTGGGGCGATCTCCACGCATGGCTCGGCTACGCCATCTGCGCCGCCGTTGTGGCCCACCTCCTTCTTCACTGGCGCTGGCTGCGAACCGCTGCCTGGCCGCGCCTCAAGTGGCCCGTCTTCGTCGGTCTGCTGCTCGGCCTTTTGCTCGTCGCGAGCGTCTGGCTGCTGCCAGTCGTGCGCGCGCGATGATTTTTCTCAAACGCGCACCCATATTTTCGCGGCGCGCAGAGAAAATGTGGTATAGTGGCCCCGATGATTCAGGACCAATATGGGCGCAGCATCCACTATCTGCGCATCTCCCTGACAGACCAATGCAATCTCCGCTGTGTCTATTGCATGCCGGAGGATATGTCGTTTCGCCCCTCTTCTGCGCTGCTGCAAGACAGAGAATTGATACGGCTCGCGCGCATCTTTGCCGAACTCGGGTTCGATAAGTTTCGCCTCACCGGCGGCGAACCCACCATTCGCCACAATGTCACCGAGCTGGTGCAGCAACTCGCCGCCCTGCCCGGCGTCCGCGAGATCGCGATGACAACCAACGGCATCCTGCTCAAACACCTCGCGCAACCGCTGGCCGATGCGGGCCTCCATCGCTTGAACATCAGCATTGATTCGCTCAATCCCAAGACCTTTCGCCGCCTCACGCGCTGGGGCAACGTGGATGACGTGTTGGCCGGTATCAACGCCGCAGAAGCCGCCGGATTCCCGATCAAACTGAACACCGTCGTCGTCCGCGACGTGAACGATAAGGAGGACATCGTGCAACTCGCGCGATTGACCCTCGACCACCCGTGGCAGGTGCGCTTCATCGAAATGATGCCGCTCGGCCGCATTTCTGATTTCCAGTTGAGCCACATCGTCACCGAAGATGAGCTTCGCGCAAACATCGAAGCCGCGCTCGGACCGCTCACCCTGCAAAACGAGGGGCAGCTCGACGGCGAAGCGCGCATCTTCAAACTAAAGGGAGCAAAGGGGGCACTCGGCTTCATCTCTTCAGTCACCAAGCCGTTCTGCGCCGCCTGCAATCGCGCGCGCCTCACCGCCGATGGCAAGCTGCGCCTCTGCCTCCTGCGCGATAAGGAAATGGACCTCATGAGCCTCTTGCGCGGTGGCGCAACCGATGAGGAGCTAAAAGCGCACATCGAGAAAAGCATCTGGTATAAACCCTGGGGCCATGGCCTCGCGGAGCGCGCCTACCCCACGCACCGCGTCATGTCGGAAATTGGAGGCTGACCCGCCGAACGCGGCACGAATCAAGTTATGCTCACGGTTGAAGAAGCATTCGAGCGAATCATGGCGCAGGTTCACGTGTCGCCCATTGAGCGCATTCCAACCGAGCGGGCGACGGGCCGGATTCTGCGAGAACCCATCTCCACAGATCGCGATCTGCCGCCGTTCGATCGCTCGACGATGGATGGCATCGCCATCGCCCACGCCGCATTCGCGGCGGGCTGCCGCACCTTCAACCTCGTCGGCACGCAAGCGGCGGGCCAACCCGCCGCGACACTCGCACATCCCGCCGATAGCGCCATCGAGATCATGACCGGCGCCATGCGCCCGATCGGAACCGACACGGTCATTCCTTACGAACAGGTAGAAATCAGCGACCAACAAGCTCGGATCTCCGATGGAACCGTCGTTGAGCGAGGTCAGTTCCTAAACGCTCAGGGCGCCGATCGGAAAGCGGGCGACGTTCTGCTTCCGGCAGGCACGCTCCTGCGCTCGCCCCAAATTGCTATCGCCATTTCAACCGGCGCAACGCATCTCGCAGTCGCAAAGCCTCCATCCTTCGCCATCGTTTCGGTGGGCGATGAATTGATTGAACCGGATCGCCCCGTTGCCCAATTTCAGATTCGCCCCTCCAACGCATGGGGCCTCCGCGCGGCGCTGCACGGCCTTGGCTGCCCGGCCAGCGAACTCGTCACCCTGCCGGACAACCCAGCCGCGATTGAAGAGACGCTCTCCGATCTGCTGGCTCGCCACGATGGCCTGATGCTCAGCGGCGGCGTCTCGCGCGGCAAATTCGATTTCATCCCCGCTGCATTGGAAAAACTCGGTGTCGCGCTCGACTTCCACCGCGTCAGCCAGAAGCCCGGCAAGCCCATGTGGTTCGGCATCTCTCCGCGCCACACGCCCGTCTTTGCGCTGCCTGGCAATCCGGTTTCCACCATGATCTGCTTCCACCGCTTTGTGAAACCCTACATTCGGCGCACCCTCGGCGCGACCGATGTTCAACCCGAAACCATCGCGCTCCAAAGCGCCATTGAGCCGAACCGATCGCTTACCCTCTTTTTGCCCATTCGGCGCACACCCGCAGGCTCTGCGCTTCAGGAATACCACGGCTCGGGCGACTACGCGGCGCTCGGCGAAAGCGATGGGTTCCTCGAGATTCCGCCCGGAGTAGATATTGTTCCCGCTGGCGCGGCAATTCGCTATCATGCGTGGGACGTTTGACTTTGAGCGCGCCGTGAAAAAATCCTTGAGCCACATAAACAAGAAGAATCAACCCGGAATGGTTGATATCGCCGAAAAGCCGATCACGCACCGAACCGCAACGGCCTCCGCAACGCTTCTCCTCCCTCCCGAAGTGCGCGCGGCCCTGCGCGGAGACGAGATACACGCGCCCAAAGGCCCCGTCTTCCAAACGGCAATCATCGCAGGCACGCAGGCCGTAAAACGCACGGCAGACCTCATTCCCCTCTGCCACCCGCTCCCCATCGAAAAGTGCCGAATCGAAATTGCGCTCGATTTGCGCGGCCGCGCCGTCGTGACGTGCGAAGTTTCGGTTCATCACAAAACCGGAGTGGAAATGGAGGCGCTCACCGGCGCATCCGTCGCCGCTTTGACGGTGTATGATATGTGCAAAGCACTCTCTCACAAAATGGTCATTCGCGACCTCAAGCTAATCAGCAAAACCGGAGGTCGCCGCAATGTCGGGCGCAGCCGCACAACCTAAATCCAGCGCTCCGCCACCGCTTTATGGCCTCGTGCTCGCGGGTGGTCGCAGCAAGCGGATGGGGCGCGACAAGTCAGCGATTCGCTACGGCGACCGCCCGCAGGTTGAGGCTGCCTTCCAACTCCTTAGCCCGCTTTGCGTGCAAACTTTCATCTCCAATCGCAGCGACCAATCCTGCGCGCCGGGCCACGAAGGCAAACCGCAGTTGCACGACCGCTACACAGACCTCGGCCCGCTGGGGGGCCTCCTCACCGCGTTCGACACGCACCCTTCCTGTGCGTGGCTCGTCATCGCGTGCGACCTGCCCTTCCTGAAGCGAGAAACACTCGACCACCTCATTGCCAACCGCAACCCCAAATGCGATGCAACTGCATTTCGCAGCCATCACTTCGAAGGGCTGCCCGAACCGCTTTGCGCGATTTATGAACCCCCCATGCGAGCCCGCCTCCAGCAATTCGCGGCAGACGGCATCACCTGTCCGCGCAAAGCGCTGATTCGCTCCAACACCCACTTGATTGACCTCCCGGACCCGCACGCGCTGGAAAACGCCAATCTCCCGGAAGAGTTCGAAGCCGCTCGCTCGGCGCTGGCGGCCGGCAGCGCCGTAGATCTGAACACGGCGTCGAAGAAGGAGCGGCAAATCCGCGTCTGCCTCTACGCGCTGCTCCGCGAAAAGGCGAATCGTTCCGAGCTGGCGCTCACCACAACGGCGCGCACCGCGCTCGATGTGTATGGCGAGCTGCAACAACAATTCGCCCTGCCCTGGGAGGCGGATCGCTTTCGCGTCGCCATCAACGACACCTTCTGCAGTTGGGACGCAGCAGTGCGAGACGGAGACTGCCTCCACGTCATCCCC
The DNA here is from genome assembly GCA_023953695.1 of Kiritimatiellia bacterium. Lineage (GTDB taxonomy): Bacteria > Verrucomicrobiota > Kiritimatiellia > CAIVKH01 > CAIVKH01 > JAMLJG01. Next base: position 50,602 of record JAMLJG010000002.1, read on the forward strand.
CCCGTCGCAGGTGGATAAAATCCCATGTTCTCCCTCTCTCCCCACCCGATTGATCCCGAACACCTGCGAAAGGCGATTCTTTCTCCCGAGGGCGGCGCCTTGGTGGAGTTCTCTGGTACAGTGCGAATTCACAATTGCGACCGCGACGTCAGCACTCTGGAATATGAAGGCGCGGAAGCACTTGCAAAAAAAGAGTTCGATAAAATCGAAGCCGAAGCGCACGAGACCTTCAAAGTCCTCCGCATACACTGCACGCATCGAGTCGGCCGCCTAACTCCCGGCGAAACATCGGTCTGGATCGGTGTCACCGCCATCCATCGCGATGCCGCCTTTGCCGCCTGCCAATTCGCCATCAATCAACTCAAACGGCGACTCCCCATCTGGAAGAAGGAACACTATGCCAACGGCGATTCCGGGTGGATCAACGCCCCATGACCACACATTTCAACAAGTTTAACTTATTATCCATCAAGATATTGCACTATTTTACAGCATTTTATTAACAGTGGGGCTCCGGATATGGTATGAGTAGGACATGGCTGAAAGCCCCGAACAACTCTCCCTCCCCCTTGTTGAGCTGATAGATGCCCCCGAGCGTCCGTCAGTGGAGGTCGCCGGTGCCGCCATCTCGCGAGATGAACTGAACGCGCTTCCCATTCGCTCGTATCAAGGACCTGTCGTTCTCGTCACCAACGATGAGGAGATGGAACACGCCGTCGAGGCACTCCGCAAAGAAGAGCTGCTGGGATTTGATACCGAGACCAAGCCCGTCTTCCGCGCCGGGATCTCACACCCCCCCTCCCTCCTGCAACTCGCGGGCGAAGCTCAAGCGTGGATATTCCAACTCCGTCACCTGCGTCGCCTCAACCTGCTCTTCTCGATTTTGGCCGACAAGACGATTGCCAAGGCCGGAGTTGCCCTCGCAGACGACCTCAAGAAACTCCGCGAAGTTCAGGACTTCAAACCCGCCCGATTCACAGAGCTGGGCGACTTGGCGAAAAAACTCGGCTATCGCCAAACCGGGCTCCGCACCCTCGCGGGATTGGTCCTCGGATTTCGCATCTCCAAGCGCGAACAGCGTTCCAACTGGGCGCGACAGCAACTCACGCCCTCTCAAATCATGTATGCGGCCACAGATGCGTGGGTCAGCCGCGAGCTGCACCTTGCCCTCACGCACCGACTCAACGGTCGTGCGCACGATCATTTCAACCAACCGGCTTAACGCTACCCGCAGCCGCGCGCCTTAACCGATCCATCAATGCCGCGCCGATCCCGCGCGTCGAGACGGTTTGACAATAGATTTGCCGGATGCCCACACCCTCGCAGCGGCGAAAGAAATGGAAGAGCGCTCGCGCATACGCTCGCACGTCTCGGCACGATTCTGAAAGCGCAACGCCGCGCGGTGCCTTACCGACTCCAATCCACGCAGACCGCGCGGGAAATCGCGCGGGCGTCTCGCCTCCCACAAAAACCCGTGCCCGGGGCGCATAGTGGCGATGCCTCAACCCCGGGCTGCGCCCCTGCTCCACATCCGCGCGCGATGCGCTCCGAGTGCCGCGCACCACTTCGCGCAACTCCTCCAAAGACACCGCACCGGCCCGCAAAACCACAGGCACCCGCCCGGAGCAATCCACCACGGTGGACTCCAACCCCACTCGGCTGCGCGGCCCCTTGAGAATTGCCGCAATCCGTCCATCCAAATCCTGCTGGACGGCCTGCCATGAAGTCGGGCTGGGCCGTCCCGAGCGATTCGCAGAAGGCGCAGCGACCGGAACTCCCACCACTCGCAGAAATGCCAGCGCGACAGGATGCGACGGGAGGCGAATCCCGACGGTATCAAGCCCCGCGGTCACAGCATCCGAAACCCGATTCGACCTCGGCAAGACAATCGTCAGAGGCCCGGGCCAAAACGCATCCATCAAGCGCTCAGCCGATTTCGGCAGCTTCCGCACCAGCTCCTTCACCTGCTCGCGCGCGCCGATATGCACAATCAACGGGTTGTCCGCCGGCCGCCCTTTCGCGTCAAAAATCATCCGAACCGATCGCTCGTCCAATGCGAGTGCGCCAAGTCCATAAACCGTCTCCGTCGGGAACGCAACGACGCGACCTTCGCGAATGAGCCGCGCGGCGACCGCGGGGCTCGCCGTGATTCGAGTCCTCACTCGCATCTGCTTCTTTACGCTGTGCATCGGGTCAGCATGCCAAACACGCCCCAAAAATCGAGCGCTTTGCGAGTCCATCGCGCGCCGTCACACAACATCGCGTCGCCCGCGCTTTCCCAATCGGCAGCGCTGAGGTAGGCTACCGCCACATCTATATGAGCCGATATCCCATCTCGCGCATAGAGCCATCAGCGCTGTCGCCACTGGTCGCCTGCCCGCTGCGGAACTGGGGCGATATCCCGCCCCCGCTCAAGCCGCAAGAGGCCCAAGTCTGGCTGATGACAGCGCGCTCCCTCGAACCGTATCGAAGCGAATTGGAGCGCTCGCTTTCAGACGAAGAACGAGCGCGATGCGAGCGTTTCGTGCGGCGCGAAGACCGCGAGCGCGCGCGGCTGTTTCGCGGCGCACTGCGCCGCATCCTCGCTGCCCATCTGGAAACGGATCCCATCGAACTTCAGTTTGCAACGAGTGAAAATGGCAAGCCCGCACTGGCAAACGACGCGCTCGCGTTCAATCTCTCACACAGCGGAAACTGGCTGGCCGTCGCCTGTGCGCATGAAGGAGATATGGGCGTGGATATCGAGGTGCGCGGGCGCGATTTGAATCCGCTCGATGTGGCGAACCACTCATTCTGCAAGTCGGAGGCCGCTCGCCTCGCTGAGCTTCCGCTCCCCGACCAATTGCCGCTCTTCATGAAATGGTGGACAGCAAAGGAAGCCACGCTGAAGGCTTGGGGCGAAACGCTGTTCAGCGGTGTGGGAGCGTTGGATTTCAGCAGGTGGATCGCCGAACCTTCCATCGCGTTCGAAACGGCGGACAAGACCCGTTGGCATGCATGGCGATTCGAACGTCGCGATGTATGGGGGACGATTGTGACGGATCACGCGATTCAGCGCGTCACGTTGCGATACGCGGAGTAGCGGGCGCTACGGCCTCGGCGTTCACCACCCGCTCTTCGAAGTGCCACTCCGAGAGCAGCAGATTGTTCGCCGCGCAGAAAGTCACCAGTTGTGCAAACGCCTCATCGCGCAACTGCGCGGTGATCACAATTTCATCCACGCGATATTTCTTTACCAACTCCGGAATCTCCTCGCCCGTCCCCACCACCGCACAGCCTCCCACGCGACGAAAACGTAGATTCGTGTCGTCATCCACAATCCCCACAACCATTCGATGCGAAGGCGCACCATACGAACTGGCCGCACGGTCGCGCAAATAGAGGAGGCAGCGCGCGCCAGAACCGTACAGCAATATCCGCTTCACTACGCCGCCACGGCGATAGAACTGGCGCTCACTCCACGTTATCAGCCCTTCGAGCAAACCTCGATAGAAAATGCGAATGCCGAGCACAAACACATTGGCCACGCCGACATACAAGACGAGAAGCACCAGCGAGTGGCGCCAATCAGCGGGGCGGACCAGTGTGCTAATTCCCAGGCTGATCACAGCGCTGAGCAGCAAGCTGAGAGTGAGATGCAAATAGTCGGCCGCGCGCGCCAGCGACCACACTCGGCTATACATTCGCGCAAAACAAAACGTCAAAAAGGTCGGGGCGACCCAGATCGGAATGGAAGAAATCCACAGCTCCCACGTCTTTCCTGTCGGATGCACGAATTGCAACAGGACCTGCGCAATGCCCAGCGACGCAACCAGCACCACAACATCGCTAATGGGATAGAACAGGAAGGCTGCCACCCGTTGCTTTGGTCGAGAAAGGCCGCGGATAATGGCCCGCCCCGTATCCCACAATTCCACCTCGGCCAGATGTCGCGTCAAAATGTAGGCGCCCACCACAAACGCGAGCAAAAAGACGCCGAGCGCCTGATCGCGGAAGACGAGACTCACGAGGCCGGTCAACACCAGCAGCCCGTTCACCACGTAGAGGATCACGGCGACCTGATACTGACTCAAGCCGCGCCTCTTGAGGCGGTGATGCAGATGCTCCGCATCCGGTTGCATCAGCCCCTTCGATCGCGACACACCGGATTCCTCATTCGCAGACAGAGCGCGAACCGAACGCCGCCAGATCGCGAGAATGGTGTCGAACACAGGAATGCCAACCGCGAGCAGCGGAACGCCGAGCGAGGCGAGAAAAGTGCCCTTGGACCCCGTTGCCACAGAGATGGAGGCCAGGGTGAAACCCAGAAACATGCTTCCGGTGTCGCCGAGAAAAATACTCGCCGGGTGAAAATTATAGCGCAAGAAGGCCAAACATGCCCCCGCGAGACCCACCATGATCAAGGCGTCGGATGGCGCCCGCCGGATAAAAAAGGCCCCCATCAATCCCACCCCTGCGATCAACGCCAATCCCGTGGCCAATCCATCAAGCCCGTCAATCAAGTTGAACGCATTGGTCAGGGCGATGAACCAAATGAGCGTGACAATGAAATCCATCGCCATGGGCAACTCAAATCCGAGGAGCCGCCCCATCCCGTGCCCCGAGGCAAACATCAAGCTCGCGGCCACCATCTGGCCAAACAGCTTGAGGAGTGGCTTCAACCCGCGTATGTCGTCAATCAGCCCGACGACAACAAGCACTCCCGAAGCGATCATGAAGTGAAAATGCCACGTGTCGTTCAGCGCTCCCGCACTCCACTCCCACGGCACGTGGAACGCCACAAATAACGCGGCATAAAATCCCAGGACAAGCGCCAGTCCCCCGCCTCGCGGGGTCGGCGTCTGGTGAGTTCGCCGCTCATCCGGAACATCCACCGCACCCACCTTCCTCGCGAGCGCGCGAACCAGCGGTGTCAGCAAAATGGTCACCAGATAGGCCGCCGCCCAAACGGCGAGATATTTAGTCAACGCGGGATAGAACCACGCGAATGGAAGCATCAGCAAAAGGGGCAACAGAGTGATGAGGAAAAGAAGCGGACCGGGCCGAAAATGCGTGGGAGAAGCCGAGCGGAGCGGCTCCGCAAAGGCCAGGCTCAGCATCTTTTTTTGTGGATCTCGGAAGCGCACCGCGGCGACCGCCTGAATCGTTGGCGAAATGTGTTCCAGCCGAACAACCTCTTCGGGCGCCTCGAAGTTCACGCGCAAGCGAATCACGCTGTCAGGCACGTCGGGCGAGTGAATCAACATCCCACCCAACGAAAGGTCATGAGCGGTTGCGGTCACAACGCGCTCTTCTGCGCCCTCAACAAAACGAACGATCACCGGAATCGAACACGCGTGGCGCACATGTTGGCGACGCTCGGAATCGCCCGGCATCTCAAAGAAACCGAGCCGCGCAAGAACGTTCCGCCAGACAGAACTCGATTTGGACGTGCTAGTTACAGGCATAAATGGGCGTGCGCGTCATCATACGACCGAAACACGGTTGTGGCAACGGCGATACGTCAATCTGCGGAACAACGCAATTCAAGCCACTCGCACAAACGGTTCAGATTCAGCTCCCGACTGAACGCTTTCTCGGCAAACGCTCGGGCCGCCGCACCGCGGCGCCGACGTTCTTCGGGATCGCGCGATGCCTCAATCGCTCGCAACAGTGCAGGAAGATCGTTCTCGGGCACCACCCACCCGCCGCCAGAATCTGCAATCCATTGCGCGATGCTATTCTCGGAACCTCCGACGAAAATAATGGGCTTCCCAACCGCGAATATCCCCTGCACTTTGCTCGGCACCATGCACCCCTGCCACTTAGCGTCAAGGCTGACGAGATGCACATCCGCGCTGCACAGGTGTTCGCGAAGCCGACCGGCTGGCGCATAGGGCAAGAGCAACACGTTCAAACGGGAGTCGCGCGCGAGAGCATCTTCGATCTCCCCGCGCCGCTTCCCACCGCCGGCAAACACCCAGCGCAGCGACGCATCGCCGTTCAACGCCTCCGCCGCAGCAAGAAACTCGCCAAATCGGTGCCCTCGCCCCATATTCCCCGAATACATCAGAACCACATCGCGCTCACCCCAACGCTGCTCGATCCGAAAAGGCGGAGGGGTTGCTTCCGTCCACGGGCGCAATTCGGGCTCACTCCACAGCGGCAGCGATTCGACGGCCCGACACACCTCCGGAAGATCGGCCACACGTCGGCGAATGCGGCCCACCATATCCTCTCCCAGCGTGACGATCAGAGGGCTGCCACGCAACTCCCTCCGAGTCAACTTCGCCAACTGTCGAAATGGAAAACTCGATTCCGAAACCTTCCCATGCGCGGCGAGGACGTCCGGGTAGATGTCCATGATCCAATGCGCATGTGCAACGCCCCGCCGATGCGCGCCCCACCGCGCCAACAGCCCAACGTGTGGCGGAGTGGTCAGCGCGAGGACGATGTCGAATTGCAACGAGCGATTGAACAACTTCAGCGCCAGCGCACCATAAAATGACGCGTAGTCAAAAATCTTCCCCAGTCCGGACTTTCTCCCGAACCCGGTCGCTCGCACCCGCTGAACGCGAACGCCTTCAATCGTCTCTTCGGCCGAATAGACCGCGTCACCGTTGTACGCTCGACGCGAACACAACACGCAAACTTCATGCCCACGCAGCAGCAGTGCCTTTGCCAGATCGTGCAGATAGCGGCCCGTGGGCGCGGTATCCGGCAGATAGTACTGATTTATCAATAGAAACTTCATTCGTCCCAGTTCGCTGCGCCAGATTAACAGGGCCACACAACTCGACAAGCCTGTAAAACGCATGCGCACCTTCTCGCCCGCACAAACGCAATTTCTCAAATGTGAGATCAGACCCTGGCGCCAACCGCCTTTCGCCAAAGCAAACGATCAATCTATTGGCATTTCCGATGATTGTGCCGATGCGACGGAAACTGGCCTGCCTCCTGCTAACTCCATAAAGAGGAACAGCGTTGGATGTCATGGACCGGGCGCACACAACGACGAGCCAATTTCTACGATCAGCCGCCGCGGCGGCGCTGCTCGCGGCAGCGGCGATGGAGCCTGCGCATGGAGCCATGCTGGAACGCTCCGCGTGGACCGCACACGATGCATCTGGCTCCACACTTCCCACCCTCACAGACAATGATCGCGCAACCGGCGCTCTCCTCCAGAGCACGCAATCCACGCTTCGCTGCATCGCAGACCTCGGCAGCCTGACAACCGTCCACCGCCTATTCTTCACCAGCGCAGCAGCCGATCTCGATCCCAACTCATCCACAGCGCCGATTGAGATGCCGCGCAGCGTTACGGCTCGCATCTACATCACAGACGACCTCGCCCACCCCGGCCCGATTCACGCATCGCTGGATATTGGACAGGTTACGGGCCGCGAGCTTCGCGTCACGGCCAACCTGCGCTTTCCCCCAAAAGCGGGGCGCTTCGCGATCGTCGAACTCTCGCGCGGCGAGTTGCCAAACGCCTGGAATCTCGGTGAAATAGAAATCTACGGCTGGCCCGGCAACGCGCTTCAAGACAAACGTGATGCTGTGGTTCTCCCCGCAAACGCGCCCCAACCCCTGCAGTTGGCCGCGCAGGAACTTTCCTATTATCTCGGCGAGATCGCGGGCCACCCCATTCCGATCCTCCCGTCTGAGCATGCGGCGGCTTACACGGGCACGCTGTTCCGCATTGCGGACTTGAAGCCACTCGCCCAAAACTACGGTCAGATGACGAACAATCTCGCGCTGGGCGCGTTGCCAACCACGCCCGTGAATGTCGAGCGCGTGGGGCGTGAAATTGTGTTTCGCGCGTGGCCCTATAAGCATGTGTTGTGGAGCGTCTGGGAGTTCCTCGATCGCCAGGGTGTGAAATGGCTCTATCCCGATGCGCATGGCGATTTCGTCCCAACGGGGCGAGGCATTGATCTCTCCATCGCGCCATTTCAATACACGCCTTCATCCGATTTCATCTATGCCAACTTCGGCGTCGAATATCTGCGCAACGATCCCGATGCGTTCCTCCACTTCTGGCGCAACCGATGGACCGACACGTGGGGCGGTCACCAGCGCGACGCGCTCGGCGGCGAGGAGGTCCCGAAACGCCCCTACCCTCATCTCCCCATTGACCCGGCTTATGCGGAAGGGTTCGCCGGCTATCCGCACAATTTCAACAACGCAATGCCGGAGCGCATTCTTCAAGAACATCCAGAGTGGTGCGGAATCCTGACCAATGCGCGCTGGGCATCCTGGGTCGGCGAACAGAACCTCAACCGCCGCGCACTGCCGAGCCAGAATCAATCCACGTTCGATCTCTCCAACTCCGATGCGCGTCAATTCATCATCAACAAGGCGATCGGCTATTGGAACGAACACGCAAAATACCAAGGCAACATTCTTTGGATGCTCCCCGAGGATTCGACCCTCTTCAGTGAAGACGAAGCGTCCGTCGCCCTCCGCCAGCCGCTCGCGGAAGATCTGGAGCCGTACGCGATGCCGTACCTTTACAATGTATCGGGCGACTACTTCGACTTCATCCGCGCTATCGCGAATGGCATTGAAACTGCGCTGCCGGAGGCGAAGGTCGGAGCGATGGCCTATTCCAACACGCATCGCCCGCCGACCCATGCCACCCCGCTCCCGCAGAATGTGCTCCTCGATATCTGCATGTATGGCGCGCGAAACCTTCCCATCAGCTCGCCCAAGAATGCCGAAATGGAGCGCCGCATGCGCACCTGGCAAACCCTCGCCACCGAGCGGCGGAACTATGATTACGACTTGATCCATAGCGAATACGGACCGCTCCGCATGCCCGTCCCACTCGTCGGCGCCATGGAGAGCCGCGCGCGCTTCTATCACGAGCTCGACATGCTGCGCGGCGGCACGCAGGCCGACCTCGACACGCTCCCCTACAACCCGTGGAACTATTACGCCTATCCGCGCTTTCGCTGGAACATCGAGATCACAGAAGCGCAGGTGCTCGCCGATTTCTTTCCCGGCTACTTCCGCGAAGCCGCATCGCAAATGAGAAACTACTACGACACACTTGAGCGCTACCTCATCGCCAACGACGTCTCACTGCAGGCGCGCGGCTACGACTATGGCATGCGAGTGGGCGCCTATCCGCTCGGCTTGCTCAAACGCCTGCACACACTGCTTTCCGATGCGGAGCGCCATGCGCAGTATTGGGTCACGCGCGAACGACTGCAGCACATCCGAGAAGGACTGGATTGGATCCTGTTCCAACGCGGCTTGACCTATGCCGACCTGAACCAGCCCGCCGCCTTCATGCGCGCGGGCCCCGATCAAAGCGCCGCGATTGATCCGCGCTTCGCGGCAATCCAGACCGCGGGGCAGGATGTCGGCGACGCATGGCTTCTTTTCAGTTGGGCCCAGGTCGGAGATTATGTCTTCGTCGAGCAGCCAGGTCGCTATCGCGTCACCATTCGCGCGGGCATCGGCTATCCAGACGCCGAACCCGGCTACCGACAAATGTTGGTTCATATCGGAGGGATTCAATACGGCCCCTTCGAGATTGATCACGAAAGCATGGATAGCTACACGCTTCTTGTCGAAATCCCCTCCGGCATAACCGAGATCGCCGTGGAAGACCTCTACAACCGGGGGCCGTTCAAGGTCAGCTCCATCGCGATTGCACCCGACACACCGGGGCCACAAATCGCATCGCGAACCAGCGGGGACATTCGCCTCTTTGACTTCGCTTCGCAGGGCTTCGCCGTGGATAGCGATTGGGACGGCATGTCGGACCTCGTGGAGAGCATTGCGGGAACGGATGAATTCGATCCGGATTCCCTCTTCATCGCCCATCAGATTCGACCCACACCCGCAGGCCCGCAGATTCTCTGGTCGAGCGTCGAAGGCCGCCGCTACTCGCTCTATCGGACCCATTCGCTGAAAGAAAACTTCTCGCTAATCGCCGCCAATCTTTCGGCGACGCCACCGGTGAACAGCTATACCGACCTCGCCTCAGCGGGGGCATCCGCATTCTACCAGATCTCGGTGCAGTAGCGGTTCACTCGCTCTTCGCGCGAGTACGGAGAACGCGCGCAGGCGTTCCACCAACCACCGTCCAAGGCGCGACGTCCCGAAAAACGCTTGATCGCGCGCCGACCACCGCGCCCTCGCCGACCGTCACACCGGGCCCGACAAATACATCAGCCGCAATCCACGCGCGCGCGCCGATACGAATGGGCTTGGCAATCAGGGGAAAGGTCTTCTGATCGGGATCGTGCGTCGCGGCGCACAAAAACGAATACTGACTGACAATCGCATGCGCGCCGATCTCGATTGGCGCAACGTCGTAACAATCCACGCCGTCGCCAATCACACTGTAGTCGCCCATCGTCAGATTCCAAGGCGCCCATATTTTCGCGGAGGCATAGACGCGCACCCCGCGCCCCAGCCGGGCACCGAAAAGCCGCAGCCAGAGACCGCGCCAGGCGTGGAAAGGGCGCGGGGTCGGTCGAAAGAGAAGAACCCAGACGATGCCCCACAGCGCGCGAGCGGCGCGATTGGCGATACTCAACTCGCTCTTGAAAGTGGACAAATCAACGCCTTGCGAACTCACGACACTCCCCTCCCCACCGCCCTGCGAACAAGCGCATTCAATCGCTCCGCCAACACAAGCACGTGTGGGTCTTGCATCATATTCAAATGCGAACCGGGCACCTTATGCAAGAAGACCCGATCGGCAAGATTCAACCACCCGCACGACGGATCGCCATACAACTCGAAACGGCTCTCCTCCGGATAGAAGAAGACAATCGGACCTGCGTAATCCGAGCTGTGATAGGACTGCAGCACGCGCGTCTCCAACACCCAGCGATTCAGGTCTCGTTTCTCCAATTTGTCGGGACTCTTGCGCGCCAAGGCGTCAATCAAACGAGCCTCATTCCTCATCGCCAACTTCGCGGCGATGTGCCGCTTCCAATCGCGCGGCTTCGCTCGCAGCGCGCCGTGCAGTCGCATCCGCAAGTATTCCGAGGATTCTGTTTTCGGGCTAAACGGGCGAGCGTCAATCAGGCCCAACAGCCCGATGGATTCCCCTGCAGCGGTAAGCTGACGCGCCATCTCCATCGCCAGCAATCCGCCGAAACAATATCCGGCGAGATAGTACGGCCCGTGCGGCTGCACCGCGCGCAAATCGCGAACAAACCAAGCGGCCAGGTCCTCCATCGAACGCAATCCGCGATCATTCTCATACATCGTCAGGCACTGCAGACCCACGACGGGAATCCTGTCATCGAGGTGCGTCAGCAGATTCGCGTAGATCAGTAAATCGCCAAAATCGGATGGCAACAGACACAACAGCGGATGGCCCGCCTGCCCGTCGCGCAGCCGAACCAACGCATCTCCCTGGCTCGCGATTACCGGCGCAGCCACCTCGACGTTGCGCGGTTTCAGCGCAGCCGCCAAGCGCTCCACTGTAGAGTTGCGGAACAATTCAGCCACCTCGAGGTCAAAGCCCGCATCGCTCAACCGGTTGATCAGCTTCAGCGCGGCGAGCGAATGGCCACCGAGCGCAAAGAAATCATCCGTTCGTCCCACACGGGATACACCGAGAATCTGCTTCCAGATATCCGCGATCAGCGCCTCGCGAGCGGACGTCGAGTTTCCCGACAACGCGGGTGAAACCCTCGGCGTCTCAGGCTGCTCCAGCGGCAATGCGGCCAGAGCGCGCCGATCCACCTTGCCGCTCGCGTTGAGCGGGAGATTCTGCTGCACCACGAATTGCGACGGAATCATGAACTCGGGCATGTGCAGGCGCAAATGGGCGCGCACCGCTTCACTATCGGGACGCTGCCCTTGCGCCGCGGGCGCAAGATAGGCAACAAGTTGCTTCTCTTCATTGGGCGCTGTCCGCACTATGACGGCGCTGTTTTGCAAACCCGGATATCCAGCGAGAACGGCTTCGATCTCGCCCGGCTCAATCCGAAATCCGCGAATCTTGACCTGGTCGTCGCGGCGTCCCAGAAACTCCAAGCGGCCATCGGCACGCCATCGGGCGAGGTCTCCCGTTCGATATAGCCGATCGCCGGGCGTTCCACTCAAGGGATTCGGAATAAACGCCTCTTGGGTCAACTCGGGGCGATTCAAATATCCGCGCGCCAAGCCATCGCCTCCGATGAACAGCTCTCCGGCTACACCGATGGGCTGCGGTTGCAATCGTGTATCGAGGACGTACACCTGCGTGTTTGCAATCGGATGGCCGAGCGGCGGCGGATCCGAAATCGTCGAAGCGCTCGTCATTGCTTCCGTCGTCGCAAAAGTCGTGCTCTCCGTCGGCCCATATCCATTGATCACCGTCAGATCCGGCCGCTGCGCCAGCAGCCGCGCGATCCGGCGGCCGGACGGCGCCTCACCACCGGTCAGCAACTGCTTCACGGGCGCGAGGCACATTGGGTTCTCGTCCACCACCACATGGAAAAGTCCAGCGGTGAGCCACAACACAGAAATATTCTCGCTGGCAAGCGTGCGAGCCAACAGCTCAATGGAAAACGGGCCCGGCGCCAAAATGGCGAGTCGCGCTCCATTGAGCAACGGCGCCCATAATTCGAACGTCGAAGCGTCAAACGCGAGGGGCGAAAGATGCAGGAATCGCTCCTCCGCTCCCAGCGAGGCATACGTCACACCTCGCACCAATCGAACAACGCTCTTGTGCTCAATCAACACACCCTTCGGACGACCCGTGGACCCGGAGGTGAACAAAATATAGGCAAGTTGATTGGGCGAATGAGCAACGCTGATTTCGGCAGCGGTCAACGCACTGTCCGGCAGCGCTTGCCAACTCGCCGCAGGATCATCCAACACAACGACCTGCACGCCCGCGCCCGCGAAAAGGTGGGCGTGCGGTTGCGCGACCACGACAACACGGGTCTCGGCATCGCCTATTTGCAGCATCAACCGCTCCGTCGGGTGCGTCGGGTCGAGCGGCATATAGGCGCCGCCCGCCTTCAGAATGGCTAGCAGCGCCACCACCATCTCGATGGATCGGTCGGCGCACAGTCCAACCGCCTGATTCGGACCCACGCCATGCCGCAAGAGCGCTCGCGCAAGGCGGTTCGCTCTCGCGTTCAACTCGCCATACGTCAACGTTTCGCCAGCAAAGGAAAGCGCGATGCGGTCGGGCGCGACTTCAACCTGCTCCTCAAACAACTCGTGAATGCACGTTGAGGGATACGAAGTCCGCGTGTTATTCCAATCGAACAACACGGTGCGTCGTTCGTCGTCGGTCAGCAGTGGAATGGCGCCAAGCGGCGTGTGCGGCTCATCCGTCGCAGTGCGCACGATTTGCCGGAAGTGGCCCATCCAGCGAGCGATGGTGGCGGAGTCGAACAAATCGGTGTTGTAGTTGCACTCGATCCGCAGGCGATCGGGGTGCGCAACCACGTTCAAGGAAAACTCGAACTGATAGGCCGCGCGCGGATTGATCACCACCTCCGTCTCGAGGTCGCCAAATGTCATCCCGTGAATCGCCGGGTCCACATTGAAGGTGGACTGGATCAACGGCGGCCGTGTCGGATCGCGCGGCAATTGCAGCATCTTCACCAACTCGCCAAAGGTCAGTCCCTGATGCTCGTATGCGTTCAACAGTGCGCGTTGGGCGGCGGCCATCAGCTCGCTGAAGGGCATATCGGGATCCACCTTCAGGCGCACAGGCAGCAAATTCGCGCAGTGCCCCACCAGCGCGCCATCTTCCATCAATTGCTGTCCCGCGGCGGGCACTCCAACGATCAGATCGGTCTGTCCGGTGAGCCGATACAAGAGCGCGGCGTGGTGCGCGAGCAGGTTGGCAAACAGCGTCGCGCGCTGTTTCGACCCCAGCTCCTTGATTGCCGAAACCATCGGCTCTTCAATCGTGAACACATCCATCGTTCCGTTAAAGGTGCGCTGGGCTGGACGCGCGCGTTCCAGCGGCCACTCCAGCGCCGAGGGCGGTGCAGCCAGCGTTTCCAGCCAGTAGCGGCGATCCGCCTCCATGCGCGCATCGCGGCGATAGCCATCCATATAGCGAGCATAGGCGCGGAATTGATTGGGCAGCGGACGCGCATCGGGCGTATGGCGGCATGCCGCCGAATACAATTCGCTCAAGTCGCGCGCCATCACGTCGTAGGACCAGCCGTCGCAGACAATGTGGTGCACCGTCAGCACCATGACGTGGAGATCGGACGCCATCCGAATCAATCGCGCGCGGGCGAGCGGCAGGTGTGCCAAGTCAAAGGCGTGGCTCACTTCCGCGCGAATCAGCCCCTCCAATTGCCGCTCGCGCTCCGTCGCCTCCAGAGGCGCTAGGTCGAGGAACTGTACATCCATCGCGGCTGACTCATGGACGCGCTGCAGTTCACCCGATTCGTCGAACACCGTGCGCAAGGATTCGTGTCGCGCGACGAGTTCTTGCAGCGACAACTCCATTGCCGCGCGATTGAACGGCCCCCGGAAGGTGAACGAACACGACTCGTTGAACGCAGGGGAAGCGGTGGCATCCAACCGTGAGGCGAGCCAGATTTCCTGCTGTCCGGGCGTGAGAGCAAACGGCCCCACTTCGGGAATCTCGTGGGTTCGTTCAGGCAGAAAGTCTCCCGCGCGCATTTCGGCAATGGCCTGCCGGAACGCCTCAATCAAGCGCGCGACATCCGCCTCGGTGTGAGCGGTGGAGAGAAAACAGGGACGGCCTTCCCAAATATGAATCCCTTGATCGCGCAGGAAATGGAAGAGCAAGCTGAAGTGTTTGAATGAATCGCCGTGGCTGAAATACCACAGCGACCCGAAGTTGTTGATCATCAGGTCAACACCTTCGGCCGCCATGAACTCATTGACGGTCTTAACGAATCGCGCCGTGCGTTCATTGAGTTCAGACTGAAGCGCTGGCCCGGCGTCCTGCAAATGGTTGACTACCGCGCGCGCCGCCGCCATCGCGAGTGGATGGCGCACAAATGTGCCTGCGAAGAAGGTCACGCCCGCTTCCGGCACCGAATCGTCTCCGTAATTCCAAGCGCCACCGTCAAACGCATCCATATATTCGCGACGACCGGCGACCACGCCAATGGGCATTCCTCCGCCGATCACCTTGCCATAGGTCGCCAAGTCCGCATGAACGCCAAACCACGCCTGCGCCCCGCCCGGATGCACGCGGAATCCCGTGATGACTTCGTCGAAAATCAGGGCAATCCCCAATTCGCGCGTCAACGTGCGCAGCGCATGCAGAAACTCGCGCGGCTGCAACTGGGGCTTCCGGCTTTGCACGGGCTCCACGAGCACAGCGGCCAAATCATGCGCTTCCGCGCGAATGGCATCGAGCGACGCGGGATCGCCATACGTGAGCACGGTGACATGATTCACCATGTCTTGCGGAATGCCCGGCGCAATCGGCACGGTCCGCTGTTTCCCCCGGAACAACTGCCCCTTGGCGAGCGCTTCGTCGTTCACGCCGTGATAGTCGCCGGAAAAATAGACGATTCGCTGTTTCCCCGTCACAGTTCGCGCCGCGCGCACCGCACCCATCACGGCCTCGGAGCCCGTGTTGCAGAACGTCGCGCGCTCCATCCCGGTGAGCGAAACGACGGCTTGCGCGATTTCGCCCGCAAGCGCGGATTGGGGGCCGATCTCGATTCCGGTCGCCAACTGCTTTTCCAACTCGACGCGAATGAAGTCCGGATTGTGTCCAAACAGGTTCGTTCCAAATCCCATCGTCACATCGAGAAACTCGTTTCCATCCAAATCCCAGATTTTCGAACCCGCCGAACGCGACGCGACAATCGGATAGGTCAGCTCTTTCCATGTGATACGGAAGCCAGCGACCGCGCGCGGGTCGGCAAAGTGACTGCGGTGCTGGCGCGTATATTCCTTCGACCGCTGTGTCTTCCGCGTGTAGCGAGCGATCAATGCCTGGAGGTGTTCCTGCTGCTTCGGCGTCAGCGCATCGCCAGCGGATGTATTGATCGGCGCGTAGGGACCGTGCCGCGTCAATACCGGTGGCGCGGGCTTCGTCTCCGCCTCCTCTTCCGGTGCGAAAGGTCCCGACTGCGTGACCGACAAGGTGTTGGCGTTCGATACCTCGCTTTCGCGCGTGGCGATACTCGGCGCAGAGGGAGTGGTTGCGCGCGCCGCGGGAGTCGTCGGCTTGGCGGGCATGTGCTCTGCCAAATAGGCGGCAATTGCGGCGGGCGACGAAAGATCATCGAGCATTTGCCGCAGTGTCAGCTTCACCAGAAACCGTCGCTGGAATGCCAGACTCACTTGCGTGAGGAAAAGCGAATCAAAGCCCATTTCGAGAAAGGGCCGCGCAGGGTCAATGTCGGCCTTCTCAATGCCGGAAAGCTCCTGAAGGATTTCCAGGACCTCGCCGTGCACATCCCGGGACGCCGCGGCGGCCTCAATGGAATCGGAGGGCTCGCTCGTGTCTGACACACTCTCGCTTGCGAGGTCCGACGACGCGCTGCGCGGAACAGACCCGTCCGACGCGGGCGGCTCGATCCAGAATCGCTTGCGTTCAAACGGATAGGTCGGCAACGCAATTCGCTGCGGCAAGGGTGATCCAAACAGTGAAGCACTGTCCCATTCAACGCCGCTCGCCCACAATCGCCCCGCCGCGCGCATGAGAACCACATCATCCACCACATTTTCCTTCGCATGCCGCATGGAGGGCACAGCGAGCAGAGGTGCGGCGGGATCGTCATGCTGAAGAACCAGTGTCGTGAGCGCCTGGCTGGGGCCCACTTCGAGAAAGAGCGCGTTCGGCAGCTTCATGGCCTCGCGCAACGCTGCGCTGAAGCGCACGGCGTGGCGCATCTGCTGCGCCCAATACTCCGGCTCCGCGATCGCCTCGGCGGAAATCCACCCCCCTGTCAGCGTGGAAAGAAACTTCCCGCTCGCAGGTTTCCGGGGCGTCGCGGCGACCGCTTGGCGGAATCGGTCGAGCGCAGGCTCCATCATCGCAGAGTGAAATGCGTGCGATGTCTGCAAGACTTTCGAGCCGATCTTCTTCTCTTCGAGTTCTCCGGCGAAGAGCTCAATCGCCTCCGTCGGGCCCGAAACAACGGTGAGCGCCGGCGCGTTGCACCCGGCGATGGAGAGCGCCTCGGGCAGCAGCAGTTGTACGTCTGCCTCTGGCAACCGCACGGCCAACATCCGCCCCGGCTTCTGCTCTTGCATCAACGCGCCCCGCTGCACCACCAACTTCAGCGCTTCTTCGAGCGAAAATACACCTTCCAAACAGGCCGCGACAAATTCGCCAGAGCTGTGGCCGATAAACGCGGCGGGCCTCACACCGAGCGACATCCACCAGCGCGCGAGCGCGTATTCGATCGCAAAAATGCACGGCTGCGCGAACTGCGTTTGCGTCAGCTCCTTCTCGCGCTCCGCCTGTTGACTCTCCGTGGCGAACAGGAACTCGCGCAGTTCAATGTTCAGCAGCGGGCGAAGCACATCGGCACAGGCATCGAAATGCTCGCGAAACACCGGCTCATTCGCATACAGCTCGCGCCCCATGCCCACGTGCTGTGAGCCTTGTCCCGGAAAAAGAAACACCACCGACGGCTCCCCCGCCATGGGCTCGCCGCGACGGAAGGACGCGCCGGAACGCAACGCCGAGATGGCGTCCGATGAATCGCGCGCGACGACGAATCCGCGCTTCGCCATTCGGCGACGACCCGTGTCCAAGGTGTAGGCCACGTCGGCCAGCGAAATCTCCTCCTGCTTTTCGAGGAAGTTCGCCAGCTTCGTCGCCGCCGCGCTCAAGGCCGTGTCCGTGCGGGCCGAAAGCGGCAGCAAATAGCAGGAGCGCTCTGCTCGCTGCCGAGGCGACTGCGGGGCCTCTTCCAGAACGACGTGTGCATTCGTGCCCCCCACGCCAAAGGAGCTGACGCCCGCGCGGCGCGGTGAATCCGATTCGGGCCAAGCGCTCAATTCGCGGGGGCAATAGAAGGGCGTGTTTGCCAAATTGAGAAGCGGATTAGGCTGTTCAAAGTGGAGGAGCGGCGGAATCTGCCGATGATGCAGAGACAGCACCGCCTTTATGAAGCCCGTGACCCCTGCGGCCGCCTCCAGGTGGCCGATATTGGCCTTCACCGAGCCCAACGCACAAAATCCGGAGTCTGCGGTATTCTGCCGGAAGGCGCGCGTGAGTCCGGTCACCTCGATCGGATCGCCCAGCGGCGTGCCAGTGCCGTGTGTCTCCACAAAACCAACCGTGCGCGGATCAATGTCGGCGCGATCCAGCGCCATCCGAATGGCGTCGGCCTGTCCCTCGGCGCTCGGCGCCATATACCCGGCCTTTCGCGCGCCGTCATTGTTCAATCCCCAGCCTTTGACCACGCCATAGATCGTGTCGCCATTCGCTTGCGCATCCGAAAGTCGCTTGAGGACAACCACGGCCGCTCCGGCCCCAAATACGGTGCCTGTCGCCGATGCATCAAAGGGGCGGCAGTGGCCATCGGAGGAAGCGATGCTCCCTTCGACGAAAAAGTAGCCGCGCTTCTGCGGAAACGAAATGGATGCGCCGCCCGCCAGGGCAATGTCGCATGTGCCCGACTGCAAGCTTTCGCACGCCTGGCACAGCGCAACGAGCGAGCTGGAGCACGCCGATTGGATGGTCAGACTCGGCCCGTGTAGATTCAGTTTATAGGCCACCCGCGTCGCGATGTAGTCCTTGTCGTTCCCCATCAGCGTCTGATAGCCAGCGACTTGAAACGCGCGCGCAAAGTCTTCCACTGCCGCGCGATCTTTCAGCGCATTGAAAATCAAATAGGTGTTGAGACTGCAGGCCGCAAATACGCCGATGGTAGCCGAGGTGCGCTCCGGATCGCACCCCGCATTTTCCAAGGCTTCAACCGCACTCTCGAGAAACACCCGATGCTGCGGGTCCATCAACTCCGATTCGCGCGGGCCATAACCGAACAGCGCCGCGTCAAACCACTCGCACTCCTCCAGAACACCGCGCGCCTTGATAAACTTCAATTCGGAACCCGGCGGCGGCCCACCTTGCACATCGCCATCAGAAAAGAACGTAATGCTTTCGCGATTCTCACAAAGGTTCTTCCACAGCTCTTCCACGCTCGCAGCGCCCGGGAAGCGCCCGGCCATCCCGACAACGGCAATGGGTTCCGAGGAATCCACCCGGCGCGCGCGTGAAACCATCGCCGCGGCCTCCTCGCCTTGCGTCAAGTAGGAGGCCACGCTCGAAATCGTTGGGAAACGGAACAAGTCGAGAATCGAGACTTCGCGTCCCAACGCCGTGCGCAATCCTGCCTGAACGCGCGCGAGTTTCAGCGAGTCTCCACCGAGATCGAAAAAGTTTGCGCCCACACTCACGCGCTCGATGCCGAGTGCCTGCTGCCAGAGTTGAGCCAGAACGCGCTCGATCTCGGTGCGTGGCGGCAGATCGCTCCCCTCCCCGCGCGTCGTCGGAGGCGCCGGCAATGCGCGGCGGTGAATCTTCCCACTGGGGGTCAGCGGAATCCGATCGAGAAAAAGGTACACACCCGGCACCATGTATTCCGGGAGCGATGCCTGCAAATAGCCACGCAACGCAGTCCCTTCAATCGGCGAACCGGTTGTGACCACATACGCCACGAGCTGCCGCAACGCGCCTTGCTCGCGAGCGACAACGGCACATTCGCGCACGGACGGATGTTTGCTCAACGCCGCCTCGACTTCACCCAACTCAACGCGATAACCGCGAATCTTCACCTGGTCGTCGCCGCGACCCAGGAACTCCAGCGCTCCCTCAGCGTCCAGCCGCGCGAGGTCGCCTGTCCGATAAAACCGCTCCCGTTTCCCCTTCCATTCAGACTCGATGAATCGCTCGCTCGTCAGCTCCGGCTGATCCCAATACCCGCGCGCCAGACAATCGCCTCCGATGAATAGCTCGCCTGAAAATCCTGTCGGCACAGGCAATCCCGCAGGATCGAGGAGCAGAATATTCGTATTGGCAATGGGCGTTCCGATGGCGGGCAACGCAGGCCATGTGCGGGGATCGCGCGGCAACTCGCATGCGGTTGCAACGTGTGTTTCCGACGGGCCGTATTGATTGTGCAAGCGACATGTGGAGAGCCGCTCAAAGAACCGGCCAATCTCCGGCGTCACCCGCAGCGTCTCGCCCGCCGTGATTACATTCCGCAGCGCCTCGGGATACACCTCCGCCGCTGCGGCAGAAAGCGCCACTTGCTGGAGAGCGGCATACGGCATAAACCAGCGGTCAACTTCCTGCTCACGGGCGAGGCGAAGCAGGTGCATCGGATCGCGCCGCATCGCCTCGGGAACCACAACCAACGCGCCTCCGGCGCTCCACGTCGAAAAGATTTCCTGGAACGACACATCAAACCCGAACGACGCATACTGGAACGTGCGCCCGCTCGGATTCGGGGTGGATTGCGTATTCTGCCAGGCGACGAGATTCATTCCCGCGCGGCGCGTCATCGCGACGCCTTTCGGACGTCCCGTCGAACCGGATGTGTATATCACGTACAGCAGATGATCCGCAGTCGCGCCGCATGCGAGCGATTCGGCCGGCTGATCGCGCAACGCAGTCCATTCGCGATCGAGCAACAGCGCCTCGCGCCCGGCTGGGATCCGCGGCCGAAACTCGGCTTGCGTCAGCACGAGCGCCAGCGACGCCTGCTCCATCATGTAGGCGATGCGATCAGACGGGAAATGGGGATCAATCGGCACGTAGCAGCCGCCCGCCTTCAGAATGCCGAGCAGCGCGATGAGCGATTCGGGCGTGCGCTCCAGAAGCAACCCCACCCGCACATCCGCCCCCACCCCGCGCGCGCGGAGATAGGCCGCCATCCGGTTCGACTGTGTCACCAATTCGCGATAGGAAATGACGCGCGATTCAAAGATGATTGCAGGCGCATCGGGCGACTTCTCCGCCGCCGCATCCACCCAGGCAGTTAGATCGCGCTCGTGCGGATATTCGAGCACGGGTCCCTCGATTGCGCTCTCCGCACCCTTCAAGGCGCAGTGCCGCAACGGAGTACTCGCATCGCGCGAAATCACTTCGAGCCATCCCACAAACAGCGTTTTTAGTTGCGCGATTCGTTCCGCGCTCACTCGATTCGCGTCGTAGCGCCAGACCATCGCGCGCGCGCCATCTCCCAACGACACCACGAGGTCGGCATCCACATCATCGGACGCAGCGCCCTCTGGCACCAGACACACCGGATAGCGAACGACGCCGACACCCTGCAGCCTCGGATCGCGCAAAAGCAAGTCGCGCGGATAGGTCTTGCGCTTCCACACCTCGGACAATTCGCGGGTGAACGACTCGGCAAACGCAGGCCATTTCTCGGTCGCGGACAGTCGCACATTCAGCGGCACCACCGGCGCCAACAGCAGCGTCAACGGCGCGGAAGCGTTTGATCCTTCGCAGCTCCAGCCGATATCTATTGCGTCCGCGCCACTGATACGCGCAAAGAAGGATGCGATGCCGGCAGCGCGCTCATCGGGTGAATCAGGCAGACCGCGCGCGGCGATTTCCTCGGAAACAAACGCCCGCGGCCCGACTCCCGCCGTTGTCGCAAAGGGCCAATTGAACGGCTCCAACACCTCCAGCCGTCGCGCCCACTCGTCCTCCGCAGTTACCAACTCCTCATGCGCCACCGCCACCGCGCGCGCCAACTCGGCACTGAGTTGCGATACGCGATGCGCCCCCGCCACAACGTCGGAGAAGAGCTGCGCATCCTTGTCCAATGGCACACCGTCGAGCGAAGTGATCCCTCCCAACGAAACCGCGCCATCAGCCGTTGCAATGACCAATGCGCTCGGATCGGCGCGAAGGATCGAACCGGCTGCGGCGCGCATCGGATTGTCGGCAGAAGCGGCAGTGCCAATGGCAAGAACCGTGTCGCCAATCCACACCTTGGCGCGCGCAACGGGGTTCAGGCGATCGCCATAATCGAGCGCGTGAACGGTCGCGAGGACCTCGTCCGTTGAGCGTGAAAAGTCGAGGATGCCCCCTCCTTCTGGGCGTCGCGTTTCGGGAAAGAAGGAGGGCTTCAGTGCAAGGGCCGGCAACACGGGGAGTGGCTCCTGATGCAGAAGCGGCACGAGGTTGCGGAACGAGCTCAACCCTGCATCGAAACACTTGGCGTCCAAAGAATGTGCCCTTTCGTCTGGTGCGACAGAAAACTCGACTCGCTGCAAGACCTGAACAACGCCAGCCGAAAGCGCGTACCATGTGACCCCGTGCGTTGTTTCCCGATTCAACAGCGCCCACGTCGTGGCGTGCCAGCCCGAGTAGGTGGGCAACAGCGAATCCTGAAACGCAACTGCCAACTTCTTCACCTTCACCGGATACGAACCGGTAGTTTCGAGCGACAGGCCTACAGCGAATAGATAGTCGGTCGCTCCTACATGGGTAGGATTCGTCACAACGCCCATTTGGGCGGCCCAGGCGAGAACAGCTATGTCGCTGGAGAAAATAGCTGCAAGCTCGTGGCCCGCCGCACGCCATTCTTCTGCGCAGCGGATCAACAGCGTGCCGCGCCCGACGAAACAAGCCTCCGCGCGCTTCAGCATCTCGAACAACTCCTTCTAGCGTTTGCGAAAATATCCATTCGAATACTCCCCTGCGTATAGTACCGAAACTTTTTCGGCTTTACCGGCGAAAAACTCGTCGGTCGCCATTTTGACGCCGGGCGATTTGTATTGCGGAATTGTGTGCGGGCGACTCAGCACGGTGTCGTCGTAATAGACACCCAACATGCAAACCGCTCCCGGCGACATCCGGTCATAGAGGTGCGGCAACACGTGATTCGTGCTCGAATACAAATCCCCATCGAGCAATGCGAACGAAATCTTCTCGGGAAGATATTGAGGAATCGTCTCTTCGAACCAACCTTGGTGAACGTGCTCCGGCTGTGCCAATCCGGCTCGGCGAAACGTGTCATAGAACGCAAAGAGCGATGTGCTCATATCGCCCTTGCCATACACGTGCAGTTCCGCATCCTTGCCCGTCGTTTCGGGTACGCCTTCGAAGCTGTCGAAGAAATGGATATTCTTCTCCGGCGCGAGGGTATTCACAATGTGCTGAAGGCAGACGGAACTCTCCCCTACATTGCAGCCGATCTCGACGAAATCACCGGGCACCTTGAATTCAGCACACTGACTCGCGAGATGGAATAGATTCATTCGCGCCTCAATATTCGCCATCCCGCCCCAGCGAAAGGAGGCTGGATTCAACTGCGCACCCACGCGCGAATAGCGGAGGAAGCGATTAATCGCGCGATGCCATTTCAGGGGCATGCGATGATCCCACGAAAACCATTTTGCGATGAAAGCGTTGTCCATTAAGCCCCCTCACGGATACAGGCGGGTTTCTCTCCAGTGCCGATCGCCCAGCGGTAGACAGCGGCCATCTCCGTTGCGATCCGGGGCCATTCAAACGTTCTCGCGGCCAGATCGCACCCGCGCTGCCCCATCGCGCGTCTATCCTCGACCGACATCGAGAAAAACGATTGCAGCTCTCGCGTCAACTCGCGTTCTTCCGTGTGGACCAGCCATGCGGCGTCAGCCGCAAAACCTTCCGGCAAATTGCAGGCCTCCGTCATGAGGACAGGCACTCCGTAGGCCCACGCTTCGAGGATCGCCATCGGCAACCCTTCGCTGAAGGAAGAAAGAATAAAGGCCGAGGCGGAGCGATAGGCCGCCTCCTTCTGCGCACCGTGTAGTGGGCCAAGAAAGAGAATCTGCTCATCCACGCGCAATTCGCGCGCGAGTTTTTCCAATTCCGCACGATGCCCACCCTGGTCCCACCCCGCAATGGCAAGGCGCCACCCGGAGTCCCGAATCGTGGCCCAGGCCCGAAGAAGCGGCGTCAACCCCTTCTTGGGGTGCAGCCGACCAAGAAACAACATCACAGGGAGATCGGTTGAAAACCGAGCCGACCACGGCGCGGGCTCGGGAGCTCGCGATAAGTCCGGGAGATCAACCCCATTGGGCAGCACGCAAATGGGATTGCGCAGGCCAAACGCGCGGAGGGAACTTGCTTCCGATTCACAGAGCGCGTGAAGGCACGCGGCACCCTCCAAATGTGCGCGTTCGTAAGCGCGCTCTGCGATCTTCTTTTTCCAACCCGAGTTCCGCAGCGCCCACGGATCCAGCATGCCGTGCGGCGATACGATATACGGGCGCGACGTCTTTCGTTTCCACTTCCTCGCCGCGATGGAGGGATACATCCATAAACCGGCCGTGTGCAATACATCGGCAGCGGCTGTTTCCAATGCGCGGTCGAGCCCTGGCGCAAAGCCCAGAGCGCGCGGACCGCGAATGGGAAAGGCTCTTGTAGGCACCGGCGCCCACAAGGCCACATCATCGCTCGTGTGTTCGTCCTCCAGGCCGAAGGCCGATGCTCGAACGCCATCGAGCTGGCTAACATTCTGCGCCAATCGTCGCACACTCTTCGAAATCCCGCCATTGGATCGCGAAAGGGAAGACAAGACATAGGCGACGTTCACATCAAGCCTCCCGGCGGGCCCAAGTCTTCGCGCCCCAGCCGCGCCAACCCCATCCGAGCCGCTTCCAGCAGCTTCTCGCCGAATATGCGCGGCGAATGTTCGGCAACCAACTCGCGAGATCGCTGGCCATACCTCTGCAGCACAGCGGAGTCCACCGGCAATTTCTCAAAGGCTTCGGCAATCGCCTGTGGCGTCATTGGACAGAAAGTGAAGCCGTTCTCTCCTTCATTCACCAATTCCGGCGCACTGCCACAGCGGTTGGAGACGAGAAGCGGCAGCGCCGCAGCCGCGGCTTCGTTCACGACCAGCCCCCATTGCTCCGTCGTACTCGCCAGAATAAAGGCTTCCGCCAACGCATAGTAGCGGGGCAGATCGGCATATTGAATGAAACCGACAAAATGAACGCGCGATTCCAGCTTGAGCTCGCGCGCAAGCTCAATGAGCGAGCTGCGCAGGGGGCCATCGCCGCAGACCACGAGATCGGGGCTATCCGGAACGCGCGCCGTGTGGAGCGCATAGCCCCGCAACAATCCGGCAAGGTTCTTCTTGAGCACGAACCGGCTCGACGTCAAATAGTAGCGCTTCGGAAGTCCACCCGCAGCGCGTTCTGCCGCCGCGCAGCTGCGCACGCGATCCGATTCGCGAATGAAGTAGTCATTGTCCACCGCATCATAGCCCCAGAAAATGCAGGCCCGCGGAATCCCCAGCAGCCGCGCATATTCCGCATGCCGTCGGCCACCGACCAGAGCGGCGTGAAATTGGCGCACCAAAAATTGCTTCGCCAACTCGCGCGGCCAAAGTCGGAAGTGATCTCCTTTTGCCGATTCGCTCATCAGAATGGCAGCGCGCTTCTTCTTCTGGCACCACCTCAATCCCACCCGCGCCTCAAGAAATGCCCACCCGGGGAGCGCGACAGCTATCGGGTCCAATTCATCCAACAGCGCGCGCAACCGATCCGCCAAATCCGCCGCAGGAATCTCCTCGTACGCGCGATCGCCGAAAATCACATGCACTGGGTTATTCGCCTCTCCCTCCACTCGATCCCACGCATACACGCCATCTGACGAAGCCACCGCGATGGCGGCCAGCGAGCCACCCGCACTTTCGATCTCCCGCCTTGCCCCCTTCAAGCGCGCAAGGTGATAGGGTCCAAAACGCGAAAACACAACGGCTAGGGTCCCGGACGAGATTGTATGTGGCGTCGTATTCATAGTTGCAACCGAGCCGAATGGCGATTCGAGTAAGGCAAAGCGACAGGCTCGCGAGCTGCCACCATCGCGGCCAGCATCCAGTAGCCCCAGAATGTCTTGTAAAATTGAAACGAGAGCGACATCCAGAAGATCAATAGAGCGAAATGGAAGAGGAAGAATCCCATGAATCGCCAGTTATCACTTCGGCGCCACAATCGCAGGAGCGGATAGAAGAAGAAAAAGATCACCGCGGATATTCCTGGAATCCCTGTCCATCGGCCGTAGTCCAGGAAGACGTTGTGCGAGAGATATCCTCCGTAGGCGAAATACTCCGGGGGAATATCTTCCGCGTCGTCGTTGAATTTCACGCCCAGCAGCGGGTGCTTCATTATCGTTTTCAGCGAATATTCCCACACGTCCGTTCGCGAAGCGGCCGCTCCATATTCATCTACGCTCTCCTGGAAGTAGTGATAGAGCGCGTCAACGCGATCGCGCGTCTTGAAGGCGTTTGTCAAATAGACCACGCTCAAGATCGCAATCATCGAGAGAACGATCGGCGTCAGGCTGCTCTTGCGCTTCTGTATCAGGCGCATCCGTTTCATCCGGTTATAGACGAGCACGACAAAAATCGCCATGAGCGCAAACCCCGCATACGCACCGTGCGTCATTGTGGCAACTAAGGGGGGGATGGCGATGAAGAATGCGGCGACAGCGGCGATCTTGAGCCAATGGATTTGCCGCTCGTAACGGCCGGAAACCATGGCGGACAGCGCAATCCCCAACATGCCGAAGCACCCCATCAGGAGAGGTGGCCAAATCATCACCGCATCGGCGCGCACGCCACCGAGCCGGGCATATCCCTCGCGCTCACCACCCCACGTCGAGAGATCAACAGGCAGCCCCAATTGAAAGGCCCAAAACGCCGCAGCGGCCATGAGGGTTCCCAGACTCATTCCCAGCAGGCATTTGAGATAACTCCCCTTCGAAACGTTGACCTGCTGACACGCGATCACGGAATAGGCCAGCGCCTTGGAGTATTCGCTATTGAAGTGATAAATGGGTTCACCCGTCACCAGCCAATGCCAAATCAGCCACGGCAAGACAGGCCATAGGAGCGATATACCGGTCAAATCAATCCGGCGATAGCGGAGGAAGGTGACCCCGATCCACGTTGCCACACCGATTTGAGCAGGATTGAAGGCCGTGCCCTCGGGGAAGGGAAGGAACTGCGCGCACGCGATATAGAAGAAGCCGGTCGTTGGCGTCAACCAACACAGCGACGACATCACAACAATCAGCGGAAGCGCCAACGAGGAATAGAGAATGGGCTTAAGCTGCAGCAGCATGCTGGCTAGGGCGCAAACGGGAAATATCCAGCGCTCCAAACGGGTCAGTGAGCAGTTCCAGAAAACCGAACCGTAGCGACTGGCCAACAAGTCGTCTCGACTTGGACCCACGTCACCGAGTGTCGCCGGAGCTGTGATGGAGGAATTGGCGCTCATGCCCTGTTCAAGCGCATCCACTCCCGCGCGGCCTCCCAGCTCATCGGCGTGCGTTCCGTCCAGCGAGTGAATGTCATGGCGATCCCACAGAAAAAGCCCCAGAGTTTGCGCTCATAATTGCGACGCAGGTACAATGCGCGCCGAATCGAACGCGCCATTCCAAGCGGAAGTCCCATCAGCAGTGGATAGTTCATGGATGTCAGCAAAATTGCATTCCTCGCATAGAGAAAATCGTATTCCCCATAGTCTCGGCGCTCGCTGGGATTGTACCACTGATTGTGCTCAATCAGAATTGAGGATTCATACCAAATTCGATGTCCTGCCTTGAATAATCGCGCAGCCAACTCTGGCTCTTCATAGCCATATACCCACCAGTCGCGATAGCCGCCAATCGCCAGAATGGTCGGGATATGAAACAACACACAGCCACCCATGAACCACGTGGTCAGACCGGATGGCTGATCGGCGGGGCGATCCAAGCGGCCATCCTTTTTTGCGCGGCACTGAAAGGAAACTGCCGCATACGCAGCGGGCGTGCGATCGGCCATCAAGTACTCCTTCAGGTTTCCCTCTTCTATGAAGTACTGATCATCATCCAAACAAATCGCATACGGCGTTCCACATGTGTGAAAGAGGACGTTTCGCCCATGCGCCTGGCCGCGCTGTGTATCGCCACGCCGCAGTTGTGCGCCCGGCCATGTGGCCACCACACGCGCGATGGCATCGGCATCTTCTGACGCATCGTCATAAATCCACATCGGGTAATCGCCAAACCCCTTTTCGCGCAAGCGATCAAATGTCTCCGCGAGAATGTTAGGGCGGTTTCGAGTCGCAATTAGGATGGAGCAAAGCGGTATACTCATGAAACGGCTCCATCATAAACCTTTGCGTAGCGCTCTACGATTCGATTCATCGTGAACTTTTCCCCAAACCTCGCAAGCGCCCGCTCGCCCATTTGAGTCAGGCGCACACGATCGTGAATCAGGGCGGACACGGCCTCAGCCAACGCCTCGGCCGTTCGCGGAATCAACAGCCCCGTTTCGCCGTCTCGCACCGCCTCCGAGACGCCTCCCACATCTGTCGCAATAGTCGGCAACCCCACCGACATGGCTTCGACGATCGCCATGGGAAATCCTTCCCACTGAGACATCAAACAAAGCACATCCAATTGCGGCATGACACGTTCGCGCGGTTTCTCCATAAACCCGAGATATTCCGCCCACCCGGAATGCGCCGCAGCCCAATTTCCAGCCTCGGCATCGTCACTCCCCCGCCCCGCCAGCACCACGCGAACGTGAATCGCATCGCGATTCAACAATTCCGCCGCCTGCGCAACAAGCTGCCAGCCCTTCTGTGGGATCATGCTCCCCACATGTCCAATGACGAGCGGGCATCGCGGCCGCTCGGACTTAACAATGGAAACGGGATGCACTCCGTTGGGGACCACCGCAAACGCGCTGCGCGGAATGCCCAAGATGCGCTCAGCCAATGCCGTGTTTGCCCCATCCACCGAGGTCAGCTTCGCGCCGTATTTCAAAAGCCGCCCCGCCATCCAGCGATGGATCGCTTTGCGAACTGGCTTCCCCTTAAAATGTTCGTTCACCCCATGAAATGTGGCGACAACGCCCACACGGATTCCCTCAATGGACGGGAGCGGAAGGAAAACGCCCGACAGCCACGCGTTGTGTAGATGGACGACCACACGAGCGGTTCCGGCCTGCTCGGCGAAGTGAGAAAGCCATGCCTTCCACGGCGGCGGGCGAAGGCGCTGATAGAGAAACGCCGCCGTTCCAAAGAGCGCCGGACAGGACGACTCATAAAACGGCATGCCGGTCTTCCGAATTTCATCGCGATAATCCGCCGGCCATGACGGATCCACAATCACCCCAATGCCAACCGAGGAGTACCGACCCGACTCGGCCTGCGCACGCGCCAAATCTCGCATGACGCTCCACGGCCCCGTGACGGGATGGCACGCGACATGAAGAACGGCTGTTTTAGGTTCGTTGCTCATGACGTGCGGAGCCTCTGCCTCTTTTCGATGATTTCATTCAGACGCCGATGATAGGCCTCGAGGCTAAACCGCGCCGCAGTCGCGCGACACTCTTCGCGCATGGAAGAAGCCAGTGCCGGCTCGCGGACAAACCTCCGCAATGCTGCGGCAAGCGCGACCACATCGCGCGGTGGAACGAGGAAACCCGTACGTCCGTCGTCCACAACGGCGCCGCAGTTGGGTGTCGCAATGACCGGTAATCCGTGCGCCATCGCTTCCACCTGAGTGATCGCAAACCCGTCCGACAGCGTCGGCAGGACAAACACATCCGCCTCACGATAGACCCGCGCCGTCTCGCTCCTCGGAACCGGCCCGAGCCACTTGATATTCGACGGAGCCTCTTTCAATGCCTCCACGCGAATGCCGAGAGGACCGGCAATCACAAATCGAATCGGCTCATGAGTCAGCCGCTTCGCCGCCTCTACGAGATAAGGGATGCCTTTCCGCAAGATCACCGACCCCAGCCAGAGAACGGTGAGCGGCCGGTTGGGCCGCGAGATGGATTCAGTCGAGTCATTCGCTTCGTATGCCAGTGGAATGATTTCAATCTTCGCCGGATCCGCGCCGCGTTTCATAATCGCATCGCGCGACCACGCGGAGTTGACAAGCACGGCATCCGCTGCGCGCCACTCGGCCTCAGCGCGTTCGTAATAGCCCGAGGGCGGATCTCCGCTCGTCTCTGCGTAGCTCGGCCAGCGCTCCGCTTCTTCGCGAATGAGATCCCACTCCATGCGGCCGGGGTCAATCTGATCCACCAGCGTCAGGACTCCGCGCGCCCGCTCGGCTTGCAGCGCCTCGAGGGCCGCATAGGAAAATCCGAGAAACACATCGTGTGCCGGCAATCGCAATGCGGAAACGCGGCGCGCAAAGGCCGCATCGTCATCCCGCATCGCATATAGGAGCCGCCCCCTTCGTTCAGCGCGGCGAAGGCGCACTCGCGAGCGCAATCCAAATGCATTCAGCGCGATGATCTTCGAGCGCGGAAGCTCAGGCGTGGATGCGCCAACCGCCCGCGCGGCCCACGGCGCGAGCGAAGCGAGCGCCCCACTCCAACGCGCGGGCCACGGCGAATACCAATCTGTCACCAGTCGGCAAAGCTGCCCGCCGCGATGAAGCGCGCGCGCTGCCAGGAAATGCTCGCGCGCGCCTTTATGTGCCACTACCACCTGCATACATGAAATATCCACACCCTAGACCCAGCATAGGCGGATGAGGAACATTTCGGTAGCTGAAAATCGCGCTGAGGAGCGCTCGGACCGTGCGCGCGCTTGCACGGAATCTCTTTCCTGCCTACCGTTCTCCCATGAATCGAATAGCCATCGCCCTGCAATCCGTTCGCCGCGAGAGCGCCAATGGCATGGGGTACGCCTTGCGCTGGTTCTGGCTACGATTCTATCTGCGAATGATTCGCCGCCGCTGGCCCGGCCTTCCCGCCTCCACAGCAGCCGATCTCGCCCGCCCTCTCACCATCGTCATCCCCTCGACCGAAAAGGATGCTGCCATTCTGGAACATTGCCTGCAGAGCGTTCGCGAGACCGTGGCCAATCCCATCGCAGCGATTTGGGTCGTCGCGCCGGAATCGGAACGCATCCGCGCGCTGGCCGCCGCGCACCAGGCCCAATTTGTTCACGAAGACAAGATATTGCCTCGCCCGGCATTCGAGCTGAAAACGCGCGGATGGCTGCTTCAACAGTTCATCAAACTGAACGCGGCAAACTTCGTTGAAACCAACGACTATTTGGTGCTCGATTCGGATACCCTGTTTCTGCGCCCACAATATTTCTTTCGCGGAGGCCGAACCGTTCTCCGCTATTCCGATCAGTATGAATTGCTCTACAACCGCTCGCTCTCGCTGATTTTCGGCCACACCCGCCGCTTCCCCGTTTCGTTTGTCACACATCACAGCGTTTTCGAGCGCAGCGCCATCCAATCGCTCCTCGCCGCCCTAGAGCAGCGCTTGCAGTTGCCGTGGTGGAAAGCCATCCTCGAGGTTATTGATCGCGGACACTCCCACATGATCTCTTTCGCCGAGTACGAACTTTACGGCCACTTCATCACGGATCAGCCCGACTGGAAAAAGCGCTTCGTCCTCGAATACTGGAATGGACTCGACCTGGAAGGTCCGGATATCGCCTCTCTCGACACGCTCCGCCGCGAAGTGGGGCCGCACTGCAACAGCCTATCCTTTCACCGCCACACGCAATAGCCACCCGACATGGCGCCGAGCGCTGATGCGTTCACACTCGGTGAGGTCCGCGCCAGCCGGCGGTGAAACGGCCGAAGACTTGTCGCTGATGCAGTGCATGGACGTCGTCGGCCAACGCGCCGAACTCGCGACGCAGCTCTGGTGGCGCACCGCGCAACCCGCGCCAAATCCAACGCAGCCCATCCTTCAGCGCAATCAGCCTTCGGAAGAGTGGATTTCTCGCCTTCCAGTCAAAAAGTAGACGCAAATCTGCCTGCCCACGACCAATGCCTTCGTAGAGTCGCAGCAGATATTCGGGCGTTGTGCGCGCCGTGGGAATGCGATGCGCCAACACGAGCGAGGGCTCATAGCGAACTTCGAGACCTCGCTGATGTGCGCGGACGACAATTGCCGTGTCATCGCTGCCGCCAAGAGCGGAGCCAATTCGGCCCACCATCTGAGTGGCGACTTGCGCGTCCTCAAAAATTGCCTCCAAGAGGGATCGCCGCACTGTCAATCCCGCTCCAGCAGGACCGCTCGTCACATCGCCGTAGGCAAACGGAACATCGCCACGATCACAAATCGCGAGCGCAAACGATGCGACGGCTTTCCCGAGCGCCGTCGGTTCTCCAACCCAGTCCGCCCATACGCGCCCTCCAATCACACCTGCATTCGGATGGAGCGGCAAGATCGTCAACAACTGTGCCAGGTAGTCTGGCGCGGGTATGTTGTCATCGTCCAGAAAGGCAATGTATTCGCCGCGCGCACGCCGCGATGCAGTGCGCCGCGCATACATCAAACCGGGTTGTTCTTCGCGAATATAGCGTCCGCGATTGGGCAGATTACGAGCGAGCGATTCCGCAACAACAGTGGGCGTCTGGTCGGTGCTCGCATTGTCCACAACAAGGACATCCCATCGCGGAGTCGCGTCCGTCTGCCGACCCAACGCCTCCAGCACCAGCGGAATTCGCTCCGCCCCGTTGAACGTGCAAATGCAAACGGACACCGCAATCGGCTCTCGCGCCTGCTCACCCATGAGTTCGAACCCAACCCAACTTCTGTCCCGCTCGCCGAATCATCTGCCCCACCTCCACACGATCATCGCGGGTCAACCCCACCCGCCACACACTCGCAGCATACACAAGCACACACATGCCAAACTGAAGGAAAACGACAAATAGATTCTGCGGCACCCACATCCGCTGCAAGACAACGGCCATCAATGCCAGCGGGACGCCTGCCAAGGCCGGGCGCAAACAGCCCACCTTCAACCAGGACCCGACGGATAGCTTCATCAGGCGCAGCGCGTATAAGACGCTATACGCCGAAATCAGGAGCAAGGCGACAACGCTCCCAAGCGCGATCCCCAAGAGTCCCATGCCGCCCCAACGAACGAGCGCGATGCTCAAGACCACATTCAACACACCGCACACCAGCGCCATGATCACGGGGCCGCGCATTCGCGCGAAGGCGATATTGACGTTGTACGCCATGCGCTCCGGAATGCAGAGGATGAATGCGAACATGATCAACTGCATGACTGGCGCACTCCCCTCAACGAATTCGGCCCCGACCCAGTGCAGCAAGAAGGCGCGCGCATACAGGATCAGCAAGAGCGCTGGCGCAAGGCCGATCAAGAGTGAATAGCGCGTCCCGCGCAGAAAGGTGGATTGCAATCCGGCATTTTCGTGGCGCGACACCTGAGCCGTCATCATCGGCAACAACATGCCGACAAACGCCATCACCAGGACCCGAATTTGCGGATCCCAGCGCTGCGCGATGTTGTAGTGCACAATCATGCTCGGGCCCAATTCGGGCAAATTGGATATGATGATGGAGTCGCAGGTGTAATAGAGCAAAAATCCTACCCCGCCCACAAAGTTGAGCCCGCCGAAGGCCATCATATCGCGAATCTGGGCGGAGGATTGGATGTGCGACCAACCGATGCGAAACGTCGGCAGCATCCGATACGCGAGAGGAATCATCACCAGCACCCGCCAAGCCACCAGAGTCCCGTTGCTGACCAGAACCCAGAAAATAATGGAGGGTCGGACATACTCGAAAAAGATGATAACCAGCACGGCTGAAAGCACCGTGCAAACGGTGAACCCGAGATCCAGCCAATAGAAGCGCTCGGTGACGAACGCGGGCGTCTCCCACACACCCGTCAGAATCAGCAGCGCCGTGGATAGGCCGATCAGGAGAAACACCCAGCGGGCGACAGGAACGATATCCTCCGGCAATCCGAACAACGGCCCCGCATAGATAGCCAAGACCACGCTGCCCAACGCGAACAGGAGCGCCGAAACCGCCGAGACAATAAATCCTGCGGACAAGCTGCTGTTCACGCCATCGAGGTCGCCGCGCGCAAAATTCAATTTGGCATATCGTTCATAGCTAATGCCCATCGCGGTGTGAGCGAGACCCACAAACTGAAGCGCCTGATAGGCAAGCGTTTTCAAGCCCAGCAGGGTCACACCGAGCATGCGAATCAGGTAGGGTGTAAGAAAGAAGGCGACGAGATTGGTAACGATCAACGCGGTGTATTTTACCGCCGAATTGATGGCGATCAGTCGCTTGGAATCAATCGGCAAGGACTCATCGTTCGGCATGTTCGTCACTGCCGTACTGTTCCCGATAATTATAGTGCGTGTCGCGATAGCTATAATTGCTCAGGAACGAGCCTTTCGTGAAGTCCACATCGTTGACGACAGCGCCGAGAATGTTCGCGCCCGCTTCCGCGAGCCGTTTGATCGCGTGATGGATGGCGCGTTTGCGGCTCTTGTTCGGACGGCACACGAGCACCATGCAGCCCGCCAGCCCGGCCAACGAGACAGCGTCGCTGACGACGCCATACGGCGGCGAATCCACGATGACACGGTCGTAGCGTTTTTCCGCCCAATCCATGAAATCCTTCAATATCCGCGATCCCATGATCTCGGCTGCGCTGATGTCTTGTGTTGGACGACTCGAAACCACGTGCAGATTCTCGCATTCCGTGGCTTGCGGCAGGGAGTCGAATAGAGCGGGATCATGGCTGGCCAAGGAGTGGATCAAACTGCCCGCCTGCGGATTGAGCTTGAACATGCGGCCGACACGCGGCCGGCGAAGATCGAAATCCACCAACAGCGTCTTCAATCCGCGCTTCGCCGTCATGATGGCGAGGTTGCACGAGGTGATGGTCTTGCCCTCGGCGGCGGTCGTGCTGACAACCAGCACGCTGCGGCCCAATTTCGGTCCGGCCAGCGAGTCAATGAGGCTGCGTATGCCCGCAAAGGCTTCCGCGACTTGGCTAAACCGATCATTCAAGCTGGCCAACGCCAACTCTTCCCGAGCGGCAACTTCCATGTGAGGGATCAGCCCCAACACCTTCAATCCCAACTCACTTTCCAGATCGCGAGTATTGGTGACGAAATCTTCGAGATTGTCTGTGAAGAGCGCCAGACCCAGTCCACCGAGTGCGCCGAGGATAAAGGCCACCATCAGGATGCGCATCTTGCGGGGCTTGATGGGATGCACAGGAGGAGTGGCCTTTTTCGCCGTCTTGATGGACGCCGTGTTTTCATCCGCCGAGAGGCGCGCCTCTTCAATGCGATTCAGCACACCGCGATAGCTCAAATCGCTCGCATCGCGCTCGCGCTCCAGCGATGTCAGCGTCGCATGGGCCTTCACAATATCGAGCTCCAAATCGTTCAACTCCTTGCGCCGAGCAAGGCTTTCATCCTTGAGACTCTGCATCTGATTGTCCACCAAGGTGAGCTCCGACTGCACCGTACTGCGCGAGCGCTGAATCGAGTTGTCCAATTGATGTCGGACAATCGAAATGGTCTCCTCCTGCGCCAACACATCGGGATGTTTGGGGGTGAGCCGAGTCAACAGCGAGTCGCGCTGAGCCACCGCGTCCATCCATGCGCGCAAGGCCGCGGTGATCTCCTCTTGGCGGGGCACCGAAAGAGGAATGCGACCGGCGCCGGCGGGATCGCGACTGATCTCGCTCAAGGTTCCCAGCAGCTCCTTGGTCAAGAGTTGCTGATTTTCCAGCTTGATCAGCGTTGAGTTGAACTCTTCCAACGACGCCTTGAGGGTCTTCTGGCGGAACTCAAGCGCATCGAGTTGATTCTTCGCGCGAAAATCCACCAAGGCCTGCTCGGCGGTCTCCAGCGCTTTACGCTGCGCGATAACTTGAGTCTGGAGCCACGCGACAGCGCTGTCGGATGTCAGACGATTCTCCTCAAACGCAATGGCCTCCGTCGCGGCGGCAAACGCGTTCGCCAAATTGGCGGCCATCACGGGATCACGAGAATCCACCGTGATCCGAAGCAGACGCGTGCGCGGAACCAATCGAAAATCAACGGCTGTCGGAGGCGGAAGCAGAGCGTCCATTTGTTCATGTGTTGCATCGGGACGACCCACAATGCCGCGCAACTTGTCGGCGGCGACCCGCCGGGTTTCATCGCCCTTAAATTTCTCAAGGCGCGTGTTGAACACTTCTTCTGCACCCCACGAAGAGCTGACATCATCAATGATCGCTCCCTGCCCCGAAGTGATTCGCGGACGGCGCGTGCTCATCTCAATCAATGCGTCAGCGCGATAGACTCGATGCGCAAAGAGCAGATACACAGCAGTCGCCAACAATGCAAAGGCGATGACCAGACCCACCGTCACCCACTTGCGCGCAGCCACGCGCACGAGCCGATCCAGCGTAACTTTCCCCAACAGGCCGGTATCGGCGGACAAACCCGGCTGATCCCCATAGTAGGGATCGGTGTAGGTCACCCGCGAGCTATACAACGGGCGCACAGGCGCGGATCGGTTCTCAGGTGACGACTCGGCGGGAGAAGACTCGTTGGGGGGCTGGTTACTCACAATTTTCCTTATTCGCTTTTAGAGAATAATCTTCGACCGAGGCAGATTCAACTGCTTTGCGCAAGCTCCTGGCGAATCGGGCGCGCGCGCCCGATTCCCGCCAAAATCGCGATCCACAAATACAGCACCGCGGGTGAACGAAATGGCAAATCAATCAAACTTTGCCCTGCGACGAGAAAAACGCCTATCGCGGGGAGGATGAGATAACTGGGAATTCGTCCCCTTCGCCGCCCAAATGCTGCACGCATGAGTATCCCAATAGTCCCGCCCAAACTCAATGCGCCCACGAGGCCGAACTCGGCCAGAAACTGAAGCGGATCGTTGTGAACGTTGGCCTTGCCCTCCGTGACGCGATTCCACTGATCGGGCGGCAAATAGTGCGCCATCAAATAACGATAGCCCCACCCTCCCACGCCGTACCAAGGATAGTCCTGCCAGATATGAAATGCGGTCTTCATCTGAAACCAGCGGAAATCCGTTTCGCGCGTCAAAAATGTCTTCTGATCATTTTCCGGTTTGAACTCCGTCCGGATAGCATCGCGACCCATGCCGACGGTTAACAGCACCCCCAACAGCAACACAGCAACGGTTGCTGCGGCCAGATTTACGCGTTGCGCAGGCTGAAAGCGAACCCACAGAGAGCGAGCAAGAAGGAATAGAATGGGCAGCAGAAACACCCAACTCAAAATAATAGATGCGCGACTCAAAGCGAAGTTGGCTCCGAGCACCCCTAGGAACAAACCCGCGCTCAACAAGACAATTCTGCCCACCCGCAAGCGATCTCCATTGCCGCTCAGTTCATACAGCAACATGCCCGCAGCCAAGCCTTCCACCATCAAGAAGTACGAGCCCGCATGATTGGGATAACCAAACGATGCAAAGAAGTGCGGCCGCATCGGCACGCACCAATACATATCGGTGGTGCCCGAAAGAAACTGTACGAGTCCGAAAACGGCCATAATCGAAGAGTTGACCACGAGAACGCGCCAGAGTGCGCGAACGCTCCGCGCACTGAGCGCTGGCGAGCGGATGACCTGCAGAATTACCCACGCCGGAACAAACCAATCCAGCATCTGTCTCGCCTCAGCCGAGGTGATGGCGGAGGGCAGCGCGGGATGTCGGGGCGAACTGTAGGCCCACGCGCGCAGCTCTGTGTCATAATACAGCGCACGGCCTGCATTCCACCACTGCAAGAGGAGGAGGCCAAGAAATAGAAGCCCCAACCAAAACACCGGATCTCGCCATGCAATGAGCGGCCTACGCGGCTCCTTGCGCGAACGCGCAGCCAGCGTCAGCCAAAGTACCCAGCCTCCAATCGCGAGCCAAGGCAGGGGCCATGTCCACGCCGCATGCGTTCCTCCGCGGAGCCATGCGGGATAGAACAACAGCGCTGAGAGAAGCGCCAATGCGCCAACCTCCACGCGCGACAGGGGCGACGACGAGCGAGAAATGGTGGCGCCAGAAAAGAAGCGGGCCGTCATACGGCGGCTTTCCTGCCCCTCGTTTGACGACCCGCGATCAAGGGTTTAAGCGCTGCAATTCGCCTTATTGGTTCACATACCCCGAAGCAACCGGCGGTGTACCCGCGCGTTGATTCTCCACCACAATCGGCGGAACCAATCCCATCGGCGCCGTTGCGGGCGGCGGGATCACGGGGGCTGCAACACCGCGCAGTTCAATGACCAACTGCTGAATCATCATCGTCAGCTCAGGCCCAAGGGCTGCCGCCGGATCGCCGGCTGCACTCGACACCTGGCCACCATCCGAACCCGCTGCGCCCGAAAGCGCTGAGAAGACCGGGCCCTCGCTGCTGCCAACCGCAATCGCGGTGGAGGCCGCAAAGATCGAGAGGAGTCCTTTGTCTACCTGTTCGGCCAATGCCTGAACAAACTGCGGCGCATTCTCGCCGGAAACCAACAGCGCACGAGTATAAATCAGTGCTGCGGTCTGTTCTTTGCTGGACTGAGGAATGGTGGACGCTTCCAGCTCGCTCAGCGTGCGCACCACGGTCTCCGCCGCCTGTGCAGGCGAAGCGCCATTGAGCACTTCATTCAATACACTATGATTGGCCAAAACGCTCTCGATCTGCGCATCCGTGGGTCGCTCATATGCAAACCCCGATGATGCCAATCCAACGGCGAGCAAGCCCGCCAAAACAAACGACGTCGTTTTCATCTTTATTCCTCCGCGACTGCTGACTCAATAAGTATGGTGCTGAGTTGTTAACATACAAGATTAAATCTCAATCCGAATGCCCAGCGTCAGGCGAAGCTGGTCATAGTCCTCATCCGGGAGCGTTGTTTCGCGATTTTCGTAACGCGCTTCGGCATAGACATTTAGGTGGCCTTTCGGCGGCAGATAATCCAAGCGTACCTGCCCGCCCCAGATCGTATCTTCCTGGTCCACATAAACGCCCTGGTCCACCTGGACCGGGTCTTCATAATCGTCGTTTCGATAGGAAACAGTGCCCGCAAGGCGGAACCGCTCCCAGAGGCGATGCGAAATGCCAACCGATGCGACGGTGACCAATTTCGGATTGTCCGCATATTGAGCCGCTGGCTGAACAGCATTGCGTCCAATGAACTGCAGCTTGGTGCGCTGACTCAAATCGTAATCACCTGCGACATCGAAGCTGAAGTAATCCAGCGTGTCGTCGCGATCCCCTTCAACGGACTGCTGAACGCCACTCGCGTTCGGCAAATCGGAGCGCGCGCGGAACCGATCATAGCGGCCAATACCGGCACCACCTTTGAATGTGAGTTTGTCGGTCGCGCGATTCAAGAAGCCGCCGCGCAATACGACATAATCGGGATCGTTCTCGAGCGCATCGCTTGACTGAATGCCATACTGGCCGGTCAGCAATGCCGACGATTTCTCTGTGACTTGATAGTCGAGTTCCACCTGTCCCTTGAGATCGGACCAGTCATAGAGCCTATCCGTGTCATACTCGATCGTGCCATAGGCCACGGAGAAGTCGGCATTGAGTTTGTCGGTCATGCGCCATGTGAGAATACCCGCGAGGTCGAGGAGTTGGCGGCTCACACGCTCCGTGCGGTCTTCGGTGAGGAACAGATTTTCGGTATCCGGGTTTGTGAAGTCGTCTGCATACGCTGCGCCTTCATAATCGAAAACCTCGCGATAGGCCTCGCGAAATGAAAGGGTGAAGCGATCGTAGCGGCGTTCGCCCAGTCGCGCCTGGAATTCTTGCAAGAAAGACTCGTTGTCGAGTTCATCGAAATCCTGATAACGGCGAATGCTCTCCTGCAACGTCAAGGAGGCCAGGAAGCGATCCGTTTCGCGGAACAAGCGCCCGCCTAGCGTCAGGTCAAAAAAGATGTCGTCCTCCTTCTTGGAAATCCCGCCGACTTCTTCATCTTGAAAAATCTGGCGGTCATGGATTTCGCCGGAGGGAACCACAATTTTCGCATTGGAATCGTAGGTGCCCGAGAGCTCGCCCCATAGATTCAGGCGCGCAATATCCGCCAAGTTAATGCCTTCATCGAATGCCATGGCGGCCGCCAGCGATAGCGCAAACGTGCCACCCGCAAGTATAAGTTTTTTCATAATTTATTTCCCACCTTTTGCACAGATGCTTGTCGCACACAGCCCACATCTCCAGCAGCGCTGCCCTCGCAATTGCGTTTTGCTAGAAAATCTTTTCGGGCACAAAGATCGTGTCGCCCGGCTTCAAAAGCAAATCATTTCCAGTTTCGCCATGCTGTCCTATCGCATTAAAATCAATGGTGATCCGCTCCGTCTTTCCGCCTTCATTTTTCCGCGTCACCCTGACGGCGGTGGCGCGCGCGCTGGTATCCAAGCCGCCGGCCTGCTGTATCGCGCCGCTGAGGGTGAGGTCTTGCGTGGGCGGAATATTCACCCGCCCCGGGGTGCGCACGCGACCCAAGACCACCACTTGCCCCCAGGGCGAAATCGCGTCCGGCCGCTCCTCCAACACAAATTCCGCGACTACCTGCGGATTGATAAAAAACTCGGAGTAGCGACGCTGCAACATTTCGTTGAGCTTGAGCAAGGATACACCCTCGACCGAGATGGTGCCGACCAATGGGAGATCCAGCACGCTATTGGCCGATACTCGCTTCACCTCGCCATCCACTTCGCGCTTCCCCGAAACGAGTACGGAAACGCGCACCAACAATCCGGGACGCAATAGCGGAGACCGATCCTCGGGTGCCAATGAATCCGCATCAGCGTCCGAAGACGCAGCGACCTCTTTCTCCGGAGCGGGCTTGTCCGACTTGCTCGATTCACTCCGCTTGGATGTCGCATCCGCAGCAGCCGATGGTTTCTTCGCGTCAACATCGGAATCCGCCACAGGCGCATCATCGCCATCTGCCGCCGATGAAGCGGCAAGAGCGACCGGCTTGCTCTCCTTCACAACAAACGCATCGAACTTGTGCACCGTCCGATACCCCGCCGGCGTTGAGGCAAATAATCCGACCATACCGCCTGCCGGCCCACCATCGAGACCTTCCCAAATGAGCGCGCCGTTCAAGTAGAACTGCAGCAGTCGGTCGCGCGCCACGGCGCCAATGCGGTTGGTTTGCGAGGCAAACGCGGTGACATTGGTCCACGGCAACACGGTCCTAGTGCCCCCTCCTTCTTGCCGGATCACAACGGCTTGCCAACTGGCGCCGTCAGAGCCGAGTCCAAAGAGATAGCCCGAACCCTTTTCCCACGCCCTGAAGTCGCGCGACGCGCGAAGCACCAAGCCTCCAGCGCCAATCGAGTTCGCCTCGCGAATATAGTCCGTTTCAACAAAGACGTTGGACATATCCGCCGAACCCACGAGCGAAGCCGTGGCCATGTCGTCGCTCGTGAGCGCGACGTACTGCCCTTCGATCACTTGCCACGATTCTGGCGCATCATTCGTCCAGCTAATCGCATCGGCCGTGTCGAATGCAGTTTCGAGCACCGGCGTCTGCGCGGAAAATGTCGGCAGGATGTTGCCAAGCCGTCCGCCACTCAACCCGGCGCAGCCGACCGCGAATCCCGCGATCAGCGCCACTGAGAATGCTTGCCTAACTAACGACTTCGTCATTCGTTGCCCCACGCCCATCGACCTTTAACGCTTGGATAGAATGCGCACGGGAACTCGGGCCACCGAAGAACCGCCATCGGCTAAATCCGAGACTCTTACCTGCAACTCGTAATCGCCAGCGTCCAGCTTCTCGGGCAGACGAAGGACCTGCACGAGGAAGAAGTCGCGACGTGGATTCCGCACGCTATCCACCACTTGCACGGGCTGCTCAGACCACACGGGATTGCGATCGCGCCCACCCGCTTTGTAGAGACTGAGCTCCTGCACCAACTTCACGGCATACTGACCATCCGCCTCCTGAACGGACTTGAAGTGGTCGAGCTCCGTGTAGACCAGAATGCGAGGCATCTCATCCAGACGAAACTCATTTTTCGGAAAAATATCATAGGCGCCAAACCCGCTCACCTTCGGGGATAGCGCGAGCTGTGAAACGACCACTTTGCGCTGGGCATTCAAAGACGCGGTCAACACTTGCGAAGAAGCGATCAACGCCTCGCGCTCCGCTTTGTGATCGGCCCCACCCAGTTGGCGGCCCAAGGTCTCGAACAGCGCCTGATATTCCTCAACCACCGCGCGGTCCTCCGCGGACAGCGTGGAGAGATCCTGGTCCGTCAAACGGCAATCCGAATCAATCAGGCAGAGACTCGCCTTTGCGAGAAACGGCTTCAACCCACTGCGACGCCCGGAAATATCCGCGCTCATGAGCTGATCCAGACGCTTGAGCATCTCTTCATTCGAAATCGGCTTTTCGACAACCTTTTCGACAACCTTAATCACCGGCTTCTCCACAATCTTCTCGACCGGTTTCTCCACGATTTTTTCCACCGGTTTCTCCACAATCACTTCGACCGGCTTCTCCACAATTTTCTCGACAATCTTCTCAACCGGCTTCTCCACAATGCGCTCGACAACTTCCTGGCGCGTCGTCACAGCAGCCGACATCGTCTGCACCGCCTTCATCAACGAGCGCACCTCTTCGGAAAGCGAGGTGATTTCCGTCTCTGCCTGAAACGGCTGCGTATTTGCAAACACAACCGGCGGCGGCATCGCATTGGCCGTCAGGACAGGCAGCGCAACCGCATCCGGCTCCTTCGCCTCCGCAACTTCTTTTGCAGCCGCGGGCTTCTCGGCTGACACTGGCTTTTCTGCGGCTGCCGACTTCGCCTCAGGCGCCGCCTTCTTGACATCCACAGGAACCGGGGCCGGTTCTGCCGCTGCAGTGTTGGCCTCCACGTTTGTGGGCGCAGCCTGCGCAACCTTCACGGGCACCGGACTCTTGGCGACTCCCGCACCCTGATCTCCCGAGGTGGATGCGCAACCCATGGCGCCTAAAGCCAAAACCAACGCCGCGGAAATCGCGGCAACAAAACCTGAACTCTTTACTGACATACTCTCTATTCTCCATGCGAAAAATGTTTTGATTCATCAAAATATGCGCCACCCGAAGCCCAAACCCCCTTGAACGCTCGACAGTTAAACGCTTTTCAATGTGCCACACAAGAGAAATCCTTGTGGAATTTTTCTCAGCTTTAAGTAGGAGCTTGAGTCCTATCACAACATGAGCGACGATACGCCTCGCAAGCACGGGAAGGGGAACTATCTGATGAAAACAATCCGAACACTTATCCTAATTGCCACATCGGCCGCAACGCTGCTCTCCATTGGCTGCGCAACGGTCCGCACTCGGCACGCCTATTCCGGTCCCGCAAAAGACCCCGCTGAACTCGCACTCATCCTCGGAACCACACAAGCCACCTACAAAGTCCTCTCGCCAGCCCGCGAGCGAATCTCCATCGCGGAAGTGGATGACGACAGCACGGTGCCTTGGTACTCACCTTCAGCCTATCCGACGTCCGTCTACGTCGAACCCGGTCGCCACAAACTGGACGTACAATACGAATATATCCATGGCGTCGCGCGCGGCACGATCTGGGTGGATGCGATCTCGAATCGAACCTATCAGGTCAAAGTCTTCAACCCGGAAGGGCGCACGGCTCAAGTCTTCTTCCTCATTGAGGACGTGACGGCACAAACCTTGGTCGGCGGCAGCGAGGATAGCGATACACCCGCCGTAGCAACTCCCACGCCTGCCCCCGAATCTTGAGGATCAGGCGCCGCTCAATATGCTGAGCCGGTTGCGACAAATTGTGGAATGCCGCGGAACCCCTGCAAACCCGCGCATTCACGCGACTCGAACCCCTCAAGCTCCAGAGTAAGAACGCTGCTTCATTCAGCGCCCGATGAATGCACGCCCACCTGGCTGAGCGCGGCATGCCGCGCCCCTTTATCCGCAGTTGATTTCGCCAGGATTAGCGAGAGGCAACCGCCCGGGCCGGAGCTTTCGCAATGTAGTTGGCAACATCGCCCTCGTTGAGCTTCATCACCCAAAGCTGCTTGTCTTTCACGGAGAGCATGCGCGCAACACGGTGGCGAACATCGTCTTCCGACTTCACCTCTTCATAGGCCCCGTTGCTGGAGAACCAAGTCTTGCCGTTCAACGTCCCCACGAGAACCGCGTGCCCCTCCCCGCCCGTCGCCGGGAAGTAGAGATGCACCTTAGTCTCAAACCCACGCATGCCGCAGAGTTCCTGAATCAGGACCGCGAAATCTTCGCAATCGCCACGACCCGCCGCCCACGTCTCCTCGCCCCGACTCCAAACATCTCCCGCTTCCTTCTTATAGCGAACGTTCTTCTCAACCAGCTTGCAAATCTCGCGAGGCGTCGAAAATTCCTGCCCCGCCACTTCAGCCCACTCCATCCGGC
The DNA here is from genome assembly GCA_023953695.1 of Kiritimatiellia bacterium. GTDB lineage: Bacteria > Verrucomicrobiota > Kiritimatiellia > CAIVKH01 > CAIVKH01 > JAMLJG01. The sequence continues at coordinate 94,685 of JAMLJG010000002.1, forward strand.
CGAACGTGCGCTTCGCCCAAGAGGTCTTTTCCGGCGTGGTCGCAGAAGCCACCGTTTGCGCGGATGCCGGCATCACCAGAGCGAAGCCCGCCAACGCGATCGCGATCGCGCCCACCTTCTTCGAAATCTCTTTTCCCCACCCAGCTTTTTGTCCTGCTTTCATTTGCCTGTCTCCAGTTGCGCTCATTTGCGCTCGACAGGCTCTTCTGCAATACCCGTGCCAAGGTGGTTGATTTTATGTTAGTGCATGGCATTCCATTAGTTAGAACAATACACCGAGTCTCACCGGTATCACAATGAGACCGAAAGTCTCAACTTGTCCAGAACTGAGTCTCATTGTGAGACTCTAGGCGAATATTGACTTACTCAGTCAGGAATCCTTCTTCTTAACAGAAGAGAGGCGCCGGTAGATTGTGGCCCGGGAGATACCCAGGACGGACGATGCCTTGCGCACGTCGCCACCGAAACGATCCATAGCTTCGCGAATACGCTGAATCTCGATTTCTGCCAGATTCAGCGTTGGAGGTGCTTGTTCAGGCGACTTCGCTGCGGATCCGCGCGGAGACGGAGAAGCACCCTGCTTGAAATGGGCCAGCGTTAGCCGAGATGGGCTCTGCACCAACGCCCGCTCAATCACGTTGCGAAGCTCCCGCACGTTGCCGCGCCAAGGAAGGCTGGCTAGATATTCATACACTTCCGCGTCTATCTCCACCGGCCGTGGCGCGAGGAAATTCAGCAGGCTCTGCACGAGCCCCGGAATGTTCTCCGGCACCTCCCGCAAAGGGGGAATGGTGATGGGGAAAACATTGATCCGGAAAAAAAGATCGCGCCGAAAACGCCCCTCTTCCACAAGCTGTTCAAGCGGCTGGTTCGTTGCGCAGATCAATCGGAACTCGCTCGTCCGCATCCGCACCTCGCCAAGCCGACGATAGCGGCGCTCCTCAATCACTTTCAGAAATTGAGCCTGCACGCCCATATCCATGTCCCCAATTTCATCGAGGAACAGCGTCCCCCCATCGGCCACCTCAATCAATCCCTGCCGATCCTCAACCGCCGACGTAAAGGCGCCGCGCGCGTGACCGAACAATTCGCTTGCCAACAGCTCCCCGCGCAGCGTCGAGCAGTTCACCTCCACAAAGGGCGCGAGCGCGCGCTCCGACTGCTCGTGAATCCAGCGAGCCAACACACCCTTCCCTACGCCAGTCTCGCCATAAATCACGACGGTGCTGTCCATCCCTGTCGCGTTCGAAGCCAGACTAAAGACCTCGCGCGATGCGGGTGCGTCGCCAAAATACGGCACCAACATCTTCACCATGCGCCGCCGCGTCATTTGGCTTCGCCGCATCGCGCCCAGCTCAATTCCCTTTCCGAGAAAGAGCTTCAGCGCCTCCATGTCCACCGGCTTCGCAAGAAAATTGTCCGCGCCGCGCCGCATCGCTTCCACCGCAACGGGAATGTCGCCGTGGCCCGTGACCACCACAATGGCGGCCGATGGATTGGCGGCCCGAATATCGCCGACAAAGTCCAACCCGCTGCCATCCGGCAACTCCAAATCGAGCAACACCGCATCAAAACGCTTCGACTCAATCGCCTCCCGCGCCCCCGCCAGCGTCTGCACCGTTTGCACGTCATAGCCCGCGATGACCAAATGGCGACGAAACAGAGTCAGGATCGTCTCGTTGTCGTCAATGACTAGAACCGAGGCTTTCATTCGTTACGCTCTTGTACCACGCCTGCGCGATCCGAGGAAAGCGCGGCCTTCGCGAATCGTGAGCACACGTTCGATTGCCGGCGGGATTTCATCTGCCCGATGAGTCGTATAAAGGACAGTGAGCGCACCGCGAGCAACGAGCGCCTGCACCGCATCAAGAAAGAGTTGCCGATTGCCGCCATCCAAGCCCTGACACGGCTCGTCCAGCAACAAAAGCGCGGGCCGCTTCACCAATGCGCGCGCCAGCAACGCCAATCGCTGGCTGCTTGAGGAAAGACTCGCCAACGGCTCGTGAGCCGCGCGCCGCAAGCCAAACCGATGCAGCCAGCGCATTGCCTCCCGCCGGCGCGCGGACGAAGGGCGCGCCATCAACACCGCACTATCGGCAACCCCCGTCAGCACCGCATCCAGCACGCTCTGCTGCACCTCAAAGTGCAACAACAACTCCGGGGAGACCTCGCCCAAGTGACGGCGAATCCACGCGCGCGATTCACCCGATCCGCGCGCGCGACCGAACAGCGAAAACTCGCTTGCCGAGGTGGGAGATAGATTGCCCGCAATCATCGCGAGCAACGCGCTCTTCCCCGCGCCATTGCGCCCCACCACCGCCCAACTTTCCCCCTCGCAAACCGTCCACGATACATCGCGCAATACAGCCCGCCTTCCGAACGAAAGGCACACATTCCTCATGCGAACCAACTCGCGGCCCACCGCCACCTTCTTGACCCCCCGCTTCGCGCGCACGCGCGGAGCAGCCAACGAGGCCGCAACACGCGGATCTCGCAGCATGGCCGCGCGACGCCCCTGCGCCACCACGCGGCACCCCTCCACAAGCGCAACGTGTGTGATCGCCTTCGGCAAATCATCCGCCCTCACCACCATCACCAACAAACGCATCTCGCGCCGACGCGCCAGCCGCGCAATCATCTCTTGGAAATGAGCGCGATAGACGGAGTCAAGTCCCGCCATGGGATCGTCCAAAATCAGAAGGCGCGGTTCCTTCAAGAGCGCTCGCGCAATGAGCACCTTGCGCATCTCGCCGTTCGAGAGCTGAACCAAGCGGCGCTCCAGCAGCGGCGCAATGACGAGCTCGCGCACCACCCGCTTCAGCCGCGAGGCAAAAACCCCGCGCTCGCGCGAAAAATCCGCCACAGCAAACGGGTTGATCTCCTCCACAGCATCAAACGTCAGCACATCCCGGACAACTGCACTTTCTTCCTGCTCAAGGCTAAACCAACGCGCAGCCGCCAGGCCGCCCGCCGCCAACCCACGCTGCTGCTCAAACGATACGCACGCAATGCGTTGCTCCGGACCCTCCCCCACTCGCGTTCGGAAATGATAATCAACACTCCCCTCCACCACAGGAAGCGCGCCCTGCAACGCAGCGGCAAGAAGACTCTTCCCGCTCCCATTCCGCCCCACCACCGCCCACTGCTCATCGCGACGAAAAGTCCAGTCCGTCTCTCGAAAAACCACGCGTTCCCCCGCTCGAAACGAGGCGCCACTCAATGTCAAAAAAGAAGCCGCATTCATTCTCGTAGATTGGGAAGAGTGTCCCCCTGCCCCATGCGATGATCAAGACCAGATCACACACCGCCCTCATCCGTCGCCCTTGCAAATCGCCCCACAACCGCCAATACTTTCCTCGCAAGCGCAGAACGCCCCACACAGCACACCCGCAAAAAAGGACCTCCATGAAAATACTGCCCATCCTCCTCGCCACGGCTCTGATCACCCCCGCAGCCATGGCGCAGTCCTTTGGTCTCCCCATCGCCAGCAGCGCATCCGCGCCCGCCGCAGGCGCAACCGCCCTTTCGGGCGGAGCCGTGCTCAGCGACACCTTCAACCTCTATGGCGGCGCCCTCTCCTTCGCCCCGGTGAGCAGACTCTCCCTCTTCGGACAACTCGGCGCCCTCGACCCGGACCACGGCGACCTCGGCTACGCCGCACAGGGCGGCATCCAATTCGCACTCCCACTCCGCGACAGCGCAGTGGATCTCGCCCTCCGCGGCACCTGGAGCCACTTTGCCTACGACTCAAACAATGGCGATGTGAGCGCCAATGGATTCAACCTCGGCGCCATCGTCAGCCGCGACATGGACCTCATCAGCCCCTACGTCTTCATCGGCCTCAACTTCAACGAAACCGAAGTAAAACAGGGCCACAACAAACAACAGAAAGACGAAATCGATCCCGCCGCCGCATTCGGATTCCTTCTCCACCTCGGCTCCGAATTCTCACTCTACGCCGAAATCGCCCACGTGGACGACCTCGCCATCAACTTCGGCCTAACCCGCAAGTTCTAGCCATACTTCTGCCTTCCGCTAAACTTATCCACATCTATCCAAAGCCAAATCAAGACTCCGCTTCCCGCCCCATGGACCGACGGCCATTGCCCAGCAAGCACGACAACGCAAGGCATCGAATGCGGACGCCCTTCTACTCCGTACTTTGAAATCAGTTCACTCGGCAAATCAGAATCGTTCTCATCACGAAAAGCCAACACCCTGCAATTACACGCGGCAAGAGATTCTGCGAACTCTGCTCTACCTCGTTGACATTTCACCAGCCCCGCGAGATTCATTTCCTAGCTGCTGCCAGCAACCTCAGGGCCGAATAGATCGGTGATGCGGCTGAGCGCCACATGGAGGCACATAGCAAAACGATGAACCAAACGCCGGTATCTTTGAATGACTTGCCGCGCTTCTCCGAGTGGCCTGCGCGCTTGCTCGGCACCTCGCCATGGGAACTGCGCCACAAAACTCCAGCAGCGCTTGCGCGGGAATATGGCGTGGAGAAGTGGGGCCGCCTACTTGAACGCGCCGAGCACACCAAGGAAAAGGTGAGCGTGGCGGACGTCATCCGATGGGAATTCGAGGCCTCAACGCCGGGGCTTTCCACAATCGGCTCGGATTGGGTTCTGGAGCATCCAAGAACGATTCATCATCGCTATGTAAGTAAGCTTCGTCGCTGACATCCTCGCCCCGTTTTTGCCAGCTCCAGCACTGCTAGAACTAGGCGCAGGTTATGGCGCTATACTGCTGAACCTGGCACAGGACGCTCGCTTAGCGGGCACACCAGTGCAGGGCATGGAGATCACCGAGACAGGCCGTCGCCTTTTTGACCGCTTAGCACAGGCGGCCGGCCAGAGTTCACGCGCGCGCACGTGCGACCTCAGAACGGGCGCGATTGACGCTGATGACATCCCGCCGGACAGCGTGTGGTTTACCTCCTACGCAGTCTCCTGTCTGCCGGACCTAAATGAGCGATACATCCGATCCCTACTGGAACGCAGACCCCGCGTGGTCATACACTTTGAACCCTGCTACGAACATTGCAGCAGCGCGACATTGCTCGGGCTTCTGCGCCGACGCTACATTGAGGTCAACGACTACAACCGGAACCTGGTGACCTTGCTTCGCTCGATGGAGGCGACCGGCGAAGTGCAGATTCTGAACGAAACCCCGGCTGCGTTCGGAATGAACCCGCTGTTCGCGGCGTCCGTCGTAGCCTGGCGTGGCACGGAGAGCGTGCCTTGATCTGGTGGCCCTGCGCTGCACCCCATACCAACCCATCCTTGCGCACTTCTTTGAGCCGGTCGGCGTTGTCCCAGACGTATTCAAATTGCCCGTCCCTAGTCATGTTTCCATTCGCATCATAAGCATACCCCGCGTTTCGGGCAACCACGGGCACCTTGCTCGTGGCGGCGAAAATGGTCTGTCCGCCGACCGTACGCAACGCGGCGGCAAGTCCGTTCACTTCTACCTCGCCATGATGCGGGTCGGCCAGGCCTCGCTCGCCCCGCTCGCATCGTCTCACGCGTCAATATTGTATATCTAACGACGAACACCTCTCGCGCCCGACTCGCACACTTCCAAGCATTCGCCCATCATCCCCATCCACTCACGCCTCCAATCAAAAGGTAGGGCGGTTTGGCTCAAACCGCCGCAATTCGTTCCCGGCAAAACCCTCTCCCTAACGCCCGAACCGCTCCGGCGCGTTGGGTCAACGCGCCCTACCCACACCGCGCCGACGATCTCGCGGGGGCATTGGGGTTACCTCCGTGCCACCTGGCGGGCCACCATGGACGCGCCTCAGTAGCTTGATGGGCATTATACGCCGCATCTCCGGAGCTCTAACCGCCTTTCATGCTATCTGACCCCATTGCTTCCATTGCTTGCCCATTGCCCACATTGCGCCATTGCGCCCGCTCCGCGATCGTCCCAAAACTTGACCGTTGACAGCGTCAAGAAAAACATTGACGCATCTGTCGGTTCATGATAGTGGGCCCGTAGGGTCGTTAGGGAACGGTTTGCTGGTGTTCTATCTAAAAACGCCGCCAACGGCGTAGCGCCTCAGCACCAAGCACGGGTACGGCGCTCTGGGTGGAACGCTGGTTGTTCAACAGCCGGAAGGCTGTCGCGTTCGTCGGATTCTTTGCAACGGTTTAACGGTGATCCATAGACACAAAGGAGACACAAGATGAAAGGCAAGAGATGCGAGGGCTGGTTCTCGGTGCTGCGTGCGGCGGTTGTGGCTGTAGTCCTTGCAGGCGTGGCGTACGCACAACTTGAAGTTGCCTCATTCGAATCAAACGGCGTGCTAAGCTGGCACGATGCATCCGGGTCCGGCACGCACTATGCGGTGCAATGGGCCCCGAGCGGGTTGACCAACTGGTGTTCATGGGAGGATGCCGAAGCGAACCTTTCCGGGCTGGGTCCCACGGGTAGCGTTTCGGTGCCTATGTTCTATCGGGTGGTCACTCCTGATCCGGCCTATCGGCCGACGCAGACTTACACGTATTTCAATAAATTGCCGTCGTTCGACCCAATGACGCCGCTCGAGGCTAACGAGATGCGCATCACGTTCATGGGATCAATGATCCCGCTGCCCGTGCGCCTGGCGCAGGCTGAGATGAGCATCTTCGTGGAGGTGGGCTGGAGCAACGACCCTAGTGATGCGGTTTATGGTGGCCGGGCGAGAGACCAGTTCATCTTCGACTGCGGGGCGGGGGTGTCCGCCAATTATGCGGCTGCGAAGGTGGGTTTCCGTCGGATGGACAAGGTTTTCATTAACCACCTGCACGGTGACCACATGAACGACCTTACGCACATCTACTGCTTTGGCCCGGCGGGCGACCGCAAATCGCCCCTCTACGTCTGGGGATCCAAGCCTTCTGGCGTGGTGACTCCATCCAATGCTGGAGATATCTACTCGGATGACGGCGTGATCTATGACGATGGCACGAGCAATTTCTGCGCGAGCTTGCGCAATGCGTGGAGGTGGCACTCGGAGAGTTTCAGTTTCCAAGGAACCAGTTATTCCAATTATGTGCCTCCGACAAAGGAAAGCTGGGGACTGCCGCACGATCCGGTTCCTGTCGGCAACGATCCTGCCAACGACGCATTTGCTTTGGTGCCGATTGAGTTGGATTGGTCTCAGGTGGGGGGCGTGGCTTACAGCAATGCCGTCACGGGCGTCAAGATCACCCATTTTCCGGTGATCCATTGCCGTCGGGGTGCGATGGGGTACAAGATTGACTGGCGGACGCCGTCCGGTACGAACCTGACGATGATCTATACCAGCGACACCAAGCCCGAAACCAACTGTATCGAGCAGGCGAAGAATGGCGGGGCGGGCGTGGATGTGTTTATCCACGAAATGGTTGTTCCTCCGTCGGTGTGGGCCTACAAGAATATGGGGCTTGATGCTCCGCCTAATCCCGGGGACGACAATTATGCCGAATACCAAGCCACCGTCCAGGGACTGACATTCGTCCAGAATAGTTCCCACACGCCGCAGGGGGCATTCGGCTACATCCTCAGCCAAATTGATCCGCGACCCAAGCTGACGGTCGCCACGCATTTCCCGGTGGCCGACGACACAGTGGCCAGCGCGCTCAACAGCGTGAAGGCGCACTGTCCGGATGTCGAGATGGGCGAGGATATCGTCTGGTCGTTTGACTTGATGGTGCTGCGGGTGTTTCCGGATCGGATCGAACAGTGCCGGCCTGACGTGTCGCGATTCAGTTTCAATCCGCCGGTCCAGTTGCCCGGTGGGATGAGACCTCCGAAATACAACGACGGCACGGGCCGTGGCGATCCCTATGCTCAGATTGACATATCGGCGGAGATTCCGGCGACCAATCAGGATGGCACGGTGAACTACCGGCTTGACGGATTTTGATGCGCGACAAGTGCTGAACGAGGGATAGCGACAGAACCCTTGGTAGGCGGGGTCGGTGGTAGCAGGGTCGGCTCTCGGTGTTGCATATTGCTTCTCGGACGGCCTGTCTCTTTATGGCGTGGTGAGAAGGTTCGGGTGCAGGTTCCGGGGCTGGTCTTATGACATGCCGGCTGCTCTCAATTGCTCGGCGGCGCGATTGATGATGCGCTGGCGAGCGGCGCGGGTTGCCCATGCGAGATGGGGTGTGATGATGCAGCGGGGCGCGCGAAGGAGCGGGTTCTTCGGCGAGGCAGGCTCCGCAGAGAGAACGTCGAGTCCCGCGCCGCCCAACTTTCGATCGCGCAAGGCTGTGGCAAGCGCTTCTTCATCCACAAGGGCGCCATGCGCGGTGTTGAGCAAATAGGCGGCGGGCTTCATCCGCGCGAGTGTATCCTGATTGATGAGGCGGTCGGTTTGCGGTGTGTGCGGGCAATGCAGGCTGACGATGTCCGCCGCGGCAAGTACCTCCTCAAGCGGCGCGATGGAGACCCCTTCCGCGGGCGAACTCGATAGCGCAGGATCGCAAGCTACTACGTTCATTCCCAAGGCGCGCGCTATTCTTGCCACGGCCTGACCGATTCGGCCGAAGCCGATGATGCCGAGGGTGGTCCCGCTCAGCTCCGAGAGCGGTTGAAGCCGGAATGTGAAATCGTGCGCGCGCGACCAACGTCCGTTGCGCACGGTGTGGGCATGGCGCCCCACCCCGTGGGTCAATTCGAGCAGTAGCGCAATGGTATGCTGCGCAACTGAGTCGGTGTCTATTCCGTCCGTCCAGTTCACGGTAATGTTGCGCTTCCGCGCGGCATCCACATTGATGATGGATGGATCGGAGCCGAGTACGCCGATATAGCGGAGATCGGTCAATCGGCGAAGGCATTCGCGATTGAAGGGCACACGTAGGGTCAGAATGGCCTGCGCACCGCGCGCGCGTGTGTCCAATTCTTCCGGAGTTGTGCGTTCGTGAATCGCGACCTCGCCGAACGCTTCAATGGACGCCCACGAAATATCGTTCAGGCCGAGCGGCGCTGCATCAAGGACAACAATTTTCATGATTGCGGAATCGGGGTTTGGGCGAGCATTTGTTTATACACAAGTTCGGCGAGCGGCAGAAGATTTCGCACATCTTCCGCGTTGTATGCCAAGAGAACCTCGCGCGCTTCGGTGGAGCCCCATTGCCACTCTCGCCACAGACGCACTGCATCCCACCCTCCGAGTCCCATTGTCTCTGCACTTCGCTCCAGGCCGACTTGCCACTCGATATGCTTCAGCCCTCCCCGATAACCGAGGCGATACAGGGGAAAGCGGAGATCGAGCTGAAGATGGTTCTGGAGGCGATGCGTGAACCGCTCGCGCAGCAGAGGGAGGTCGAAAAGGGCCCCGTTATAGGACACCAGAAGCGGAAATTGCTCCAGGAAATCGGCGGCATCCTGCATATTTTCATCGGCGACAAAATGATGGACCCTATGCCCGTCGAAGGCGCCGATTACGGTGATGGAGTCCGGCTCGGTCCTGCCGTCGGTTTCAATATCTACAAAAGCTGCACGATCCTTCAGGTCTCCCCACGCGCGCCACTTGTGCACATGGCTCAACGCCTGGTCAAAGAATGACCAGTTGCCCGCCGCGTGTGCTGCGAGGGAATCCTCAAGCGCGCGGCGTTGATCCTCGCGGCTGGGTGCGGCTGCAAGAGCGGCCGACCAATCGGTGCGACCTTGTCGCCACCAACGGCGCTCCGTAGCCTCCCCCACACCCGGAAGATGGAGGAAGGTGTTGCGGAGCACGGCGGCTAAGCCCGATACATTTGTGGATTGTGCTGCTTCTCGAAGGCGGTGATGCTCGCTTCGTGTTCCAGGGAGAGCGCGATGTCATCCAGTCCGTGGCGCAAATGCTTCTTCACCACGGGATCAATCTCGAAGTGAAAAGCCAGCTCTTCGGGCAGGTGCAGAACGAGGCGCTGCTCATCGAGATCAACCGTAGCCTCAAGACCGCTATTGCGCTCGACCATTTCGAATATTTTGTCCACCTCGGGCGCTTCCAACTCAATCGTGAGGAGTCCATTTTTGACCGAGTTGTTGCGGAAGATATCGGCAAACCCCGGCACCTGAGCTCCGCCGATTTCCTGGCGCGGCGCAATGATGGTGCGGAAGCCGTATTGCATGACGGCCCACACCGCGTGTTCGCGGCTCGATCCGCAACCAAAGTTGTTGCGGGCGACGAGAATGGAGGCGCCCTGATAGCGCGGAAAGTTCAAAACGAACTGCGGATCGGGTTCGCCATCGGGCAGATAGCGCCAATCAAAGAAGAGACTTTCGCCAAAGCCCGTGCGTTTGATGGACTTCAAGAACTGCTTCGGAATGATGGCGTCTGTATCCACGTTGGCGCGATCCAGAATGGCCACCAGGCCGCGATGTGATGAAAATGGTTCCATGATTTTTCCTCTTCGATCAGGCGTTCAGCGCTTTCAGGCCGTCCCAGTTGCGAATGTCAACAAAGTGACCTTCCACCGCGGCCGCAGCGGCCATTTCCGGGCTGACCAAGTGCGTGCGGCCGCCCTTGCCCTGGCGTCCTTCGAAGTTTCGGTTCGATGTGGATGCGCTGCGCTCGCCCGGCTTCAACTGGTCCGGGTTCATGCCCAAGCACATGCTGCACCCGGCATGGCGCCACTCCGCGCCGAAGTCGGTCATGATTTTATCGAGACCTTCCGCCTCCGCTTGACGGCGAACCTGCTGTGAGCTCGGCACCACCATCACGCGGACAGAATCGGCTTTGCGGCGACCCTTCACCAGTTTGGCAACTTTCCGCAGATCCTCGATGCGCGCGTTGGTGCAGCTTCCGATAAAGATAGTGTTGGGCCGGATGTCCGTCATTTTCATGCCGGGCTTCAGGTCCATATATTCCAGAGCCTGTTCGACATCGCGGCGGCTGTAGCCCGGAACCTTGTCGGGATCCGGAACCACGCCGGTGACATCGGTCACCATGCCGGGGCTTGTGCCCCACGTCACTTGCGGGGCGATTTCCGCGGTGTTGATCGTGATCACGCGATCAAACTCGGCGCCATCCTCGGTTGGAAGCGTTCTCCAATAGGCAATCGCTTTGTCCAGCGCCTCGCCGCGCGGCGCGTAGGGGCGATCGCCCTTCGCGATGTATTCAAATGTCGTATCGTCTGGCGCAATCATGCCCGCGCGGGCGCCACCTTCGATGCTCATGTTACAGATCGTCATGCGCGCTTCCATGGAGAGGGCGCGCACGGCTTCACCGCAATACTCCATGACATAGCCGGTGCCGCCAGCGGTTCCGATCAGACCGATCAACTTCATGACCATGTCTTTGGACGTGCAACCCGGCTGTAAACGGCCCGTGAATTCCACTTTGAACGTCTTGGTAGGCGTCTGGCGCAGCGTTTGCGTGGCCAATACGTGCTCGACTTCCGACGTTCCAATTCCGAATCCAAGGCCGCCAAATGCGCCGTGCGTGGACGTGTGCGAATCGCCGCACACCACCGTTAAACCCGGTAGCGTGATGCCCATTTCAGGACCGATCGCGTGCACGATGCCCTGATGGCCTGTCGCGTAATCAAAAAGAGTTACCCCATTCTCTCGGCAGTTCTTGATCAGCGCTTCTACTTGCGCCTTGGAAATCGGGTCTTTGATGTTGAACGGATCGTCCGTGGGGACATTGTGGTCCAACGTCGAAAACGTCAATTCAGGCCGACGCACAGTGCGCTTGCTCAAGCGGAGCCCCTCAAAAGCCTGCGGACTGGTCACTTCGTGAACCAAATGCCGGTCAATGTAAAGGAGCACGGTGCCATCTGGCAGCGTTTTTACAACGTGGGCATCCCAAACCTTCTTGAATAATGTCTTTGCCATAGCGGAGGACTTTTACTCCCACCCCACCCACAGTTCAAGGCCAGAACAGCGAAATCAGGTGAGTCCTTCGCCGCGCGCCATCAAGACTTTCCCCGTGCGGACCAGCTCGATGATCGGAAACTTGCTCAGCATCCCGATCAAAGCGTTCAGCTTTTCGCTGCTGCCGGTGCATTGCAGAATCATGGAGCTATCGGTCAGGTCCACATTCTTGCATTTGAAATGCTCGCCAATCTGCAGCACTTCCGCGCGATGTTCGGTCCCCACACCCACCTTGATGAGCGCAAGTTCCTTCACCACCGTCTCCGCGTCCGTTTGGTCCACACAGCGGAGCACGTCAATTAACTTGCTCGTCTGGCGGATGATTTGCTCCATCCCCTCCGCGTTGCCGCTCAACCCGATGGTCATACGAGAAAACTTTCCATCCATCGCCGGAGACACCACGAGCGACTCGATGTTGTAACCGCGGCGGGCAAAAACCTGCGCGACCCGCGCGAGAACACCCGGTTTGTTGGCCACATACACACTAATTGTGTGCAGACCGGAAGAGTGGGCAATGTGCGGATTAACCGTAGAACTTGTCATGACAGCACCTATTCTCTTTCTAAATCAAAACCTCAAGTTGAGCCCGTAGGCTTATCCATCTTGTGCTTGGGCGCCTCCAGGAGCATGTCCTCGATCGGACGCCCCGCCGGGATCATCGGATACACATTGTCGGCCTTCTCCACCTCGGCATTGATCACCGAAGGACCGTCGTTGTAGTCCATCGCCCGCTTCAGAATCTTGCGAATGTCCGCGCCGCGTTTGAGCGTGAAGCCCTTTGCGCCCGGATAGGCCTCTGCCAATTGGGCGAAGTCCGGATTGCCCTCGAGATCCACCCCGCTCTCGCGGTTTTCAAAGAACAACTCCTGCCACTGGCGCACCATTCCGAGATAGTGGTTATTCAGCACCAACACCTTCACCGGCAGTTTGTGCACAGCCGCCGTCGCCAACTCGCACATCGTCATTTGGAAGCCGCCATCGCCGACCACTGCCCACACCTGATCCTTGGGCGATGCGAACTGCGCGCCAATCGCAGCGGGGAATCCATAGCCCATCGTGCCTGCACCACCCGAGCTCAGCCAGCCGTCCGGCCGCTCGCTCTTGTAGAACTGAGCCGCCCACATCTGATGCTGACCCACATCCGTCGAAACAATCGCTTTGCCGCCCGTCAGTTTATACAGCTCATCCAGAATGTGCTGCATCTTGAGTCCGCCATACTTCTTGTACTTGAGCGGGAACTTCTTCTTGTAGCCATCCAGCTTGTTGAGCCAATCCTCCGTATTGAGCTTGCTCACCAGCGGGATCAACGCCTCGAGAATCTCCTTCGCGTCACCCACCGCATAGTGGTGCACGCGGATCATCTTGTTGATCTCCGCCGCATCAATATCAATGTGGATTCGCACCGCATCTTTGCAGAACTTCGGAGCCTGACCGATGATGCGGTCGTCATAGCGCGATCCAATCGAGATGATCAAATCGCACTCCACCACCGCTTTGTTCGCCGGCACCGTGCCGTGCATGCCCAACATGCCCAACGCCAGCGGATGCGACTCCGGAATGGCCCCCTTGCCCAGCAAAGTCGTCGTCACCGGCGCCTGAAGCGTCTCCGCCAAGCGCCGAACGTGATCCCACGCCCGCGCGATCAAAGCGCCGTGCCCCGCGAGAATCAGCGGGCGCTTCGATTTGCGCAGCGCATTGGCAATTGCCTGCACCTTGGAGTGATCCACCGGGAGCACTGGATTGTAGCCCGGCAAATCCAGAGGCGGATTGAGGTCGGACGTACACGGACCCGAGCTGATATCCTTCGGAATATCAATCAACACCGGCCCCGGTCGCCCGGTGCTGGCAATGTGAAACGCCTCCTTGACGATCCGCGGCAGATCATTCGTTGTCTTGGCCAAATAGCTGTGCTTCACCACCGGCATCGAAATGCCAAACACGTCCGCTTCCTGGAACGCATCCTTGCCCAACATGGGCGAAATCGTCTGGCCCGTCAGCACCACCATCGGCACCGAATCCATACCCGCAGTCATAATGCCCGTCACCGTATTCGTCGCACCCGGCCCACTCGTCACCAACACCACACCGGGCTTGCCCGCCACGCGCGCGTAACCATCCGCAATGTGCGTGGCACCCTGCTCGTGCCGCACCAACACCATCTTGATCTTCGTGCCCGTCGTGATCAGCGCGTCAAAAATCGGGATCGCAGCGCCACCAGAGAGACCAAAAATGTGCTCCACTCCTTCCCGCTCCAAAACCTTCACGATCGCCTGCGCACCATCCATCGTCTCTTTGGAAACGGACGGAGCCTTCACTTCCAACCCCGGCGTCGGGGTCGTCGCGGAACTATTCGTGTTTTTTTCCTCAGTCGCACTTGTGCTCATAGATCACCTCTCGAATAAACGTAAAATAACATCGCAAACGGAATGCGCAATAAAATTCCGCATGATTTTCTGCCAACTTTCGTTATCCACCTATTACAAGCGGAAATTTGACCCCCCTTTTTCGACAAAAGCACGACACTCGTCACAAGAGTTCAAACATTATTCCCCATCAACGACTACAACTCGCGCTCCAGATGCGAACAGCGGCCCCAATCGCCAGAGAAAAGGATTCGGCCGCGCTGCCACCATTCACCGAAAGCTCCACCAATCCGGAGGATTCGACCACGGCCACGGGCCGACCCGCCCGCGCACTGGCATAGGATGCGGAAAGCGATTCGACTCCAAACGAGCCGCACTCAACCGAAACGCTTCTGCGCGGCCACGAAACGAGCGCTGCAGGAATGTTGCTCACTGCGTTCCCGAAATGGTCGAGGTGTACAATCTCCCCTCGAATCTCGCCGCGCGCCCTGCGCGGCGTCGGCCAGGCAAAACGAACAGGCTCCACCTCCACCCGGGCCAACCGCTCCCGAGGCGCGCCGGAAGCCAACAGACCCGCAGCATACGCAAACACATCGCGCCCGTGAAACGTCTCCCCCACGCCGCCCGGCCGCCGAGTGGAAGGCGCAATCTTCCACGCAGTCCAACTGCGCGCCTCCCTTAACACCCACGAAAACAAACCGTTGTCCGGCCCCAACAGCCAGCGCCCATCCGCCCGAATCAACAGCGGCTTTCGACTCGAACCCACGCCGGGATCCACCACCGCCACGTGAACGGTTCCCTTCGGAAAGAGATTCCAATAGCGCCGGAGCGCCCAAGCGCCAGCCCGCACGTCCTGCGGCGGAATCTCGTGTGTCGCATCCACAACCACCACCTCGCGACACGCCGACAGCAACACCCCCTTCATCGCCGCCGCATATCCATCGGCCGTCCCAAAATCGCTCATCAGCGTGACCACCGAACTCATCGCTCACTCCCCAAATAAATGTCCGCGCAAGGATACTCCAACCGCTGCGACAAACCAATAGCAACCCGGCCTGGGAAATTGCGCGTGGCCAATCGCGCCAGTTCTCCTACACTGGTCCCCTCAGCAATTAGAGGTGAATGAAATGGATATGGAAGAACTCGTGCGACAACAACTCGTCGCCCTCGGCGAAAATCCCAATCGCGAAGGCCTTGTCAAAACCCCTCATCGCGTCGCTGAATCCCTCAAATTCCTCACTCGCGGCTATCGCATGTCAGAAGAGGACGTGATCAACGGAGCCCTCTTCCAAGCGGAATCCGACCACATGGTCATCGTCAAAGACATCGAAATCTACAGCCTCTGCGAACACCACATGCTCCCATTCTTCGGGCGCTGCCACATCGGCTATATCCCCCGCGACAAAGTGATCGGCGTCAGCAAACTCGCCCGGATCGCCGACATGTTTGCTCGCAGGCTCCAAATCCAAGAGCGCCTCACCCAGCAAATCGCCGACTCACTCATGAAGCACCTCAACCCCCTCGGCGTCGGCGTCGTCATCGAAGCCCGCCACCTCTGCATGATGATGCGCGGCGTCGAAAAGCAAAACTCCTTCATGATGACCTCCGCCGTGCGCGGCTGCATCCTCCAATCCTCAGCCACCCGCGCCGAATTCTTCAATCTCATCCAAAGCAACGCCCGACACACCTGACCCGATCCGCAAAAGTTCCAACGATTGGAAAAACGTCGCGCGACGACTTCCAACGCTTGGAAAAAGGCGGGGAGACTTCCTGAAGGCGCGATCCGCAAGCGCGCGATCACTCTTCCGCATCGGGCAGTTTGCGATAGAGCGTGGCGAGGCTGATGTTCAACGCCTTCGCCGCCTGCTCTTTGTCGCCATCAAAGCTCTTGAGAACCTGACTCAAATACTCGCGCTCCTTCGCCCGCAAGAAGAAGCGGAGCGAGCGGCCTTTCATATCCGAATCCAGCACATCCTCCGCTGGCAGAGCGGAAACCGCGTTCAATATCTTCACCGGCAAGTCGTCGCGCTGAATCACACCTTCATTGGCAAAGGCCAGCGCGTGCCGAGCCGCATTCTGCAATTCGCGCACATTGCCCGGCCAATCGTAGCGCTCCAACGCAATCGCGGCGGCAGGATCAACCGACGGCATCGGATCGTTTGCGCGAAGTTCGTGGCGCAGAAAGTGGTTAAATAGCGGCTGGATATCCTCCCGCCGCTCGCGCAACGGCGCCAACTCAATCGGAATCACGCTGAGACGATAGTACAAATCCTCGCGGAAGGCCTGTGTCTTGATCAGCTCCTCCAGTTTGTCGTTCGTCGCCGCAATCACCCGGACATCCACCGCCGTGGAATCATTGCTCCCCACGCGCCGCACCTGGCGATCCTGCAACACGCGCAGCAGCTTCGCCTGAATCCCCGCAGGCATCGCTCCAATTTCATCGAGGAAAATGGTCCCGCCGCTCGCCGCCTCAAAGAGTCCCTCCTTGCTCGCCACCGCACCGGTAAAGGCGCCCTTCACGTGACCAAACATTTCCGATTCGAGCAGGGGCTCCGGCAACGCCGCGCAATTAATGGGAAGAAAGCGACGCCCCTTTCGCGCGCTGTGCGCGTGAATCGCCTGCGCAACCAGCTCCTTGCCCGTTCCGCTCTCCCCCGTAATCAACACCGTGGCGTCTGTTCGCGCGACTCGCCCGATAATCTCGCAAACACGCCGCATGGCCGGACTCTCGGCCACAATGTTTTCAAACTGATAGCGGGTCTCCAATTGCCGGCGCAGATCCTCATTCTCATTGTGCACCCGCGTATATTCCAGCGCGCGCTGAACCGTCATCAGCAACTCGTCCACTTTGAACGGCTTGGTCACATAATCGAACGCGCCCTCTTTCATCGCATTCACCGCCGTCTCGACCGAGCCATAGGCCGTCAACATGATGACCGCCATCTCGGGGCGATTGTGGCGCGCCGTCTTGAGCAGTTGCAACCCATCAACCGGCGCCATGCGAATATCGCTGATCATCAAATCAAATCGGTCCCCAAGAAGAACCTCTTGCGCCATCTCGCCGCCGCGAGCCGCAACCGACTCGTGGCCCTCTGATTTCATCAGCGTACTCAGAACATTAAGAATGCTAGGCTCGTCATCAACGAGCAAAATGCGCGCCATGCGCAACCTCCACAGTTAGTAACCCACCGCTATTTCTGCCCGACCCCGCCACAATACTAGCACAGAGGGCTATTGGGGGTAGCACTATTTCTCATTCTTTCGAAATCGCGGAGGCAGCGCGATGAAATGGCGTCCTTTGAGGGTGGAGGTGTGGGGACTCTCGCTCTTGTGCTCCGCTTGGCGCGAGGTGGCTATCTTAACGAATGCGCTCGTCAGGCACGCTCAGCACGGTCCGAAGATTCGTTTCGGAAAGCTCCGCAAAGGACTGAAAACGCGCAATCACAGCATCGAGCCGATTCGATTCTTCAATAATCGCGCGGCAGAGCGCATTTTGCTCATCTGCAAGCAACTTCGAACACTGAGAATCGCCACTCTGCGCCCGATCGCTCAAGCGACTGAGCAACTGCGCCGATCCAGAAATCGCCGCGACCGGATTCCGCACATCATGGGCAATTTGGCTGGCCAAACACGCGACGGCGCGCATCTGGCTCACCTCCATTTCCTCGCGGAGTTCGTGCAGGTCATCATGCGAAGGCCGGCGCTCGCCCTTTCGCCTCCGCACCTGCAGCGCCCCCAAGAGGAAGAGATTGCCAACAGCGAAACCCGTCAACGCCGATACAAACCAAGGAAGCGCCAAGAACAGCTCGGCGATAATACTTACCGACGCCGTTACCGCGATTGCGGCAACCGACGGCCACAAAGTGGCCCTTTTCCGTGCAAATCCCTTCATCTGGCCCTCTCCCGCCATGTCGGCCCAATTCCTTTCTGCGCCTCTGTCCGAATGCTCGGACACTCTCAGAAGGCGCGATCAGGCATTGAATCAGCATGAAGAGTGCCAAAAGAGCTTCTGGAAGGTTTTCCCGAGTTTTTTAGCTTCATTCTTTGCATATCTGGCAGGGACGGCGATTCGACCTTTCATTTCTGCAAAATCCAGCCCAAATGGGGCCCCCTCATGCACCTTCTTGCGAATAGCCGCTTCCGGGTCTAGCTGCGCCAGCTCGTGCAGATTATTCTTCACGTGATGATAGGCATCGCGGAAAGGCATCCCCTCCCCGACCAGTTCCAGAGCGCGATCGGTCGCAAATACATCGGGAGTGAACCCTCTTCGCAATGCGTCGCGATTGACGGTCGTGCCCACGATCAATCCACTCATGACGCGCACACTCGACCGCGTTGTGGCGATTCCTTCCAGGAAGGGCTCCTTCGCTTCCTGCAAATCGCGATTGTAGCCCGAGGGCAAACCTCGACTCAGATCATAAACCGCACTCGCATGCGCCCGTACCCGGGCCGCTTTCGCGCGCACCAGTTCCAGCACATCGGGATTCTTCTTCTGCGGCATGATGCTGCTGCCCGTGCAATACTCGGCCGGCAGCGTGAAATAGGCAAACTCGGGCATGGTGAAGAGCATCAAATCCTGCGCTAACCGCGATAGGGTCAGCATCACCTGGCTCATTCCATCGAGCACGAGCGATTCCATTCGACCCCGTCCCTGATTCGCATAAAGCACATTGTGTGCGGGCCCCTCGAATCCCAGCAGGCGAGCCACGAGAGCTCGATCAATCGGCAGCGGCACGCCATAGCTCGCGGCCGACCCGAGCGGAGAGCGGTTGTTCACCTGATAGAGCGCAACGAGGAGCTCCATCGCATCGGCCAGCTCTTCACTGAATGCCGAGGCCCACAGCCCCACCGAGCTGGGCATCCCCGGCTGCATGTGCGTGCGGCCCACCATCGGAACCCCCACGTGACGCCGAGCAAAGGCCAATAGCGTTTCGGCCAGGGTGGCCACCTCTTCCAAGGTCCCGAGGATCTGGT
The DNA here is from genome assembly GCA_023953695.1 of Kiritimatiellia bacterium. Lineage (GTDB taxonomy): Bacteria > Verrucomicrobiota > Kiritimatiellia > CAIVKH01 > CAIVKH01 > JAMLJG01. The sequence continues at coordinate 113,860 of JAMLJG010000002.1, forward strand.
TCCGCGCATACAGGCGCAAATCGAGCGCGACTTGATCGTTTCGACTCCGCGCGGTGTGGACCTTCTTTCCCACATCGCCCAGCGATGCGGTGAGCGTGCGCTCTACCGCGAGATGGACATCCTGATCATCCAAGGTGATCGCAAATTTCCCCGCGCGCGCTTGCTCAATGATTTTTTGCAGCTCTCCCAACACGCGCCGGCATTCGGCTTGCGTGAGAATCGGCGGATTCACCTTCATCCGGCTGAGCATGGTCACATGCGCGGCCGTGCCGAGGCAATCCACCTCGATCAGTTCGCGATCCAGAACCACATCCTTGCCCGCCGTGAACGCGAGCACGCCCGGATCAATGACGCCCACCGTCGTCGTCCGCCCAACCGATTTCTTAATTTTCGCCATAACCGACTACCTTCTCCTCGGGCCGACCGAGGCCGAACACGCCCGAACTGAATATCGAATCAGCGTAAAAGTATCGCCTCGATTTTGCACGGGGAAAGTCAACGCTTCTCGTCGCGAGCCTCAATGGCGTCCAGAAACCTCCGCGCGGCTGCGGCATTGACATCCTCCGGCCGAACGCGCGCCTCCAGCGAATCGAGATAGCGCCGCCGGGCGTCCACCATGGCCTCAAAGGAAACGCGACGCTCTTCCGCCGCCTTCCACTCTGCCCGGAGCGCGCGCGCGGAATTCTGAATCGCAAGCGCGTCCAGAAACCGAGCATATTGCTTGGCCAGATTCACCGCCTCCTCTTCCAGACCAATCGTCTCCAGGCGATACCGAAGCGCGAGGCGCACGGCGAGCGAACGAACCCACGCCTCATGGCGGCGGCCAATCATCTCGGAGAGCGGCAAATCGGCGAGCTCCGTCGGACCGCCTGCCGCTTCCAGCGCCGAAAGCGGAATCCGGTGAATATTCGCCAATGCTCGCGCATCGCCTGCACTCCACACCCTCGACCGCTCTTGCTGTTCCGCAATCCAAAGGTCCCACTCGCGCTCCGCTCGTGCGATATCGGGAGCGCCAATCATCCGCATGGCCCACCACGCGCCATCCGGCGTTTGTCCCTGCGCTTGAGCGCGAAGCGCATCGCCCAGCAGAGCAACGCCGCGCGAGGAATCCACCAGCCAAGCGACCAGCAGCGTCGCATCTGCCTTTTCGGGCCAGCGGCCGGGCGGCATGAAGAAGCGCCCGAGCAAATCCGAAAGCGGCTCCATCTCATCCACCGACCATCGCCGAAATGCGCTCCCTCGATCGCGCGCGCGTAGTTCGGTGGAACTGTTGTGGATCAACCCCACCACCATCCAATCCGGTGCGCGACCCGGCGCGAGACAGCGAGCGGAGGGATCCTGCAGGGCCTGAATGAATCGGCTGATGAGCAAATTGCCCAACATCTCGTCCGCCTGTTCGGCGTCGAGCTGCTCGAGATTTCGCAGCGTCAGCTTCTGCCACACGACGCCCTCGCGGCACCCTTGCCCCGCATGGATCAACGGCTCCAGCCCCGCGACATTCGAGCCTTCAATCACAAGGGTCTCGCCAGGCCCGAAGGGAATCGCCCCCAATCGGCTCGTCACGCGATCGGCCACGCTCTCCGCCCACTGCGCCACTTCTGTCGCCCGCCCCATCGGCAATCCCTCAACCACGAAGCGGCGGGACGAACTGAATGTGGTGCGCGGCTGTTGGAGCCGCTGCTGTCGCGGGGGCTCTTCGCTCTGGGCGCTCGGCAAGAGAAGCAACAATCCCGCCAGCGCAGCGCTGCAGACGAATCCGCGCACCGGTTTCATGGCGTCACTCGACCTCGACTCTCCAGCGGAATCGTCACCGGCCCATCGTTCTCCAACTCCACCCGCATGTGGGCCGCAAAGCGCCCGGTCTGCACGCGAAATCCACCCTCGCGCAGCAACGCGGCAAACGCTTCATAGCCCGCCTCGCCTTCATCGGGCAGCGCAGCGTCGAGATAGCTCGGTCGGTTGCCGCGGGCGCAATCGGCAAAGAGCGTGAATTGACTGACCACGAGAAAGTCCGCCTGCACCTCGCGCGGGCCGAGATTCATCCGGCCCTCGGCATCGTCGAACACGCGCAGATTCATCGTCTTGCGCGCCAGAAATTCGCGATCTGCCGGTGTATCGCCCTGCGCCACACCGCAGAGAATGAGAAACCCGCGCCCGATCGAAGCAATCTCCTCATCCGCGACCAGCACCCGGGCACGATTCACGCGCTGGATGACCAGTTTCATCGGCGAACGGGATTCCCTTAATCGGCCGCGCGCGAAATGCGCAGCGAGGCCAGGCGATTGAGCGCCGCCGCAATTTCATAGCGGCGCGGACGGGCCAAGTCGCCGCGCAAATCGCGCGTGAGGCACTCGAGCCCTTCCGTGCTCAAATCGCGATCAATCAAATCCAACACCTCGCGAATAGGCCGCCCTTCGTTAAGGTAGCGATTCTTCGCGTAATAGAGGATCAACCCGATGGTCTCGATTTGATTGGTGTCCGCCAATTGCGCGACGCCGGTCAGATCAATCACATTGTTGCCAAAGCGCAAGCGGCCCAACTCCTCCACGCCAATCACCGCATCGTGCCGCCCCGAGGTCGCATCGAGGCTGCTCGGAACAATCCAGCGCGCGTAGCTCGTCAGCCGAGCGAGCGCCGACGCATCCGGTTTGATCTCCTCGGGGTGAATGGAAAGCTGCTTCGCTTCGCGTGTGACATCCACCACTTGATAGTCGTCCACACGCAACACCGTGTCGGCCACGGGGATGAATTCCGCAACGGACGAGGCGCCCGCCACAACCACGGAAATGCCGAGATCCTCCACCATCTGGCGCGCGCAAACGGAAAATGGAACCAAGCGCGGTTCCGCGCCTCCCGCCAACCCTTTCAGGCGCGAATCCTGGCTCAGGAAGCCCGAGTTGGAATCCGACTCATCGAAAAGCAACGCGCGCGCGCCCACTTCGAGCGCCTCCGCCACCGACGCCGCCTGCGCCGCTGAGGGATCGGCATGCGTCGTGGTGAATTGGCGAACATCGCGACCGGCCGGGTTTTGTCGGACAAAGGCGCTGATATCCACGCGCTGCACGCTGCGCCGATCCTCTGCGGCGATATACACCGCGTCCGGTGTGGTAACCACATATTCGCGACCGTCGCCCGGCACGTGGTTGTAAATGCCCGCCGCCAACGCTTTCATCAGCTCGCGGCGTCCCGAATATGCGTCGCCCAAAATCACGGTGATGCCGCTGGGAATTCCCAATCCGCGAACACGCCCCTTGTTCGGCACTTCCACATCCACCAGCAGCTCGTCCGGCACCACGAACGGCACATCGCGGTTGTAGTCCGGGCGATCGGAGTGATCCACGCGAATCAGAAACGCCCCCTCGCCCACGAAGCCGATCAGTCCGCGCGTCGGCAACGCTTGCCGAATCGCATCCGCATCTTCCATCAGATCCACGAACTGGTTGACTTCCACTTCCTCCAGGTTGCAGAAAATCAGCGCGGAATTGACGATGGCAGGCAGCTCCTCAAAGAAGACGTGGCGCGCTTCTTCGCCGAGCACCGTCCCGCGGCGCGCCGGAAGCTGAACGATCAGGCGCGCTTCAATGAAGTCATCGGAAATCACCAGTGCCGAGCGCGGCAAAATCTTCTGCCCCGGGGTCGCGACGGAAAGGCGGCGGCGCGAAATACCCTGATCGTCATAGGCCGCCACGCGCGAGACCGAGTCCGACAGCTTTCGCACAAGCAAATCCTCCAGTGCCGTGCGGCGGATGGCGGTTGCGTAGAGATCGGGCGGGAACCCCGCCGTCACGGATGGCACGCGAACAACAATCAGCGTTTGAGAATCGTCGGCTTCCGTCGGAATGCGGGCCAGCTTCAAGATATAGCGCGAAAAATCGTAATCGCCGATAATCCGGCCATATTCCGAAAAATCGCGCCCATCTATCTCGCCCAGCAATTCGAAAAACTCTTGTTTGTCCTTCATGCTTTTCCTTTCCGGTGCTTACCGGGAACCCCCTACCCTCGCAATCGCGTGATCTTCTGCAATGCTCAAATGGGTCAGCGCGTTCAAGAGTGCCCGTTCGTGGGTCATATTGTCGAACATCCGCACCCATTTTGCCAGTGTCCATTCCGCCACAACGCGCGGCAACGGCAAGTGCCCCATCCGCACGCGCTTCAGATTCCATCGCAACCCGGATTCGCTTGCCGCTGGCTGGCAGGTCGCCTCGTAGGTCAAGGGCAGCGCTCCAATCTTCGTGCGCCACACAATCGCCAACGTGTCTGGCGACAGTTGCGCATTGATCGCCAAGAGGTCGGCGGAAATGGAGGCTGGATTGTCCCCCCGCCCGCGGCTGCGCGTAACCAACGCATGGAAATAGGCGTTCAACTCCGCCTCGGGCACGATTTCCTCAACCCGCTGGCCCTTCACAATCCCCGAATCCAAATGTTGAAGGCGCAGCAGGAAACGCTGCGCATCTTCGGACGTGCCAATTCGGCCTTTCTGCGGAACCGTGCGAACCATCTGCACGAGCGCGAGCAACAGCGCGAACGCCAACACCAGGCGCAGCGCCCGGAAAATCTGGCGGCCCACGTCCGATCCGCCTGCGCGCCGCAGATTATTGTGGTCCAACTTGGCGCCACATTTCATACAGAACACGCGCCCCAGCGGGGTCGGCGCACCACAGACACTGCATTTGACGACAGGGTTCATGAAGATTTCTTCTTGGCCTTTGCTTTCGATTTCCCGGATGCCGCCGATTTCTCCGCCGCAACAGGTTTCTCCGCTGTTTTCGAAGGCGCGGCCTCGGCCGATGGCGCCTTCGCGCTCGTATCCGCCTTCTCCGCTTTCTGGTACCCATCGCTCCGGTAGTCGGTGATGTAGAAGCCGCTCCCCTTAAACAACAGGCCCGCGCCCGCGCTGATCTTGCGGCGCACCGCTCCTCGACACTTCGGACAGCGTTTCAGCGGCTCCTCGCTCATCCGCTGAAAACGCTCAAACTCCAGCCCACACTTTGCACATTCGTATTCGTACGTCGGCATTCCGAAAAATCCTCTGCAAACGCGGGAGAATAGATTTCGGCTGCAAGCCTGTCAAACAAGGAGCATCTGCAGGCGAGCGAGAAAAGAAGCGGCCCCGCTCGCCCACTGGCGAGCGGGGCCGTTCACATGCCCCCGTCTCCGGCGCTATCAACCGATCGCGCTGGCGCCGGTTTCTCCCGTGCGTATGCGCGTCACGGACTCAAGGCTCAAGACGAATATCTTGCCGTCACCAATGTTGCCTGTGTGCGCACCCTCCGTTATCGCCTCAATGGCGGGTTCAACGAACGTCTCGTTCACCGCAATCTCAAGCTTGAGCTTCTTCAACAGACTCCCCGCCTCTTTCACGCTGCGATAGATCGTGGAGATGCCCTTCTGCCGGCCGTGCCCCAGCACGGGGGTCACGGTCACCAGATGGATGTCCTTCTTTTCGAGCCGATCCAGCACGGAATCCAATCGGTCGGGCTGAATAATCGCTATGATGTATTTCATGGATAAAGGTCCTTTCTATTAGTCGAGAACGGTGTAACCCGATTCTTTGTGTTGCGTCAGATCCAGCCCGACCCGCTCCTCGTGCTCGCTCACGCGCAGGCCAATCAGCAGATCCACCACTTTCAAGAGCACATAGGAGGCCACGAAGGAGAACACCATCGTGATCACCGTCGCCTTGAGCTGAACGATGAACTGCTCGCCTCGCGACTGCGTCACCAGTGCGTTGACTGCGGGTGTGCAGAAGAGCCCCGTCGCCAAGGCGCCCCAAATACCGCCAATACCGTGCACGCCGAACGCGTCGAGCGAGTCGTCATAGCCGAGCTTCGGCTTCACGTAGATCACAAAGAACCAGCAGATCACCGACGAGCCCAAACCAACCCAGATGGCGCCCAGGGGCGTCACAAATCCGCAGGCAGGCGTGATCGCCACCAGACCCGCAACCGCGCCGGTAATCATGCCGAGCGTCGTCGGCTTCTTGTGGAACAGCCAATCAATGACCGCCCACGTCAAACCCGCGACAGCCGTTGCCACGTGCGTGGTCACAAAGGCATTGGCCGCAATCCCATCCGCTGCGAGCGAGCTACCCGCATTGAATCCGAACCAACCAAACCAAAGCATCCCAGCGCCCAAGACGGCCAACGGCAGACTGTGGGGCGACGATACACTTCCGACCCGCTTGCCGAGAACCAGCGCCGCCGCCAGCGCCGCCATGCCCGCATTGATGTGCACCACGGTTCCACCCGCAAAGTCCAGCGCACCCCATTGGGACATGAAGCCACCACCCCACACCCAATGCGCCACTGGCGAATACACCAGAATGCTCCACAACAGAGTGAACACGCAGAAGGCCGAGAACTTCATCCGCTCGGCGAATCCGCCAATGATCAAGGCGGGCGCAATGATGGCGAACTTCAACTGAAACGCCATGAACAGCAGATGCGGAATCGTCTGTCCGGCCAACGGCTCCACCCCCACTCCCTTTAGGAACAGATAGTTCAAGCCACCAATCAGGCCTTTGCTATCGGTCCCGAAAGCGAGGCTATACCCGATCCCCACCCAGGCCACTGTGACCAAGCACATGGCCATGAAGCACTGCATCAGCACGGACAGAATGTTCTTCTTGCGAACCAAGCCGCCATAGAAGAACGCCAAACCCGGTGTCATCAACAGCACCAGTCCGGAGCTGGCCAACAACCAAGCCGTGTTCCCCGCATCAATCGCCGGAACCGCCGCGCTCGCCTCCTCCGCCCCTTGCGCCACCACGGCCGCGCCGCCCAATAACAACAGGCACGATAACCATGCCATCTTCAACCCTCGTCTAATCGCAAACATGAACATCTCCTTTTGTTAGAATGTGTCAGGAACCCTTTAGCAGACGCCGTGCCAACTCCGGGCGAAACAGCCCACAACTCTACGCAACACGCTGTCCGTTAGAGCGTTGCACAACTTTCACTCGCCGACAAACGAAGGGCCAATTGAGCGCGCTCGCTACATTTATGTATCTCCTTTTTTCTTTTCATACGGTTCTGTTTGGGATGCGGTCGCAATGCTATTCGCGCCATGCAAGAAGCGCTCGGGAACTGCGGGTGCACGACTGGATCGCCACTCATTGATCAATGAAGAAGAGGAGACGGATTCCCCTTGCGCAAGGAGGACGGCGCGGCTATAGTTCACAGCATGAATATTTCAACTTGTGAAATATCGGGCGCAGAGGGCGCGTTCGCCGAGCGTATGGCGGAGCTGATGCCGCGGCTGTGCCGAGCGACGATGCAGCGCGAGTTGTCCTGCACCCATGATGCGGGCGCGTCGGCTCAGCAAATCTGGGCGCTGGAGCTGATTTGTCATCAAAAGAATTATCCGCTTCGCCAACTCCTCGTGGCGCTCCGCATGAAGACGTCCACAGGGACGGTGTTTGTGGACCGGCTCTGCAAGTCGGGTCTCGTCAAGCGCGCGCAGAATCCCAAGAACCGCCGCTCCGTTCTCCTCGCCCTCACGCGCAAGGGCGATGCGATGTTGAGGAAGGCCCGGCAGCGTCGCGCTCAGGAGGCCCGCTCGCTCTTCGCATCTGTTCCCGCCCGCAAGCGGCGGGATTATCTCACCCTGCTCGAATCGTTGATCGCAACACTGCAAAACTCAAAGGAGGTCTTATGAACACCCATTCCCCTTTCGGCGCGGCCCTGCTGGCCGCCGCACTCGCGCTGTCCGCGCTCCCTGCCTTCGCTCAATCGGAATCGCGCGGGAGCTTCGATCTCGCGCGCTGTCTCGACACGGCGCTGGATCAGAACTATGACATCCAGAAGGCGCGCGAACGGGTGCGCCAGCAACACGGCGCACGGGTCGAGGCGCGCGGCCGCGCGATTCCCAACGTGCAAATCGGCGGGCAATATCAAGAACAGGATTCCGCGCTCAATCAGCCGGGCATGACGCGCGACAATTTCTGGAATCTCGGCGCGGAGATCACCCAGTCGCTCTACAGCGGCGGCCAGAACATGGCCACGCTCAAGGCGCAGCAACTGGCGGAAGAGGCTGCGCGCTTTGACCTGCAGGCCACGATCAACAACGTCCTGCTCCAGGTTCACGAGAGCTACTACACCGTTCTCCTCACCCGCTCGCAAATCCGCGTGCAGGAGCAAAACATTGAGCTGCTTCAGGAGGAATTGCAGTCGGCGCAAAACAAGCTCGATGCCGGCGCGGTATCGCCGTTCAACGTGCTCCGTGCAGAGGTCGCGCTGGCGAACGGGCGCACGCCGCTGATTCGCGCCAAGAACAACTATCGCATCGCGATTGAAGAACTCGCGCGCGTGCTCGGCTATACGGACGATTCCGCCGGACAAGACCCCTCGCTCCAGGTGGTGGGCGAGTTGGAGTTCGAATCCTACACCGCGGACCTCTCGCGCGAGCGCGAAGGGGCATTTGCCAAACGCGCTGAACTGAAGAGCCTCGCGCTACAGCGCCAATCGCAAGAGCGAGCGCTACGCGCGGCGCGGGGCAGCTATCAGCCCAATCTCACCGCCTTCGCGGGCTACGGATTTCAGAGCGACTCGCTCTCCGAAGAGCGCTGGGACGAGGTGGATGGCTGGATGGCCGGAGTCCGCCTGGGCTGGAGCGTCTTTGATGGCATGCAGACGCGCGGCCGCACGCTGCAAGCGGCATCCGCCCTCGAACAACTTCGGCTCGCGGAGGAGGAGGCCAAGCTCGGAATTGATGTGGAAGTGCGTCGCGCAAACTCCTCCTTCATTGAGGCTCAGGAGCTCTATCACGCGACGCGCAAGGTGGTGGAACAAGCGGAGGAAAGCGTCCGCCTCGCCCGCTCGCGTTTTGATGTTGGCGCGGCGACGCAGCTCGATGTCTTGCAAACTCAGCAAGCGCTCACTGACGCGCGCGATAACGAAGTGCAAGCGCTCTATTCCTACAACAGCGCCCTGACCCGCCTCCGCAAGGCGACGGGCGCACTGGCAGAAACCGCGGCAACGCGCTGAGCGGCTTCGAATCTCCCATCGCGCCGCCGTCTGGATCAGCGCCGGCGCGTGGTCTCAAAGGCAACACTCCGGGCAAAGCGAAGCGCGCCCGGTTTGTCCACGCTGACGGTGGCCTCTTCAACTTTCGGATGTTCGAGGCAAATATCCGCGAGCTTGTCGGCCAAGGTCTCAATCAAGTTAAAGGAGCTTTCCTCCACCAGCGCAATCATCTGATTGGTGATGGTCTTGTAGTTCACAGCGTCATCTATGTCGTCCGACAGACCGGCGGCGGAAAAGTCCCCCGACATGGTGACATTGATGATCACATCCTGGCGATCGCGCCGCTCTTCAGGATAGATTCCGATAATGCACCGCAACGCCAGATCTCGAATGTAGATTTTGTCCACGCTCAGACTCCTTCCCCCAATAAATGTTGGCCACCATCCACAAAGATCACTTGCCCGGTGATCGAGCGACTCGTCACGAGCTGAAGCGCCGCGCGCGCGATATCCTCGGGGACCACACCCCGCTTCAAGGGCACCTTCCCGCCGTGCTCCTTCAAATAGGCCGCGCTGCGGCCCGGTGGCGGCAGCACGGGCCCCGGCGCAACCCCATTGACGGCAAACCGCGGCGCGAGCGCCAAGGCTGCGGCGCAGGTGAACTCCGCCAGGGCCTTCTTGGACAGCAGATAGGGAATGCAGTTCGGATCGTGCCCCGCAATCCGGCGGTCGAGCAAATTGACAATGTGCCCCGCCCGCGCGATACGGGCAAATGCCACGCTCAGCAGGATCGGCGCAATGAGATTCGCTTCGAGTTGTTCGCGGAGGTCGCCCGACGTCACGTCCAGCAGCCGCTGTTTCGTAAAAATCGCCGCGCTGTTGACCAGAATGTCGAGGCGACCCGCCTGCCGGTGCGCCTCGGCCACCATGCGCTCGGGGCCATCTTTCGCCGTGAGATCGCCCCGCGTGCGCCACGCGGGAACACCGATCTCCTTCAATTCCTTGCAGAGCGCCGCAGCCGGAGCGGCGGAAGAGCGATAGTGCACCACAACGCCACACCCCTCCTTGGCGAGGGCCAGCGCAATCGCGCGCCCGATGCGGAGTGCGCCGCCCGTGATAAGGGCAATTTTGCCGTTGAGTTGCGGTTTCACAATTAATTCTCGTCGCGCTGGAGATTGCCTGCGCCGAAGTGGTAATTTAACCGACATCGCGTTATAGTGCCACCATGAAACAATACTTTACCAGCGTTCTGCTCGCGCTCGCACTGCTTCCGCTGTGCGCGACACCCGCGAGGGCGACTCCCGAGGTCGAGGAACGGCCAACCGGGCCGGTCTATGTCATTCCTGTTAAAGGAATGATCGAGCCCGCGCTGGTTTATGTCATTCGCCGCGGCGTGCTGGAAGCGCAACGCGAGCGAGCGGCTGCGATCATCCTCAAGATGGATACACTGGGCGGCCGCCTCGATGCAGCGACGGATATTGTCCGCTTGATGCAGTCAGTTCGCGTGCCGACCTATACCTTTGTGGAAAAGAACGCCATTTCCGCCGGCGCCATCATCGCGCTCTCGACCGATACCATCTATATGGCGCCGGGCAGCGTCATCGGCGATGCCATGCCGATCATGATGACGCCAACGGGCGGCGCGCAGGAAATGCCGGAGGGACTTGAAGAAAAATCTGTTTCCGCTGTATCCGCGCTCATCCGGGCGGCCGCGCAAGAAAGCGGGCACGATCCGCAACTGGCCGAAGCCATGGTGCGCCGCGAGATCGAATATAAAATCGGCGACGAGATCATCAGCCCCGCAGGACAACTCCTGACGCTCACCAATGTCGAAGCCGAACGCGAAGTGGGATCGGAAGATCAGCGCCACAACCTGCTCTCCAAGGGCACGCTCAAAGACATTCCGGCGCTGCTGGAAACCATAGGCCTCTCCGCTAGTCCGATTCGTGAAATGGAAGTGACCTCGGCAGAAAAACTGGCCCGCATCATCGCCGCCGCCGCGCCGCTCTTGCTCATGGCGGGTCTATTGGGGCTCTACATTGAATTCAAGACGCCGGGCTTCGGCCTTCCGGGGATTCTGGGCTTGATGGCGTTGGCGCTCTTCTTCTGGGGTCATCACATCGCAGGTCTCGCGGGCTTCGAAGAAGTCGCCTTCTTCCTGATCGGCGTCATCCTCATCGCGATAGAAGTATTCATCTTCCCCGGCTTTGGAATCCCGGGGCTTCTCGGAATCGCGCTCGTCCTCTATTCCCTGTTGAGCTCCATGGCCGAGCGCATGCCGGGCAGCACCTGGCTTCCCAATTTGTCAGACCTCCAACTTCCCCTGGTCAAACTTTCCTCATCCATCCTTCTGGCCGCCATCGCGGGCGCATTCATTGCGCGACGCCTGCCGCACTCGCGCGCGGGCCACTGGCTGGTGTTGGACTCGGCCACAACCACGCAAACCGGCTACACCGGCGCGGCTACGGATGCGAGCCTCCTCGGCCAAGTCGGAACCGCTTTCACACAACTGCGCCCGGCGGGCTCCGCTCAATTCGGAGATCGCCGAGTGGATGTCGTGACCGCCGGCGGATTTGTGGAGGCCGGCGCCACCGTGCGTGTCATCGAAGTGCGCGGAAACCGGATTGTCGTTGAGCCCCATTCCGCCACCCTATCAGGAGACACATGAGCCAACCCGTTCAACTCTTCGCCGCATTCATCGCGATGGGCCTCACCCTCATCGCGCTCGAGCTATTCGTGCCCGGCGGAATCCTCGGCATCTTCGGCGCGCTCGCGCTGATGGTTGCCATTGTCCTGGGCTTTTTCGCCTTCGGTCCCGAGGGCGGCTTTCTCGCGGCAATTTGCATTGTCCTCTTCAGCGCAATCGTCTTCGCCCTGTGGGTCTATATCTTCCCCAAAACAAAAATCGGAAAGGTGCTGACCCTCCAGAAGGACGGACAAGACTTCAAATCCGCCAACACAGCGCCCTCCCCGCTCCTCGGCAAAGAGGGAACCGCCCTCTCGAATCTGCAGCTATCGGGAATTGCGCAGATTGATGGGCACCGCACGGACGTCGTCGCCGAATCCGACTTCATTGCCGCCGGAACGAAAGTGAAAGTCGTCAAAGTCGAAGGCAACCGCATCGTCGTGCGCGAGAGCAACCGCTCATGAGCTCGCCCGCGCACCGCACAATCGCCCTCGCATTTGCCCTGCTCGCCGCCACCAGCCTCACCGGCCGCGCCATCGAACTGGTGACCGCCACGCAATTCGAATTGCCGCCGGACGCCGCGCTGGAACAGCAAACGGCGCTCTACGCAACCGATGCCACCCTCAACGGCGCCGTGCTGGACGATCTCTTTCTGCTCGCCCAGAAGGCAAAAATCACCGGCCCCGTCTCCGATGCGCTGTGGATTCTCGCGGGCGATGCAACCCTTTCCGGCGTCATCAATGGCCACGTGCGCACACTCGCGCAATCCGTCTTGATCGAAGGCGAATTGAAACGCGACCTCACCTCCGCGGGCTCCAGTCTGCGCCTCGCGACAAACGCCGTGGTGGAGGGGCGCGTGGACGCGTTGGTCGAGCAGGCCACGCTGGAAGGCGAATTCCGCAGCGATGTTCGCATCTGGGCCTCCTCCATCACACTCGCCGGAACCTACGGCGGAAATGTGCGCCTTTCCGGTCGAGACATCGTCGTGCTGCCCGGCACACGCATCGCTGGAGACCTGATCTATTCCTCTCCCAAAGAGATTTTTCTCGATCGCTCCGTCGTCTTGGGCGGCAAGCTCTCGCGCCATCTCCCCGAAGCTGCCGCACCATCCACATGGCAGGACTATCTACAACTCGTTATCCTCTACGCCGTGAAGGCCGCATCCGCCCTGCTGGCCGGGCTGGCGCTCCTTGCGCTCTTCCCGCACCTCATCGAGCGATCGGTCCGCAACGTACAGCGCTCCCTGTGGCGTTGCATGGGCTTGGGCGGCGTCGGGCTCATCGGCGTTCCCATCGTCGCTGTGATTCTAGCCCTCAGCATCATCGGGCTGCCCTTGGCCATCATGGCGCTCGCGCTGTGGGGCACCCTCCTCTACCTCGGCAAAGTGATTATCGCCATCCACATTGGCACCCTCCTCTTGCGCATGCACGGCACACTGCGATTTTCTCAAATCACCGTCATCCTCTTGCTGGGAATCGTCATCATCTACATAGCCACAGCGCTGCCCGGAATTGGCGCGTCTCTTGCACTTCTCATTGCCATCCTCGGGTTCGGTGCGCTACTATCAGGTCTCTTGCAAGGCAGGCTCTCGCGCCGGGTGCACCACGGAGAAGTCTCCCACGAATCTGATGAACCTCCTCTAAAATCAAACGGCGAACGAAAGGAATAAATCATGTCCGGAGTCTTTACTATTCTCATGGTGATCGCGGCCCTCACGGTCCTCGTATTCATCGCGCTGTTCTTCTCATTCCTGAGCACCTGGATCCGCGCGCTCACATCCGGCGCGCCCACGAGCTTCTTCACGCTGCTCGCCATGACGCTCCGCCGCGTCCCCCCCAAGGTCATCGTGGATGCGCGCATTCAGCTCGTCAAAGCCGGTCTCAAACTCGACACCGACTCCCTTGAGGCTCACTACCTCGCGGGCGGCCACGTCCTGCAAGTCGTCCGCGCCCTCATCGCCGCCGACAAAGCGAACATTGAGCTCACCTTCCAACGCGCGGCCGCCATTGACCTCGCCGGGCGCGATGTGCACGACGCCGTGCGCACCAGCGTCAACCCCAAGGTCATTGACTGCCCAGACCCGACCAAGGGCAGCTCCATGCTCGATGCCGTCGCCAAGGACGGCATTCGCCTCCTCGTCAAAGCCCGCGTGACCGTGCGCGCCAACCTCGACCGACTCGTCGGCGGCGCCACGGAAGACACCATCATCGCGCGCGTCGGCCAAGGCATTGTCAGCGCCATCGGCTCTTCCGACACCTATAAACACGTCCTCGAAAACCCCGACCACATCTCGCGCAAAGTGCTCAATAGCGGACTCGACGCGCAAACCGCCTTCGAGATCGTCTCCATTGACATCGCCGATGTCAGCGTCGCCGGCGTCAGCGGCGCGCGCGAAGTCGCCAACGTCGGCGCCCTCCTCGAAACCGAACGCGCCGAGGCCGACAAGAAACTGCGCCAAGCCGAAGCCGAAGGGCGTCGCGCCATGGCCATCGCCTACGAACAGGAAATGCGCGCGCGCGTTCAGGAAATGCAAGCCAAAGTCATCGAAGCCCAAGCCGAAGTGCCCCTCGCCATCTCCGAGGCCTTCCGCAAAGGCAACCTCGGCATCATGGACTTCTATCGGATGCAAAACATCATGGCCGACACCAGCATGCGCGAATCCCTCGCCGAAGGCGATGACAAGGGGCAAGGCAAGCCGGATAAAGGCCACTAATCTCCGGACTCCACTGCGCGATGCCGACACTTCCACTTGCTGAAGGATTGGGAGCTGAGGGGATCATTTGGTTGATCATCCTCTTCTTCTGGGGCATCGCGCAGTTTGTCCAAAAAATCCGCAGATCATCCCGCCCCTCCGGCGCGCCCCCATCGCGACGCCCCCCGCCCCCGCTGAACGACGAAGTGCGCGAAATGCTCGAACAGCTCGCCGGACGCAGCTCCGCGCGCCCTCCCATTCGTTCCACGACAACAGTCCTGGACGATGACGAAGAAGACGTCTGGATCGAAAAACCCGCGTCCCAACGGCAGCAGCCCCAACGGCAAGCGGCGCGCCCACCGAACACAGCGCGGCCGCAAACACAACCCGCCCCCATCCGCGCGCAAAAAGTTGCTCCAGCACGAGATATCCATGCGCCGCCGCCCGGCATAACCGACATGGCCTCCATGCGCTTGGCCGAAGACCCCATTTCCGCCCTGGGCGCAAGCAGCGGCGGCCTCACCGCATATGGCCAATCGCTCAGGATGAAGGGAACCGGACTTCAAGGCCTCGTCGCCATGCCATCCAGTGGTTCCCATCGCCGCCACGGACCCGCGCTCCTCTCCCTCCGCGAATTGACCGATACGGCGACGCTGCGCCGCGCCGTTTTAACCAAGATTATTCTCGACCCACCCCGTGGGATCGTCCCCTACGGGCATGAACGCTAGAAGCCCGAAAACTTCCAATCGTTGGAAGCGCGCGCACGGCCCATTTCCAATCGTTGGAACTCTTCGATCAGGCCTTCGGAAAGAGTGAGCTTTTCTTGAACCGCTCCATCTTCTGGAGCGCCAAACGCGCAACCGATTCGGCAATTTCCGACATCGTCAGGCGCTCGGTGTTGTAGATCGCATCGTAGAGCAGCGGGTCATCGCTATCTTTTCCGAAAAAGTCGTGAATAAAGCGGTGGCGATCGCGATCCTGCTCTTTCAACTTCTGAATCGCCGCGTCGCGATCCAGCTCATACAGCTCCATGATTCGCGTGATGCGAACCTTCTCCGGTGCAACGAGGCGAATGTGGAGGCCGAGCGGCAAGTCGCCCGCAATACACATGCCACCTCGGCCCACAATGACGCACTTCCCCAGCATCGCCAGCATGCGAACAATTTCAAAAATGCGCTTGTAGAGCTCGTAGCGCCGGGAACGTTGCTCAAGCAGCTCTGTCACAACAAGGGCGATCTCGGAGCGATACTTCTCTTCCAGCAACTCGTTGAAGGAAACGCCCAGCGACTTATCTTCCGCAATGAGCAGGCAGAGCTTGTGATCGAACATCTCCCAGCCTTCGGAAAGCGAACCCGCCTTCAGACTGTCCAACTTCCGCAAAATCTCGCGTCCGACAGCGTGTCCACCCGCGCCCGACTGGCGCGAAATCGTCACAAAGGGAAAGGATTCGGCAACGAATTCCTCGTCTTGCCGGTCGCGCAGATATTGTCGAATGATCGCCGCATGATCCATAAACAAAACTCCTTTCCCAATGCCGCAAAATGTCGCCAGACGCGCCTATACTAGTTCCATCGCAAAATCGAAACAAGACTTAGAGAGATGGATGTAAACTTGACCCTGTTTAGACTAGACTTATCCGTTTAGGATTGCTATTTATCCCTACTTTCCCGCACCCGTTGTGAAGGTGCGAGAAAAGGCATGTCAGAGCACAACACGAAACCATCGCCGCTGGCAGGGGTGGCCGCAGGATTTGGCCTTCAGTTGGCTGTGGGGATGGTTGTGTTCGCAGGCGGCGGATATTGGCTCGACCGCCGACGAGGTGGAGGCATCGCCTTCACCCTGGCGGGGGTCGGATTGGGACTTTTTTATATTGGATATGAATGTTGGAAACTCGTTCGGCTTCTAAACGAAGAGCCGACAAAACAAACGAATGATGGGCAGAAGAGGCAATAAGCGAATTGTTACGGGAGCGGCCGCCGCAGGCACCGTCCTATCCGCTGTCGTACCGGCTGCGGTATTCGAAGTGTTCGAACTCAGCTCGTGGCTCTTTGGCGGCGCAGTGGGATTGATTCAGAGCCTTATCGGCCTGCTTTGCTACCGACGCGCGATCTATGTGTCGAACACGTCGCTCGGATGGGGGCTTGGCAGCGGCTTCGCTCGAATCCTCGCACTGATTGTCCTCCTCGCGCTGGCGATCGAAGCAGGCCTCCACCCCGAGGCAACGGCCATCAGCCTGCTGATCATGTATTTCGCCATGATGGTGGCAGAGATAACGGTCGTTGCGCGAACTTCAACAGCGGGAGCGGCCTGACATGGCGGCGGCGACCTTGGCAGAACGCAGCGAAGCTGTGACCACCTACGCGCTGGAGCACGTTCTCGACTCCTCGCACTGGGCGCTGCCGTTCTACAACATTCACCTGCCCCCCTGGCTCAGCCTACACATGGTGATGCTGGTGGTCGGCGCGGCACTTCTCTCCGGCATCTTTGCGCTCGCATTCCGAAAGAAATCGCTGGTTCCCCACGGCGCAGCCAATGCGCTCGAAGTGATGGTGAAGTTTGTGCGCGATGGCATCGCAATCGAAAACCTCGGCGAAGAGGACGGCCGCAAAATGGCGCCGCTGCTCTGCTCGTTCTTCTTCTTCATTCTCTTTCTCAACCTGATGGGGCTCATTCCCCTCTTCGCCACAGCAACGGGCAACGTCAACGTAACGGCGGGCCTTTCGCTGATCACCCTCGGCGTCATGATCTTCGGCGCGATCCATAAGAATGGCCTCGGCGGTTTTCTGAAGGCGTTCATTCCGCATGGGGTGCCGTGGCCCGTCCTGATTCTTCTCGTCCCCATCGAATTCATGGGGATGTTCATCAAGACCTTCGCACTGACAATCCGACTGTTTGCCAACATGTTCGCCGGGCACATCGTGATCTTTTCGCTCATCGGCCTTGTCGTCACCTATGGATGGGTCGCATTGCCCGCCATCGGGCTGGCGCTGGCGATCTACATTCTCGAAATACTGGTCGCGCTGATTCAGGCGTATGTTTTCACGCTGCTTTCCGCTATGTTTATTGCGCAGGTGCATCACCCGGCGCATTAGGGCGAAAGCGACAGAGATCAACCTCACTCCGCGCGAGTGAACGAGTGTGAGTAACGAATAAACGAAGGATAAGGAGTAGAAACATGGCAGGTTCAATTGCAGCAATTGGCGCAGGTCTCGTCACGATTGGCGCTGGCATTGGCATCGGCAAATTGGCGTCTTCCGCAATGGAAGGAATCGCCCGTCAACCGGACGCCGCACCGAAGATTCAGAGCGGCATGATCATCGCCGCGGCGCTGATCGAAGGCGTTGCGCTCTTCGGCACAGTCGTTTGCTTGCTCGCGAAATAGCATTGTCTCGGAACGGATATGGAACCAGCCAATCCATCCGAGCTGCAGAACTTTGCCCCCGTGACGTTCACGGAGCAACCGCTTCCTGCAGCCACCGGACACGACCAGCCCAACCCGCTTGATGTAAGCGGATCCATGGTGGCCTTCACCTGGCTCACCTTCGGACTGCTGGCCCTTGTCCTCTATAAAGTTGCGTGGAAGCCGATTCTCAACGCTCTCGACCAGCGCGAAAATCAGATCAAGACCGCGCTGGAAGAAGCAGAGAAGACGCGAGCCGAATACGCAAAAATCGAGGAGGAGCGCCAGCGCTTGATTCAGCAGGCGGACGAAAAGGCGCGCCAGATCGTAGATCAAGCGCGCCACGCCGCGATTGAATCGGCACAGGTCATCGAGGCGAAGGCGCGCGATGAAGCCGGGATTCTGCTGGCGAACGCACAGCGCGAAATCAGAAGCGAGCACGACCGCGTCATTGCCGATCTGCGCCGAGAAAGCGCGGAGTTGGCCATTAGTCTGGCGCGCAAGATTCTCGCCGACCAGATGGACGAAGCGCGCAGCCGCAGCTTGCTCGAACGTTTACAGGAGAAGGTCTAGCGCATGCCCCGCTCACCCCTCGCTACGCGCTATGCCCGGGCCCTCTTCGAGCTGGCCAAAGAGCAAAATCGTCTCGACGCGGTCCGCGCCGACCTCGCGGCCATTGCCACCTTGGGCAACGAGCGCGACACGTTCCGCCGCATGATTAGCCCCTATGCGTTCAGCCAAGAGGTGCGCACAGCCATTTGGAAAGATCTGCTCGATGGGAAAGCGGACGAATTGACCGTGCGCTTTATCCTTTTTCTGGTGAGCAAAAGGCGGGGCAGCGTTCTGCTCGAAATCATCCGCGCATTCGAAGATCTCTGCAGCGAGGAAAAGGGCATCCAGCCCATCGAAATTGTTTCGGCCAGACCCCTCTCCAGTCAGCAGTTGAACGCCATCACCGAGCGCGTCGAAGCGCGTATCCAATCCAAAGTCAGCGCCACACAAACGGTTGACCCCGCATTGCTGGGTGGCCTTCAGATCCGCGTGCGCGACACCGTCTATGACTTCAGCGTTAATCATCAACTCGATAAATTGTACCGGGCGATGACCACGGCCCAAAGGTGACCTCATGACACTCCAAATCAAACCGGAAGAAGTGACCGCGATCCTGAAGAAACAGATCGCCGATTTTGAAATCAAAGCCGATGTGTATGAAACCGGCACCGTCATTAGCGTCGGCGACGGCATCGCGCGCGTACACGGTATTTCCAACGTGATGGCGAACGAACTCGTGGAGTTCAAGAGCGGCGTGCGCGGAATGGCGCTCAACTTGGAATCCGACAATGTCGGCGTCTGCATTTTCGGCGATGTGGAAACCGTGAAGGAAGGCGACGAAGTCAAACGCACCGGTTCCATCGCCTCCGTCCCCGTCGGCGAAGCACTGGCAGGTCGCGTGGTGGATGCGCTCGGCAACCCCATTGATGGCGGCCCGCCGATCGTCGCCAGCGAACTGCGCCCGATCGAGCTCAAAGCGCCCGGCATCATTGATCGCCAGGATGTCAAAGAACCGATGCAGACGGGCCTCAAGATTATTGACGCGCTGACGCCCGTCGGACGCGGACAACGCGAACTCATCATCGGCGACCGCAAGACCGGAAAGACCAGCATCGCCATTGACACCATCATCAATCAGCGCGGCGAAAATGTGCACTGCTTCTATGTCGCCATCGGACAGAAGCGCTCCACGGTCGTGCAAGTGGCCGAGCGCCTGCGGCAATATGGCGCGATGGAATACACCACAATCATCGCAGCCACCGCATCCGATCCCGCGCCCATGCAGTTCCTCGCCGCCTACTCCGGCTGCACGATGGCCGAGTACCTGCGCGACAACGGCAAGCACGCGCTCATCATCTATGACGACCTGACAAAACAGGCCCAAGCCTATCGTCAGCTCTCCCTCCTCCTCCGCCGCCCTCCCGGACGCGAGGCCTATCCAGGCGATATTTTCTATCTCCACAGCCGACTGCTCGAGCGCGCGGCCAAGATGAGCGCCGAAAAAGGCGGCGGGTCATTGACCGCACTGCCGATCATCGAAACCCAGGGGAACGACGTATCCGCCTACATTCCCACCAACGTGATCTCCATCACCGACGGACAAATCTTCCTCGAATCCGACGCGTTCAACGCGGGACAACGCCCCGCCATGAATGCAGGACTCTCGGTCTCGCGTGTCGGCGGTGACGCACAGGTTAAAGGAATGAAGCAGGTTGCGGGATCTCTGCGTCTCGAATTGGCGCAATACCGCGAACTTGCCGCGTTCTCACAGTTCGCCTCCGATCTCGATCCCGCGACTCGAAAACAACTCGATCGCGGACAGCGCCTCATGGAGGTGATGAAACAGGGAGTCCACGAGCCCCTCCCCGTCGCCAAGCAAGTCGCAATAATTTTTGCCGGCTCCAACGGCTATCTCGACGATATTCCGGTGGCGCACGTGAAAGATTTCGAACTGAAGTTCCACCAAGCGCTAGATGGCGCCTATTCGGGATTCGTCCGCCTCTTCAACGAACAGAAGGCGATGACAGACGAAGTCAAGAAGGTCTTGACCGATGCGCTGACCGACTTCAAGCGAACCTACAAGAAGGACTGACAAACCCCGTGGCCTCGATTGCGAGAAGAGACTAGCCGACAGATATCCTCATGCCATCGCTGAAAGAATACAAAGCCAAACTGGCAAACCTGGGCAACACGCGCAAAATGACCAAGACCATGAAAATGGTCGCGGCCAGCAAGCTCTATCGCGCGATGGATGCCCAGCGAAAGGCGCAGGATTATGCTCAAAAGCTAACCCTGATCCTCGTTCGCCTCGCCGGATCGCTTGGCCATGCGGCACACCCCCTGCTCCAACGGCGCACGAAGCCCAAGAAGAGCGTCATTCTCGTCCTCACATCCGACAAGGGAATGTGCGGCGGCTTCAACCACAACCTGATCAAGCACATCGCGCGCTGGGTTCACATGCCGCAGCAGCAAACGAAGAACTTCACGTTCAGCTTCGTCGGACGGCGCGGCTGGCTCTTTTTCCGACGCCGCGTCGCGGTGGACACCTTCTACGACAACGCCGCGCAACGCTCAGCGGCCGATCTCGCTCAGCAAATCGGCGCCGATGTGCAACAGGCATTCCTTAGCGGCGAGGTGGATGAGGTCTATATCGCCTACAACCACTTCAACAACGTCCTCTCCCAGCGTCCCGTGATTCGGAAGCTCTTGCCCGTGGAGCCACATATTCAGCAACCGGGCGCATCGAAGGTGCACGACGACTTCATCCTGGAGCCAAAACCGCAGGAGCTGCTCGCCTTCCTTCTGCCCCAAATCATCAATTTCGAAATCCAATTCGCGCTTCTGGAAAGCGCGGCAGGCGAGAACGGCGCGCGCATGACCGCGATGGACAATGCGACCAACAATGCGACGAAGATGATTCGCACATATACGCTCTTGCGAAATCGCGCGCGACAGGCATCCATCACCAAAGAATTGATTGAAATTGTATCCGGCGCGGAGGCGCTCAAGGGATAGACCCATCCGCCTTCAAGGCGGGAATTGAGGAGAATCAACTATGACGACATCTTCTGTCAAAACGGCCACAAACACAGGCTATGTCTCTCAAGTCACCGGCGCTGTAGTGGACGTCGAGTTTCCATCCGGCGTGTTGCCCGCGATCAACGCCGCGCTAAAGCTCAGCAACCCCTTCATCAGCGCCGAACCCAACAACCTGACTCTGGAAGTGGCGCAGCACCTCGGCGACAACGTGGTGCGGACCATCGCAATGGACACAACCGATGGCCTTCAGCGCGGCGCCGAGGTCACGGACACCGGCGACGGAATCTTGATGCCCGTCGGCGTTGGAACCCTCGGCCGCGTCATGAACCTGTTGGGCGAACCCATTGACAATCAGGGCCCCATCAAAAACGACAAGGCCTGTCCGATTCACCGCCCAGCCCCCGAATTCAAAGAACAAGACACACAGGACTCCATCCTCGTCACCGGGATCAAGGTCATTGACCTGCTCGCGCCGTATAAGAAGGGTGGTAAAATTGGTCTCTTCGGCGGCGCTGGAGTCGGCAAAACCGTCTTGATTCAGGAACTGATCCGCAACATCGCTACCGAGCACGGGGGCTACTCCGTTTTTGCCGGAGTCGGCGAGCGCACGCGCGAGGGCACGGCCCTGTTTCGCGAAATGAAGGAATCGGGCGTCATTGACAAGACCGCGATGGTGTTCGGCCAAATGAACGAGCCGCCGGGCGCGCGCGCGCGCGTCGCCCTCTCAGCCCTGACGGTCGCGGAGTATTTCCGCGATGATATGCGCCAGGACGTGCTGCTCTTCATTGACAACATCTTCCGCTTCACACAAGCGGGCGCAGAAGTCTCCGCTCTGTTGGGCCGCATTCCGTCCGCCGTGGGCTATCAGCCCACTCTCGCCACCGACATGGGCGAACTCCAGGAACGCATCACCTCGACCAAGCACGGGTCCATCACATCCATCCAAGCCGTCTATGTGCCAGCCGACGACTACACCGACCCGGCCCCCGCCACAACCTTTGCTCACTTGGATGCCACGACCGAATTGTCGCGACCCATCGCCGAGCTCGGCATTTATCCCGCCGTGGACCCGCTTTCCTCCTCTTCGACCGTGCTGACACCCGATGTCGTAGGCGCCGAGCACTATCAAGTCGCGCGCGGGGTGAAGGAGATCCTTCAGCGCTACAAAGAGCTGCAGGATATCATCGCTATTCTCGGTATGGATGAACTTTCCGAAGACGACCGCCTGACCGTTGCGCGCGCGCGCAAAATTCAGCGATTCCTCTCCCAGCCGTTCTTTGTCGCCGAACAATTTACCGGCATGAAGGGCGCCTACGTCCAAATTGCCGACACCGT
This sequence comes from Kiritimatiellia bacterium, assembly GCA_023953695.1. Lineage (GTDB taxonomy): Bacteria > Verrucomicrobiota > Kiritimatiellia > CAIVKH01 > CAIVKH01 > JAMLJG01. The sequence continues at coordinate 136,526 of JAMLJG010000002.1, forward strand.
GCGCTCCTTCAAGGAGGTGCTCGAAGGCAAGCACGACGATGTGCCCGAGCAGGCATTCTATATGGTCGGTCACATTGACGAAGCGCTGGCGAAAGCGAAAAAAATTAGAGACTCCGCAAAATGAGCAGCTTCCGGTTTTCCATCTTAAGCCCCGGCGGCAAGGTTTTCGAGGGCGATGCCGACTACGTCTCCGCTCCCGGCGTGATGGGCCGCTTCGGTGTCTTGCCACACCACGCGACGATGATTGCCGCCGTGCAACCCGGGCTCACCACGGTGAGGCAACAGGATGTGGAGCGCCCTTTCTTCACAGGAAATGGCCTTCTGGAAGTGACCCGCACGGAAGTAATCATGCTTGTCGAAGAAGGCGTATCCGTGGAATCTAACGATCAGGTGAAGGAACTTGTGGAAAAACGGGCTCAGCCTGCCTCAAAAAAATAGGCTGGGTTCCTCGCGTCAAATAGGGAGAACGCCATGTCGGGCTACGAACTTTTGCGCTGGCTGCACATCGTGTGCATGATCGGCCTTCTGGGAGGCTTCCTGGTCTATCAGCTGGGCCTCTCCTACCCCTCGCGCATTGATGCCGCCGACCTGCGCGGCGTCACGCGGGTCTGGAACATTCTATTGCTCGGAGGCTTGATCACAGGCCTTTCGATGTATGCCCAAGTGAAGGGCCACACGCTTGGCCCCCACTTCAATGGAGTCATTGCCGTCAAATTTTCCATCCTAATCGCTGTCGGCGGACTCTTGGCGCTGGCAAAACGCCGATCGCGCGGCGATGGTCTTCGATGGCTATCTATCGCGCTCTTGCTCGTTGCGTCGCTCGCGGCCTTCACACTGTGATGCGCATGATTCAGAAACTTCAAGCGCGCTGGGGGCTGGAGTCCGGCGGGCAGGTCGTGATCGTCATGCTCGTTTTCGCGATCACAGGAATGTCTATTCTGCCCACCCGAAAATGGGTTTTTCACCTCCTTCATTTTGATACCCACACCCCCTTCGCACTCAAATTTCTCGTCTGGCTTGCCGTCGTTTTCCCGACCTACCAACTCCTGCTGCTGGTCTACGGCGCCCTCTTCGGACAATTCCGATTCTTCTGGGCTAAAGAAAAAAAGATGGGGCGCTTCTTGCTCCGCTGCTTCGGCCTCCGAGGCGAACCCGAAGTCCCTCTGGCCGGATCTGAATAGAAGAGCTGGGTTCTCATCCGCCCTTGCGCCTCCGGTCCGATTCTTGCATCATTGAAACATGCAATCTGTTGCTTATCTCGGCCCCGAGGGCACCTTTTCTCACCTGATTGCGCGCAAACGGTTCGGATCCAAGGCCAAACTGGTTCCCTGCGCTGGAATCTTTGAGCTATTTCAATTTGCTCGCAGCAAGCGCGATCACCTCGCGATTGTGCCCGTCGAAAACTCCTCGGGCGGCACGATCTACGAAACCATTGATCAACTGGTCGAAAACGCAAATCGCCTCCACATTCAGGAGGAGCTCTCTCTCAATGTGAAGCTGGCTCTACTCGGACACCGCGGCAACATTGCGCGAGAAATCCATTCCCATTTTGTCCCCCTTCATCACGCGCAGACATGGCTGCGCCAAAACCATCCGGGGCTGAAAGCACACAAAGTTGCGAGTACCGCCCTCGCCGCTGAGCGCGCCGCTCAAAACCCGTACGCGCTCGCCTTGGGAACACGCGATGCAGCCAAGCGCTATGGCCTCGATATCCTGCATTTTCCGGTCGAAACCCGCGTGCCCAACATCACGCAATTCCTCCTCATCGGATCCGCCGAGGCCCCCGCAGCGCGCAGCTCGAAGACCAGTCTTCTCGTCATGCTGGACAACCGGCCCGGCAGCCTCTTCGATTTCCTGGGCGCCTTCAAAGACAGCGACGTAAATCTGACACGCCTCCTCTCGCGCCCCATCATCGGCCAACCGAAGGCGTATCTCTTCGTCGTGGATATTCAAGGCACACCGACGCAACCGGCTATCCAGAAGGCGCTGCGCCGGGCGAAAGCCGCCACCACGAGAATGATTTCGCTGGGCGTCTATCCCGTGAGAAAGATGTATTCGTCATGAGTAAGGAAAACCGGCAAAAATTGAACGAAATGATGCGAGGAGTGTCTCTATGGGTATGAACAAGTCCGCAATCGCATGGATGGCGCTCGCCGCAATCTTGATCCATTTCGGCGCACCCAGCGCCAAGGCGTGGGGGCCGAAGGGACATCGCGTTGTCGCTCACATCGCTGAATTGCGCCTCTCAGAGGACGCGCACCGCGCGCTCTCGCAAATCCTGGAGGCACACGAACAAATCTCCGACAATTACATTTGCAACTGGCCCGACTATGTTCGTCGTGATATGCCGGAGACCGGGCCCTGGCATTTCGTGGATATCCCGTTTGAGGCCACTTCATACGACCCGAAGCGCGATTGTCCCGACGGGCAGTGCATCATCTACCAAATTGATGAAATGGCGAAAATTGTCGCCGACACGACCAAGCCACTGGCCGACCGCCACGTCGCTCTTCGCTTTCTCGTTCACATGCTTGGCGATATTCACCAGCCCCTTCACTGCATCGAATATGACCTCGATCGCGGCGGGAACGAGCGTCTTGTCAACTTCCCCGGGCAAAGCCAACCGGCCCGCCTCCACGCCGTCTGGGATTCGCACCTCGTGACCGCCGCCATGGGCGCGCTGGGCGCCTTGGAATATGCCGACAAACTGAACGAAAGAATCTCCAATCGCCGCGCGCGTCACTGGGCGAAGGGCTCCGCCGAAGATTGGGCGCTGGATAGCCACGACATTGCGCATGATCATGCCTACTCGGTCCTCCCCGAGAAAAACGGGCCGCCGTTGGACCTCGACAAAGAGTATGTCAAAGCCAACAAGAAGATCGTCGAACTTCAGCTCATGAAAGGCGGCATTCGCTTGGCCACTCTACTCAACCGCATTCTGGAACCCATCGCCTCCGCCAATTTGCAGGAACTGATTCCGGCCCCATCCGAATAGACCGCTCACGACCTCTGCGGCGCGCGCCGACTCCTAGAACTGATAATAGGGCGAGATCATCAAATAGATGATGACCCCTGTGATGGCGACATATAGCCAAATGGGCAGCGTCCATCGCGCTATTCGACGATGCGATCCAATCGCTCCCGTGAGGCCGCGATAGAGCGTAATCAGCACCAGCGGCAACACGAATACCGACAAGAGGATATGCGTGAGCAAGAGCGTCAGATAGATCGGGCGCCAAGGATGATCCGCCGGATACCGCGTCTCCACTCCGAACGTGTGGAAGGTCGTGTAGGAAACCAGGAATAGCGCTGAGAGCACAAACGCGGTGATGTTCAACCGTTTATGCAGGACAACCCGCTTCTTGCGAATCGCGAGATAGGCGCCGATGAGCAGGACGACGCAAGTCGAGTTCGTCACCGCGTTGAAATGCGGAAGCCATCGGACAAAAGTCGGAATGTGATCGGCCTTCGGCAGATTGTAGAGAATCGCCACAGCCGCGAGAACGACCGCCGAAAAGGCAAAAATTGCGCGCAAGACCGCTTTTTCAGTCATCGAACATCCCTTCGAACGCCATTCCTCCACTCGCGCCGCAGCCCACCGCAGTTTTCCAAGCCTGGGAAGGCGCGATGCACCAACTTTCCAATCGTTGGAGGCTCAGGCACACCGCTATCGCAAGACACCCGCATCCAAGATAATCAGGAGCAGCAGGAGCGGCAGATAGATCAACGACATGTAGAGCACGCGCCGCGCGGCCTCGATCGTTCGATATTGAGCGAGAGTGAGGCTGACCGTCAGCAGGGCCGCTCCAAGCAAAATCGCACCGATCAAATAGATCATTCCAGCGAGGCCGAGCGCGGTGAGGGCAATCGAAACAGGAATCAGAGCGAGAGAAAACAGGATCGCCTGGTGGAAGGCGCGGCGACCTGTGGGATCTATCACGGAGAGCATTTTGTACCCCGCCCTGCTGTAGTCCTCGCGATACATCCAGGTGACGGCGAAGACGTGCGGGTGCTGCCAGAGGTAGAGGATACCGAACAAAACCCACGATCCCGCTGCGACATCGTTGCGAACGGCAGTCCACCCGACCATGATGGGCAGCGCTCCCGTGATCGCGCCAATGGAGGTGTTCAGCCAGGTAATACGCTTGAGAGGCGTGTAGATCAGTACGTAAATGAATGCGGTCAGCAACACGAGGAAAGCGGAAAGAAGGTTGATCGCAAAGGCCAGCAGGGCAACGCCACTCACGACAAGAAGGATGCCGAGCGAGAGCGCAACGGAAGGGTCGAGTCGGCCCGCCGCGAGGGCGCGCATTTGGGTGCGCTTCATCAGCGCATCGAGATCGCGCTCGAGGTAGTTGTTCAGGGCCGTGGAGCCGCCCCCCGCCAAGCCCGTTCCCAAGAGCGTCAACAGGAGCTTCCACCCATCGCTCCATTGAAATCCGCCATTGGCGACAAGGAAGCCGGTGACAGTGGTGACCAACACCATGCCGATAACGCGCGGCTTGGTGAGATTCCAGCAGTCAGCCAGAAGGAGGGAATACTTGGCGCGCGCGGACATATTCATGACCCCGAAGTGGCCCCGTCCAGAAAATCAGTGCGACGCGCCCGGCGCTGTGGCGGTCGGCTGACTCCAAGCTTTGGGTGTGGGGAACCATTCACGTGAGCGATAGTCGCTTAACGTGATGGTGATAAGCAAAATGAAAAAAGCAATGGCCGTGCCCGCATAGAGCCAGAGAATGCGGGCGGAGTATTTGAGGTGCATGAAGAAAAGCGCCACGAGGAGCGCTTTAATGCAGGCGATTCCGACGGCGATAACCGTATTCATGGAACCAAAGTCATGAAACGCCACCCACACGGTGAGCCCGGTCAGGGCGATCAGCGCGGTAAAGATGCCCACATAGGTGCCGACTGGAATTACGTGTTTCTCGCTCATCAGTGCCTTCCGACCAAATACAGGAGAGGGAATAGGAAAATCCACACAATATCCACAAAGTGCCAATAGAGACCACTGACCTCGACAGGGTTGATGTAGGCCGAAGAGTAGCGCCCCTCAATGGTTGTCTTTAGCAGCCAAATCATGACGCCAATGCCGATGATCATGTGAAGCGCGTGAAGGCCGGTGATGGCGAAATAGAGCGAGAAGAAGAGCTGAACGTGTGCCGTATTCACCGTTTCCATTGCATGGCGGAGGTGATCGCCCACCTGGACGCCCGCCGCTTGGAGATTTGCCAACTCTTGTGCGGGATCGAGGTGGAAATGGGCGCCCGGAACCAAGTGGTGCTCAATTTTCGCGGAATACTCGACCATTTTTACGCCCAAGAAGGCGAGGCCAAGCACGATAGTCAGGATGATCCAGCGCGCAGATGCGCCACGCTTGTCGGTCTGCGCCGCATGAACCGCCAAAGCCATGGTGAGCGAGGAACAGAGGAGAATGATCGTGTTGAATCCACCCAGCCCAATGCTCAGCATGTGGCTGCCAACCGTCCATGCCTCGGGATAGAGAGAACGATAGATGATATAGGCGGCAAAGAGGCCGCTGAAAAACATCACCTCGGTCACGAGGAATGCCCACATGCCGAGCTGCGCGGATTGCCGCTGCTGTTCCGCGCTCTCGAAGTGATGCGCGACGTGCTCGTTTGCCTGACTTGCGCTAGACACGATGTTCCTCCGGCTTGTCCTTCTTCTCCAGGACGCAGGTTACAGAAGGCAGGTCAAATGAATAGGCATCCTGCGTGACAACGGGCGTTTCCAAAAAGTTGTGGGTGGGTGGAGGACACGCGGTCTCCCACTCCAACCCGCGACTGTCCCACGGGTTGGCCGAAGCCTTCTTTCCCTTAAAGAGCGACCAGATCAGATAGCTGAACATCGTGAGGTAGCCCGCCCCCATGACGGATGCGCCGGCGGTGGACATCACATGCATGATCTGGAACTCAGGCGCATAGGCGTGGTAGCGGCGCGGCATGCCGTGATAGCCCATTTGGAACTGCGGCAGGAAGGTCAAATTGAAACCGATAAAGATCACAATGGCCGCAAACTTGGCCCAGCCTTCGGGATACATGCGCCCCATCATCTTGGGCCACCAATAGTGCAAGGCGGCGAAAAATCCCATCACGCCTCCGCCCACCATCACGTAGTGAAAGTGCGAGACGACGAAGTACGTATCGTGCAGGTGCACGTCAGTTGCCATGGTGCTCAAGAAGAGGCCGGTCAAACCACCCACGAGAAAGAGACCCAGGAATCCAAAGGCATAGAGCATCGGGGCGTCGAAAGAGATGGAGCCCTTGTGCATTGTCATGATCCAATTGATGATTTTGATCGCCGTCGGAATCGCGACAAAGAAGGTCAGGAATGAGAAGATCACGCCGGCATAGGCCGACTGACCACTCACAAACATGTGGTGCCCCCAAACGAAGAATCCAATCACCGCAATGGCCAGAGAGGAGAACGCCACGAAGGTATAGCCATACACTCGGCGGCGCGAGAAGCAAGCGATCACTTCACTGATCACGCCCATGCTCGGCAAAATCATGATGTAGACAGCCGGATGCGAGTAGAACCAGAAGATGTGCTGAAAGAGAACGGGGTCGCCACCGAGCGCGGGATCGAAGATGCCGAAGCCGAGAAAGCGTTCGACGAAAATCATCGCCAGCGAAATCGCAACCACTGGCGTTCCGAGAAGAACCACCAGGCTGGTCGCATACATGGACCAAACGAAGAGCGGCAATCGAAACCACGTCAGGCCGGGCGCGCGCATCTTCTGAACTGTGACAATGATGTTCAAGCCGGTCATGATGGAGGAGAAGCCAGCGATGAAGGCGCCCGTGACCGCAAGAATCACGTGGGAGTTTGCATACATGCTGCTGTAGGGAGTGTAGAAAGTCCACCCGGTGTCCACACCACCCGCAATGATCGCGCTGATGGCCAATCCTGCGCCCGCCATGAATACATACCAACTCAGTAGATTCAGGCGCGGGAATGCCATGTCCTTGGCCCCAATCATAATAGGGATGAGGAAGTTGCCCATGACGGCGGGAATAGAGGGCAAGAGGAAGAAGAAGATCATCACAATGCCGTGCATGGTGAAGAACTTGTTGTACGTCTCTGCCGACAGGAAATCGCCTTGAGGCGTCAACAGCTCAAGGCGAAACGCTGCGGCCGCAAAAGCGCCGAGCGCAAAGAAGATCGTGATGGAGATCAGATAGAGGATAGCAATCCGCTTGTGATCAATCGTCAGCAACCAGGAACGGATGGTTGACCCATCGTCCAGGTAGCTCTTGGGCGCCGCGGTAGCAGTCGCGTTGGTGGATGCCTCACTCATAGGACTAATGCGCTCCTCCGCTCAAACTCTTGATGTAGGCGATAAGTTGAATGACTTGATCTTCATTGACGGTTCCGCGGAAGACCGGCATGACAGGCAGATATCCCTCCACGATGTGCGTCTGAGCATCGAGGATGGATTCTCGCAAGTAGTCGTCATCTGCGACGGCTTGCGTTCCGTCCGTGAATTTCACGGTGCTGCCGGGCAGACCTGCGAGATCCGGGCCCAGAGAACCGGGCGCCCCACTGTGGCACGCGGTGCAACCCAGTTGCGCAAACAGCTTTTCTCCCAACTGGGCGGGTGTTTCCTGTGGCGCGCCTGCGATGGGTGCCACTTCTCCGCCCAACCAGCGCTCATAATCAGCGGGCGTCATTACCGTGACCCACCCGCCCATCATGGAGTGCTCTGTGCCGCAATATTCCGCGCAAAAAAGGTGATATTTGCCGACCTTGGTGGCTTCAAACCAAAGGCGGGTGTAGCGGCCGGGGAGAACGTCCTGCTTGATGCGAAAGGCCGGGATGAAGAAGCTGTGAATGACATCTTCGGAGGTCATGGTGAGCTGAATAGGACGGCCGACAGGTACATGCAGCTCGTTAATCTCGCGCTTGCCCTGAGGATGCTGCAGCTTCCACATCCACTGTTTGCCCGTGACCATGATCTCCATGGCATCGGCAGGAGGTCGCACACTGTGGAAATACACCTTCGCCCCCCAGCCGAAGAGCGTCATGAGCAGCACGAGCATGCAAACACCCGCGAAGATTTCCAAACGGCTATCTTCGTGAGGTTGCTCGGATTCGACACCTGCGCGCCGACGGTAGCGAATGCTGAAAACAAGAACGAGAAGCCCCGCAAAAATCATGCAAAAGATGCTAACTGCCACGAGAAACAGATAGATCGCATCCACCTGCCCCGCCACTGTGGAGGCTTGCTCCGGCAACAATGAAAAGACGCTCTTCATAAAGTATTCCGTCGGCGCACTAGGCGGCCGTTGTGTGTGCCCTCCGCTCCCGACGCCACGACACGGTCAAGAACAACCCCAACGCGGCAATGGTCGCAAAACAACCCGCGCGCACGATATTCATCACGGCAGCCGTATAGCTGCCCATCGTCGGATTGTAGTGATAACAATAAAGCATCAGTTGATCAACCGGGGATCCAATCTTGCCTGCGGAGGCTTCGACCAGGGCGAGGCGAACATCGCGCGGGGTATAAAGGACTCCGTAGAAGTAGTGTGAGAGCTTCCCCTCTGGACTGGCGATCATAATGCCGCTGGCGTGCGCATATTCTTGCGCTTTCTCATCCCACGCGAACTCGAATCCAGCCGCCGCCGCGATCTGGGCAATCGCAGGCTCGTCGGCCGTCAGGAAGTGCCAATTCTCTTGCGCACCCTCCCGGTTGAACTCTTTCATATACGTCGCCTTCTTGCGCGCGGCCAACACGTGGGTTTCCCGATGGTTGAAACTCAGCGTGACAACGTCATATTCCTTGCCCGGCGCGAAGGGAATCTCTTTGAGTACATCCACCGTCCCATTGAGAATTAAATTGCAGAGCATCGGGCACTCGTAATAGACGAGCAAAAAGACGACGGGGCGGCCGTTGTTGAAGAATGTGCCCAATGGAACGGTGCGCCCCTCTTCGTCGCGCACGAGCGCATCCATCGGAAGTTGCGCGCCCAGCTTCTGTTCAAATCCGGCGCGCTTCAAAAGCTCGGGCGGCGGTGGCTCCACCTTGCCTTCCATGGGCATCGAGCGCGTGGAGGCACGACTAAGCGGACTCACGCCGAGAAGCGCGGCTGACAAGGCTATGACGGCCCAATGCGTCATTTGGCATTGGCCTCCCGCGCGGGCAACCCGCGCTCCGCCAATAAATCAATGGCGCGAGCGACCGGAATCTTGACGGTACCCGCGCTCTTATCAACCCACGCATAGTGATTGATGAGATTCTCCTGGCGGGCCAGTTCTTGCGCCCAAGTGGCCGGTTCATTAACCAAGAGCTGCGGCGACGGCGGGAGCACGCGCGCCTCGCGAACGAAGGCAGATATCTGCTCATCGGCTTGATTCGCTGAGCGATCATACGACTTGTACAGCAGGCGCAGCCCGATCAAAACAACGGCGGTGAACAGCGCTGTGTAGAAACCAAAGAGCAAAATCTTGCCGATTGCGATGTCGCGGTCTGCGAAATCGCGTTCAGGCTTTTCGGGTGAAGATGACGGCGTCTTATCCATGGGTCGCATCTACCTCTCAGTGTGAGCCCTTTCCGGCCGGATGCTCCAGTGCGTGAGAAAAGCGCGGTTCATGCAGTGGGAGAAGCGGGCGGCTCTTCAACGATCCCAGGAACACATAGAACCAGATTCCAAAGAGACCGATCGGTGCGACCACATCCATCCAATGCAGGTGTGGGTTCTGTTGACGCAGCACCGGCATCACCAACCAGAAATAGTCCGCGCCACGCATGAGGAGGAGAAAGAAGGCAATCTTGACCAGGCGCTTCGGGTTCCGCTTGTTCTCCTTGAGCAACATTAAGGCAAAGGGGATCGCGAAATGAAGCACCGCCAAGGCGAGCGCCAGCTGTGTCCACGGCGCGTGATCGCGGAGGATATAGTGCTCCACCTCTTCCGGCAGGTTACCGGACCACAGAATGATGTACTCGCCGACCGCCATGTACGTCAGCAAGATCAGGAAGGCGAACATCATATTGCCAATGTCGTGATATTGCTGACCGCCAATCGCCGCGCCATATTCTTTGTCCGCAGAAAGCTTATAGGCGATGATCGCGAGCAAGCAGAGAAGGGAAAGCCCCTGCCCCGTCATGATCAATGCGCCATAAATGGCGGAATACCACATGGGCTCCACAGACATGACCCAGTCAAATGCGGCAAAGGTGGACGCCAACCCGAAGATAACCAGACCGATACCACTGAGCATGCGCATCTTTCGCCCGTAGGCTTCGGCTTCCACGAGACCGTGGCTGGCGTCTTGCTTGCGCGACCAGCGCGTGAGGAGAAGGGTCAAACCGATCCAGACTGCAAAATAGATCGCCGCGCGAAGCTGAAAATCGGGCACATTCAAGTACATGCTCTTCGCATGAACCAGTTCCACCAGGAGATGGTTGTGGTGCGCCTCGGGATTGACCCATGAGTAGAGATATTCCATTCCGAAAAGCAGCGGAATGAAGAGAATGAGGATGAGCGGGAAGGTGCGCGCGGCAGCTTCATAGGGCCGCTGGAGCACAAAGCTCCACCGCCCGGCAACGAGATGATGAATCATCAAAAACCCGAGTCCGCCCACTGCAAATGCGAGCACGTATAGGAACGCAATAAGCCAGGACTGAAAAAATTGTTCTGGCCCCGCGATGAAATAGCCAGCGACGGTCGCGCCCGTCCCCAGCACACCGACAGAGAGCGCTTTACTCCGTATTTTCTGAATGGTTTCGTTCATGAAATTAATGGGCGGCAACAGCAGCCTGTCCGGGTTTGATTTGAGCGGTGTCGAGAGAGCTGCGCTCGCTTTCGGGAACGTCGTCGAGCGTGGCATTCTGGCTCAACTGCAGGGCGCGGATATACGCGATAATGGCCCAGCGGTCGTTTACGTGTATCTGGTCGGCATAACTGGGCATCTGGCCGAATCCGTTCTTGATCGCGTTGTAAAAATAGCCGGGAGGCGACGACTGCAGGCGCGGATCGTGAAATGAAACCGGATGCTTGAATCCACGTTGCACGATCATTCCATTGCCCATGCCTGCGCGATCATGGCAGGGCGAGCAGTAAATATTGAAGCGCTCCTGGCCGCGCAAGAGGACCTCGCGCGTGATTGGGAATGGGAAGGTCGTCGCGTGTTCTCCATTCACAAGCCCATTGTACAAATGATCATCTTCATGGAGCTGATTGCGCGCAACGGTGCCCTCGATCAGTGTTCGCGACGCGCGCTCATCGCTGAAGAATTCACTCTTTTGTAGTGGGCGCAATTTGGGCTGGTCATACATGGCTTTGCGCAGCTCGCAGCCGCTACCAGCCAGCGCCATTCCCAGAACAAAAATGGAAAAATAGATACGCATTGCGTTAGCTCAACAAGGGGGCTTCATTCCGTTCGGTATCCGCATCTTCAAACTTTGCTTCGGTCACATGGTCTGCGCCCGTCTTTCGGAGAAAGTCCATGGTCACCTGGCGATCGAATTTGGGGTCTATCGCTTCAATCAAAATCACGAACTTGCTTGTTGTTGAATCCTCGACGTGAGGTGCGGAAAAAACCGGATGATACGGACGCGGCAGATTGTTGCGAACCAACATGCCGACGAACGCGGTCAAGCCCGCAAACAGTACCGTTGTCTCGAATATGACGGGGATGTAATTCGGCCAGCTAAAGTAGGGCCGGCCGGAAATCACATGCGGATATTGAAAGACCGTAAGCCAAGTTTGCAGGGCGAATCCGAAGATGCAACCGGCGATGGCGCCCGCCAAGACCAATCCCGCCATTCGGCTCTTGGGAAGACCCAGAGCCTCGACGATCCCGTGTACAGGGAACGGGGTCAGCGCATCCACGCGCTTATAGCCAGCGTCGCGAACCTTCTCAGCCGCCTGCAGCATCGCTTCCGGCGTCGAGTATTCCGCTAAGACAGCGTACAGACTCGGCTTTGATTCAATTTCACTCATGGCAATCAATGCGGGGGTGATTTTTTCTTGTGTAGTAGTTCGCGCAACTCAAAGCCCGCGAACATGGGGATGAAACGGAGGAACAAACACATCATGAAGCCGAAGAAGCCGATCGTTCCGATGAACATAAAAATGTCCCACTTGGTCGGCGCATACATGCCCCACGACGAGGGAACGAAGTCGCGATGCAGGCTGGTCACGATGATGACGAAGCGCTCCAGCCACATCCCGATATTGATGACGATGGAAATGACCCACAGCGTCGGCGTATGCAGACGAACACGTTTAAGCCAGAGCAACTGAGGGATGACACCGTTGCAAAGGATGAGCAGCCAATAACTCCACCCGTAGGGGCCGAACATGCGATTTTTCATCATGAAGGCTTCGTTTGGATTGCCGCTGTAGACCAGGGCGATAAAGGCTTCCATGGCGTAGCCGTAAATCACGATCAGCCCCGTGGCCAACATAACTTTAGACATGGCATCGAGGTGACGCTGCGTAATGAAATCCTTGAATCCAAAATAGGCACGCACAGGGATAGCCAGCGTGAGCACCATGGCAAAGCCCGAATATACGGCTCCCGCAACGAAGTATGGCGGGAAGATGGTGGTGTGCCATCCAGGCAACTGCGCAACGGCAAAGTCGAGCGAAACGATACTGTGTACGGAGACGACGAGCGGTGTCGAAAGTCCTGCGAGAAGCAAATAGATTATGTCGTAGCGCTGCCAATGACGTGCCGATCCGCGCCAACCCATCGAAAGGATACCTGTGACGACGCGCGAGACGCGTGTCTTGGCGCGATCGCGCAGACTCGCCAAGTCGGGAATGAGGCCGGTGTACCAGAAGAGCAAAGAGATGGTGAAATAGGTGGAAACCGCAAAAACGTCCCACATCAGTGGGCTTCGGAACTGAGGCCACATCTGCATCACGTTGACATACGGAAGCAACCAATAGGCAAGCCAAGGGCGGCCGACGTGCAGAACCGGGTACATACCCGCACACATAACGGCAAAAATGGTCATGGCCTCGGCGAAGCGATTGATGGACGTGCGCCATTCCTGACGGAAAAGAAACAAAATGGCGGAAATCAGCGTTCCGGCGTGACCGATGCCGATCCACCAAACGAAGTTGATGATATCGAATGCCCACGCGACCGGCTGGTTGTTTCCCCAAATCCCAATGCCCGTGGAGACCAACTTGGTGATGGTGGTGAAGAGCAACCCTACGAGGAGAAAGCAAATCCCCATCGCCACGGCAATCGGCATCGGCGTCTTCTTCTTGAGAATGACGTCGTTGATTTTGTCTGTGGCGGTATCGTAGGTGTGATTGAGATCCAGAACTTCTGGAATCTCGGTATAGCCCATCGGTTTCTCTGGAGCGGACGCTGACATCAGACATGCTCCCCATGCTTAGGCGCGCCGGACGATCCTTCCAATTCCCTGTTGGGATTGCGGATGCGGCCCAAATAGGTGGTGCGCGGCCGGGTATTCAATTCGATCAACATTCCGTAGCTCAGCGGGCTGGCGCGCAGCTTCGCGACATCGTCTTCCGGATTATTGATATCGCCGAAAACGATCGCGCGAGTCGGACAGGCCTGCTGGCATGCGGTCTGCAAGCCATCTTGCTTGACGTTCACCAAGCGACCTTGCTTCTTCGCCGCGATGCGCACCGCGCTGATTCGCTGGATACAATAGGTGCACTTCTCCATCACGCCTCGAGAGCGGACGGTGACATCCGGATTGCGCTGCAACTTGAGGCTGGGCGTGGTGTGGTCGGCAAATTTATAGAAGTTGAAACGCCGCACTTTGTAGGGGCAGTTGTTCGAGCAATAGCGCGTGCCGACGCAGCGGTTATACACCATTTGATTAATGCCGTCGGCACTATGCGTGGTAGCTGCAACGGGGCAAACCGCTTCGCACGGAGCATTCTCGCAGTGCATACACGTGACGGGTTGAAGCGCTGTGCTGGGATTGGCCGGGTCGCCACTGAAGTAGCGATCCACGCGAATCCAATGCATTTCGCGCCCGCGGCGCACTTGGTCTTTGCCCACCACGGGAATGTTGTTTTCGGCCTGACAGGCCACAACGCAAGCGTTGCACCCAATGCAGGCATTCAGATTGATGACCATGCCCCACTGGTTGCCCTTGGAGTAGTCAAATCCGGGATAGATAGACGCGGGATCCTGTCCGAACTCGTCGTAGGCCTGCACCCATTTCGGATCTTTGATGAAATCTTCCAGTGTCGCGATGCGATACAGGTGGCGCCCTTCCAACGAGTGGTGTTCCTGCGCGGTCACAACGTCCGTTGAAGCGCCCGTTGTGCTCAACGTGCCGACGGCAATCCAGGGTTGATCGCTCGCGCGAATCGCATAGGCATTGAAGCCTGTGCCATCGCCCGTGCGCCCGGCAGAAGTTCTGCCGCCGCCGAGATAGACCGTGGCCGCGCCCTCCGGATGACCCGGCTGAATGTGAGCGGGGGCCTCAACTTCGCGCGCTCCCACGCGCAGCCGAACAATCGCGCCTTGCTTGATTCCGGCGCTCGCCGCTGTCTGCGGCGCCACCAAAACAACATTGTCCCAAACAACCTGCGTCAGCGGGCGAGGCATCTCTTGAAGCCAGCCGTTATTGGCATAGCAGCCGTCCCAAACACCGTAATCAGGCTGAAAAATAAACTCAAACTCGGCCGATCCGGCAGCGGGCGCTTCTGCCGCGAACCCGGCTTTCGCAACCGCTTTCTTGACGCCGCTCGCCGTCGCGGGAATCACGCCGTCGCGCAGCCAGTGGCGCCATTGTGAGTCAAATGCATCGCCAGCGGCAGACGCCTCTTTCCAGTATTCTTGAACGATTTCGAGCCCCTTGCGACTGGAGCGACCCAATACGGTCGAAAGGAGTTCATACGCTGAGCGGCCGCCGTACAGCGGCTCAATGAGAGGCTGAACAATGGAGGCAGTGCCGTCATACGCGCGGACATCGCCCCACTCTTCCAAGTAGTGCGTTGCCGCAAGATGCCAGTGCGAGAGTTTGGCTGTTTCATCCAAGAAAAGACCGTGATGAATGGTCAATGGCACCTTTGCGAGCGCTGCCGAAAAGCCGCAGTCCGCTGGCGCGTTGTATGCAGGATTAGCGCCGATCATCAACAGAACTTTGACCGATCCTGCGTTCATCGCAGCGGCGAGTTCCTTGATCGAATCCACCTGATTGATCGGTTCGGCTTCCACCGGCTCGATCAGTTCAACCGTCTTACCGTGGTTGTCCAGCGCATCGTTCATGGCGTGTGCCAATGCGTGCACGATTGGCGGCTGATGATCCCCCGCGATCACAATCGCCTCACCGCGATGCCGCTTCAAATCGCGCAGCACCGCAGAAATCCATCCGTCCAACCCCGTGGTATCGCCCAACGCGACATTGAGACCCAAGCCCCGCGCCAACGCGCGCGCGATCGCTTCCACCTGACTGGCGCGAACCGAGAGCTTGTGATCGGCCTGTGCTCCGGTGAGGTTCGGCGAACTCTCCACGGCATACAACCGGCTCATCTTTTCGCCCAGCTCAGGCGTATGGCGCGCCATGAAATCGCGCGCATATCGCATGTGCCCTGGCCCGTGGCTGAGAAAGTCCGCGTCTAGCGAAAGAACAACCGCCGCCTTATCAAAGGAATAGAGAACCGACGCGGGCGCGCCCAGCGCGAGCTTGGCACCCTCCAGCGCATTGTCCTGATTGATGGGCGCATATTGGTGCCAACGCGCCTGCGGATATTTCTCCAAAATTGCGCGGAGCTGCGAGGCCAACGTGGGGGACGTCACCGTTTCGGTCAAAATGTGGAACCCTGCGCCACCGCTGAGCGGCGTGAGCGCGGCTTCGATGTCGCGGGCAAATTCGTTCCACGTCGCGCTACGCCCCAATTTCGTGTGGGCCTGAGAGCGATCCGGGTCGTACATCTGCAAAATGGATGCCTGAATGATCGCATCTGCACTTCCCAAACTGGCCGGATGGTCCGGATTTCCCTCAATCTTGGTCGGACGCCCCATGTGGCTCTCAGCCAAAACACCATAACCATAGCCCGCGTGCGAGATGGCCGTTGCATAAAACAGTGGCTTGCCAGGGATAATGTCCTCCGGCGCGCTGACGTAGGGCACAATCTTCTCTTCGTGCTGCTTCGTGCAGGCCGTCAACCCGGCCAGCGCCAGCGAGGCGCCCATCAGGCGAATAAAGTCGCGACGATCAATCGGATCCCATTCCGATACGGCAATCGCCTGCTGTGGCATCTCGCGCTGCATCATGGCGTGGAATCGGCCCGATGATGCCAGTTGCTCCAGACTGCGCCAGTAGTGGCGGCCGCGCGCTTTGGCGAGCTGCGCGCGAGCTTCCGCGAGCGTCAACTCAGGTTCGGTGGCGTTGTTGTGGGGGTTTTCGTTCATCGGTGGCACAAATAGCAGTCGAGCATTTTGTAGTGCTCTGTATCAATTTTGTATTCCTTGAGCAGTTCCAACCCCACCTCGCGTTGATTCGGCGGCGGCTGCCAAGCCATGTCGAAAATCTTGTCCTTCGGGCGAACGAACTTTTCCGGTGCGCGATGACAGTCCAAACACCACCCCATATACAAGGTGTTCACCTTGCGCGTGAGCGGCATTTGATCCACGCGACCATGGCAGGTCGAACATCCAATTCCCTTCGCCACGTGAATGCTGTGATTGAAATAGACGAACTGCGGCAGATCGTGCACGCGGTTCCATTGCAGCGACTCCCCGGTTTTCCAGCTCTCGCGAACAGGCTCAAGCATCGGAGAATCATTGAAAATTTGCGAATGGCAGTTCATGCAGGTCTTCGTCGGCGGAATGCCCGCAAACGCCCCCTCTTCCACCGAGGTGTGGCAGTAGCGGCAATCAATGCCCATGTTGGCATGATGCTTATGACTGAAGGGAACCGGCTGTTCTCGCGCGACGTTCACTTCCGTGCCATACGGCGAACGCGTGAGCAAATCGAGCAACACCAGCGAACCCACCACAACACCGAAGCCGATAGCGATGCCCAGTCGAGCGACTGCGTTTGCCGTGGGCTTGAAAATTTGCGACATATCAGATGCTTGCTTTCCAAATAGCGATCATCGTTCTCGCCCTGCACCCGGCGTGCGCAATAAGGCATGCACAACTCTCTCCCCGCAGGCGAACGCGATATAGATAAAGGAACTATTTCAAGAACGTCAAGAGATGGAGGGAAGAAAGTTGAAATAATTATGCAATCACCGACAATTTGTGTCGGCATTGACGTGCAGCGCGAAACTCATTTTGAATGCGGAGAGACATCGCATGGAGATCAAAATGCAGTGGCGCGTTCACCACCTCTGGTCACTCATCACCGAGCACAAGCGCGCTCACGGGCGGCACAGCAACTTCGCCGCCACGCACGCTGCGCAAACGCTTCACACCTGCCTGCTGATCATCAACAAGAACGCGCCAGTGGGCATCGGGCAAGAATACAGACTGCGTTTTCGCGCTGGCATTGTAGATCACCGCCACACTGCGCTTCGCGCCCGCAATGACGAAGGCGACAACACCTTTCGGAGTATCGGGAAGGAACGCGAGGGAGCGGCGGATCTCGTCCGCACTCGAAAGGCGCAATTCCGGCAATGCTTTTCGCAACGAGATCAATCCGCGATAGTACAACAGCAAGTCGCGATATTTTTCTTTTCTACGCCAATCTATCGCATTGATGGAATCCGGTTTGTTGTAGCTATTTTCGATGAGCTTCTTCCCGCGTGCAAATTCTTCGCCGGCATGGAGGAAGCTGATTCCTTGCGAAGTCAGAACAATCGCGGCTGCCAATTTATTCATGCGCAAACGCAGGGATTCCGGAGCGCCTTTCGCGGTCAACGCCAACTTGTCCCAAAGCGCGTGGTTGTCGTGGCACGAATTGTAGGTAATACAGCGCCACGGTTCCACGGCCCACGGGCCACGCCAATCATCGCCTTTCGGCCACGCCACTTGGGGATGTTTCACAGAGGCGACCACACCGCTCTTGATTGTTTCTTCGAAGCCCGCCTCGCCCTGGACGAATCCGCCTTTCGCGTGTTCCATCACAGCTCCCTTGATTCCATCGCGAATCGTATCGCTAAACGCAGCGATCCGATCCAACGCGCGCACGTTCGTCTTCATTGCGCGCTTCTTAAAAGGTAACGGCGAATCGCCGCCGGTCCATCCCTCTCCATAGAGAAGGATGGATTTGTCCACGCGATCCAACGCGCGGCGAATCTCTTTCATTGTATCGAGATCGTGCAGGCCCATGAGGTCGAACCGGAACCCATCCACGTGATATTCGCGCGCCCAATAGACCAGCGAATCCACCATCATTTTCCGGACCATGGAGCGATCGGAGGCCACTTCATTCCCGCAGCCAGACCCATTGGCAAACCCACCTTTTGCATCTTGGCGATGGTAGTAGCCAGGCACAATCTGATGAAAATGCGACTCACCTCCATGATAGGTGTGGTTATACACGACATCCATCACTACGCGGATTCCCGCTCGATGTAGTGCTTGCACCATCTGCTTGAACTCGCGGATGCGGACTTCGCCGTGGAACGGATCGGTGGCATAAGATCCTTCCGGCACATTGTAGTTCAGCGGGTCATAGCCCCAGTTGTACTGCGGCTTGTTCAACTTTGTCTCATCCACGCTGGCATAGTCGAATGCGGGGAGCAAATGCAGGTGGGTAATCCCCAACTCGCGCAAATGATCGAGTCCAGCGCCGCGCGGAAGTCCGCGCTCCGTCAGGCCCAGAAACTTTCCTTTGTTTTTCGCACCCGACGAAAGGTGAATCGTCGCGTCGCGCACGTGCAACTCGTAGATGATGGCATCGGTCGGCTGCTTGAAGGCCGGCTTGCGATCGCGAGCCCAACCGGGCGGATTCGTCTTCGCCAAGTCCACCACCATCGCGCGCACACCGTTTGCGCCAACTGCTTTGGCATAGGGATCCATCACCTCCGCGATGCGGTCTGCGTGCCGCACGCAATAGGTGTAGTACACACCCGCCCAATTCCCCTCGAGCGCGCGCGCCCAGGTTCCTTGCCGACTCTTCTTCAAAGACCAGCGCCCCGCAGGATGTCCGCCCAACCCCTCTTTGTAGAAGACCACCTGCACCTCATCGGCCAACGGCGCCCACAGGCGAAAGCGCGTCTCCTTGCGCGTCCACACAGCGCCGAGATCGGATCCGGAATAGTGAAATCGACGGCGAAATGAAACGGAATTGAAAAGGGTTGGACTCATCGTTTTCTCCATGAAAAGGTCGCGCTATCATAGCAGGCGCGGCGATTTGGACAACGGATTAGCGTTCATCAAATCTTTTCCAACCGCACCGCACATTATTTTGCTACAGTCCATCCCCATGAGTGCACCCATCTATGTTATCGGCCACAAGAACCCCGATCCCGATGCGATTTGCTCTGCCATCGGCTACGCATGGTTTCTTCGCACGCACCACAAGGAAAATGCGGTCGCGGCCTGCTGCGGCGAAATCAATGCGCGCACACAATATGCATTGAAGGAGGCAGGCCTCCCCCCTCCCCGCCTCCTGGTGGACGTGCGACCCACCATCGGGCAAATTGCGCGACACAACATCGTCAGCTCCACACTGGATGAAACACTCTACGCGGTGTATTGCCGAATGCAGGAGCGCCACGTCCGCGTAAGCCCGGTCCTCGATGCGAAAGGCGACCTGATCGGAATGGTCAGCTTCTCCCACCTCATGGAGCTGGTCCTGCCCGAACATCAGCCCAACGCCGATTCGCGCGTCGTCGAAACCAGTCTCCGGCGAATTGTGGATGTGCTCGGAGGCTCATTCGGTCACGAAGTCGAGGCCGACAAAACCCAAACGCTCACCGCCATGGTCGCCGCTATGAGCGCGCGCAGCTTCACGCAGCGCATGAAACAATTTCCCGCCAATCATTGCCTCATCGTCACCGGTGATCGGCCCACAGTTCAAATACCCGCCATTGAATATGGCGTCCGCGCGCTCGTCATCACCGGCGGCTACACCGTCGCCGATGAACTGCTCGAAATGGCGCAAGAACGCGGCGTCGCCGTGCTCTACAGTCCTCACGATACGGCAACCACAGTCCTCTTGCTCCGCAGCGCCAAGACCATTGCCTCCGCCGTTCAGACCGAGTTCACCCGCGTGCTCGAGTCTTCGCGCGTCGAACAAGTCGCGCGCGAAATGCGCTCCGTTCAGCAAGACCTCTTTCCCGTGATGGATGACGAGGGTCGGCTCATCGGGGTCTTCTCCAAATCCGACCTCGTCAATCCGCCGAGGCCGCGCCTGATTCTAGTGGACCACAACGAGTTCGCCCAAGCCGTCACCGGCGCAGATCAAGCGGAAATCCTGGAGGTCATTGATCATCACCGCCTAGGCGGAGGTCTCGCCTCGCGCGAACCCATTCGATTCATCAACGAACCCGTGGGTTCCACCAGCACCATCATCGCGAAGTTCATGCTCCACCTAAATGCGCCGCCCCCGCGCGATATCGGTCTCTGCCTCGCGGCGGGTATCATCTCCGACACGCTTCTTCTCAAGTCGCCCACCACCACCGAAGCCGATCATCGCGTCCTGACCTGGCTCGCGGACAACTGCAAAATTGATGTCCCCCGATACGCAGAACACCTCTTCGCCGCCGGGTCTGCACTGGAGCTGAACACGCCGGAACAGGCCGTCGCGATGGACTGCAAGCAATACACGGAAAGCGACTGGCGCTTTGCCGTTGCCCAGATCGAAGAACTCGAACTCACCCACTTCGCGGCTCACCACAAAGGTCTCGAAGAAGCCCTCGCACAGCTCGTCAAACAGCGAAACCTTCACTTCGCCGCCCTCATGGTCACCGACATCACGCGCTATTTCAGTCTATTAATGATCGAGGGCGACAAGCGCGTCAAAGACGCCATGGACTACCCCGAACTGGAAGATGGCATCTACCAGATGGAGGGCGTTGTCAGTCGCAAGAAGCAACTCCTTCCTCACCTCATGCAAGTCCTCGCGCGCATCGGCCCCGAAACCTGACCGCTGCATTTACTCGGGACGCGAGTGAAAAATCTTGCTCAATAGAGGTGTGCCGCGTACCGTTGTACGCCCTTACAAGGAGCCTGCATTCACATGCGCAGTTTGAACAAACTCTTCGGCGAATCACCGTTCCCTCACGTCGTCGAGCACTCACGCAAAATCCATCAGTGCGTCAACCTCATTCGCCCCATCTCTGATGCCATTGTAGCAGGAGACATGGACCGCTTGCGCGCGCTGCAGGACGACATGTCTCGAACAGAATACGAGGCGGACCAGATCAAAGACAGCATTCGACAAAATCTGCCCAAGCGCTTCTTTCTCCCCGTCAACCGTGGCGATATCCTCAAGTTCACCCGCCAACTCGACCGGATGGCGGATGACGCAGAGGATTTTGCCGTTGTATCCACCTTCCGAAAACTCGAACTCGACCCGGATCTGCGAACGGATTTTCTGGCGCTCGTCAACAAGGTCACCGAAGTGAGCGAATTGCTGCTGGCCGTCGCCGAAGACCTTGCCCACCTGCAAATGGAATCTTTTGAAGGCACCGAAACCGATCGCGTTCTCGCCAAGATCAACCAAGTCTGTCACATGGAATGGGAAACCGACAAACTCAGTCGCCGCTGTGCGCGACGCTACTATTCATCACCCGGCATGGATGCCGTCACGATCATCTTGCTGGAAAAACTCTGCAAAGCGCTCACCGGCATCGCCGATCACGCGGAAAACGTAGGCAAGAACCTGCGCCTCATGATCGTGCGACGCTAACCCGCTCTCGCCCCCAGCTCTTTCATGCCGGAACAAATCCTACTTACTCTCGCACTCGTATTCGGTTTCTACATGGCGTGGAATATCGGCGCAAACGACGTCGCCAACGCTTTTGGAACCTCAATCGGCTCCGGCGCCATCACCTATAAGCAGGCGTTGGTGCTCGCGGCCATCTTCGAGTTCTCTGCAGCCTTCCTCGTCGGAGGGCAAGTCACAGACACAATCAAGGGCAACATTGTCCACCCGTCTGTCTTTCAAGAGGGCCCTCACTTTTTTGCCATCGGCATGTTGGCCGCGCTTCTTGCCGCGTCTATCTGGCTGAACATTGCCACCTATCTGGGCCAGCCCGTATCCACCACTCACGCCATCATCGGCGCGGTGATCGGATTCGGTATCGTCAGCTCGCACGGACTCGATGCCATTCAATGGCACAAAATGGGCCGCATCTCGGCGAGTTGGTTCCTCTCTCCACTCCTTGGCGGCGTCTTGGCCAGCGCGCTCTACTTCGCCGTGCGCAAACTCGTCCTGCGCCATGCAACTCCCGCCCGCCGCGCCGCGCAATCCCTTCCTTTCGCATGGGGTGGCGTCGTCTTCGTCATGAGTTTTTCCATCCTTGATGGTCTCCTTCCGAGGACAATGGGTCCGGATGCAAGCCACCTTCGAATCTGGAATATCGCCATCTCTCTCGTCGCGGCTACATTAATGGGACTTTTCTCCAAACGGCGCGCCCGCAAATACGTGCCGAGCATGAATGCCGATCTCGACTCCCAATATAAACAAGTCGAAGCGCGCTTCGGACGGCTACAAGTCCTCACAGCCTGTTTCATGGCCTTTGCCCACGGCTCCAATGACGTTGCAAACGCAATCGGCCCCATCGCAGCCGTTCTGCAGGCCATTCGCGGAACCCTCGAGACGACAACGGTAGTACCCGCTTGGGTCCTTGCCTTTGGCGGCTTCGGAATCGTCGTCGGCCTCGCCACCTACGGCTATAAGGTGATGGCCGCCATCGGCAGCAAGATCACGGAAGTGACCCCCATTCGCGGTTTCTGCGCGGAGTTTGCAACAGCCACCACCGTGCTTGCCAGCTCGCTCCTCGGTCTGCCGATCTCAACCACTTTCGTCCTCGTTGGCGCGGTAATGGGCATCGGCATGGCGCGCGGCTTCGGCGCCATTGACCTCGGAGTCGTCAAACGCATATTCCTCTCCTGGATCATCACCATCCCCTGCTCTGCGGCGCTCGGGGCCCTCCTCTTTGGTATCCTGCGGCACTTTCTAACGTAGAGAAGCGCGCCCGAGTTTCTCAGCGCGCGCGGAGTGGATGCCACAAATCCACTCCGCGCGCAGGTTCGAACACATCGCGGAGAACACGCCGCTCCACATGTCCATCCACAAAGACGTAGTTCGCTGACCCGCTGTGTCGTGTATGCGCCAAATCGGCCACATCAGCCACACTCGCCCAGTCATTCGGCATGATGTGATCCGTCTGACTCACATTCTCCGCAAATAGAACCGTCCGCGCAGGCAACGGGATGTCATGCTGTGACCGCCACGTCGCAGGCTTCCCGCCATAGTCGTCTTCCGGCCCCAACTCGAAATAGACGTTGAGTCCGTAACTCAAGGTCCCCTTTCGCGCATCGCTCGGACAGTGATAGATCGTGCGCAATAGGTTCGTCCATCGCGCATCGCTCTCTCCCAGATACGGAGCCACCGAGCGAGCCCACACCCGCTCTCCGTGCGCAAACGCAGAATGCTGGCTTCGCGGAAATGCGCCCCTATTCTCCGACGCAAAGATCGCCACCGCCACTCCGATCTCGCGCATCTGGCCCGCACACTTCGATGCGCGAGCCGCTTCGCGAGCAGCCGAAACAGCGGGAAGCATCAGCACGAACAGCGTGCCGACCACCGCGATAACGACCAGCAACTCCACAAGCGTGAAGCCCAAACCACTTTTCGATGGGTTCATAGAAAAACCAATTCGATGAAACCCACGCGCTATGGAAGTCTGCGCATGCGGAATACCCGGCCCGCTGCATTCAAGTCCAGCAACGCGGTCCCGGCTCCATCCAATACAACCACTTCATTTGTCACGGCATTCCAAACCGTCGAGGTGATGGATGTCGCCCACTCCAACCCCCACTGCGTCGCTGCCGAATCCCATTGAACGGCCAGCTTGATCTCGGCTCCCAACACCGGACGTCCATCCGGCACATTGGTGAACCGAAACAGCATCGGTTCCGTCTCCGTGCCCGCCAGCGCAGCGCCCGTTTCCACATCAGCCAAGTAGGCCTCAAACGTCGCCGTCAACTCGCTCGTGCCCGGCGGTGCGGTGAAGGCAGGATGAAACATCATCCCGTTCCAATACAGCGCATTTGAGGAACCGCCTGTTCCCAGGATCGGCGTCCACGTTTCGGGACTCGCTTGATAGGCATAGATGGACAACGCCGGATCCGATGCAACCTTGCGGATCCAAATCGCCGTGCCATCCGGCAGCGGGTCGCTCGATACGCCCATCACCCAGCCATAGCGGCGGCTGAACGACAACCCCTGCGCACTGGGATCCAGCGCAGGAAACCAGGGAGCACCGGCGGAGAAAGAATCCGCCGGATGGCTCACCAGCAGGGGCGTGAGTTGCGGCGCCTCCTCCGGCATGACCACATGGAGCCGACCTTCATCCGCATCATACTCAATCATCGGCATCAGCATGCCCCCCTGCATGGGCACTGAACTTAACGTCGCCGCGTGAACAGCAAACGGCAACAAAACGAAAGCAAACAGACCTGTTCGCATGACAAAATCTCCTCGATAACAAAAGACACCGCACCCCAGCCAGGGACACGGACTCAACGGAATAAACAAGAACCTTCAGACGAAGGATCGAGGAGGAGGCAGCTCTGGCAATGGCCAGAAACTGCGCACAGACGGGGCGGCATTTTCCAACGCGCCATACGAATAGAGCGACTGAATCCAGCGCATAGGCAACTCCAGAAAGACGACGAGGCGATCAAGCGGAACCCATTGCTTCACAGACGCATCACTCGTCTCCTGCTCGCGAATCACCTCGCACATCGAGCACGGATGATCGCCGTCGAACGTCATCTCAACCGCCTCGCGAAAGGATGTCTGCTGCGAATAGGTGACCAGCATGCCTGTCCACGCCGCGACCTGGAGCACCGGCAAATGCAAATTGGCCGAGCACAGAAACGCGAGCAGCAACACGATGTGGGCAAGGCGCGACATCCGCACGAAGCATAGAAGTGCACCCCTGCGCCGTCAACAACAGCTAATTGCGCGGCTCGGCATCAGGGCGATCCGAAAGAAAATCAACCCGCGCGCTGAGCTCGGGCGTCAAGAAGGCATCCGGCTCCTTGATCTGAACTTTGATTTGCAGCGTGCCCTTCGCCCGATTTGCCTCCGGCGCAATTTCCGCAACGACCCCCTCATATCGCTTGTCCGGATAGGCTTCAGGGCTGATGCGGCAAGCCTGCCCCAATCGCACCTTCGGGGTATCCACTTCGTTCAGGTCAATCTCGACCTGAAGATCACCCAAATCGGCCATCGCTAAAAATGCGGTGCTCGGGCCGCGCGACCCACCAAAACTAACAGGGGTCACCAATTCGTTCGGATTCACAAGTTTTTCCAAAATCACGCCCGTGATCGGCGCGCGGATAACGCACCACTCCACATACAGCTTCGCCTGCGCCAGCGCGGCCTCCGCCGCCTTCAATTCTGCCTGCGCCGCCTTGAGATTCTGCCGCGCATCATCCAGTTCCTGCTCGCTCGAAGTCTCTTTCGTCCGCAACGTCTGCGCGCGCTCAAAATTGCTGCGCGCCAATTCCAGCCCCGCCTCGGCCTTCGCCACTCGCGCTTCCGCATCGGCCGCGCGCGCGCGATACTCGTCGTCTTCCAGACGAGCCAACACATCGCCCGCCTTCACGCGATCGCCTTTCTTCACGCCGATCCATTTCACCGTGCCCTGAAATCGCGGGCTGATCTCAATGCGCTCGCGCGGAATCACGTAGCCACTCACCGTGAGCGCCACGCCATCGGTCACCGTCGCCTCAACCGGCGCTTCGGCAACGGTTGACACCGTGGCGGCTTCCGTTGTCGCAGCGCCGCTTTCAGCATTGCCGCGCTTGAAGAAGACGGCGAGCAAAGCGACGAACACCGCGGCGACTATCAAGAGAATCGCCTTCGGCCCTCGCTTCGCGCCGCGCTTCTTTTCTTCCGTAATACTCAATTTCTTCCACGCTTCAGAACTCATCGTTCTTCCTCTCTGCACACGCACTATCCATCACAACCATCACGCCTTCAGCGCGTCCAACACCGGTTTTCGCGCCGCCATGCGCGCGGGCAACAAACCGCCGAGAATCCCCATCGCCAAGGCGAAGATCATGCCCTTCCCCAGCAGCTCCGGCGTGATGCGAAATTCAAACGCAATCTCCGCAAACGTTGTCCATCCGAATGTGCCCGTTGCAACGCCATTCAAGGGCAGCGAAGCCAGGCAACCCAGCAGCCCACCCACACCCGACAAGATCACCGACTCAAGCAGGAACGACAAATAGATGGACCGGCGCTTGAATCCCAACACGCGAAGCGTTCCGATCTCTCGCGTCCGCGCTCCAACAGCCGCATACATCGTGTTCATGGCAGCGAATGCGGCGCCAATGCTCATGATCGCGGCCAGGAATCCGCCCATGAACTGAATCGGCCCCGCAGAGCGCGTTTGATCGCTGTAGTAGTCCGTCTCCTTCAACACCCGCGCATTTAACGCCAAATCCGACTCAATTCGTTTCGTCACTCGCGCCGCCGTCTCTTCGCTCTCCGGACGCAGCAAAATGGACCCATAAAAATCGCGCCCAAACGCCGCCCGCACCTCATCCGCATCGGCCCATATTTCAGATTCGTACGCGCTGCGCTCCGCCTCGTAGAGACCCACCACAGTCCACTCGCCCTTGCCCGCCTTGAATGAATCCCCAATTCGGCAATTCGCAAATCGGTTCGCGATTCTCCGGCTCACCACGCACTCGCGCCGACCCGACTCAAACATTCGCCCCTCCACGAGCTTCACGCTCGGCCGCACCACGAGGCCCATTTCACCCATGCCGCGCACCAGCACATTCGCGCCACCCTCCGCATTCAGGCGATCGAGATAGATCAGCACGATAATCTCCGGCGAAAACATCGGTCGCCCCTGCGCATCCCGCTCAATCCCCGGCAAATACTTCATGCGCGCCAATTCCTCACGCGTGATTTGACTGCTCGATTCCGCCGTTGACCCGCTGCGCAACACCAGAAGATTGCGCGGATCGCCCGTCTGCACATAGGTCGCCTTCAGACCGCGCGCCAGCGACATCACCATCACAAACACCGCCACGACAGCGCCCACCCCCCACACCGTGGCCAGAGTTGTGCGCCATCGAACCCGTATACTGCGCACGTTGTACGAGAGAGGGATTGAGGGCATCAATCCACCTCCTTCAGACCGTCGAGCACCGACATGCGAATCCCCGCCCACGCGGGCGCAAGACAACTGAGCACCCCCAGCCCGCCCGCCAACAACAACCCCGACGCGAGAATGTGAGGCGTCACCTCGAACTTGAGGAAGAACCCTTGCGTCAGCGTGTAGATATCCAAATTGCTATACAGGAGACGCGCGCCGCCACAGCCCACGATACCGCCCAGCAGCGCCAGGCCGAATGATTCCGCCAAAATCAAACCGAATATCTCGCTCCCCCGAAAGCCCAGGACCTTGAGAACGGCAATCTCGCGCATCCGCTCCCGAATCGCCATGCTCATCGTACTCGCGGTCACTAGCAACATTGTGAAGACCACCACAGTGGAAATGGAGCCGATGAGCATCTGGATGTTGCCAAACATGGAAATGAATCCGAGCTGAAACGCGCGCTCTGTCTCGGTCTTGGTCTCCGCCTCCGAGTTGCGAAACGAGGAGTCAATCGCGTTGATCACCGGCTGTATCGCCGCCTCATCCCGCACCTTGATCCAAAAGGCGCCCGTCTTGCCGAAGCCGTCCATCAACTCGTCGAAATAATCGTGATGAAAGAAGAGGTTCGACTCGTCAATCCCGCCGCTATACACCCCGCGAATCACCAGTTCCGGACTGCAATTCCAAATCTCGCTCGTCAACGTGATGCGATCGCCGACTTTCCACCCGAATCGGTTCATCGTCTTGATGCCCACAATGCAAGCCGTCCGCTCCCGCTCAAAGGCGGCCCTCTGCAGAGGATCCACCTTGGCCTCCGTGATGATCTTAAAGATCGTGTCTGGATCCACCGCGAATTGCGGAAAGAAGTTCTTCTCGTCCTGATACACGCCCCCCAACCACGTAAATTGCGAGACGGCCTCCACACCCGGGACCTGGCGGATTCGGTTCAAATACTTCTGCGGCAACACGGTCGCCACGGAGATGCGGTGCCGAGTAATCACGCGCAGCGCCGCTTCCGCATTCGTCTGCGGCTCCGTCAGTTCGCGCAGCGCCGTTTGAAGTGTGGCAAAAAGGAAGAGGCTGAGCGAAACGCTCAACACCGTCAGCAAGAGCCGCCGCTTATTCCGCAGGGCATTGCGCATGATGAACCCCGCCGCCGTCACACGCCCCTCATTTCCTCATCGCGCAAGAGCTCGCCCTTCTCCAAATGCAACATGCGCCGCGCGAAACCCGCGGCTTTGGGGTCGTGCGTAACCATGATGATCGTCTTGCCCGCATCGCGGTTCAGCACCGTCAATAGTTCCAACACATCCGCAGCCGCCCGCGCATCGAGATTCCCCGTCGGCTCGTCCGCCACGATCAACGTCGGGTCGGTCACCAACGCGCGCGCAATCGCCACCCGCTGTTCCTGACCGCCCGACAACTGGCGCGGCAGGTGGTGCATCCGATCCTGAAGCCCCACCAACTCCAATGCGGCCTCCACATGGGCGCGCCGCTCGGCTCCCGAAAGTCCGGTCAGCAGGAGGGGCATCTCCACGTTCTCGAAGGCGCTCAGAACAGGAATCAGATTGAAGGTCTGAAAGATGAAACCAATCTGGCTATTTCGCCATCCGGCCAACTCGGTCTCACTCAGCTCGGCCACGTTCACACCGCGCACCACGCAGGAACCACTCGTCGGCCGATCAATCCCCGCGATGATGTGAAGCAGCGTACTCTTGCCCGATCCGCTGGGGCCCATCAGAGCCGTGAACCCGCCCTCTGGAATATCCAGCGAAATGTTGTTCAGCGCGACGACCTCGATATCGCCCTGCCGATAGGCGCGACACAAACCGCGAATTTGGACAATAGCCTGCATGGAATACCTGATTGCGGAGAACTAGCGTCGCACGCTCCCGGCAAATTGCAACAAAGACCAGCGCCAATTTGCAAGGCCGCGCCTCGGCTTTCAGGAATCCGCTCGTTCGGGAGAGCAAACGATACGCGCGATCAATTCCATCACGACGGCGTATAGCCGAGGATCGGCGCGAGCCAGTGCTCCGTCGTTGCCAATTCCACGCCCGTACGCTTTGCGTAGTCCTCGATTTGATCCTTCGCGACGCGGCCAATGCCGAAATAGTGCGATTCGGGATGCGAGAAGTAGAACCCGCTCACCGCAGCGCCCGGCATCATCATGAAGTGTTCCGTGAGGCTGATGTTCGCTTTCTCTGTCGCCTGCAGCAGTCGGAACAGCGGCCCCTTCTCGCGGTGATCGGGGCACGCGGGATAGCCCGGCGCGGGGCGGATGCCCTGATACTTTTCCAAGACGAGATCATCGTTTGAGAAATCTTCATTCGGCACATAACCCCAGAACTCTTTTCGCACGCGCTCGTGCAAATGCTCGGCAAACGCCTCCGCCATCCGGTCCGCCATGGCCTTGAGCATGATGGCGCCATAATCGTCGAGCTTGTCCTGAAACTTCTTCACATGCGGCTCAATTCCGAGCCCCGTGGTGACCGCGAACATGCCGATGTAGTCCTTCTTGCCGCTGTCCTTGGGTGCGACGTAGTCGGCCAACGAAATGTTCGGCTGCGTGGTGCCCTTTCGCATCTGCTGGCGCAGGAAGTGGAAGGTGTGCAGGACTTCCGCCCGTGAATCATCGGTGTACACCTCGACATCGTCGCCAATGCGCGCAGCAGGCCAAAATCCGAACACGGCATTCGCCTGTAGCCAGCGCCCTTCGATGATGCGCTTGAGCATATCCTGCGCCTCGCCATACAGCTTCTTTGCCTCCGCGCCCATGTCCGGATCCTCGAAAATATCGGGATAGAGCCCATTCATTTGCCAGGTCGCAAAGAACGGAGTCCAATCAATCCGCGGCAGGAGTTTTTCATAAGGATAGTTGATCAGCGTCTTCACCCCGAGAAAGGTCGGCGCAGGCGGCGTATAATTGGCCCAATCCGTTTTCACGCCATTCGCGCGGGCATCGGCGATGGAGAGAAATTGGCCCTTGCTCTCCTTTTTCAGATGCTGCTCGCGGATAGCGTCATACTCCGACTTTGTCTCCGCCAGGAACTCGCCTTTGTGTTCCGGGTTGAGCAATTTGCTGACCACTCCGACCACGCGCGAGGCATCCGCAACGTGAATTACACCATTCTCGTATTGAGGAGAGACCTTCACGGCGGTGTGCACCTTTGATGTCGTCGCGCCGCCGATCAGCAGGGGCACTTCGAAGTGCTTGCGCTTCATCTCGTGCGCGACATGGATCATCTCCTCCAGCGACGGTGTGATGAGTCCGCTCAAACCAACAAAGTTGCACTCCTTCTCGATCGCGGTCTGCAAAATCTTTTCGCACGGCACCATGACACCGAGGTCCACCACTTCGTAGTTGTTGCACTGCAACACCACGCCGACAATGTTCTTGCCGATATCGTGCACATCGCCCTTCACCGTCGCCATGACAATGCGGCCCTTCACCGTCGCTCCGCCCTGCCGCTTCATTTCTTCGAAAAACGGCTCCAAATAGGCCACGGCCTTCTTCATCACGCGCGCACTCTTGACGACCTGTGGAAGGAACATTTTGCCCGAGCCGAAGAGATCGCCAACAACGCCCATCCCCGCCATCAGCGGGCCTTCGATCACATCCAGTGGCGTCGCACATTTCTTCCGCACTTCTTCTGTATCTACTTCGATGAAGTCCGTGATTCCCTTCACCAGCGCATGTTCCAGGCGCTTCTCCACAGGCCATGTGCGCCATTCCAATTTGGCGGCATCGTCCGCCTTGGCACCCGCCGAGGTGTCCGTCCGCGCCGCATAATCCAACAGGCGCTCAGTCGCATCCTCGCGACGGTTCAGAATTAAATCCTCAACCAGATCGCGCAGCTCCGGATCCAGATCGTCGTACACGGCGAGTTGGCCCGCATTGACGATTCCCATGTCGATGCCTGCCTTAATCGCGTGGTACAGGAAGACCGAGTGCATGGCTTCGCGAATCTTATCCTTGCCGCGGAAGGCGAAGGAGAGATTGCTGATTCCGCCACTGATTCGCGCGTGCGGACAACGCGCCTTGATCTGACTGACGGCTTGGATGAAGTCCACGCCGTAGTTCGCGTGTTCCGCGAGGCCCGTGCCGACAGGAAATACGTTCGGATCGAAAATGATGTCCTGCGGAGGAAACCCCACTCGCTCCACCAGCAGCTTATAGGCGCGCTCGCAAATATCCACTCGGCGCTGCAAGGTATCGGCCTGCCCCTCTTCGTCGAACGCCATCACCACAGCCGCCGCGCCATAGCGGCGAACGACGCGCGCGTGGTCGAGAAACTCCTTCTCGCCCTCCTTGAGGCTGATCGAGTTGACGACGCACTTGCCTTGCACACACTTCAACGCCGCCTCGATCACATGAAACTTGGACGAGTCAATCATCACCGGCACCCGCGAAATCGCGGGTTCGGCCATGATCAGGTTCAAGTATTTCGGCAGCACGACCGACGCATCGAGCATGCCCTCGTCCATATTCACATCAATCATCTGCGCGCCGTTCTCAACCTGCTGCTGCGCAATCGCAATGGCCTCGTCGTACTTCTCCTCTTTGATCAAGCGAAGAAACAGCCGCGACCCCGTCACGTTCGTGCGCTCGCCGACATTGATGAAGGTGATCTCCGGCCGCGCAACAAAAGGCTCCAACCCACTCAGACGCAGCGTCGGAGAAATCGAGGGAACCGAGCGAGGTGGCAGGTCGCGCACCGCCTCAGCGATCGCGCGGATGTGATCCGGCGTCGAGCCGCAACAGCCGCCGACAACATTCACCAACCCGCTCTCGGCAAACTCTCGCACAATGGCCGCCATGGATTCAGGCGTCTCGTCGTAGCCGCCGAATGCGTTGGGAAGACCCGCGTTGGGATAGGCGCTCGTGTACACACCCGCAACCGACGAAAGCTCGGCGAGATAGGGGCGCATTTCCTTGGGCCCGAGCGCACAGTTGAAGCCAACGCTCAAGGGCTCCGCGTGCATCACCGAATACCAAAACGCTTCGGCCGTCTGCCCCGTCAGCGTGCGGCCGCTGGCGTCGGTAATCGTGCCGGAAATCATGATTGGCAGCGTCTTGCCCGTGTCGTCGAAGAACTTCTTCGCCGCATAAATCGCCGCCTTCGCGTTGAGCGTGTCGAAAATCGTTTCGATGAGCAGCAAATCCGCACCGCCATCCACCAAGCCGCGAATGGAGTCGGTATAGGCCGTCACCAGTTGATCAAACGTGATGTTGCGAAAGCCCGGATTGTTCACATCCGGCGAAATGGACGCTGTCCGATTGGTCGGGCCCACCGCGCCCGCCACAAAGCGCGGGCGACCCGGCTCGTTCGCCTCGAACTCATCCGCCACAGAGCGCGCAAGTTTTGCCGCTTCAAGGTTCAGCTCATAGGCGAGTTCTTCCAGCTTGTAGTCCGCCTGCGAAATGGACTGCGAGTTAAAGGTATTGGTCTCAACAATATCGGCGCCCGCTGCGAAATATTGGCGGTGAATATCGGCGATGACCTGAGGCTGGGTCAGCGTCAGGAGATCGTTGTTCCCCTTCAGATCGTGTCCGTGGTCCTTGAAGCGCTCCCCCCGGAAATCGGCCTCGCCGAGCGTGTGGCGCTGAATCATCGTCCCCATCGCCCCATCGAGAATAAGGATGCGTTTCTTCAGGATTTCGTGCAGCTTCTCAATTCGTGTTGTTGACATAACAGTTCATTTATTACTTTATCCGGATAAAAGAATAAAGCATTCTTTTCCCATGTTTTCCTCAACTCCATTGAATGTCGCGATCATCGGCGCCGGACCATCGGGCTTTTTCACCGCCGATGCTCTGCTCCGAAGCAACCGCCCCATCCGAATCGAATTATTTGAAAAACGCGCGCACCCATTCGGCCTCGCCCGCTATGGGATCGCTCCCGATCACCCCAATCTTCGCCGCATCACCAAGGCATTTGAACGTACGGCGGCAAACCCTGCTGTCAAATTGCACCTCGCCACCGAAGTGGGACGCGCGGTCTCCGTGGAGGACCTTCGCACCCGCTTCGACGCGGTTGTGGCAGCCTATGGAGCTGAAGACGACCGCACGCTGGGCATTCCGGGCGAAGAACTTCCCGGCGTTCATTCCTCCCTCTCGTTCGCGTGTTGGAGCAATGGCCTCGATGAATATGCCAACACCCCTTTCGATTTCAGCGCGGAGACGGCTGTCATCATTGGCAACGGCAACGTCGCGCTGGACATCGCGCGTCTTCTCGCGCGGCATCCAGATACGCTCCGCGACAGCGACATTGCACCAGCCGCGTTGGAAGTCCTCTTGCAAAGCCGCGTCAAGACCATCCACATCATTGGGCGACGCGGCCCAGCACAATCCTCATTCGGCGAGGCAGAACTCCGCGAAATAGGCGAATTGCCGGAGGTGAATCTCCGCGTGGATCCCATCATCGCGATGCTCAGCGCTACGGACGAAAAAGAAATCGCGCACTACTCCGCCGAGCGCGCCCGAGCGATCGTCGGCCTGCTGCGCCAATTCGCCTCGCGGCCGGAAAAGCCGGATGCGCGCGCGACGATATCATTCGATTTTCTGCGCCGCCCCATCGGCATCACCGGCGGCGAACGCGTGAACGAAGTCTCTCTTGAACTTTGCAAACTCGAGGGCGAAGCCGGAAACCAGCGCTCGGTTCCCACCGGAGCGCTGCAGCGGCTCCCGTGCGGCCTGCTCTTTGTCTCTATCGGACATCGCGGGCGCGCAATCGCCGGCCTTCCATTCGACGAAGCGCGCGGAGTAACTCCCACAAAAAATTACCGCATTGTCCACGGCGATCACCCCATCCCCGGCCTCTACGCCGTCGGCTGGATCGAACACGGCGCCACCGGGCTCATTGGGCATAGCCGCCGAGACGCAAACGAAGCGGCAAAAGTTATCCTCGCCGACTGGGATGGCGGCCTGCTCCGCCTCCGCTGACCGCAATGCCCAATCCGTAGGGCGGCGCCGCATAAGAGAGGAATGATCATCAGAAGTGCACAAAGCGCGCAAAGGCCGGGGGGAGAACTATGGATGGCGATGCAAGGCACAGCCTCTTCGCAGGCAGTAACTGACCGTAGGGACACTTACAGATCGAAGAACCGACATCCCCACGGGCGTGGGGAAAACGAGCGTTTCAAAACCCCAGCCGAACGCGATGCCGGACCATCCCCACGGGCGTGGGGAAAACGTCTCCACTTCGGTGTTCGGGTTATTCACAGTCGGACCATCCCCACGGGCGTGGGGAAAACCGCGTGAACGTCCAAAACGCGCTCCAGCTTACGCGGACCATCCCCACGGGCGTGGGGAAAACCCGATGATCTTGCTCTTGAGCAGGTCGTAGGTGGGACCATCCCCACGGGCGTGGGGAAAACGAAAGCCGGTTATACGCCGCCATGCTCGAATCAGGACCATCCCCACGGGCGTGGGGAAAACGCTGATAAAGCCAACACCACGACCAGATAAATCGGACCATCCCCACGGGCGTGGGGAAAACAGCCACATCTTGTAGACGCAGTAATGAAAATTTACGAGCACGCCATCCCCACGGGCGTGGGGAAAACCTGTAAAGCTTTTTTTACAAAAAAATCATTTAGGACCATCCCCACGGGCGTGGGAAAACTGATACACATAGGTTTCACCTGTGGATTCGTACGAACCATCCCACGGGCGTGGGAAAACATGAGGGCGGTAAGTATGCCCAAGCTGGCAGTGTGGACCATCCCCACGGGCGTGGGGAAAACTACAAAACAGTCGCCGTCGTGACTGAGATTGGCGGACCATCCCCACGGGCGTGGGGAAAACGCCAAAAAACATCTCCAGTTGAGCGCGCGTTTGGGACCATCCCCACGGGCGTGGGGAAAACAAGGCGTATGTGGCGATGGGCGACCGTGAGGTCGGGACCATCCCCACGGGCGTGGGGAAAACACGATACCTCCCCGCATAAAGATCATTAGTGTGGGACCATCCCCACGGGCGTGGAAAACCACAGCTCCGCCCTAAGCGGCGCTGGCGATCACGGACCATCCCCACGGGCGTGGGGAAAACACCCCGATTTGCGCGATTATCTAAATGCTGGCCGGACCATCCCCACGGGCGTGGGGAAAACCACAAGCGCCGAGGCTAGACACATGAGCATATCCGGACCATCCCCACGGGCGTGGGGAAAACCCCGCGAACCAGCGAATAGTCGTGCTGTAGTAGGGACCATCCCCACGGGCGTGGGGAAAACGAATTTTTTCGTACTCATTTTATGGGTCTCCTGGGACCATCCCCACGGGCGTGGGGAAAACGACGGAATAATCCACATTGGCGATCTCGAATGCGGACCATCCCCACGGGCGTGGGGAAAACGGATCCCCCCCCGTGGGGAATGGGCATGATGGCCGGACCATCCCCACGGGCGTGGGAAAACATCGCGCTATACATCGCATCCTGGGAAGACTGGGACCATCCCCACGGGCGTGGGGAAAACCGAATAAAGTGGTGTAGTATTGTGGTTTGTTTGGGACCATCCCCACGGGCGTGGGGAAAACAAACTCTGCCGCATATGTAACCGCCTCTAATTGGGGACCATCCCCACGGGCGTGGGGAAAACTTGTAGGTTGAGCAAATGGGTCAGGGCCTGCTCGGACCATCCCCACGGGCGTGGGGAAAACCGCACATAACCATGTCACACCTGCGATCCGACCGGACCATCCCCACGGGCGTGGGGAAAACGTTTGATGCCGCTTGCGCTTGTGCTTGTGCTACGGACCATCCCCACGGGCGTGGGGAAAACAGCAAAGCAGCGAGCAATCAGGCGCACTCAAGACCATCCCCACGGGCGTGGGAAAACGTGATCGGCTCGGAGCCGAGCTAATCGGCGGGACCATCCCCACGGGCGTGGGGAAAACATAACTACCACCCGCGTTTATGTAAAACGGGTCGGACCATCCCCACGGGCGTGGGGAAAACGGGCGGCGGGTATGGCAACGAAGCCACGGGGACGGACCATCCCCACGGGCGTGGGGAAAACCGTTTCTGGACCGGAGGCGATAAGGCGGAGTCGGGACCATCCCCACGGGCGTGGGGAAAACCGCCCGAACCGTTTCTCCGCGTTCCCCGATTGCGGACCATCCCCACGGGCGTGGGGAAAACCTGATGACTAGATCGAGTATTTTCGCGCACAAAGGACCATCCCCCACGGGCGTGGGGAAAACTGAGAGATACCCATTCGCGCGTTTCGTTTTCAGGGGATCATCCCCACGGGCGTGGGGAAAACCCTTGATTATTTGCGCAAAGACAAAAACATGGGGACCATCCCCACGGGCGTGGGGAAAACTTGCGCCACCGCGCGACCGCCTCAATATATCCCGGACCATCCCCACGGGCGTGGGGAAAACGCGCAGCCGCTTTGGATTCAATACAGCGATTTCGGACCATCCCCACGGGCGTGGGGAAAACCGGGGAGCACTGGGTGCGATGACTCCATACCGGACCATCCCCACGGGCGTGGGGAAAACTGCGTTGCGCGGCGCATCTGCGCCCAGAAATTCGGACCATCCCCACGGGCGTGGGGAAAACGCGCGACATGAACAACGCATCCGGTGCCGGGCCGGACCATCCCCACGGGCGTGGGGAAAACTATTTGTCAATTTTCGTATTGACGCGCGACATAGGACCATCCCCACAGGCGTGGGGAAAACATGAAACCACAAAATTCAGCGTATATCAGCAAGGGACCATCTCCACGGGCGTGGGGAAAACGAGATTCTGCTAGATGAGCGCAGCGCCGAGGCCGGACCATCCCCACGGGCGTGGGGAAAACATTCACGGCATTGTCGCGCCCGTCGCCGGATAGGGACCATCCCCACGGGCGTGGGGAAAACCGCTTGCCGCTTCCATCCGGCGGCAGGTTGGTGGGACCATCCCCACGGGCGTGGGGAAAACTGTTTTCGTCAGGCATGAGTTGTGTTCCTCAAGGCCATCCCACGGGCGTGGGGAAAACTGGCCCCCCACGACACCCCCGCGACCCTCTCTAACGGACCATCCCCACGGGCGTGGGGAAAACACCCATCTGACCACCCTCTCCATTCCTCTACTGGGACCATCCCCACGGGCGTGGGGAAAACTGCCCATCCTCATTTTCAGCCTCAATGTATTGGGGACCATCCCCACGGGCGTGGGGAAAACTTAGTCCGGTCGCTCGGGTTGGTGCTGAACTGAGGACCATCCCCACGGGCGTGGGGAAAACAGCCACATCTTGTAGATTGGCAGATGAGTGTCAACTACAGGTTGTTATCAACAAACGGTATTCGCTTGCCAAAGAGCAGAAGGATACGGCGGCGGAATCGGGCACCCGTCAAAAGATTTCCGCAATATCCTGCGAGCGATTTTGGAGAGATTAACGACATCATCTCGGTTGTATTTCAGGAGCAGATGCAGACTGTCACGGTTCCCGTTTTCCTCGAAGTCCTGCCACCACTGGACCGCCGCTTCCCCGTCCACATCGGCCAACAATCGGCGCAGGTGCAGTTTTTGCTCTATTGATTTCAATCCGCCGGCATAGCCGAGAGCGCGAGCTTCTTGCATGAGATCAATTTGTGCAGGCAGTTGCGTCAATCGGAAGTGGCGACAAATTGCAGGCACGTCAAACCTCGTGCCATTGAAGGTGATAAGCAGCTTGATGCGGCCCCACCACGATAGAAACTTGTGGAGATCGCTGCCCTTGACAAATTGCTGAACGCAGCCGCGATAGAGTACTCCAATCACTGTGATCTCAGATGTGGCTTCTAGTCCGGTGGTTTCAATATCGAGAAAAGCTGTATCTTCTGCGGCATCCGGCCAGACGCGCAAACGATATCCGGGAGGCAACCGCTTAAGAAAGTAATCCACAGCGCCACCTTCCAGAGCGGCCTCCAGTTCAGGAAGTTGCCTGCGCATGCGCTCTGTTCGGGAAGATGAGAGTGGGGATCGAACCGCAGCAAGATGATGCCATTCCAGAATACCCGCGCGCCACAGTGCACGTTCGGCATCTGCAGAGAGGCCATTAAAGCAGCAAAAACTCCGCCTCAGCACGCATCGTCCTCCTCGCCTTCAGACTCAGCCCATGCTTCCGCCATGACTTGAAGCCCAGAGCGCATCGCCGCGCGACGCGGGGTTTCCCCATAGGTCTCCACAAAGAATCCCTGTGCATTGCGCTCGGTAGCGATCACCAGCATTCCCAGACCGGGCGCGTTGCGACGGATGAACTCCAGTGTCTTCCCGCGAGTCCTGCGATTGACGCTGCCGACGAAAACATTCGGTTTGGGTTCGATGAACCATCGCTTCAACATTCCGCGAATGGCGGGAGGGGTGTCATTGGTGACGATGATGGTCATAAAGGTTCTTTCAGCAGTGCAGCGATTTCATCGGGCATCCGGCTCAATATTTTCCTGTCTTCCAGATGAAATTTGAGTCTGGCAATCGCCTCATCCTCTTCGACTGCGGGGTTCAGCGCGACGGCTTCAAACGCGGCGGGCAACGTGCATTCCGCCTTATAGAGATCGGCAATATCCAGCACAAATGCGCGCATCGAGTTTGTGTGAACAAAGCCCAGTTCGGGCAAATAGCCCAACGAACAGATTACCGCCGTGGACAGAGCATACAATGCGGCATTTGCCGCAGAAACGGCGCGGTTGATTCCATCCGCCAGGTCCCACTGGTTTGGATTGTAGTTGCGGCCTTTCCAGGTAACCCCGTGTTTTAGGCCCAAATCGGCATAGAGCGCCTTCACTCGCAGACCCTCCATGCCTCTCAGTTCCTTTACGCTTTTACCGGCGATGCTGCAGTCCCCAAACCGAACGGAAAACATCCGGCGCGCCACTGCGTCGCGCTTGGGGGGTGATGAGGCGAGAGCTGCCTGATGCCGGGCACGCTCATTGTCGTGCGTCGCGCCCAAACCGCGCGCATAAAAGTGCAGGCCGTCAGCTCCCACCCAACACACAGGCGTATTGCATTCTGCACAGGCCTTCATCGCGGCGTGCGTCACGGTGGTGCCAGGCCCAAGCATGATGACACTCAGCGAAGCAACGGGGAGGCGAAACACAGTGCGATCCGCTCCGATCCATTTTACGCTGGCGTCATCTACTTCAAGGCGTCCGTGTTCAAGAAAGATCGGCGTCCAGCGCTCCCGAGCCGGAGTCAACGTCTCGATCGGCGGTTTTTCAAAAACGGGCATGGCGGGATTATCCGGAGGCCGCAGGGCGCCGATCAATGCGGCGGGGCTTGAAAGCGCGTGTCTCGAAATTGACTGGCACATCCATAACGGTATCTGTACCTGCAGCGAACGATTCCGCATCGCGAACGGCACTCAAGCGAGCCGCGCTATCCAGAGTCAAGCCAACATCCGCAAGCGCTTCTTCCTCGCTTCCCCGCACAGAAGCGCGGATCACAGGCATCGCCGGAATGCACGATTTTCGCCCGAACCAAAGACCCCATACGGGATTGAGCAACGCTGCGGCCACCGCATTGAGAAATTCAGCTCTTCCGTCAAGGATCACGGCAAAACGCGCGTCGAGAAGATACTGGCGATAGGTCAAAATAGCATTGGGGAGCTTCTTGCCTTGCGCATTCAGCGTACCCGAGACGGTGTGAAAATCTTCCATGCGTCGGATTGCCAGGTGCCTACCATCTCCTCGTGGAGATGCACGAGGAATCGCGTAATACACAAACGCTGTTTTCTCCAAACAATCCAGTGCGCGAGCCTCAGCCTCCGATCCTTTTTCGCAACCCATAGCAGCACAGATCATCCCGCTGATGGCGCTTCGAGATGGATGCAGGTCGGTGGTTCTCCGCTGGAACCGACTGGACACGCCCCAGCTCATCAGCGGCGCATCCAGCATCAAAGCCAAAAAGCCGGACTCAGACATGGCTCACCAGCTCTGCACAGAACTCGTTCAGCGTCGCGTCAGGAATGGCAGTTTCCGCGACTATCGGAATGGACCACGTCTTTTTCAAGTCCTCGTGGTGCACTCTGAGAGCCTCCACTGACTTCGCAACCAAGCCATCCCTCGCCCAGATAGCCTTTTCGAACGCATTTACCAACTGCATCGGCTGCCCGCGATCTTTATAGAGACCCAGAACATACGACGGCGGAACGTGAGCATTCATGCTGTTCTGGCGAGCAGTAGGCATGGCCAAAATTGTTGCTCGAATGAAGGCATCCACCACCTGTTTGCGCTCATTCGGGTCAAGTGCGGCCAAGTGTCGCTCATCAAATAGCAGGTCCAGATTCAGAGCCGCGTAGCGGTAGTAGCAGGCAGAGTTAAACTCAGCAACGCCCATATTCGCCGCGCCTGCGGCTTCGCTCAGTGTTTTTTCATCATCCACAGCTGTCCAGAAATCCAAGTCGTTGTCGGTCTTGTGGGAAGACAGAGCGTGGCTGAACATTCCCGCGCCTTCCAGGGTAATCTCCGGCGCATTTGCAACCATGCGCCCAAAAATACCGATGTCGGCAGCGTCTTTGGGCAGCCCCTTGCCGAGCGATTTCAGTGCAGCATCCTTGATGTTCTTTGCGGCCTTTTCGCTCCCAGCCTTTGAGGCTGCGTGGATCCCCTCAGCCAACAGTTCGATTTCAGATGTCGAAAAATAGAGGAGTGTGCTGGTTGTGCTTGACGATTCGGCGCCATCGTCCGCCCCCTCCCCGGCTCCGTCATCCGCGTCCTTCTGTACATTCTTTCGCTTCTTCTCCTTCTTGGCTTCTTTCGCCAAGAAGCTGTGTAAAACATCGTCGGCCATTCTTCGCGCTTCCGCCTCTGGCCACGATTTGCGCACGAGCGCTTCAGCCAAATCTTCAGCTGCCTTGCGAGTTCTACTTCCGGCGAAAGAAGCGGCCAGCATTTCACGGGCAGAGCGCCGAATAGCTCGCTTCAAACACTGGCTCGAAATACGAGCGCGCACAGACCCGCCAAACACCGCAGTTTTCGGCGCACCTACATCATCGCGATTTAGACAGGAAACCGGGAACGATTGCACAATATGGAGCTCGATCAATTTCATGGCATTTCCTTTCGTGGGTTGGTGGCGGTCTAATAAAATGATGGTTTCTGGCGAAGGGCCGCGCAGAGGATCGTCTTCTCGCGAATATAGAGTGAAATGAGACGGTTCCCAGCGTGCGGATATAGCTCTTGATTTTCCGGCATGCCGATCTGCTGTCCACAGCGCGACCGGCGATGAAGCACGGTCTTCTCACCGATTTTCAACGCCTCCCGAATCGTCTTGTCCGAAGCGGGCACGCCTAGCCTTACGTAGTCGTTATCGGTGTGGTTCTGGCACATGCCCCCTAACTCATCCAGCGCCCCACCCGCCGCCGCGCCGAGTGCGTTCGGCTCTTTTGCCGCAAATTGCCGCACTTGTGGGTGCGCATCGCTCAAGCACGGGTGCTGCAAGTCAACCGACGCCGCACAGTCCAAAATGCCTGCCAAGTTGCCCATATCCGATGCCGCCACACTTCTAACCAAAGGCGAATCCGAACAAATCAGCTCCGCCAGCTTGGGTAAAGCACCCGCGTCAACGCTTTCACCCGGCGCATGGGTCTCTATCACTACCTTTCTCTTATTGGCCAGTTCCATAGGGCTACCTTGTGATGTGTCGCGCGCGACGCTTTACTGCGTTTCCTCCGGACTTGCACAGGGTACCAGGGCAAGGAGTCCAAAGCCAAATGCCTTACCCGATCCAATGCCGCGCTCGAACGAAACTTTGAAACTTTCGGCATCTTCAACAATCAGTGTGCCGGCAAATTCAACGGAATGATGCACGCCGGCTTTGCCTTGCGTCCGATCTCGGAAGCGTTGACGCCCCTCAGGAATGATCCGCAACGACTCTGCGATCACGCGAAATCCCGCCGCCTTCGCCTTGCGATTCAACCACTCCCTCTGCGCATCGCCCTCCAGCAACGGAACGCGCTTACGCAGCTTATTATCGCGCTTGGTCGGATTCGCTCGCAGCGTAAAGCGGTATGCCGTGTATCCAAGGAACTTCTCTGAAATCATCCGCGTCTGCCATTCAACGGAGGCTTCCGAAAGTGGGGCCGGGCGCTGAGGCCGGGCTGCAGAGAGAATCAGTAGCCGAAACCGTCCTTCCCTCTCCTGTCGCTCGAGTCTAGTCAGAAAATCGCGTTCGGCTTCGGGACGGCCAGGAAAAGTATCCCATGCCAACCGGTGCCAATCGTAGGCATTATGGAGCTTCAGGCGCGCCGCCACCTCGTATGGGATCAATGCCTGAGTGAGGTGCATCATGTGGCCTCCTCAAGCTCATCTGGAGTCTGCGCACGCCAATAGGATCGTGCCCACGCGATCCTGACCTTCTCTCCCCACCACAACAGATCAAAAAGCAGTCGGGCATATCCAATACGCACGCCCTTCGATTGTGCCATGCGAACCAGCGGCACAACGCGTTCGGTAATTTCCTCGTCGCTGCAGGAAAGGAGGCGTCGAAAGCGAATATCCATGCTACCCTCTCCTCCATTGCCCGTCATCGCACGAATCGTCTCACCGAGATTGCTCTCATCCGCATCTAACTCAGGTGCATACGCCCATAATGCAGCTACTATTTCAAACCTGCGGTCGCCGATGGATTTCCCGGCAAAGCCGCCAAGAAGCGGCCATGTTCTCGGCCGAAGATTATCCGAAAGGCCACCGCGCAATTGAGCCAAAGCTCCGCGGTCATTCTTGTAGCGATCCAAGTACTCCACGAACGGCTTAGCCAAACCGGAGCTGGACGGAAACTTACTCATGGGAGGACTCCTGCGTGGATGATGGATCCGGACGTGACTCATAAAAGGCCTTCAACCCCTCGACATATGCTTGAATTTGACGAGGCGTCTCCCGAGGGCAGGCAAGATCGTATGCCTCGCGCGCGTGGCTAGCCAGCGCTTGCCCCCATCGCGTCGCCGGCCAGACGGGTTCTGTCGCACCAGCGGGATATAGCTCTTGTGGAGCAACCGTGACAGCGAGTAGATCGGGGACGCACTGTTCAACAGATGTCCAGAAATGCGTTGAGGCTTTCTGTTTCACCAAATTGCCCCGCTTCCGGGATTCTTTCCTTTCGAGATCGTCCTTCAAGTGGCGGTGATAAATCGCGATGCCACGCGATAGTTTGCGCTCCCAAGCCTCCGAAAACGCAACGCCATCGCGGTAAATTGCCTGCCCCTGATCGGCAAACATTGCGGGTGGCAATGTCAAGACAGACTCGATTGTATCTATAAGTTTGGACTTGTCGGCGATCAGTGCCCCGCTCCACAATTCAACCGGTCGTTCCAAATCGGCTTGGGCCAAGGCGACTGGACCATGGGCCATATTCGACGACGTTTTTCTTGCCACCGCCAAGCTGTGTGCCATGCGCCAAATTGCCTTATCTGGTGATCCACCTAGCGGAATCACTTCCTCTTTTCCTTCGCGATGTCTTGTCGTTGTCGTACCCGCCACTTCACGCCATTCCGTCTCATATTCGAGTCCTGTGCCAAGGAGCATCCCTTGGCCACTGCGATCAAGCAAGATTAAGCGGGATAACGCCACTAATCGTCCAAGATAAGTCCGTGTGGCATTTTCGATTTGGTCACTCTCATTGGGGGCGTTCGGCATCGCCTCCCATAAAGGACGCCCCCATTTATGACCTACGATTTCTATGACCTCTCGAGACAAAATATTGGCGTGGATAGTAGAAAGAAGATCGCCCCTTCGAATATATGAATGAAGCATGCCTTTCGTGATGCAGGGCGCGTTTTTGGACGAACTTCCGCGCTCATCATTGCGCCACTTGACGCTACCGATCAGACCGCCCGGCGAGAAGCACTGATAGGTCAATAAGCCCAGCGCCAGGAAGGGTGGGTCAAAGACCCGTTCGACGCTGCCTTCGTTGTCAAAGATAGTCGTGTTGTTTCCCGTGGCCAATGCCATGTCCAGTTTGCTGGGAGAATTCACTTTGTCTTCGGATTTCTTTCCCGATGTGATCTCCAGAGTCTGCAAGAATCGGGGTCCATCGCCGAACAACTCAAAATGGTCTTTCCATATGTCGAGATAGGCTATGGCGGCGGGGGCGATTTTGGGGAGGCAGGATTTCCACGCGTCGTAATCCTCAGGGCCATCGAGGGCGGCTTGGGTAATACAGATCAACAGGCGCATGAGTGAAATGCGCTCGTGGGGACGAACAGCAAGGTCCGTGATCTGGTTGCCTTGCGCAAACACGTCAAGCAGGCTTATTTTATCGCACCGTCCATCAGCCCAAATCACGGGTATCCACCTACCAGTCGTAAGATTCATCTTCCTCCTCGCGGGTTATCGCGTGACAGCGGTTGCGCGGCTCCCTATCGGGCATGATGATGCCGAGATCATCCCGATACTGCAAGTCGAGAGGATTGCAATCAGGAATTGTTACAATCCTGTCATCCGCCAGACTCACAAGTAGAGCATCTCCCTTCAGATATTCTTTCGCCCACTGCGCATAGCGCTGAGCTGATACCTGTTTTGCTACACGCCACAAAGGAACACGGACAA
Source organism: Kiritimatiellia bacterium (assembly GCA_023953695.1). GTDB lineage: Bacteria > Verrucomicrobiota > Kiritimatiellia > CAIVKH01 > CAIVKH01 > JAMLJG01. The sequence goes on from JAMLJG010000002.1 coordinate 181,261, forward strand.
GGTTGCGATGCAGGGCGCGAGCAGTCTGTATATCGAAACGATAGGCGCCCATTGTGCAAATCGATCCATCCATCATTTCAAGAGTAGCCCCCGCATTGTCAGCCCACGCCACAACCTTCCGAGCAAGAAATAGCCGGGCGGAGGGACATGTGTTCCAGCGTGTCTGGACATCCTCCTTGTCGTCTAGCGGCACACTCCACGGATTGCTTTGTCGCAATGCCTTTGATGCCATTTTCTCACGCTCCATAACCAGCCGCTCTCGCAACTCTCTCCATGCATCCGGTTCATCCCGCGCATCACGATAGGTCGCTTCGATTAAGTCGCGGATTCCGTGTGGCAACTGGATTGTACTGCAATCCGACCATATTGCTATCGTCCGCAGCAGAACATAAGGAGCATAGATGCGAGCAGACTTCCCGAACGCAGCAAGTATTCCGGCTACACTCGCACAGCGAAGCGCTTCTGCATCCAAGCCGGGCTTCATTATCCAAACTTCCGGCCTAGCGCATCCATCAGGCCGCCTGCGTTCGTGCCGCCACAGGCGACCGACGCGCTGAAGGAGCATGTCGGTGGGTGCAATGTCCGTAATGAGCAGATCAGCATCAATGTCAACACTCTGCTCGGCGATCTGGGTAGAGACGAGTACGCACCCAGTCGGGCGAGTCCTACCGGCTTTGTCTAACGCACCCATCCAGGTTCGCTCAATGTACTCGCGTTGATAGTAAGGGAACCTCGAATGAAGCAAGCCGACAACCGGTCCTCCCTGCCTATTCTCGGCATTCAGTCGACGGTAGGTTTCCTGAGCGTCCGCCACTGTATTGCGAATCCACAGCACACACGCGCCTTGCTGCGCAGATTGAAGAGCTTTGTCGGGTAATTGCTCGACATCCATCAATTCAACTGCCACCTGTTTCCCGGATTCCGGGCGAACGGAGATTTCTTGGAAACCAAGATTATCGCAGGCGGATATCAGCGGATAGGCATCCGATATCGAAGAGTGCTGCGTGAGTTCCAAACGTCGCGCACGCGTCAATGTTGCAGAGAGAACGATCACGGTCGCCTGCAATTCGCGCAACTTCCGCACCAGCAGATCAACCAGAGTGCCTGTGAACATGTCGTATGAATGCACTTCGTCAAGAATCACCACCTTTCCCGCCAACGCATATTGCCGAACAAAAAAATGTTTCACGGCGAGAACCCCGAGAAGTGCCTGGTCCAACGTTCCGACTCCAAAGGGTGCCAGCAATCCACGGCGGGAAGACGCGAACCACTCCGTTCCATCCCGTCGATCTGTGACGTGCGGTAGATCTTGATTGAGCCAAGATGCGCCGTGAAGCAGCCGCGGAACAGATGCCGGATCAATCTGTTCGACGTAAGAGGCGAAACGCTCATAGATTCGGTTGCTTGTGGCCTGAGTTGGCAAAGCAAAATAGATGCCGCGCGCCTTATGCTCAGAAAGCATCGTATATGCAGCTGCCAAAGCAGCTTCCGTCTTGCCTGCCCCCATAGAAGCCTCGACCACATACACACCCGGTCGTTGAGTAGCCTGCACCATTGCCTGCTGCAGTTCGTTCGCGCAAAATGGAAAGAGCTGATCGAAACGCAACCCTTTCCGCACAGGGCCAAAACGAAACCCGATCGCATCCACCAGATTTCGGGCGCGTCGGGCGATTTCCTCGCGGCTCATGACCCGATCCGCAGGGAACGTTCCTTCATCAGACGCCAACCAATCGGCCACAGAAATCAATCCTGAAGCAAACCACAACGCCGCAGAGTTTGGGGATGCCGGCGCATGACTCGGCAACGGCCCGAACTCACCAATCATGGACTCAATTAATCGTTGCCGCTCTGTTTCCCACCCGGATCCACCATCTGCACGCGACTGCAATCGGTCACCCTTGAGTTTGCCATGATGCGCTCCAACCACGGCCGCCCAAAAGCGCATCGAACTCTTGTTCTTCAGAGCATTGAAGACGGCTGTCTGGCTGATCTTCCCGTGATCCTTCTCCAATCCCGCCATTTCGTGTGGCTTGTAGCCACGCAGGGACATCCATGCGGCACACTGCTGCTGAAAACCGGGCGAAACCTTCCCCACATCGTGTAGAGCAGCAAGAATGGGAAAACTCTTTGTCTCAAGCGCACTTGCACATGCTTCGCCAATCTCACTCAACAATAACTCAGCGATTATTCCAGCCGTTCGGCCGTGCTGCTCGACGCTAATCCCCGGGTGTCCATCTAGCGTCGTCTTCGCCCAGCAATCTTCATGTCGTACACTCCTCACAGCATCACCTATCTCCGAACCCTCCCAACTATTCCCGGGCTCAGCATAGGGTTAGAATCGGTAGAGCGCGGCAGCGGGTCAAGCACTGAACGCGACACGGCGCCTGTCATTTGACTTTTCACAGCGCGTTATTGATCGGCTCTCTCGGAGAGATTCCCATACCCATCTCCACTCATTTGCGCGAGGCCTGAATTCGAGGTAAAATGACGCCACAACGCACGGAGATACCATGCCTCTCAAATACGAAGAAACCGTCAACGCATACGATCAATACGTCACATCCCTTTGCGCGCAAGAAGATGACGCCCTTCGCGACGCGCGCGAAACTTCGGGGAAGGAGGGCCTGCCGGAAATTGCTGTCACCGCGAGTGAGGGCAAGATGTTGCACGTGCTGGCACGCGCATTTCGGGCGCGACGAATCCTCGAGATCGGCACGCTCGGCGGATATAGCGCCATCTGGCTCGCGCGCGCGCTTCCGACCGATGGCAAACTGATTTCGCTCGAATTGGAACCGCATCACGCAGAGGTCGCGCGAAAGAATATCGAACGAGCCGGTTTGGCAACTCGCGTCGAGATCCGCGTCGGCCCGGCTCTCGATTCACTCAAGAAGATGGCGGCGGACGGCGAAGCGCAGTTTGACGTGGTCTTCATTGATGCAGACAAGAGCGGCTACGTGGACTATTTGAACGCCTCTCTCCCATTGCTTCGAACGGGCGGATTGCTGTTGGCCGACAACACGTTGCCCGAGGCGGTGCTCGATCCAAGCGACAATAGCCGCACCAAACCGTATAACCGCGCGGCAGCCGCTCATCCCGCATTAGTATCAGCCATATTTCCAACGCTGCGCGATGGCGGAATTGATGGTCTCATGGTCTCTCTCAAAATCTAAGCATTGCCATGGCAGTCGCATCGTCTACACTGAACCGGCAGTCCCATTCGTTATTCAGAGATGGACCGGGCGACCATACTAATCATCGAGGACGAGCAAGCGATTCAATTTCTCTTGAAGCGCATTGTTGAGCAGTTGGGCCACGAGGCCATTTTGGCTGATGATGGTCAAATGGCTCTCGCACGACTCGCCGAACGAATTCCCAATCTGATTCTCACCGACTTGAGCTTGCCGGGCACCCCTTTTGGTGTGGATCTGGTGAATGCGCTCCGTGCCCAAGTACCCACATGCCCGATGATCGTGACTACCGGCGATCTTTCGGGCGAGCGCGTGGAAGAACTAACACGCGTGGGAGTGGAGCACATCATGGGCAAGCCATTCGATCTCCCAGTCGCGCGGGAAATGATCACGTCGATTCTAAGCCGAAACAGCGGGTGACGTTTCTTCCACTCCTGCGTCGCCCTTAGGGTTCGCTTCGTCTCTTTTTTCAAACGCGGCGAGAATGATCGTGCGAATGTCTTCTTCATCCTTCGCATGCGCGAGGACGGTCACCTGATCCCAACCCAACAACTGAGTCGAACCCTTCGGAACCACCACATCGTTCTCGCGCGTGATCAACGTGATCACCGTGCCCGGCGGCAGGCGGAGTTGGCCAATCACCGGCCCCGGAGCGCCCTGAGGATCGGGCAAATCAATAGTGAACAAATCCAGATCGCTTTCCGTCATCGTAATCAATTCCAAGCTGCATGGCGGTGCGGGTCGCGCAGGGATTGCGAGTTTCAATATCCGCGCGACGACGCCAAGGGTAGAGCCCTGAACCAGAACGGAAAGGAGAACGGCGAAGAAGACGAGGTTGAATATCTCCTGCCCGCTCTCCATCCCTGCCGCGCTTGGATAAATCGCCAGGACGATCGGAACCGCTCCTCGCAAACCGGCCCAGGAGATGAATAGCTTGTTCCGCCATCCGAGCTTCATGCCAATCGTGCCGAGCCACACGGCGAGCGGACGCGAGAGGAACGTCAGCACCAAAAAGAGAATCAGCCCCTTCTGCCACAGCGTGGCCCACTGATGAGGGAACACCAACAGCCCCATCAGGGTGAACATCCCGATGTTCGCAATGGCCGAGAGGCCTCCCAGAAAATTGGTTACCCCCTGTTTATGAACGAAGGAGGTGTTTCCCATCACATAGCCCGCGATGAAGACTGCGAGCATCCCGCTGGCGCCGAGCAATTCGGCGATTCCATAAATCAACAAGATCAAGCCGAGCGAGAGCACGTAGTAATGCCCGCGCTCCTGGGGACGCAACGTATCGAACAACCATAGCGATACCTTGGCCAAGAGCCAGCCGATGACCGGCGCGGCCGTGAATTTCCAAATGAAGGTTACGACAATCAGCGGCCACTGCGCAGAACCCGTCTGCAGGGCTTCAATGGCCACGACGGTCAACAAGATCGCCATCGGATCGTTCGCGGCGCTCTCTATTTCAACGGTTGCCGAAAGCTTCGGCGGAAGCGACTGACGACGCAGAATCGAAAAGATCGCGGCGGCGTCGGTCGAAGAAATGATTACGGCGAGAAGAAGCGATTCCTCCAGTCCCCACTTCAACCCATAATGCAGGATTCCAAAGGTAAACAGTGCGGTGCAAATGACACCCCACGTCGCCAGCCCCCCCGCGGGTAAGGCAACCGCGCGAAATTGACGACGCTGGGTATGAAAGCCGCCATTGAAGAGAATGAAGACCAGCGCAAAATTGGCCGCGCGATTGGTGAGCGACACATTGCCAAAGTTCCACAAGTCGAGCACGTCGCTGCCGAATAAAATGCCGGCGCCCAACGCGACGAGAATCACCGGAACGCTCCAACGATCAAGCCACACGGCAGCCAACACGACGGCAATCAACAGAAGCGGCCCGATCGTGTAGAGGATGTCCATCGCCTCTGTCTACGAGGTCAAGCAGAGCGACTCAAGCAGAAATCTCCGTCTGCCTCACGATTTCGCGGCATCAATCAAGGCTATAGCGACCCGGCGCAATGATGTCATGTGGGTCCAAGGTGCGCTTGATTGCGCGCGCGGTTTCCCAAAACGGATCGCCCGCGCGAACGACGCGCCCCATCTGATGAACGCCCACCCGATACGCGCGAAAGCCCTGCGCGGCGTAGATATCCAAAATCTCGTCGGCAAAGGCCTGCGCCGATTGCGCGCGCTCCGGTTGCGAGCGCGGAAATGAAATGGAAAGCACCAATTCGAGGCAGCGCTCATCCAGAATGTTGAATGTCATCGCGGGCTTGAATCCGCGCGCCGCCGCGCGGCGTTCCGCTTCGGCCGCAACCGCGCCTGCCACGGCGCCATCGAGCGGAAACAAGGGCAACACATAAATATAACCCGCCTCACTCCAATCGGGATTCACCACGGCATCCGAAGGCGGCTCCAATCCAGCGCCCCAATAGAGCGCCTTCAGAGGCTCATCGGTCGGGATGCCCTGCGAGAGGCCATAGACCGGCATCACCGCGCGCAACACGCTCGCCTTTCGACGCGCAGCGGGCAGAAAGGAAAAGAACCGCAGCAGCCGGCTGATTTTCGCCAATCGCGCATCGTCGAAAACGGCGACGGATGCCACGCCGCGCAACGCCCGGCGAATCATTCCCACGGCATGCCGGACTTCTTCCGGCTCGCCCGCCACGCTGCTCACCGCGCTCCACGGACCAAAACCCTCTTGCGTGAGAAGCGCTTCCGCTTGCTCGCGCCTTCGATTCGGGCCGAGCTGCTCATAGACCAGCGGCGCCAGGGTATCGAAGGTGCGGTTCACGTTCCCAATGTGCGTCACCATGCGAATCACATCGCGACGGCGCAACTCGCCGAGGATATTCACCAACTCGGGCAAACGAGCGGCGTCGCGAATCTTGGCAATCACCGAACAGCGGCAGGGCTGCTGCGGAAGCAGCTCGATCCCCGCTGCGGTCACGATTCCGAAATTCGATTGATAGAACAACCCATCGAGGCCCGGCCCCACCCCGTGCTTGTAAATGTGAGTGAGCGCGGATGCAGATTCGTCGCCAAATCCCGTTCGCAAGAGGGTGCCGTTCCCCAACACGACTTCCATGCCAGAGAGTGTTCCCGCTCGACTCGAAAAGTAGCCGATCCCCCGCTCGAGCGCGTTTCCCAGCATACTGGTGCCTCCACCCGCCCCAATCACATTGATCATCAGCGGAAGGCGGTTCTGCACGATATATTCATAGAGTTGCTGCTGCGTAACACCGGGCTCCACGACCGCATAGCGATGTCGCGCATTCACTTCGCGAATGCGATTCATGCGCGACAGATCAACGAGACAGGCGCCATCGCGCACGGGAAGTCGCGAACCCAACCCCCAGTTGCAGCCGCGGCTGTAGGGATAGAGCGGCACACGAAAATGGATCGCGGCCTGAACCACGCGTTGAACCTCAGCGGTGGAAGCTGGGCGAACTAATGCGGCAACCCGGCGATGGAGTCCTGTGACATTCGCCTCTGCGCGGGCGATCTCCTGCGCACTCGCCAAGACGTATGTGTCGCCAACAATCTTCGCGAATTCCTCGCGCCAGCCGGAAGCGGGTTCGTGCGTCATGCGACAAGAGTCAGCGGACGGCGGGCCGCTGTCCAGTCCTTCTTTGCGACGCCCCCCCCGCGCGCGCGGTCTCCGTCTCGTCAGGCCGGAGACTCGGCACAGAGCGGAAGGGAGATCGTCATCTTCGTCCCCTTCCCTTCGACGCTCTCCACATGGATCAATCCGGCGTGATCCTCAATAATTCGCTTCGTGATGAACAGGCCCAACCCCGTGCCCCTTTTTGTCGCCGCCTTCGTGGAGAAATCCGGCTTGAAGAGATGCGGCAGGGCCTCAGGTGCAATGCCACTTCCGTTGTCTTGCACCTCAATCATGTAGCGGCCGCGCACGCGAGAACCCGATACGGAAACGTAGCCATTTTCTGAAGGCAGCGCGTCGAAGGCATTGACCACAATGTTCTGCAATGCGCGACCCAATTGGACGGCATCGCCCACGACTTGCGCATCGGGGTCTTCAACTCGAACTTGCAGCGCAGCGTTTCGCGATGCAGCCAAGCTGCGTTGCGCATCGAGAATCTTCTCCAATAGCGAAGAGGGACGGATCGGTTCCGGCTTGCGCCGCTGCGGGCGACTGATGTCCTGCCAGGCTTCCACCATCTCGCGACAGCGCTGGATGTTCTGCTCAATCAGTCCAATGTACTCCGTCGTGGCCTCCGGCGTTCCGTGCTGCGTTTCACGCGCCTTCGCCAAATCTTCAGAGAGAATCTGAACATAACCCAGCACCGCAGCCAGAGGATTGCGCAGGTCGTGAACCAGTTCCGCCGAGGCCTGTCCCAGCGTCGCCATCAGATCCTTCTTCTCGAGTTGACTCGTCAGTTGCCCATTCAGAGCCTGCAATTCGTGCTCCGTCGAAGCGCGACGCCGATTGATCTGGCTCCGGTGCACGTTCGCGCGAATCACATCCTGCATCTCAACGATGTCGAACGGCTTTTTCAGATAGTCGTTCGCGCCGAGGCGAAGCGCTTCCTGCGCGGTTTCCAACGCGCCAAATCCCGTCAGCATGATCACCGCCACGTGGGGATCCAGCGATCGAATCTCGCGCAGTCCTTCAATGCCGGTTTTCCCCGGCATCCGAATGTCCATGACGATGACATCCGGCTCCAGCTCCCGCAGCATCTGCACACCGAGGTCCACCGAATTGACGCACCGCACCTCATACTCGTTCTTGAGCAGGACGCGGAGGCTCTCGCGCGGCCCGAGCTCGTCGTCAATCACAAGTACTTTTGCGCGCTTGGCCGTTGCAATCATGACGCGACCTAGAGTTGGATTCCGTAGGTAACCACGAACAGGTGCGAGGCGAGTTCGTAGGTCCCATTGAGCGCCGGATCGAGGTTGCTCGAAACCGTGCGATCATCGAAGATCGAATAGGCATACGCTAAATCCAAGTGATGCCGACCGCTCTGGTAACCGAGCCCGGCCGACAGGAGATGGCGATCCGCATCCGGCAGCGTCGGAGCGAGCGTCGAATCGGGAATCGGCGACTCCATGAACTTATAGCCTGCGCGCGCAACCCACGACTCGTTCAGCGCGTAGGCCGCACTCACGCCATATGTCCACGTGTCGTCCCAATTCTGTGGAATCGCCGCTGTCGGAAGCAGCGCATTGTTGACGCCGATGTCTATCGGCAGCGCATCGAAACGCGAGAACTCGATCCACTCCACATCGGCCCCGAGGTGCAGGCGATCATTCACCTGAATCCCATACCCGAGCGCAGCGATCGCGGGGAACTCAATCTCGCTCGAAAAATCACTCTTCGGCGCCGCCATCGCGGGAGCCGGGACATTCCCCACGCTAAAGTCTCCATCGTAGTCCACCTTCACGCCGCTGCGATACACGAGACCGACCTGCTGCCGGTCGGTCAGTTTTACTTGAACGCCCACGTTCCACCCCACGCCGGAGCCATCGCCATCAAACTTCATCTCGCCATCCGGCGCGGCTGGATTGCCCACCACTTGCGACCACGGCATGAACTGCTTCATTTCCAACGTGGACGAAAACACATCCACACCCGCACCCACGGCCACGCGGTCGTGGACTCGATAGGCAATCGTTGGGTTAACATTGACCAACTTCAATTCCGCAAAATACGGAGCCGAATAGCGCAGCACGCCATCCTTCTTCCATTCGGTGGACTGGCCAAACGGCGTCGTCAGACCCACGCCAAGCGCGAACTGATCCGCTTCAACCGGAAACGCAAAAAATGCGTTCGGCAGCGCCTTCCACGGATCATCGGTCGTGGCCGAACCCAGCGCGGAATCGAAATCTGTCTTCGCATGCACGAGAGTCAGTGAGGCCACCACCTCGGGCTCTTTCGCCCCCAGCAGATTCGCCGGATTCACCGCAGTCGCCGCCGCACCTTTAATAGAGGTGAGCTTGCCGCCATCTCGCGACAGCGCTTCGCCGGTCTCCGGCGGATTTCGAAACCCATTCGCCCAACTCGCATTCGCGACCATGCCGACCGCCAACGCGATCCCACACACAAACCGCCAATTTGTTCCCGTCATCTCTGCCTCCCGAATTGGTTATTTCATTTCCCTGCACTTCAATTCATAGCAAACACCGTGCCAACCTGGTAGATGCTCAACATCTTGGGGCGAGCCTCACCTCCCCCAAACAGATTGTGGCTTTTCTGCTTGTGGGTAGGTGCCGCATCCGTGCCCGATTGCGCAGGAGAACAAAAATGAACACGCGCCATGCAAGCGCAGCTCGGAATCGCCAGCCCAGGTTATTCACATGTTTTCAACAAGAACCAAACTTCCTGGCACAGGGCTAACTCACACACCCGCAAGGAAACAGCGAAATGATTTTCAATATTTCTCAAATCAATCCTTGCATTCGTTCAATTTCGTACACCTAATGTCTGCGGGTACAGAATTGAACGAGGGTGGCGGGACTTTAGGGCCGGGTTCGCTTGTTCGGGGGAATAGCGCTCGGCCACCACTATATGGCAGCACTAGATAGATCGCGCGTAGTCATCACGGGACTCGGCATCGTGGCGCCAAACGGAATTGGCAAAGATGCTTTTTGGGGGTCTCTCCTGCGCGCCGAAAGCGGGATTGACCACATCACGCTTTTCGATGCGTCTAAACATCCCTGCAAAATCGCGGGAGAGGTGAAGGATTTCGACATCAATAAGATCCTCGACCGGCCCGGCTTCAGCAAACGCCGCTCGCGACAAGACCTCCTCGCGGCTGCCGCTGCTCACTTGGCCTATCTCGATGCGGATCTTGACCCGACCTCCCGCAACGGAAGCATGCTCGATGTTTGCCTCGGCATTAGCTGCCCCGCGGTCGAATTGATTGAGCACGGCTTTGAGCGGCTGCAAAGCCACGGCCCTTGGCGCGTGCCTGTTCACGTCGCCACGTCCGGACAACCGCACCACGCCGCCACCACCATCACCGATGCCATTCCCAGCGTGAGGAAGGCGCATACCCACTCGTCCGCCTGCATCGCGGGCTCGGAGGCCATCGCCAGCGGATTCGAGCTGATTCGCACCGGGCGCGCCGACATCGTTATCGCGGGCGGCGCCGATGCTCCCATCAACTCCCTCACCTACGCCTGCATGGCGCAGTCGGGACTGCTGACTGGGCGCCAAGTGGATCCTCGCCTGGCAAGCTGTCCTTTCGATATCGCACACGACGCGGGCATCATCTCAGAAGGCGCGGGCCTCCTCGTTTTGGAATCGCTCGAACATGCGAACTACCGAGGCAAAAAGCCCTATGCGGAAATCCTCTCCACCGCATTCTGTCAGGATTTCAGTGAAGAGACACCCTGCTCCGGCTTGGAAGTGGCCATGCACAGCGCCCTGCAGAATGCGGGGCTGATCCCCGACGACATCGGCTACATCAACGCCCACGGCCCGAGTCATCGCATTTTGGATTGCGCCGAAGCGTCAGTGATTAAAAAGGTGTTCGGCCCCCGCGCCTATCAGATACCGATCACCTCCATCAAAGGCGTGCTGGGCAATCCGCTCGCAGCCGCAGGTCCGCTGCAAATCGCGGCAACCCTGCTGGCGCTGCAATCGGGAATCATTCCGCCGACGGCCAACCTCAACAACCCCGACCCCGCCTGCGATCTGGATTTCGTTCCAGGGCAACCGCGTCGCACACACTGTTCCACGGCGCTCGTGGATGTCCATGGATTGGGCGGCGGAAACGCCTGCGTCATCGTGAAGAAGATCTGACATGCTGATCCTCCAGGTCATACACGCGCTCTGCGTCGTAGCGGCTCTCTCGCTCGGCATTTTTGTGCTGCTGAACAATCAGCGCCGCGCGCTGAATGTCTTCTTCTTTGCCTTCTCTCTCATCATGACAGGGTGGCTCACCTGTCTCGGCATCGCCTTCTACACAACCGATGAACCCCAGATCATCGCCGCCATCCAGATGTCTTCCATTCTGGGCGCTTTCGCGCCGTTCATGTTCAGCATGATGCGCAAAGCGGTCATGCACCCGACGAGGCACTGGTCGCAGCACTTGCGCAGATCGAAATGGGAGAGCCTGGCCCCGCTCGCTGCCGCAGCTCTCGCGTGCACCTCCTTCTACCTCCGCGGCGTCACGCTCCCCTCGCCCGAATCGAGGAGCAGTTTGCCAGAACCCCTATACGGCCCCGGCATCGCCCTCTATGCGCTCTATTTTGCGCTCTACCTCTCATACATCGCATACCGATTCGTCCAGAACAGCCGAGCCACACGCGGCATTCAGCGAACAGAGATTCAATTTCTCCTGTTCGGCGGCTTTTCCGGCATCGTCATCGCCGTGCTCACAGCGGTGGTCGTCCCAATTCTCACCTCGACTTCGCTGAGCGTCCAATATGCCCCGCTGGCCGCGTTCTTCCTGATCGGCATCATCGCTTATGGCATCGCCACGCGGCACATCATGGAGGTGGCCGACGTCCTCCGCCGCGTCACGGCCTACGCTCTGCTCACCGGCTATCTTGTCGTGCTCTATTGCTGTGTGTGGGCCGTCTTGCGCTGGGCGCTCGAGCCGATGCCGTGGCGCGACTTCGGCGCACACCTCATCGCAGCGCTTGTGGTCGCGTTCTCGATGGCCCCCGCGCACGGACAGCTCCAACAATTCGCCAACCGCCTTTTCCTCAGCCTCGAAGCGCTTGGCGTCACAGAGACACTCCAGTCCGCCAGTCGAATCGTCACCTCCATCGGTACGCGCAGCGAACTATTGGAGCACTTCGCCGAATTGGCCGCCAAGCTGGTGGGCGCCGACCGCGTCCTCATTCTCCTTCACGAGAACAACCACTTCGTCCAAAGCCATCCCGCGCCACAGGAGGACCGCATCCAGCTCGATGCAGAGAACCCACTCCCGCGCACCCTCGCGGAATATAGCGCCCCGCTCGCTGCCGAAACCCTCCAGCGCTTCCAGGCTTCGCGCCAGGAAATCCAAGCGGGCCACGTCATCTCCTCGCTAAAAAGCGTCATCGCGGTCGGCATCTATGCCAACAATGTCCTCAAAGGCATTGTCCTCCTCGGCCCCCGCCTCTCCGGCCGCATCTACGGACAAACCGAGCAGCGCACGCTCCAAGTGCTCTGCAATCAGCTCGCCGTCGGCCTCGAAAATGCCGACCTCTACACCCAAATCAAGGACAGCGCGATCTACAACGACATACTTCTCGACCGCGTGGTCGCAGGCATCGTTGCCGCCAATCACGAAGGGCGAATCACGGTGTGCAATCGCGAGGCACAGCGCATCCTTCACATTGATGAATCGCTCGTGCAACAGCCCATCCAGAGCTTGCCGCCGAATCTGGCACTCGCGCTGCACACCACCCTGGCCGGCGGCGCCGACCGGCGAAATGTCGAAGTCGCGCTCTCCGTGAACGGCGCCGAAAGTCTCCCCGTTCGCTTCAGCACCGTCGCCTTCAGCAGCCACACCGGCCGACAACTGGGCGCCCTCCTGTTGTTCGAAGATCTGACGCTCCTCAAGAAGCTCGAAGAACAAGTCCGCCGAACCGACCGACTCGCCAGCATCGGCACACTCTCCGCGGGCATGGCCCACGAAATCAAAAACCCGCTCGTCACCCTCAAGACATTCACGCAACTCCTCCCCGACCGCTACGACGATGAAGACTTCCGCCAAACCTTCTCGCTCTTGGTCGGACAGGAGGTCAAACGCATTGACTCCATCGTCAACCAACTCCTCCGCTTCGCCCGCCCCGCCAAGCCGAGCCTCCACCCCACGCGCGTGCACGAAGTCCTCGCAAGCTCCCTCCAAATCATCCAACAACAACTCAAACAGAAACAAATAGACCTCCACCAGTCCTACACCGAACAGAGCGATGTCATCCGCGGCGATGCCAACCTCCTGACACAAGCCTTCGTCAACTTCTTCCTCAACGCAATAGATGCCATGGAAAACGGCGGAACACTCACCGTCGCCACCGAACATGTCGAAATTGAAACACCGCAGATGACGCTGCAAGGCTCATTCACGACCGAGACCCGGCTCCGCGTCGCCATCAGCGACACCGGCGCAGGCATCAAACGCGAAGACATCCCGCACGTCTTCGACCCCTTCTTCACAACGAAAAGCTCCGGCACCGGCCTCGGCCTTTCCGTCTCTCACAGCATCATCTCCGAACACAACGGCCTCCTGGAGGTCGAGAGCGAACCCGGCAAAGGGTCCACCTTCCACCTCCTCTTCCCACTCGCGCCCGCCGAGGTCGCGCCATGAAAACCCCGCCTCCCATCCTCATTCACACGCGCGATCCGCAACTGCGCCAACGCCTCCTCGCCATCGCCCACTCCGGCGCCGAACCCTATCTTTCGGAAACGCGAGAAGACCTGGAAAACGCCTGCAGCCGACTCGCCCCCGCCATTCTCCTCCTCGACTTGCGCCTCGGCGAACCGGCCCACGCCCTCCCCGACTTCCTTCGCCGCTACCCCAACCTCGCGGTCATCGCGCTCGGAGATCCTCGCTCCATCCCCGCGCAAATCGCCGAAAGCTGCGGCGTCTATGCCCTCGAATCGCTGGACACCGATCGCCGCCACCTCGCAAACCTTCTCTCGCGCGCGCTCGATTTCCTTCAGATGCGCATGGAGAACGAGCGACTGAAAAGCGAGGCGCAACGCTCGCGGCCGGCCGCCGAATCGCGCGCGTCGCGCGATGAAGAAACCCTCTCCCTCCGCCACCTCGCTCGCGCGCTCAACCACCTCGGCGACATCAACGCCATGTTCGACCGCATCGTCGAAGGTATCGCCTCTGCAACCAAAGTCGTGCGCGCCGGCATTTTCGTACAACGCCAGCCCGGCGAGCCCTACCGTCTCGCCGCCGCCCTGCGCTGCACCGGCGAGGTCGCAAAACTCAGCTATCCCGCAACAGACGCATTCGTCCTCTGGATGGATCGCCATGCCCATCTCGTCGCGCGCTCCACCCTCGAAGCCATCGCCGATCACGCCGACCGCGCGCTCCTTCAGCGAAATCTCGATGCGCAAACCGCGGAAATCATCGCCCCGCTCCATGCGCGCGGGCGGATGATCGGCTGGATTCTCATCGGCCACCGAGCCACCGGCCTTCCCTTCCAATACGCCGACCTCGAAGCTATCTCCAGCGCAGTCGGCCACATCTCCACCGCCCTGGAAAACGCAATCCTCTACGAAGAGGTCACGCGCCAAAAATCCCTCGCCGAAACCCTCATTCACTCGCTCCCTACCGGCATCGTAGCCGCAGATGAGCAGGGCGTCATTCGATGGTTCAGCACAGCCGCCCAAACCCTGCTCGCCCTCGCGCCCGAACGCGCCGTGGGACAATCCATCGAAGTCCTCGGCAGCCGCCTCGCCGACATGGTTCGCCGCACGATCGAAGGCGAACTCTTCGAATTCCCGCAGGCCTGGACCGATCCCCTCACCCGCCGCGCCATGTATGTGCAAACGCGCCGCCTCGGCGATGCCACCAAGTGCCTCGGCGCCGTCGCGATCATCCAAGACATCACCGCGCAGCGCGCCCTCCAGGAAAAGCAGGAACAACTCGAGCGCGCCGCATTCTGGAACGAACTGGCCGCCAGCATGTCTCACGAAATCCGAAACCCTCTCGTCGCCATCAAAACCTTCGCGCAACTCCTCCCCGAGCGCTACAACGACGCCGACTTCCGAACCGAATTCAGCCAGCTCGTTTCGGCCGAGGTGGATCGCCTCAATGGAATTATTGACCAGATCAACGACTTTGCGCACCCGCCCGAACTGAAATACTGCGCATTCGACATCCGCCAACCCCTCCGCCGAAGCGTGGAGAACGTCCTCCCCTCCGAGCGCCGAAACGGCACTCATCTCTCTGTCAAACTCGATGACAACCTCCCACCCGTCTGGGGCGACGAGCGCGCCATCACCGATTGCTTCGCCCATCTTCTTCGCAACTCCCTCGAGGCCCTCCCCGCCCACGGCAAAGGCCAAATCGAACTCATCGCCACCCGCCCGCAAAGCGCAAACCACGACAAAGGCGTCGCCATCACCGTGCGCGATAACGGCAAAGGAATCCCCCCCGACATCCGCGAAAAAATATTCTCCCCCTTCTGCACCACCAAGGCCCGCGGCATGGGCCTCGGCCTCTCAATCGTCAAGCGCACCGTCGTGGACCACAACGGCCGCGTCGAAATCACCAGCAACGATCACGGCACAGCCGTCACCGTCACACTACCCGCCGCCGGCCTGGGAGAACACTCATGAAACATCTGCTCATCGTGGACGACGAACGAGGCAGCCGCGAATCGCTCAAAATGATCTTCGGCCGCGACTTTCAAGTCACCACCGCCGAAAACGCCGATCAAGCGCTCGAACGCCTCGAAGAAACTCGCTTCGACCTCGTCATGCTCGACGTAATGATGCCCGACAAAGACGGCGTCACTCTGCTCAAAGAAGCACAGAGTCTATACCCCGAACTCGCCTTCCTCATGATCAGCGCCTCCACCAACGCGAGGCCCATCGTCGAATCCATCAAATCCGGCGCGGTGGACTTCGTCACCAAGCCCTTCGATGTCCAGGAAATCCGCCGCGCCGTCTCGCGCGCCCTCGAAACGCGCGCGCTGCGCCTCCAAGTCGAAGTCCTGCAAAATGAAGTCGCCCGCCAGTTCCCCGTCCACGGCATCATCGGACATGCCCCCCTCTTCCAGCAAACGCTCGAAGACACGCGCAAAGCGGCTGAAACCGACGCCACCGTCCTCATTCTCGGCGAAAGCGGAACCGGCAAAGAACTCATCGCCCGCATGCTCCACTCCCAGAGCCGCCGCGCCGAAGAACCCTTCGTCGCCATTCACTGCGGAGCCCTCCCCGAAACACTGATGGAAAGCGAACTCTTCGGTCATGAACGCGGCGCTTTCACCGGCGCCGACAAACGAAAATACGGACGATTCGACCTCGCGGGCGCTGGAACCATCTTCTTCGACGAAATCAGCGAGATGCCCCTCGCCACCCAAGTCAAACTCCTGCGCGTTCTCCAGGAACGCGAATTCATGCGCCTCGGCGGAACCCAAACCATCCGCACAAACGCCCGCATCGTCGCCGCCTCCAACAAAGATCTCAAAGTGGAAATGGAGCAAAAACGATTCCGCGAAGACCTTTTCTACCGCCTGCACGTGGTCCCCATCGCCGTCCCCCCGCTGCGCGAGCGCATGGAAGACCTCCCGATTCTCATCGAATACTTCCTCCAATTTTTCAAACAGTCCCTCCGCGCCAACACCGTCGAAATCGCGCCCGCAGCACTCGACATTCTCCAAGCCTATGACTGGCCCGGTAACGTCCGCGAGCTGCGCAACCTCGTCGAACGCATCCTCGTCCTGCACGGCCAGGAACCCATCATCCAACTCAAACACCTCCCACGCGAGTTCCAGAACGGACACGTCTCCCACGCTCCCGCCCCCCACCAGTTCAACGGAATCTCGCTCGAAGAAAAGGTCAACGCCTACGAAGCGGACCTCGTCCGCCAGGCCCTGCGCGAAGCCAGCGGCGTCCAAACTCGCGCTGCCGAATTACTCGGCACCACGCGCCGCATCTTGAAATATCGCATGGATAAGTTGCATATTTCCGATGCGGAGACAGCCGCCAACTAGAAGCGCCCGCGCTTTGGGCTGGCGAAATCCGCCCGATTCGTGTTTCGTACCCATTGGCGTTCAGGAGAGATGATGAAACGATGCATGGTGACCGGCGCTGCCGGCTTTATTGGATCCCATTTGAGTGAAGCATTAACCGCGCAGGGCGTGGACGTGGTCGGCGTGGACACCTTCATTCCCTACTACCCCCGCGAAATCAAGGAATCCAACCTCCAAACCCTCCGCACGCGCAGCAACTTCGCCTTCCACGAACTCGATCTCCGCACCGGCGAACTCGCCCCCCTCCTCGACGGCTGCGAAACCCTCTTCCACCTCGCCGCCATGCCCGGCCTCATGAAGAGCTGGAGCGATTTCTCCCTCTACAACACCTGCAACTGCGACGCCACCCTCCGCCTCCTCGAAGCCGCGCGCGCCGTCGGTCTCCCTCACTTCATCCACGTCTCCACCTCCAGCGTCTATGGCAAAGAAGCCACGCAAGGCGAGGACGCCCCCACGCAACCCTTCTCGCCCTACGGCATCACCAAACTCGCCGCCGAAAACCTCTGCCGCGCCTTTGAATCCAACTTCGGCCTCCCCATCACCGTCCTCCGCTACTTCTCCGTGTATGGCCCCCGCCAACGCCCCGACATGGCCTACCACATCCTCATCCGCACCCTCCTCAGCGGCGGAACTTTCACCATGTTCGGCGATGGCGAACAGACCCGCAGCAACACCTACGTCAGCGATTGCGTCCGCGCCACCCTCCTCGCCGCCGAAAAGCGCGAGGCGGCCCTCGGCCAAACCTTCAACGTCGGCGGCGGAGAAATCGTCTCCCTAAACAACGTCATCCAGCGCCTCGAAAAACTCACAGGCAAGAAAGCAAACATCGAACGCAAAGCCCCTCGCCCCGGCGATCAAAAGCATACCGCCGCGAACATTGACAAAGCGCGGCGTCTCCTCGGCTACAACCCCACCACCCCTGTGACCGACGGACTCCAGGCCGAAGTCGAATGGCTGCGCGCCCGCATCGGATAACCGCACCTCATGACGCCAGAACGCACGCAATCAGTCGTCTCCCAAGAGCTGCTCAACGGCATCACCGAGCGCATGCTCAAACTCTTCTCCGACTGCGACAAAGACCGCCCCGACAGCGTTCTCGGCTGCTATCCCAACACACAAACTATTATCGAAGCGCTCACCACGCTCATTGACGTCCTCTTCCCCGGGAAACTCTCCTGCCGATCCGTGGACTGCCACTCACTCGCAGACCACATCCGCATCAACACCGAAAAAGCGCTCAGCCTCCTCTGCGCCGACATCGAGTTGGCCATCCCATTCCGCTGGATTGGCGAAGCCGCCCAGCGCGAGGACGACTGCACCCCCTGCGCCGTCGAAGAGGAAACCAAGCGCGTCCTCCAACTCTTCGCCGACCAATTGCCCGCCATCCGCAACCTCGTCATTGACGACGTCCGCGCCGCCTACGAAGGCGACCCCGCCGCCCTCACCTATGCCGAAGTGCAACTCGCCTACCCCGGCGTCATGGCCATCGCCTCGCACCGCCTCGCACACGAACTCTACAAACTCGATGTCCCCATCGTCCCCCGCATCATGAGCGAATGGACCCACTCCGAAACCGGAGTAGACATTCACCCCGGCGCGCGAATTGGGCGCGGCTTCTTCATAGACCACGCCACCGGCGTCGTCATCGGCGAGACCACCATCATCGGCGACAACGTGAAACTCTACCAAGGCGTCACTCTCGGCGCGCGCAGCTTCCCCCTCGACGAAAACGGATTCCCCATCAAACATATCAAGCGGCATCCCACCGTCGAAGACGGCGTCGTCATATACGCCAACGCCACCATCCTCGGCGGCACCACCATCATCGGCCGCTCCTCCACCATCGGCGGCAACGTCTTCCTCACCGACAGCGTCCCCGCCAACAGCATCGTCTCCGCCAACCACGCCGAACTTCGAATCAAAAGCGCAACCAGCCCCGAACTCGACTGGATCATCTAGCGCCCTCCCTCCAGAGCAAGGGCCGGCGGGCCGCGGTGTCAGGCGGGCCAGAGGCGGTTGGGATAGAGGCCGTCTTCTACGAGACGTTGGACGCCTGCGCGGACGAGAGGCTTGTCTTCGGGATAGGTCATACCGAGCCAACGGGCCGAGGCGGGCAACACCCGCACGGTCGCCTGACCGCTCGCAATGAGCTGATCCACCACGGTGGGAATGGCGAACTCGGACTTGAGATCCTGTCCACGGGTCTTGACGAACTCCGCGAGGGCGCGCTCCAAGTGGGCGAAGAGAGCGGGCGTGAAACCCCAACAATTCATGGAGACGGTGGTCTCCGGTGGAATGGTGAGCAGTTGTCCCTCCACCTGCGCAACGACGGAGCCCTCTTTGATCTCAATGTGGGTGCGCTCAACAATCCGCTTCAGCAATCCGTCCGCGCCGACTTCGCAAACGCCGCGCGACACCGCGCCGTGCTCGGAAAGCGTGTCGGCCACGCGGTAACCCGCAAGGCAAAAGTCGGATGCGCCCGGCGATGACGCAGTCAGTGCGCCCGCAAGCGCATCATAGGCGGCGCGCCCATAGAAGTCATCCGCATTGATCACGGCAAAGGGCTCGCGCACAACTTCGCGCGCGCTGTAGATCGCGTGCGCTGTGCCCCACGGCTTGGCGCGCCCGGCCGGCGGCGAATAGCCGTTCGGCAGGTCGTCCAGCGACTGGTATGCGTAGGCAACGGGAACGGCGCGCGCGATGTGACGATCCACAATTTCGCGAAAGGGCTCTTCAATCTCGCGGCGAATAATGAAGACCACGCGCCCGAATCCCGCGCGCAGGGAATCGAATATGGAATAGTCCAACATGATCTCACCGGATGGCCCAACGGGATCAATTTGCTTCAAACCGCCATAGCGACTCCCCATTCCAGCGGCCATGATGACGAGCGTGGGCTTCATCGCGATTCCTCCAGCAAACGTTGCAATCCGGCAGCGAGATCGTATTTCGGTTCGTAGCGAAGTGCCGCGCGCGCCGCTTCGATCGAGGCCAAGGAGTGGCGGACATCGCCCGCGCGCGTTTCGCGGAACTCGGGCTCCATCGCGCGGTTCGCGAGTTTTCCGAGGGTCGCGAGCAGTTGAAGCAGGTCGGTTGGTTTGGATGTGGCGATGTTATACACCGAGCCTTCGCCCGGCTGCTCCACGAACATCGCCCCAAGGCAGCCCTGCACCACATCGGCGACAAAAACAAAGTCGCGGCTCTGCTTGCCATCGCCAAAAACCACCGGCGTCTTTTCGTTCTGAAGCGCATCCACAAATCGCGAGATCACGCCCGAATAGGGAGAGCGCGGATCCTGGCGCGGCCCATACACGTTGAAAAAGCGCAAGGCGACGGTTTCCATTCCGTACAGCCGGTGAAAGATCCGAAGATAGTGTTCGCCCATCAGTTTCGCCGCGGCATAGGGCGATTCCGGCGAGGGCGTCATGTCTTCCGTTTTCGGAAGCGCAGGGTCGTTTCCATAGATCGCGGCCGTGCTGGCCAGCAAGACGCGCTTCACGCCCGCCTCGCGCGCGGCGAGGAGTACGTTCAGTGTGCCGGTGGCATTGATCTGATGGTTGTCCATGGGTCGCTCAACCGAGTCGGCGACGGAGACGAGTGCGGCCAGATGAAAGACGCCTGCAACACCTTCGCACGCGCTGCGAAGGGCGGCCGCATCCCCGATATCGCCAATGCGCAAATCAAGCTGGCTCTCGACCGATGCCAGATTCTGGCGATGCCCGCTGGAAAGATTGTCGAGAATGCGAACGCGCAGGCCGCGCGCGAGAAGCGCTTCCACCAAGTGCGAGCCAATGAAGCCGCAACCGCCTGTGACCAGATAGAGAGGAGAAGTCGTCATGTCATTCAACCTCGGACTTGGAAATGCCGATGGAGTCGCGAATGAAATACAGGGGACGCTTCTTCGTCTCCTCATAAATCCGGCTCACATACTGGCCCAACAATCCGAGACTGATGAGCTGAATCCCGCCCAAGCCGAGCATGGCGGCAATCAGCGAGGTCCAACCCGGCACCGTTTCCCCCCACCCCAGCAGCCGCCCCAGGATGATGCGGAGGGCGAAAGCCAACCCAGCCAAACTCACAAAAATCCCGATTCCGGTCATCCATCGGAGCGGTGCGCCGGAAAACGACGTCAACGCATCCCAAGAAAGACGGATGAGGTGCCACAGCGGGTACTTTGTTCGCCCGGCGTGTCGCGCGGCGCGATCGTAGAGCACAGGGCACTGGCTGAAACCGGTCCAACACGTCAACCCGCGCAGAAAGCGATGCAGCTCTCGCACATCGCGAAGCGCGGCGACCACCTTGCGATCAATCAAGCGAAACTCGCCCGCATCCATCGGCACCTTGATCCCCGCGATGCGGTGAAAGAGGCGATAGAACATGGAGGCGGTCACCTTCTTGAACCAGCTCTCCCCGGCTCGACTGCGCCGCACGGCATAGACGATTTCATATCCCTCGCGCCATTTTTCGAGCAGTTCGGGAATGACCTCCGGCGGGTCTTGCAGGTCCGCATCAATCACGACCACAGCGTCGCCATCCGCATGATCGAGCCCTGCGGTGATCGCGACCTGGTGTCCGAAATCGCGCGACAGGACAATCAGCTTCACACGCGGATCTTCCGCCGCTTTGCGGCGCACCCACGGCACAGAGCCATCCGTGCTGCCATCATCCACCAGGATCAGTTCCCACGCCTCCGGCTGAGAGTCCAAAACGCGGGCGAGCCGCTCATATAGAACGGGGAGATTCTCTTCCTCATCGAGAAACGGAGAGACGATAGTGATGCGCTTATTCATCAATCGCCAGAACGGTATCAATCCCCCGTATTTGCGCCAAGTCCAGAATTGATATGCGCTCGCAAATAAATACAGGACACACCGCCGGGAGCGGGTTGGAAGAAAAAATGTTTCCGGGCCGCGCCGCGCCGCGATACCATCCCGGCCCATGTCCAACCCACGTGTATCTGTCGTCATCCCCGCTTATGCCTGTGCAGAGACGATTTCCCACGTACTCGATGCGCTCTTCAAGCAAACGGTGCAGCCACTGCAGATCATCGTGGTGAATGACCGATCTCCGGATGAGCTGGACGCTGCAGTTGCGCCCTATCTGGATCGGATCGAATACGTCAAGAACGAGCGCAATCTCGGGCTCGCCCGAACCTGCAACGTCGGCCTGCGCAGAACAACCGCGCCGTTTGTCATGACCCTGCATTCAGATTGCCTGCTGGATCCCGATTATATCGAGCGGATGCTCGGCCATCTCGATGCCGATCCCTCCATCGCGGTGGCGACGGGGCAATATCTATTCGAGGACTACAACGCGCTCGGGCTGAGCGATCGCCTCTTTGCCGCGCTCAACATGTTGCCCATCGAGACAGATCGCCGGAACACGGAGGTCTATTCGCTCGGTTTCATTGAGGGCAAGGCCGATCTCTTTCGGCGCGACGTGGTCGCGGCCTACGACTTCTTTTCGGAGAATCTATCGCTCACAGCGGAAGACCAGGATTTGTCGGCAAAGATTCGCCGCGACGGGCACCGCATTGTTCAGGATTGCCGCGCGCGCTTTCGCGTGATGTTCACGGGCACGAGCGATTCCATCCGCAAAGTGCTGCGCAAGCAGCGCACGTATGGGCGCGGTCAAGCGTATGTGGTCATCCGATACGGTCTCGGCATTTTCGCGGATTCGACCTCGAATCGAAAGTCGCGCGCACGGCACCGATTCGGGCAGCTCATCTTCGCCTCTCTCTTCTTGGTGGCCATTGGGATCGCCTGCATCAATCCCGCGCTCTACTGGATTCCGCTGGTCTGGCTCTTCCTGCGCATTATCCACTACATCATCCTCGCGCGCCGCATGTCGCCGCAAGACACGCTCATCATCACCCTTACGGGGCCGGTGGCGGATGTGCTCTATCTGTTCGGAATGATGGAGGGCGCCGTCAAAACGATGCTGTTCGGTAGGGCGTGAGACAACTCATTCGCCCGGCAGCAACTCTGCAGATTCGACAAACAGCACGCCCTGCCCGCCCGCTCGTCCCGCGTCGCGCAGGGCGATGGAGTTTTCGCCCGGATGCAGCTCAATCGGCCCGACATCGAGCGTGGCGAATTGGCCGACGGGAAATTCGCGGGTCGCCAGGCCGGCAACGTTCACAACTTTTGATGCGCCGATAGCGGCCGCGCGAAGGCGCAACTTCACGCGCTGCGGCTGATCGCGGAGCGAGAACGCGCGCAGGGTGGCGGATTGTTTAAAGACGCGGTAATCGTCGAACCGCTGGGTTTGACGCCACGGCTTCGCGTAGTCCCACTCCGGCCCGTAGAGCAACAGAGCGCTCTTTCCCTCTGCGCGCGCTTTGGCGAGAAGGTCGTCCTCCGTGTTCCAGTAGATGTTCACCAAGACGCGGTTTGTGGTCGCCGCAAAATAGTCCTCTCGATTCGCGAGTCCATACTCGCGCAACTTGAGGGCGGCGCGATTCGTGAGTGTGGTCGAGTGGGCAAAATAATCGTGTGGCCATTGCCACGGACCCGTCGCGGGACGATCCCAATAGTTGCGGGCGATTTCCATGTAGGCGGCGTTGGGAAACTTCACGAAAAATCGCTGAACGCTATCGCGCCAGTGGTTGGCGAGAAACTGGTCATAGGGCTCATCCGGCACGGTAAAGGTCACGGTGACATTCGTCGGCTGATAGATCGCCATCTCGTTCCACGGCTCATACCACCGATCCGTCACGACGAGTGTGCCGCGCGGCAAGTTGGCATCGAGCCAGCGCGCGATGTCCTTGTAAGGCGTCGGTTTGCCGCTGAGCTGAGTGCTGAGCCACGCCGGATAGAGATTGATGGTGGCCAGGAGAAGCGCGGCGGCATAGATGGCCCGATCGCCGGCAAAGCGCGGCGCGCGCGCGGACACCCAGTCGGCGAGTTGGCGCACACCGAGGATCAGCCAGCAAAGATAGAGCGGCAAATAGGCCAACATGTAGCGCGAGTAGAATCCGGCGCCGGTCGCTTCTCTCCCGACGAGGAAGGAGGCCATACCAACTCCCAGGACGGCGGGAATCGCGAGCAACCACGGCTCGCGGCGCGCGAGGCGAAATAGTCCCCATGCCCCCACCAGAAAAAGAACGGCGGTGAGCGCGCTTCGCGCGATGCCGCGCCCGACAAAAAACGAGGTGGCGGAGGTCGCCAGCATTTGCGGCAGCGATGGCCCGCCGGCAAATATCCGGCGCGCGAGCGAGCGCATCTCTTCTGACGAGCTCTGCATCAACTGCGGAACGCCCCAATCCGCGAAGAGAACCGGAAGCCCTACCAACACGGAGAGGCCGACAAGCGTCCACGCTCGCCCCCACGCGACTGGCGCGCGTTTTGCTTGCAGAAAAGAGAAGAGCGCGGATGTGCCCGCGAGGAGCAGCGCGGCAAACCAGCCGGAGGGCTGGCTATAAATCATCAGAAACATGCCCGCCACGTGGGCGGCTATTCGCCAGGAACTGATTTTGTCTTCGCGCTGCAACCACCCGCGCACGGCGTCAATCGCCGCAATCGGGAGCAGGAAAGAGCCGAGCACCATCGGGGGATAGAAGTAGGCCTCGCGACTGGTCAAAATGAGATAGGGATTGAACGCAACAGTCAGCGCGAGCGCAAAAGCAGTGCCGCGCCCGCCCAATCGTCGGCCCAGCGCCCACGCCGCGGCCACTGCGCCGACGCCCCACAGGGCAGCGGGTAAGCGCAGGGTGAAATGTCCCGGCTCGAGTCCGAAGAGATTGAGGAAGCCCTCCGTGAACGCCATCGGAAACGGCAACTGCGCAGAGATCCCCATCAACTGCAGCCATTTGGACATGATGGTCCATGCGCCCTCAACCTGGCGCGTGATGTTGTAGAACAAAATCGTATCCGCGCGAAATGCGGGTTCCGCGAGGTGATACAGGCGAAAGAACGCAGCTACAGCCAACACGAGAAAGAGCGGCAGGAGCGCGCGAGATTCGGATGGTTTAGTTTTCATGTTTCACAAAGGTCAGTGCGCGAGTGCCACGAGGGTAGAGACGCGCCCACACAATGGCGAGGGGGAGAAATGCGAGAAATGGGAGCAACCGATATCGTCCCGTGAAGAGAATGCTGAGGCTGGCGGCCAGGGTATTCGGAAAGGGAACAAAGCGGTCGCTCGCCAAGCGCAGCCCAAGGGGATCGAGGACGGGCTTCAACTGGTCGGCATTGGGAAAACAAATGTGTCGAGGCGCATCGAATCCATGCCACCGCGAACCGAAGCCGCGATATTCGACATTGTCGAGATTGGGGATGACGGCGTGCAGGGTGCCACCGGGCTTTAGAAGGTCGGCAAGCAACGCAAATGTTCCCGACAAATCGGTGAGATGCTCGAGGACAAAGTGCATGGTAATCACGTCCACGCGCCCCGCCAACGGGGCCCGCAACGCTGCCACGTCATGAAAGACTTGCACCCCCACCCGCTCGGCAACGCGCGAGGCCTGCATCGCCGTAGGCTCGTAGCCATAGGCGGCAGAAACGCGGCGTTTGGCTCGATCCAGAAACCAACCGTCACCACATCCATAATCGAGCAAGAGCTGATCG
Source organism: Kiritimatiellia bacterium (assembly GCA_023953695.1). Lineage (GTDB taxonomy): Bacteria > Verrucomicrobiota > Kiritimatiellia > CAIVKH01 > CAIVKH01 > JAMLJG01. The sequence continues at coordinate 206,681 of JAMLJG010000002.1, forward strand.
CGCCTCAGAGATGCGACGTCATAGTACACCGGGGAGAGCAGAATCCGGCGTGTCACTTCTTGAAGAAGCGATTTGCGAGCGTGCACCGGATAGGCTGCATAGAAGGGCCCGACATCGGTCGGCACGGGATACTGCTGCACCATGCCGCACGCCGCGCAGCGAACATAATCAACGCGAATGCCAGTCGGCAGAAAGTAGTCAGCCACCGCTTTATGCACAGCGACGCTGTGCCCATCACCGCAGGCCAAACATCTGAAGGCCGATTCCGTCACTAGCCACCTCGCTGTTTGTCAGGAGCTCGGCCGTCGAGAATCAGGCGCTGCACTTCTGCGAGCGATTCAGCAACGAAGTCCGGCTCCGCATCGGCTAGATTCAGAAAACGTTCCGCCAGCGACCACTTCAACGAGGTGACCAACACGGTGCGACATCCGGCGCGACGACCCGCTGCAATATCCACCAATCCATCGCCAATCATCCAGCTTTCCGCGAGATCAATCCCGAACTCGCGCGCGGCCTCTATCAGAAGTCCCGGCGCAGGTTTTCGGCACTCGCACGCCTTCACATATTTCGGATTGCCTCGGGGACACGGCCCCGGATGGTGAGGGCAAAAGCGCAGCGCGTCCCAGCTCCCGCCCTCTCGCGCAAGTTGCCGCGAAAGCTCCGCATGAACCGTATCGAGCTCCGTCTCCGTGAGCGTTCCCTTTGCGAGGCCCGGCTGATTGGTGGCCACGATGACGGTGTATCCAGCCGCCTTCACCGAGCGCAAAAACGCGCCGGCGCCGGGGATCATTTCCACCTGTTCGGGACGGCGCGGCGAATCCAGAAGACCGTGCGTCTCGTCATACACCATCGCATTCAACACGCCATCGCGATCAATAAATACGGCGGGTTTCATGCACGCCCCTCGCTCAGCACTGCCTCCAACTCGCGCAGGCCTTCGGGCTTCCCAATTTCGTAAAATCGCTCGGGCGCTTCATAGGCGGCGAGGTCGCCCGCCGCAACAAGGTCGGACAAGATGGCGGCCATGTCCAGTGGCACAGGCGCCGTTTGATAGCGCTCGATCACAGAGCGGCGAAAGGCGATCAGACCATAGTCTATCCAATCGGCCTCACCGGGCCTGGCTGTCTTGGAATAGAACACAACGCGATTGCCCTCCACGCGCGCGTTGCTCTTGTCCCACGCGCCTCGATTGCGAAAAACGGTCATCAATGCAGGAGCGCCGGCATTGCGAAATGCGCCCACCACGGGCGCAAACGGAATGGGCAGATAGGAATCGCCGTAGATCATCAAAAACTCTTCGGCAAGAAGAGGGAGCGCATGAACCAACGCGCCGCCAGTCCCGCGCAGCTCGCGCGGATTCTCGCGCGCATAGCGAACCCGCAATCCCCACGCGCTGCCGTCTTTCACAAATGCTTCGATTTGTTCGCCCAAGTGGCCGATCGAAAGAACGACATCAGTCAATGCATTTCGCTTGAGCAGCTCAAGCTGCCAATCGAGAAAGGGACGCCCCGCAACGGGCATCAAGGCCTTCGGTCGCAGGGGATCCAACTCTCGCAACCGCGTTCCCAAACCTCCGGCAAGAATCACGATTTGCATGGAGCCGCCCCTCGCCCGCGCCCGATATCCAAATAGATCCAACCACTCTTCTCCGCAGACTCAGCGGTCCACAGAGGTGCCGTATCAATGAGGATAGACCCCCGCGCGACCGCGCGCATGGAAGCCAAGTCCAGCAGGCGATAGTCCTTCCAAGGCGTCATCAAAACCACCGCATCGGCGTCGCGAACTGCCGATTCCACCTCTTCGCAAAACGCTATGTAGCCTATCGCATCTACTTCATTCCGATCGGCGCGCGGATCGGCGGCGGAGATCGAGACGCCCTCGCGGTGCAACATCGAGGCCAGTTCCACGGCTGCCGAGCGGCGCAAGGTGCTGGTGTCCGGTTTGTACGTCAAACCGAGAATGGCAACTTTTCGCCCCGTCAACGGTTCGCCGAGCGCCCCTCTTAGTTTTCGCAGAACGATTCCGTTCTGCGCAGCGTTGGAAACCATGAGGCCATCGAGAAACGGCGTATCCAAGCCTTCCCGATCTCCCAATGCACGCAGCGTTTGCACATCGCGCGCCAATGTGCCGCCGGCAAACCCCAAGCCCGGAAACAGCATCGCCTTGGGCCCCACGCGCGGTTCGCCGCGCAAAATTTCAGCGATGCGGTGGCCATCCGCGCCGACTTCATCGCACAAATTGCCCAGCTCGTTAGCGAAGGTAATCGTTGTGGCGAGAAACGTATTGAGCGCATGCTTGACCATTTCCGCGGTGCGCAGGGAAACGCGGTCCCATCGCGACACGTGGGGCCACAAGGCCGCAACTCGATCAATGGCGGCGGGATCATCTGCGCCCAGCACCTGCATCGGCGGATGGAGGAATCGGTCTATCGCTTGGCCGAGTCGAAGGTTCTCCGGGCTGTAGACCAGCCCTCGCTTCCAATCAGGCCGCACACCGTGCAGGCGATTGGACAGTTCATCGCACGTGCCGATCGGCACTTGTGCCGTCACTAACACGACCGTGTCGGGCAGCAAGACGGGCGCAAGCGCCAATGCGGCATCGAGGACGCAGGTGGGATCGCTCTCGTCGCGATCATTGACCGGCGTGTCGTGCATGAGAATCGCAACTTCCGGCGGCGTCACGCCGTTCAAATCGGATATCCAGCGCAGTCGCCCCTGCGCTTTCTCTTCAGCGATAAGCTCAGCGAGGCCGGGTTCGAACACGGGCAGCTCACCGGCCGCAAGCTGCGCGTTCCGCTCGGGGTCGAGATCGTAGGCCTCTACGCGGTGCCCAAGTTTCGCCAAGCAGGCCGCGCCTACCACGCCCTGATGCCAAAGTCCAATGACGAGAACGTGCATATCAGCGCACTGCATCGAAATCGTCGAAGGGACTCATGTCGGAAACGACCTTGGTGCCCTGCATCGAGGGGAAGTAACTGATGCGCGGCATTCCGTGGCCCGCCATGAACTCATCGAGTTCTCGGCCCGCATTCGGCGTGTAGAGCATGACGAATCCCCCGCCGCCTGCGCCGATGATTTTTCCGCCTAAAACCCCGTATTCCTTTTTCACTTGGTCATAGAGTTCATCGAGAACCGAGAGACTGATGCCGGGCGACATGGCTCGCTTGTACATCCAGTGGCGATCCATCAGAACGGCAAAGCGATCGAGATCTTTCTGGGCAAATGCGGCACGAATTTCGCGGCCCAATTCCTTTATCTTGAGGAGGCTTTCCAACACCTGCGCGTGGTCTGCACGCGCCTTTTTGGCCACCGCCTCGTTTTGCGACTTCAGCACCGCCGTTGCCGATCGCTGCACGCCCGTGTAGTACATGCGCGCCTTCGAAACCAATTCGTTCACCGTGACGAAATCCACCGGCACAGGCGTCACCGTCACCTTGCCATCTTTCCCGATATCCAATTCCTGGAACCCGCCGTATGCCGCGATATATTGATCCTGTTTCCCGACCGGTTCCTTCAGAATATCAATTTCAATGCGACACGCTTCTTCCGCCACCTGCTGGGGCGCGACGGGCAACCGCTTGAATGCGTGAATCGCGGTCAAGAGGCCGACGGTATAGGCGCCGGAGGAACCGAGCCCAGCTTTGGCCGGCATATCGGCGACGCTGGTCAATTCAATATGCTCGCGCAGGTCGTGAAGTTTCAGCGCCTCGCGCGCGAGGGGGTGCTGAATCTCCTCAATCACATCCACCGTCTCGACGCTGCTGTAGCGAATGACAATCTTCGGCGCGGCGACAGGGCGGCGGTTGATGAAGATATACATGTATTTGTTGATCGCCATCGTGAACACATAGCCGCCGTGCTCGCGATAAAACGAGGGAAGGTCCGTGCCTCCGCCGCCCAGCGTAATTCGGAAGGGTGTGCGTGTAACAATCATGTAAAAGCTCCGTGCAAATCAATCTATGGTGAAACGACTCTTCTGCGCGTCGTTGTAGAACATCTTGACCGTGTCCAGCGACAGGTCTTCCAGCGACATGCCAAATTTTGTGCACTTCGCAAAAATCTCCGGGGTCACCGTGATAATGTGGCACCCCATTTGCTCCGCCTGCATGAGATTGAGCGGCTCGCGCGGACTCGCCCACAGCAGCTCGGCCGATGGCTTGGCCTTCAAGATCTCCAGCGCCGTCTTCATCAGGGGCAGAGGGTCGCGACCCGTGTCGGCAATGCGCCCGGCGAACACGGAGACGAAGGCGGGCACATCCGGCTGCAGCGCATCCACGACCGCCTGCACCTGTTCAAGGGAGAGGATCGCGGTGATGTTGAGCTGAATTCGCTCCCGATGCAGCTTGGCAATCAGTGGACAGGCCGATTCGCGCCGCGTGTTCGTGACCGGAATCTTCACGAACACATTGGGTGCCAAGGCGGCGAGCTTGCGCGCCTGCTCCTCCATCTCATCGAACTCATCGGAAAAGACCTCGAAGGAAACCGGCTTGTCCGTCACAACGCGAAGCACCTCGCGCGCAAAGACCATATAGTTCGTAATGCCTGCCTTCGCCATTAAGGTCGGATTCGTCGTGAACCCTTTGACCAACCCGCGTTGATTGGCCGCAATGATGGAGTCCAGGTCCGCGCCATCGCCAAACAGCTTGATGCGCATTTGTTCCAGACTGGGGATCGCAGGTTCGGGAGCCATGAAGAAGTTCCGGGTTCAGGGTTTGCGTTGCGGTGCGGCAGCCGACTCCCATTTGGTCGCTTGAGCCTGTAGCTCGGGATGCGAAACAAGCAGGTGACCGACGACAGAATGAAACGCTTCTGTGTGCGGCGTGATGCGCTCCGGCGACACCGTGGGAATGACTACGCACGCATCTGCGACCCTGGCTGTATAGCCGCCATCGCGCCCCACGATGCCCGCGATAGTCGCTCCCACATCGCGCGCGGCATCGAGTGCCAACACGAGATTCGGGCTGATATTTCGCTCCGCATCGCCACCGCCGACGGACAGGACGAAAACAAGGTCGCCCTTCCGCAAATGGCTGCCTTTGAGCCAAGCCGCGAAGCTGCTGGCCCAGCCCTCGTCATTGGTGCGCGCAGTCAATTCTGCCACGTTGTCAGTTGGCGCATAGGCCTCCACATGAACGATTTTCCGCAGGTCGTTGACGAAATGGGATGCCGATGCAGCGCTCCCGCCCACGCCGAGGACGAATACGCGCCCTCCGTTCGCGCGACAATCGCGCAACACTTTAACCAGATCATCAATGGAAGTTCGCGAGAGGGCGGCAATGATCGCTGTCGCCTCGTTCAAGTAGGTTTCTACGAAGTGCATGAATTGTTACTCTGCCACAGATAGAGGCACGTTTCAACTCGCATTGATTCGATAGGAAAATCTTCCGTTCAACAAAGGCCTTCGCTATCATCGGGCCATGTCCAAGCGTAAGGATGAGAGCCGCGCACCCACTGCCACCCACCCCTCGACTCGCACTGCCCCCGGCGTGTTCAAGCGACTGATTTTTTCGCTCGTTCCGCTCATTCTCCTCCTCGGTCTGGGAGAAGGCGTTGCGCGGCTGATTTCGGGCGATCTGAAAACGAACCGCTACTTCTATGTCGCGGGAGGGCACGAGGAGTATTTTGGAACGCGAAAACTCAGCATCCGCTACAACGTCTTCCCCCCCTACTACTGGGTGCCCGAACCCAACACCCCCATCACCAACAACAAGGGATTCCGCGGTCACGATTGGGCTGACGTCAAACCACCCGGCGTTGTTCGGATCGCAAGTCTCGGCGACTCTTGCACACTCGGCGGGCAGGAGTCCTACTCTGAACGCCTGGAACGCCTGCTCCACGAGGCGCTCGGAAATACGAAATACGAGGTGCTAAACGGCGGGGTCGGATCGAGCAGCACGTATCAAATGCTGCAAATTTTCGAACGCGAGCTTCTGCCCCTGAATCCGGACGCCGTCGTTCTTTTTCTCGGTTGGAACGATCGCTGGGTTCACGATGGACGGCGCGATTCGACGCATCGCTTGCCGACAGAGTGGCAAGAGAATCTGCGTAAATGGCTATCGAAGTCGCGACTCTTCCAGGCCCTCGTCTATTTCGCCGACTCGCGGCGCTCACAGAAGGTCGAACAGCGCGTGCCCGCGAACGAAACCGCAAAGAATCTGAAGCGCCTCGCCAAAATCTGCCGCGATCGAAATCTGACGCTCTATCTCTGCACAACGCCAGATGGCATGCCGGACCAAGCAATTCGATCTCGATTCGACGACAACAAGGCGCAGCGCGATTGGGACTGGCAGCTCTATCAGCTCTTCAAGGATAAAACTGACGACCCTATTGCCGTGTGGCGCTACATCCAAAACCTCTACTGCGACACTGTTCGCACGGTGGCAAAGGAAGAGTCGGTTCAACTCATTGACCTCGAACAGGAAGTGGCCGAGCGCCGCGCACTCTACAAAGAGCCTCCGCTCTATTTCTACAAAGATGGGATTCACTTCACAGAACTGGGCTTGCAGGAAGTGGCTCGCACGCTGGCCTTGGCAATCACGAAAGATGCTGAACACGCCGCAGTCGCGGCCTACATCGAATCGGCGCCCTATTTTGCGACCAATGCATTTATCTACGCGAATCAATTCCAGTTCGCCGCCGCGAGCGACTTCCTCCAAAAAGCGGAAGCGCTGGGCGCGACCCCGGCCGGGGCCGATGCACTAAAGGAACGCATCGCTGCAGAGCGCCCATTCTTTGATCGCTACGATGCGGCGAGAATGGAGCTATCCAATCGCGGCGACCCCAAGAAGGTGCTGGCGGAATACCAGGTTTGTCTGGCCATGCGTCCCGACGATCAGGATTTCAGACTCGATGTCGCGGATTTGGCCAAAGGTGAGCGGAACTACCAGCTCGCCTTGCAAACCGCGCTCGGCGTAAAGGTTGACTACACTCCGCAAAATCTCTATCGCGCACTTTGGATCGGCGCGGAAAGCGCGAGCGCGCTTCGCGATGGAAACACAACGCTTCAGTTGCTCCAACAAATCGCGCGGCTCTTTCCACAAGATGTGCGCGCGCGCCAGATCCTCGCGCAGCACGGCATCCACTAACGCAATCCTAACGCTCCTCGCTCGCGCGCGGAGCGCTAGTTCTGCGGCGCAACGCGCGATACGGACGCGCCGTGGACATAGAGCGTCGCATCCATTTGCTTCGGCGACGGAAGCACTTCGAACGTGAGCTTCATCTCGCCCGGCGCGACTAGCGCGTTGATGGCCAGTTCGCCCACGCGATCGCCGGGTATCTCCACACGGTCAGCAACTCGCTGATTGTCCGGGCCGTAAATCGTGAGGCGACACCCATTGGGTGGCGCCATGGCCTGAATGGCTATGCGGCCGGACTGATTGCTTGTGGAAGCATTCCCAATGATCAGGGTGGCGAATTGGCGGGTGACCAGCCAGTCATTCATGCCGCGATCCTTCACATAATGCCAGTCCGCACCAAAATAGTGATAGAGCGCACGCCCCTGCTTGCGGGCGAGCTCAGCCATGTCCTCGGGACGATTGTAGGAAATCAAAATATGGTCAATGTAGCGATTCTGCCACTGCGTATCGCCGGTGGGCTGCGTTTTCAACTTCACCATCTTTTGGAAGGCCGGATCCGTCAGCCACACTTGGTTCACGAATAGATCGGAGCGTGGAACAGGCTTGTTGAATGGCGTGAGCGGATCGAGAAGGTCCGTCGGCCAATACTCCACATACGCCGTTGTCGGAAAGCGTTGGAAGAGTGAGACCATCCGCTCTTGCACCTGGAGGCGCCGATAGTCCTCCGCCGAGCTCCACGTGACGGGAAAGGTCGCCGAGCGACCGGGGGTCGGATAGACCGAGGGGACTCCGCGCAGTTCATAGCCGTTCCAAAAACAATAGATCCCGTTCTCCGGCAGGTGGCTCTGAACCCAACGCGCCAGTTCTTTGAAGTTCGACCCGCGGCATTCCAACTGGGTGACTAACCACGAATTGTATCCGAGCCATGCAAGGAGCACCGCGGCCAGCGCATAGCGCAGTGACGCCAGTATCCTCGGCGCACGCTCGACAATTTTCTCGCTGAGCGAGGCGATCCCAACACCCGCCACAACGAGAAGAATCGGCATACTCGCGGCAAAATAGCGAATCTCAAAACGCGCGACGCGGAGGAGATAGGCCTGCAGAGCAAAGCTGATTGCCAGGTGCACCAACAACAAACGCGCCGTGCGCTTGGTGTTCGTCTGAGCCCGAAGCAGCGAATAGACACCCCATCCCAGCACAGCGATAAACGGCAACAGCGCCCACCACGCCTCGCCCCACCCCATTCGCCCCAGCAAATCCTTCAAGATGGATGAACTGATTCTCCGCACCGATGCCGATGCGTCTGAATCCACCCAGCCTTTGCCGAGAAGTTTCAACAGGAACGGAAGGAAAAACAGAAAAGGCGCGCCGAGAATGGCCACGAGCGAAAGCAGGCGATTCGGAGTGCGTGTTTGCGGGTTTGCCAGCAACGCCACACCGAGCACGGCGCACCACGAGGCGAGGAAAACCAGGCCCGAAAGGTGCGCGTAGAGCAAGAGGACGGACAACACTCCATACGCCGCGATGTCGCGAAGCGACGGCTTCCGGCCCTCGCGCGCGGCGTCAAAGATTCTCAATCCGGCCCAGAGCACGCCGGTCGAAAAGCAGATCAACATGCTGTAGTCGTAGGCCTCGCGACTGTAATACACATGAAACGGAGATAGCGCGGTGAGCGCCATCGCCCAAAGCGCCGCTTTCACTCCTGCGAGACGGCGCGTCAACGCGAAGACCAGGGGCAAGGAAGCGACGCCGATCAAGGTGAAGGGCAATCGCGCGAGAAATTCTGACGGGAACCCCGATGTTGCCACATCGTGCCCCCAGAGCACAGCTTTGAGAACAATCATCAGCAAGGGAAGCCGATGCATGAAGAGGAAACGTTGCAATTCCGTTCCGTAAGCAGTGAAGAGCCCCTTCTCCTGCAAGGCGAATTGCACAACGTTGACTTCGTCTATCTGAAACGAAGCGCGTCCCAAATCGAGGAGACGAAATATCAGTCCCGCGACAAGAAGAGCCCAGAAAATTGTCTTCTGTTTTGCGTTCATCGAAAAGTCCTAACCGTTTGCGCAATGGAAAGCGCGGCTTGGGCGTCGTCCAACGTGCTGCAAAACGAGTCGCCTCCAGAAATCGCCTGGACAAAATGTTCGAATTCGATGCGCCACGAATCATCGGAGCCCGGATATTCCCATCGCTGCGTCTCCGGAGGGCCCATCTGCGGCAGCATCCGATAGTGTGTCAACGACTCAGGGCCATAGCTCCCCCCGAGTCCTTCCACTTGCAGCTTCCCATCGCGACCCACAATCTCCATCGAAAACATATTTTTCCACTCGGTCCAGGTGGCGTGAAGAAATGCCGCTTGTCCCGAAGCAGTTCGGAGGAGCATGAAGGCGTTGTCTTCCACCGCCATCTTCCAAAAGTATGTGGGCGCATAGCCCTGCACATGGGGAAAATCGCCGAGAAACCAGCGCGACAGATCAATCAGATGCACGCCTTGATCAATCGCCTCGCCGCCGCCGGATTTCGCTTCATTTGCACGCCACTCTTTCTCATACCCAATTCGCCCGCCGTGCCCGTAGCGCCCGCGAATGAATATCAAAGGACCCAGTGCGCCGGAATCCACAATGGCGCGCGCTTGCAAGAGCGCGGGATGAAATCGGTGATTATAGCCAAACCGAACGACACGATTCGCGCGGAGCGCCGCGTCGCGCACGGCCTCCAATTCTTCCGGCCGGCAGGCGCCGGGCTTTTCTACTAACACGTGTTTTCCGGCGCGCAACGCGTCAGCGGCGAGTCCTGCCAGTTGGTCGTGTGTCGTCGCGATGATGACGACTTTGATATCGCGAGCTGCTTGCAGGGCTTCCGCAGAGCGTTCAACGCGCGCGCCGATGCGTTCCGCCAAAGCCGAAGCCTTCGCTTCATCCACATCGCAGACAGCCACAACGCGATGAGGAGCGACGCACAACGCTCGCTTGGCGCCAATGAGGCCGCATCCAATGATCCCGATATTCATGAACCCGCGTCCCACTTGTGACCGCGATCCTCCGGGACGATGCGGCGAAGCGTGTAGATATCGGAACCCGATAGTTCTTCGCGGCGCTGAGGCAACGAGGCCCACGGATCCCACGGCGCACTGAGCAGGCGACCCGTGATCCCGTCGCTCTCCGAACTCGCGAGAAAAACGCACAGCGCTGTCGCTCTCGCAAATGCGTCATGCTCGCCGCGCCGCTGCCGCTCGATCTCCTTGCTATAGCCCGTGCCCAAAATGTCCGCTCCAATTTCCATCACATCGTCAGCCATCTTCGTCGCCAGCAATCCCGGCGCAACCGCGTTGACATCAATCGCGTTCTCGGCGAGTTCCAATGCGAGCGTTTCCGTCAAGCGGACAAGTCCGGTCTTAGATGCGCCATATGAACTCAGATTTCGTATGGCCTTCGTCGCGCCGCCGCCGGAGATGTTGATAATTTTCCCACGGCCTGCTCGCTTCATGTGCGGAATTATGCAGCGACACAAATACGCGGGACCGAAAAGATTCAGTTCAAGCGCCTCGCGCCATTGCGCCCAATCCGATTCCTCCAGTGGCGCGCGCGGCCCGGCTGTGCCCGCGCAATTCACCAAAATGTCCACCCGCCCCCAAGCGCCCAAAACGGATTCAACGATGTGTTCGATGTCGCGCTCTTGCGACACGTCGCCCGGAACAGCCAACACAGCTTGGCCCTCGCTCAACGTGGGCGTCAGCTCCGCGCACAACTTCGTCAGTTTGTCGGCCGAGCGCGCAACCGCGGCGACCGATGCGCCTTCTTGCACAAAGTGGCGGGCAATCCGCTCACCAAAGCCTTGACTTGCGCCCGTGACCAAGGCCACACGGCCCCCCAACCGCTTCTCACTCACGCGCGCGCCTCCAACAACCACGGGTTCTCTCGCAGGTATTCCACCGTCTTGACGACTCCCTCGCGAATGGTTAACCGCGGAGCCCAACCGAGCGATCGGATTCGCGCGCAATCGAGGAAAATGAAGGGGTTGTCGCCAACCCACCCACGATCGCCTCCTGAAAACTTCAACTCGGGCTTCACGTTCAACGCCTCACAAATCCAGCCGATCGAATCCGTCACTCGGCAATATTCGTCCGCACCTAGATTGAATACCCCGACCGGATCGCGCCCCTTTTCGAGGGCGGTCAGCATGGCATCAATGCAATCCTTCACGTACAGATAGGACTTCCGCTGCGTTCCATCGCCCAGCACGCGCAATTCCTGAGGGTGCTCGCGTAGCTGCTTGTAGAAGTCAAACACGTGGCCGTGACTGTAGCGCTCGCCGAGGAGTGAAACAAAACGGAAGATGAAGCCCTGCAGGCCATAGCCTGCCGCGTAGGCAGCAATCATTCCCTCGCCTGCCAGCTTGGATGCCGCATAGAGCGACGTTTGGATGGGAAACGGAGCGTCCTCCGGTGTCGGAAATACCTTCGCCTCGCCATATACCGAGCCTGTCGAAGAAAACGCAATTCGGCGCGCGCCGGCGGCCCGCATCGCTTCAAGCACATTGTGTGTCGCGATCGTGTTCTGTTCCAAGTCGCGCCTCGGATGATCCAAGCCAAACCGAACATCCGCATTGGCAGCGAGGTGGAACACGGTGTCGCAACCGCGCATCGCCTCCGTCAACGCCGCGACGTCCAGCACATCGCCGCGCACAAAGCGAAAGTGCGGGTTGCCCGCATACGGATTGAAATAGTCCAGAAACCCGCTGCTCAAGTTGTCATAGGCAACCACAGAGTGGCCATCGCCAACCAGGCGATCCACCAGATGGCTCCCGATAAAGCCCGCCCCACCCGTCACTAAAACATTCACGACACTTCCTCAAAATTGACGCGGCGGGCGACTCGATACTTGGGCCGCTGCCGCACTTCCTCATAGATGCGCCCGATGTATTCGCCCATGATGCCGAGACAGATCAACTGCACACCGCCGAGAAATGTGATGATCAAGATCAGCGGCGCAAGTCCCGCGATCATCCCTTTGTGTGTGAAAATGCGCACCCCTACATAGCCGAGCCCCAGCAGCACACTCGCCAACGCAACCCCAAATCCCATCACCGTCGCCAAAGTCAGGGGCTTGCTCGAAAAAGCAACAATCCCATTGAACCCAATCCGCAGCGACCCTGTGATCTGGCTATACTTGGACTGCCCCGCCGCGCGCGGCGCGCGATCGTATTGAACAATCGTCTGCCGATAGCCCACATAGCCCACCAGCCCGCGAAGAAATCCGTGCGTTTCCTTCAACTCGCGCAACGCCTCGATGACCTTGCGATCCATCAAACGAAAATCGCCGCTATTGCGCGGAATGGGCGCTTCCGAAATCCGATTGATTACCCAATAGCCCACCCACGAAACCAACCGTTTGGGCAGCGTCTCGCCCTCGCGACTCCGGCGTTGGGCGAGCACCACGTCATAGCCCTCGCGCCACTTGGCGACCAACTCCACAATCAGCTCCGGCGGATCCTGCAAATCCACGTCAATTACAACGCACGCGCGGCCGTGGCACAACTCGATGCCCGCCATCGTACACGCCGGTTGTCCCCAACGGCGCGTCATCACCAATAGGCGAATTCGCGGATCATTGGCAATCGCGGCCTGAATCACCTCCTCCGTCCGATCGGGACTCGGATCCAGAACGAACAGAATCTCATACGCCTCTGTTATCCCGCGCAAAATCGGAGTAATACGCGCGAGAAAATCCGGGATCGTGGCTTCTTCCTTATAGACAGGGACCACAACGGACAGCTCTACATCGGCCACACACGGGTTCGAAGTTGATGGAATATGCGTCATCCCGCGCGATACTATGCGGGAGGCAGACTCGTAGTCAACGGCGAGCTATTTTTCAGTCGCGTCCTGCGCTTCGTTCTTCCGCTCCGCGCGCTCGCCCGTCAATGGAACGAAGCGAACCGGAAGCACATCGCGCTCCTCCATATCACCCTCTGCCGATTTCACAATCAAGCGCAACGCCTGCACCTCTGCCGTCTCGCCGACCGGAATCACCATTCGCCCACCCGGCTTGAGTTGATCGAGCAGCGGCTGCGGAACATGCGTCGCGCCAGCGGTCACCAGAATCACGTCAAATGGCGCCTCTTCGGGCCAGCCCAGATAGCCATCGCCCGCGCGCACCGACACATGGGAATAACCCAGCCCTGCCAAGTCCGCCTGCGCCCGAAGAGCCAACGGCTCCACAATCTCAATGCTGAACACGCGCGCGCCCATCTCCGCCAACACCGCAGCTTGATAGCCCGAGCCCGTCCCCACCTCCAGCACACGAGCCCCCTTCGTCACACGCGCCAACTCGGTCATCAACGCCACGATATACGGCTGCGAAATTGTCTGCCCCCACCCAATCGGCAGCGGACTGTCCGCATAGGCATACGACCGAACGTCATCCGGCACCAAACGATGGCGCGGCACAACGCGCATGGCAGCCAGAACCGATTCATCGCGCACCCCACGCCCAGCAAGCTGCTCCGCCACCATCGCTGCGCGAGCGCCGGCAAAATCGTCCCCACTCGACACATCCCGCGTCCCGCAGCTCGCCATCATGAGCAGCCCTCCGACAAACGAAAACCAACTTCCACCCACAACGCCAATCATGGAAACACTCTATCACAAAACAGCCCCAAATCCCACACAACCAAAATGCAGCTTGGCGATAAATCACGGCTGGATAGCTCATGCCTTGACCCAAGCTCAACAGCATCGCGGCCAGGGAAAAGGAAAAGCACACGCCTTGCAGCGTGTGCTTTTCTCACGAACTATCCGAACAATGGGTCGGTCTTGCTCCCGCCCTTAGTTCCCAGCGCCGATCCGCGCAAAGGGAACCGTGAAAACATCGCTATCCGCCCACTCAAAAGAGGAATTGTAGGCCTCCACTCCCGGCGTATCCATCGTCGCAGGATCGTTCGGAATGGTATCCATCGAAGAGAGAGAGCCGCCACCGATCATCACCCCAATGCCGCTGGACTCCAATTGGCTTGCCGTGATGTTCAGGTAAGACAGCGGAATGCGGATTTCGTAGAAGCTGTCGCGCGTGGTGTCATGGCCTTCACTCTTGAAGTTGCGATTGGCGGCACCATTGCGATCATCCGCATCCCCCACACCCCAGAGCGAATCAGCCGCCAAGATGCTCCCCTTCGCCGCCGTGATGCCAGCCGCTGCGATCGTGTTGTAGTTCACACCACCATCATCCACGGGGAACACACCGCCAACCGCGCGCGAGATGTAGCCCTGCCAGAGGCTGCCCGCGAGATAGATCTGGTAGTCGGGCTTGTGCTGACCCGTCCAATAGTTCTGCTTCTTCCACATATCGTTAGTGGAACCCGCGCCAGCCACGGTATCGAGAACAAGCCACTGCAAAATGCCATCGTTGCTGGATATTTTGCCGCTACCGGCGCCGCCCGCGTTGGCGGGATCAATGATGTCGGTGACATCCACATACTGCCAGGCGAGGTAGAGGTAGTTGTCATCCCACGCCGCCCACATGTGTGTCAGATCAATCGGGGCCTCGTGCATCGTCCAATTGCTGCCGAGTGAGCGCGGATCGTCATTGGCCATGTCGAGCGCAATGAGGTTGTTCGTCGTCCACTCGCCGCTGTTCGCGCCGTCAATCGTGATCGAACCGTTTGCGACCCGCTTGCCAAGCGTTGGATTCGTCGAATAGGGCTTATCGCCACCTAACACGGTCTGGTGATTCACGCGAACTTCGAGCGTGCGAACGGCCGATTGATTGCCCGAGGCATCAATCGCAAGGTACTTGATCGTCATGTCAATCCCGCTGCCCTGATCCGTGACGAGGATCGGCGCGCTATAGATCGGGCTGCTGACCGTCGGCTCCGTGCCATTCGTCGTATAGCGAAGGGTCGGGCTCGGATCCTGATCGTCCGATGCGGTGAGCGTGACATTCAGCGTGGAAGCCGATGTGGTCAAGTTTGACGGGCTGTAGCCGGTTGTCGGAGCCGTGAAGTCTGTCTGATTCGGATCCAGCACTTGGAACTTGAAGTCCTGGCCAGCATTGTTGTCCCACTGTGCCTGATTGTTCTCGTCGAGAACTTCAATGGCATACTGAACCCACGTCCCCTGCGGGAAGGTTCCGAGAGATACCGTCCACACGTCGTTATTTCCGCGCGTAGCAGTCTTGCTCATCGGCCGGCTACTCCACGTCGCACCTCCGTCAGAGGAGTAAACAATGTTGGCCGCGTGCGCTGCGCCGATGGGCCACGTCTCAATGCTGACGAGGGCCTGCTGTCCATCAACCACCGCGATGCCGGGCGTCCAATCCACGCGAATGGCATAGGCGGCGAAGGCATTGGTGCTTTGCAGTTGAGATAGATAGTACTCCTCAAACAGGTCAGCCGCCGTCAACTGCGTCACAGGCAACCATGTCGCGAAGTCTGTTGTTCCGATCACGGTATAGACCGCATTAGACACAAGGTCGCCCAGCTCGACACGCACCTGTTGCGAAGTCGGGCTCAAACCAATGCCCACTTCCGGCTTGGGTGTGCCGCCTTGCTTCGTATTGCCCACCCAGCGCAGCAGAGATGAGGCGGTGTTGATCGTGGCGATGTAGTTGCTGCCGCCGTTATTGGCCCAGAAATCTGTCACTCCATCGGTGACCTTCACCGCATACCGCACCGTGCTGTTCGCAGGGAACTGGCCCAAGTTCGCGTGCCACCAATCGTTGTTTCCGTTCTCGCCGCCGATGCCACCCCATTCAAGGGCAGCCGCCTGCCAAGTCGCTCCGCCGTCGGAAGAAAACACAACCTCTCCACCCGTACCCGATCCAGCGGGCCAGGACTCAATGTTCACCCAAAGGTCATTGACTTCCTCAATGTCGCCATCGAACGGCCAGTGATAGACGTTCCCCGCCCACGCCAACGCATTCGTGTTCGCGTTCACCGTCGCGAAATAGTCGGAGCTGTTGTTGTTATCCCAAAGGGAAATGTTGCCGCGCCCGTTCAGATTCACGGCATAGCGAACCGTTGTGCCCGCCGGAAACTTGCCGAGATTGGCATGCCAGATATCGTTGTTGCCATTCACGGAGTCAAACGACATCGGGGCCGAGTGCCAGCTTTGCCCACCGTTGAATGTATAGACAACGGAGCCATTCACCACGGACTCCTTCGGATATGCCTCCACATTCACCCAAAGATCCTCTCCCGCATCCCAATCGCCGGCGAATGGCCAGTGATAGGTGTTCCCAATCCAGGTCAGATCCACAGCAACGGAGCCGCAGCCGCCCACATTGACCGACCAATTCAGGCCGCTGTTATTGTCCACGTTCGGCGTGCCCGCTTCGTCATGGAACCAGAAGGTGACATTGGTCATCGTCGCCGGGGTGATGCTGTACACGTAGGTGCGCGAGCTGCCGCTGCCCGACATTGTCGCGCTGACCGGGTTCTGGCCATTGTCGTGCGAAATCTCGATCTTGATGTTGCCGGTCGGCGTGGCCAGCGGTCCGCCGCCGAGATTGTAGGTCACGGTCAGACTGCTTCCATCGCAGCTCGTGCTCACAGAAGACTGCCCCTGACCCGCCACGTAAATCTTGGACTTCTTGCCATCCACGGAAATCGCGAGTTTGCCGTCCACAACCGTCACCGTGTCGGCTTCGTTCAGCTTGTTCACATAGACCGTTCCGTTCGGCTTGCTCACATTCGGATTCGCTGTCTTGGTGTTCCACGCCGTGTTGAGCACAACCAGCGCCTCTTGGTCACCCGCAGTTTTCGTGAAGGCAAACAGCCCGGAACCGCCATCATCCCAGCGCGTGGTGAAGGTGCCACGACGAAGCGCTTCATATTGCGAGCGCAGCTCGTTGAGCTTCTTGATGTGATTGTAGAGCGGGCTTGCCACGAACTTGTTGCCCGCCGCATTGCCCCACTGAAAACCAAAGTCCATCATATTCTCGCGCTGGAAGTCCGCTTGGCCGAGCTTCGGCGAGCCGTTGCGGCGACCGCCCTGATCGAATCCATGTTCCGTGCCATAGAACAAACAGGGAACCGGCGTCGCCAGATAGAGGAACGTCAGCGCGGGCTCCATCTTGGCCTGCCACTGAGAACCGCACTCGAGCGCGAAACGATCCACGTCGTGGTTATCCATGAACGCCACGACCTTGTCCTTGGCCTCGCCGTACTGATTCAACGCATTCATCCGCTGACTGAGCTGAACGGTGCCCTGCTCATACGCGAAGACGTTCTTCATCGTCATCTGCATCGGGAACCACAACGTCGAGTTGAACGAATACCCCACGTCTTTGCAGTAGGAAGCCTGCGTGTTGTCGTCGTAGGAGAAATACTCGCCGAACAGCAGGAAGTTGCTCTTGCCGCGCGTCCCCGCATGAACGCGCATATCGTTCGCCCAATCCTTGATGAAGTTATACTCCATGTGCTTGATCGCATCCACGCGGAAGCCGTCGCAGTCCGTCGCGTCAATCAAGTTCTTGAACGCATCGCGCAGCGCAGTCTGCACCGCCGGCTCTTCCGTCTTCAAATCTTCCGTTCCGAGGAAGGCGCCCTTCACATACTTCGGATAGGTGTCCCAATCGCTATCGCCGATGTTTCCGTTGTTGTGGAACCACGACATGTTGTCAAATGGCGCACCAAACTTGACATTGTTATTCCAGTAGCCCAACTGACCGCAGTTGTTCTCGCAATAACCTTCGTAGTTGCAATTGCAGTCCGTGTACTTCAGCAGGTCTGCCATGTGGTTCACCACCACATCCAGCACCACATAAATGCCGTTCGCGTGCGCGGTATCAATCAGGTCCTTGAGCTCGTTGAAGGTGCCGAACATCGGCTCGGTCTTATAGAAATCCGACGGGTGATACGCATGATACGGTGTGAAGTTTTTGTCGAACCCCTGCTCGTTCATCTGCACGCCCGAAATCCAGATGCAGTTGACGCCCATGTCCTTGAGGTAGGGAATCTTCTGCTTGATGCCCGCCCAGTCACCGCCTTGGAACAAGTGACGCGCCTGCTCCGCATTCGAGCCCGAGGTGTTGTACCACTTCACGCCCGACGTGGACTCGCGCGAAAGGTTGTTGCCCGTGTTCCCGTCATAGAAGCGGTCCGTGAATAGCTGATACATGTTGATATCGCGCCAATCGGCAGGACTCGATTGGTAGATGAAGCCCGGATTCGTCGTCTGGCGCGAAACGATGTCGTAGTCGCCAGCGAATGCGCTTAACCCCATCAGCCCTACCAACGCGGCAGAGGCAACACTCAACAATCGTGATTTCATCGCTTTTCTCCAGAAAACGGACCTACTCCGAGCAACGCACACACTTGTAAAACGCTTTACCGCCAAAGTAAAGCGTTTTAGTTATATTTTTGAATTCTTTTTTTTATTGGCGTAATTGCTTGATTGCACGCGTGTTGTGCAACTTACAACTCTGGATCAGGCAGAATTGCGTGCTCTTCCAGCAGGGAGCGCGGAATGAGCTGGAGCGTCTTGATGTGCGTGGACTCGATGATGACGCGCGGGGCGTATCCCGCATCGAGCGCCTCCTTCCAACGGGAGGCGCAGAGGCACCAGCGATCCCCATGCTTGAGGCCCGGAAACATCACTTCGGGACTGGGTGTGGTCAGATCGTTTCCGCGCATCTGCGAGAACTTCAGAAATTCCTCGGTCACTTCCACGCAAACCGTGTGCACGCCCAAATCTTCCGGACCGGTCCGACAAAACCCATCGCGATAAAAGCCGGTGCGCGGGCGATAGCAGCATGGCTTCAATTCCGTCCCCAAAACGTTCAATGCTTTCATCCCAGTTCTCCAACGCCCACTATACCGCGCTTTGTGGGCGGCTCCGCATTCTTTCCGAATTTTCTTCACCATGCCACTCCCCACCCTGCCCCATCCGCTGGGCGATTTTTCTATTCCGTCCTCCCGCATTCTCGCTATAACCGCACCTCGCCAGTGCGTTTCGACAAACGAGCGCGGGAGAGAATTTCAATGAAACAACGCTACATGATCACGGGCGGCGCGGGATTCCTCGGAATCAACCTCGTTCGCTATCTGCTCAATCAAGGTCACGAGGTCACCACGCTCGATATCCTCCCCTTTGACTACGCGGACTGCCGCGATACGATTCGCTCTGTCCAGGGCGACATCCGAAAAGCGGAGGATGTCCGCAAGTCGCTCGAAGGCGCGGATATCGTGATCCATACCGCTGCGGCCCTCCCGCTCTACAAGGCGGCCGATATCTACTCCACCGACATTGATGGAACGCGCACGGTTCTCGAAGAGTCGCTCAAAGCGGGAATCAAACGGGTCGTCCACGTCTCCTCCACCGCAGTCTATGGCATTCCCGACCACCACCCGCTTCTCGAAACGGACAAGCTGCAGGGCGTGGGTCCCTACGGCGAGGCCAAGGTCGCGGCAGAAAAACTTTGCGAAGAGTATCGCGCCAAGGGGCTGATCATCCCGATCGTCCGCCCGAAGTCGTTCATCGGTCCGGAGCGCCTCGGTGTCTTCGCCATGCTCTATGAATGGGCGCAGGATGGCCACAACTTCCCGATCCTCGGGAAGGGAAACAACCCCTATCAATATCTCGATGTCGAGGACTTGTGCGACGCGATCGGACTCTGCGCAACCCTTCCCGATGCGACGGTCAATGACACATTTAACATCGGGGCCGCAAAATTCGGGACACCGCGCAGCGATTTTCAAGCCGTCCTCGACCACGCTGGCCACGGCAAGCGCATCATTTCCCTGCCCGAAGCGCCCGCGATCTGGACACTCCGCCTGCTGGAAGTGTTCAAGCTCTCCCCGCTCTACAAGTGGATTTATGAAACGGCGGGGAAAGAGTCCTTCGTTTCAATCGAAAAAGCGCAGAAGACGCTGGGCTTCGCGCCGAAATACTCCAATGTGGATGCCCTGTTGCGAAACTACGAGTGGTTCATCGCGAACAAATCGAACTTCGGCGGCGGCTCAGGTCTGACACACCGGAAACCCTGGGCGCAAGGTGCGCTTCGACTGGCGAAGCTGTTCTTCTGATCGCGCTGAAAAATCAGCAACAAAACGAAGACTCTCAGCGGTCTGCTCGCGGACGCGCGGTCGGATCGGTCAGGCTCTCTTTGTCCATCCGCAACCGGGCAAACCACTCCTCGCCAACGATTCCTTTGTATGGGCGCAAGGTCTTCAAGGGCGCGGGCGACGATCCTCTCTGTAGCGCCTTGCGATAGGCCATCAATTCGGCGGCGACATCAGCCTCTTTCAAGTCCCGCGCATACCCACCTCGGCGGATGTGCGCAAGATAGGTCTCCCAATCTTCGGGTCGCGCGAAACGGCCATGTAGCTTGAACCTGTGGCACGTCTGGCACAGGGAATAGACTGCGGGCGGCTCCCAAAGAAAAGGCTCGCCATAGTCTTCCGAGTGATATTCGACGGGCACATCGGGATCCCCACACAACATGCAGGGACCCGTGGCCTCCGGCAATTCGCCCGCAGCCAGCTTTTGATTAGCCAGGGCCAGTTTCTTATTCCGCTCCTCCGGGCTATACCCGTTATACCAATTCCGGATTTGGGCGCTTGCCGAAATCAGCGACAGCGCGAAACAAATAAGCGCTAGAAACCGAACCCTCATACGCGAGGAGTCTACCCGCCAACTTCGGCCAGGTCGAACCATTCCTCGCAGGCACGGCGCGACTGCGGGGCGAGGCCCGAGCTATTTCTTTGCGGATCGCTTGATCGCGGCGTTCGCTGCGGCCGGATTCGCCTTGCACTCAAGGAGGGCCCGGAGAATGAGGGGCGCGACAATCGTCGCGTCGGACTCAATGACAAACATCGGGGTCTTCTCGGTGAGCTTATCCCACGTGATTTTCTCGTTGGGCGTGGCGCCCGAGTAGGACCCATAGGAGGTGGTCGAATCGGAGATTTGGCAGAAGTAGGCCCACGGCTTCACGCTCTTCTGCAGGTCGTACTTGATGGAGGGCACAACGCAAATCGGGAAATCGCCCGCAATTCCGCCGCCGATTTGGAAGAAGCCGCAGCCCTTCCCCTTCGAAAGTCCCCCATACCAGTCGTAGAGCGCCCCCATATATTCCACACCGGATTTCACAATGCTGGCGCTGCACTCGCCGGTCTTCACGTAGGAGGCAAAAATGTTTCCGAAGGTTGAATCTTCATAGCCGGGAACGACAATGGGCAACTTCGCCTTCGCCGCCGCCAACAGCCAGCAATCGTTGGGCTCGCCGTCGCACTGCGCGCGCTTGAGCTGCAAAATCACGTCGTAGAAGTAGTCGTGCCAGAAACGGCGCTCGCCCTTCTCGGTCGCCCGCTTCCACATCGGAACAATGATCTTTTCGACCGCGCGGAAGGCTTCGTCTTCCGGAATGCTCGTGTCCGTCACACGACGCATGCGTTGATCGAGAATCTTCGTGTCGTCTTCTTTGCGGAGATACCGATAGTCGGGAAAATCCTTATAGTGGTCATTCGCCACGAGGCGGAAGAGCGATTCTTCCAGGTTGGCACCGGTGACCGAGAGGCCGTGAATCAAACCGGCACGAATGGCGGGCGCCAGAGTGATGCCCAACTGCGCGGAGGACATGGCGCCAGCGACGGCCCAGAACATCCGGCCCCCACCCTCGATGTGCCGCCAATAGGCCAGCGTCGCATCGCGCGTCGCGCGGGCGTTGAAATTTTTGTAGTTCGAAAGAACAAAATCCAGAATAGGCAACTTCGAAGCAGGCATTGCGTCTTCTCCCTTAACTAGAACACTGGCCGCGAATCATGCCCCCCGCCCACAAAAACGCAAGCCCATCTCAAACGGAAATCGCGACCGTCGCGCGAGGCGGAATGCGACGCCTCGGCCTCGTGGCGCCATCATCACGGAGCGCAACACTCGCCCTCAAGCGAGAGGTGCGGACTCAAGTAGGGAATCCCGAGATCGAGTCCACGCAGAATCAAAACGATGCCCACGAGAAACAGCGCCAACGGCACCAACTTCCGCAGCTTGATCCGCACAGACGGCCCCACGATCCGACCGGCCAGCGAGATGCCGAACATGGCCGGGAAGGTGCCGAACCCGAAAACGGCCATGAAGATCGCACCATGCGCCGTGGAATCGGTGGCCGCCGCGCCCGCAAGGGCAACATAGACCAACCCACACGGCAGCAGGCCGTTCAGCAGGCCAATCGCGAGCAGCGCGCCGTTTGTCCGCCGGCCGAGCAGGCGGCGCAGGACATTTCGCAGTGGCGCAAAGGAATAGCTCGGGGTCAGCCGATGCGAGAAAAAGGCGAACACGAGCATGAAGAGCCCCGCGGCGATAGAAACGCCGCGCTGCCAGCCCGCCAACGCAAGGGTCTGTCCAAACAACCCAAAGATCGCGCCGAGCGCCGAATAGGTGGCGATCCGGCCCGCGTTGTAGAGTGCGCGACCGAACACATAGCGCCCGCGCGAAACGTGAGGCGAAGGAAGCGCCAGGGCAAGCGGACCGCACATCCCCATGCAGTGCAGACTCCCCGCAAGGCCCAGCACAAGAGCGGGCCAAAGGACGCCCGCACCATGGGCAACTGTCATCGCGTGGGTCATCGCACCATCAACGCGTCTTCAGCAAAATAGCTCTTCGCCTCTTGCTGCCAACTGATTTTGATTCGCCACAACCCGGGAAGCAGCGCACGGGGAATCACCTGTGCGCCCGCAGAGTCCGGCGCAAAGGGAATCACCTGATCCAAGGACGCGTCGGACGGGCGATACAGTGTGACGGTGCCTGTCGCCGACAGCCAGTTGCCGCTCTCCGGAAATTGGAGCGTGAGCTGCTGCAGCTCCCGGGCGTATTGAATAGTCGGTGTGAGCCCTTCACGCTTCGCGCGCGCGATGGCGTTGATCCGCTCTTGGTGGCGAAGTTCTTGCGCATAATAGTCCGGCGCAACCAAATCCACCCGCTGGCGCAGCGACCAAAAAACAAAGAAGATCATCGCCGCGACCAGGAGCGCGAAGAATCCTGTCAGCGCAATGGGCCAAGGCGACTTTTTCACCGCGCCCCCGACTCCGCAGGCCCTGTGAAGCCCGTTTTCATGCGCTGGATCAACTGTTCGCCGCTATACAGCCCCACCACCACATCGCGATGCCCGTTCTGCAGCGCTTGGGCGGGAAGTTGCACGGGAATGGCCAATTGAACAAGCTCGCCCGGCGGAATCTCACGACCTCCCTGCAACATCACGCGCCCCCCCTCTGGCTCAAGAACCTTCAGGGTGATCGGTAAGGGTCCGCGCGCCTTGTTGCGTACTTTCGTGAGATAGACGTTCTGAATCCAATCGCCCGGCAGTTGCGTATAAACCTGTCCCGGCATGCGAAGCAAGGGCGTGGCCTGCACATCCGTTCGACTCAGCAGCAGGTAGCCGAGAAACGCGGTCAAGAGAATCAGCACCCCGCAATATCCGATCATGCGCGGAGTGAATCGAAACGGCTTGCCGGTGTTGATGCCCTCTTGAGAGGCATACCGAATGAGACCGCGCGGCAGCTTGAGGCGATCCATCACACTGTCGCATGCGTCAATACAAGCCGTGCAGTGCACGCACTCCATCTGGAGGCCGTTGCGTATGTCCACCCCGGTGGGACAGACATCCACACATAACCCGCAGTCTGTGCAATCGCCAAGGCCCATGGAGCGACGCACGTCGAGTGGCTGGGTCCGCTTGAAAGCCCCGCGCTGCTCGCCGCGCTTCGGGTCATAGGAAACAATGAGCGAGTTGCTGTCCACCAGCGCCGATTGAAAGCGACCGTAGGGGCAGACAAAGGTGCACGCCTGTTCGCGAAAGCGCGCGAAGATGAGGAAGAAGACTCCCGTGAACGCGAGCATGGCGCTGAGGCCGCGCAGATGGTTCAGCGGGTTGTCGGAGATGATCGTCCACACCTCGCGCCAACCGATGATGTACATCAACAGCCAATTGCCGATGATGAATGAGACGAGGAAAAAGATGCCGTATTTGAGTGCGCGCTTGGCAATCTTTTTCCATGTCCACGGCGCAGCGGAGAGCTTCTTTTGCGCGTGTGAGTCTCCATCAATGAAGTATTCAATTCGCCGGAACACCATTTCCATCAACACGGTTTGCGGGCACATCCAGCCGCACCAGATGCGCCCAAAGACCGCGGTGAAGAGCGCGATCATCACAAAAAAGATGATCATGCATACCGCGAAGATGAAAATGTCGGACGGCCAGAACATTTGCCCAAAGATCGAGAAGCGGCGCTCCACGAGATTGAACATCAGCAACGGGTTGCCATTGATCGAGACAAACGGCCCAACAAACATAATCGCGAGCAGCGCCCACGCCACAAGTTTGCGCCACGTGTAATAGCGCCCCTTCGGCTCGCGCGAGAAAACCCAAATGCGTTTCCCCGTGCGATCCGCGGTGGGAATGATGTCGCGAAACGTTTCGGCCGTTTGCTGATTCTCGGATTTCAGTCTTGCCATGATCAATCGTGCGTTCGGTCCTCCGCTGCCGCGCTCCAAGCCAGCGCGTTACGAGGGGCGTTTGTACTCCTTAGCTTCGGGTTCGGGTGGCTTGGCAGGCGGAACCGATGCGGAAACATCCGTTCCGTGCAGCGACCAAACATAGCTGGCGACAGCATGAATCTCGTCCTCTTTGAGAACCAGTTTCCAACTGATCATCCCCTTCTCCGGCACGCCCTCAATGATGGTGTGCGAGATTTCCTGGAAGGACCCGCCATGAATCCAGAAATCATCCGTCAGATTCGGGCCGACAAGTCCTTGCCCATCCATCGCGTGGCACGCGAGACAGTTGATCCCATAAATGGACTTGCCCTTAGCCAGAATGGCCGGGTCTGCTGAAGGTTCATCGAAGTTGATGGCTTCCGCAGGGCCGCGACTCGCGGCCAGAGCCGCCTGCGCTTGCTGCGCCGCGGCCATTTCCGCTTCGTATTCCCCGATCTGCAGCGGACCCATATTGAAGACGTGGTAATATAGCAGGTACACCACGGCAAATATGTTGCAGAGCCAAAACAGCCAGACCCACCAGCGCGGCAGTTGATTGTCCAACTCGGTGATGCCGTCCACCTCGTGACCAGCCAGTGGATTGTGTTCCTCATTACTCATGATGATTCTCTCCTTCGCTCGGGGACGCATCTTCCAGCGGGAGGCGCCCATAGGCGGACGCCTCGGACTTCTTCAGGCCCATCGCCCAAAGCGCTGCACTCACAAAAACAAGCATGAACAGAATGAGGGCAACGATGGGCAGCACGGACACATGTTCAATGTTTGCGATGACGTTCTTGATCATTGTGCTGCGACCTCCTCCAGCGCCTCTCCGCCTTTGCGGATATCGGTGCCGAGCCGCTGCAAGTAGGCGATCATCGCAATGATTTCTCGATCGGCATGGATCTGCGCCGCGCGGTCCGGAAGCTGCGTCCGTAGTCGCGCGGCAATTTCTTCCGCCTGCGCCATCATGGTGGCGGGCGCTGCCGCAATCTCTTCATCGGTATAGGGCGTGCCAATCGCCTTCAACTTCGCCATCTTGGTCTGAATTTGGCTCACCTTCAGCTTGTTGTGGAGCATCCATGGGTAGGCGGGCATGATGGAGCCAACCGACATTTGGCGCGGATCCTCCATGTGAAGGAAGTGCCACGAGTCGCTGTATTTTCCACCGACGCGATGCAGATCCGGCCCCGTTCGCTTGGATCCCCATTGGAACGGATGGTCATAGACAAATTCGCCCGCCTTCGAATAGGCGCCGTAGCGTTCGGTCTCCGCACGGAAGGGTCGAATCATCTGCGAGTGGCAAACATAGCAGCCTTCGCTCACATAGCGATCGCGCCCCTCCAATTCCAGCGGTGTGTAGGGCTTGACACTCGGAATGGTCGGGATGTTGCTCTTCACAATCGCCATGGGCACCATCTCCACCAGTCCGCCAATTGCCACTGCGACAAGCGAGAGGACGATGAAGAGAACCGGTTTGCGCTCCAGCGCGCGGTGGCGCCACGGATTTGGCCCATCCACGCCCGCAGAGGGCGGGATCAGCGCGGCGGCCTGCGCCTCCGTTTCCGGTTCAAATGACCCCGCGCGCGCGGTCGCGATGAGGTTGATCACCATCAAAATTGCGCCGCTGAGATAAAGTGCGCCACCGACCGCGCGCAGTTTATACATCGGCAGGATCTGAACCACCGTCTCCAGGAAGTTTGGATATTGCAGCGTTCCCTCGGGTGTGAACTGCTGCCACATCAACCCCTGCGCGATTCCCGCCCAGTAGAGAGGCACCACATAAAACACGATGCCGAGCAGGCCGATCCAGAAGTGTGTGGTCGCAAGCTTCGTGGACCACAGCTTGGTATTGTATAGTTTCGGCACGAGCCAATAGAGCACGCCGAACGTCAGAAATCCGTTCCAGCCCAAAGCGCCGGTGTGAACGTGCGCAATGGTCCAATCGGTGTAGTGTGAGAGCGCATTCACCGTCTTGATCGAAAGGAGCGGCCCTTCGAGCGTCGCCATGCCATACGCGGTCACCGCGACCACCATGAACTTCAACACCGGGTCCTGCCTCACGCGATCCCACGCGCCGCGCAGCGTCAACAATCCATTGAGCATGCCGCCCCACGACGGCGCGATCAGCATGATCGAAAAGACCATTCCCAACGATTGCGCCCAATCGGGAAGCGAACTGTAGAGCAGGTGGTGCGGCCCGGCCCAAATGTAGACGAAAATCAGCGACCAGAAGTGAATGATGGAAAGGCGGTAGGAATAGACCGGCCGATTGGCGGCCTTCGGCAGAAAGTAATACATCAGCCCGAGATAAGGAGTGGTCAAAAAGAACGCCACGGCGTTGTGACCATACCACCATTGCGTCAGCGCGTCTTGAACGCCCGCAAAAACCGGATAGCTCCGCGTCAGCGTAACGGGGATCTCAATCGAGTTGACGATGTGCAGCATCGCCACAGCGACGATCGTTCCAATGTAGAACCAAATCGCGACGTAAATGTGCCGCTCGCGCCGCCTCAAAATAGTGCCGAACACATTGATCGCAAAAAGAACCCACACCACTGTGATCAGCACATCAATCGGCCACTCGAGTTCCGCATATTCTTTGCTCTGCGAAATACCCAGAGGCAGCGTGATCGCCGCGAGCACGATAATCAGTTGCCAGCCCCAGAAATGGAGGGCACTCAGTAGATCGCTGAACATTCGCGCTTTGCACAGCCGCTGCAGCGAGTAGTACACGCCCATGAAAATGCCGTTGCCCACAAACGCAAAAATGACGGCGTTCGTATGCAGCGGCCGCAGGCGGCCGTAACTCAGCTCAGCGAGGTTGCCCCCTGCCCCCGGCACGAAGAGCTCAATGGCGATAAACAGCCCCACCAGGAAGCCCACGACGCCCCAGATCACGGTCGCCAGCGCAAAATTGCGCACGATCCGATTGTCGTATCGGAATGTCTCTATATTACTCATGAGGTTCTTTCTTCTCCTTCAAAGGATTCCCCTTCACACCACCATCTTCCGTCAGCAGCCGCAGGGTCGGCGTCTCGGTGTCTTCAAATTGACCGCGGCGCACCGCCCAGATAAATCCGAGCAAAAATCCCACGGCGAGAACAAAACTCGCGCCCATTAATAGGAACAACACGCTCATCGGTCCTCCACTCCCATCCGCCGCGCGGCCCAGTGCGTGGCGCCGACGGAAAAGCCCATGACGGTGAATGAACTCAAGGGCATCAAGATCGCCGAGACCAACGGCGACAAATGGCCGCTCGCGGCGATGCTCACGGCGATGATGTTATACGTCAGTGAGATCGCAAATGCGACGCGCAACACCCGGAGCGCAGCTCGTGAAAAGGCCAGATATTCCGGAAGGTTTCCAAAAACCTGCGCATCGAGAATGGCATCGCATGAGGGCGTGAAGGAGGCCACATCCTCCGTCAGCGCAATGCCAACATCACTCTGCTTGAGAGCGCCGGCGTCGTTCAGTCCATCGCCCACCATCAAGACGCGGTGGCCGCGGGACTGGAGCGCGCGCACGTGATCCAATTTGTCGAAGGGTGACTGCTGAAACTTCGCTTCCACGCACTCTCCGCAGAGTGCCTCCAACGCATTCGCCTCTCCCGGGCCATCGCCCGAAATGATCGAAAGCGAGAAGCGCCGAGCCAGCGACTCCATCACACGGCGCACGGCCGGCCGATAGGCGGCTTTCAGCACAAATCGCCCGCGCACATCGCCATCAATCGCGACATAGCTCGACGGCGCGCCATCGCCACGCGCGGCCAGCCACCTCTGTGAGCCGAGCTGGAAAAGGCGCCCCTCAGCGCGTCCCTGTACGCCCCGCCCCGGCACTTCCTCAAAGTCGGCAATGGCGAGGTCTGACACTTCGTCAGCCGCCACCGCGCGGCTGATCGGATGCGTCGAATGCCGCGCGAGCGCCACAACAGCCGCCCGCTCCGTGTCGGTGAGAGGTACTCCTTGATAGGCGACTTCCTGCGAGCGCGCGGAGGTCAGAGTTCCTGTCTTGTCGAAAACCACTGCATCCGCGCGAGCCATCGCCTCCACCACATGCGTATTGCGCAAGTAGAAGCCGTGCCGTCCCAACGCGCGCATGGCGGAGCCCAGCGTATAGGGACCCGCCAAAGCCAGCGCGCAAGGACACGCCACCAACAGCACCGAACAAAACGCGCGCGCGAGAAACGAGGGATCGTAGAGCCACCAGAACAACGCGGTGCCGAGCGCAATCGCCAGGATCGCATAGGTGAAATAGCGCCCCGCGAGATGGGTGAGCGTCGCAATGTCCGGGCGAACCGATTTGGAGAACGCCGCGCTGTTCCATAGCGAGGTCAGGTAGCTCTGGGAGACGACCTTGACGATCTCCACTTCAATCGAACCGCCGCGCTGCCGCCCTCCGGCATAAAGATAATCGCCACTCGCGCGCGCGAGCGGAGCGGATTCGCCGGTCACAAAGCTGTAGTCCACAGATGCGGCGGGAGAAATCAACACGCTGTCCGCCGGAATGATCTCCCCATGGCGGATGATCACGCGGTCGCCCACATTCAAGCGGGCAACCGGCACCGCCGTCTCGCCTGTCGCCGTTTTTCGCAACACGGCGAGCGGGAAATACGATTTGTAATCGCGTTCGAACGAAAGGCGCTCATAGGTCTTGCGCTGAAACCATTTCCCGCACAGGAGCAGAAAGACCAGCCCCGCAAAGGAGTCGAGATATCCCTCGCCCTGCTGCATGGCGATGTCCCAGAGGCTCTGAAGAAACAGCGCGGCGATTCCCAGCGCGATGGGGAAATCAATCGTCAACACCCGCCCTCGGATCGAACGCCAGGCGGAGGCCCAATAGCCGGACGCGCTGTAGAGCAACACCGGCAAGGCGAGGGCGAGGCTGATGCCGCCGAACGCGCGCTGAATGAAGCCCTCGGACGCAGGACTCAATCCGAAATAGCTCGCGACACTGAGCAACATGATGTTGCCCGCGGCAAATCCGGCAACGCCCAATCGCATCAAAAGTCCGCGCGCGACAGGGTCTTTCGAGGACTCTTCGGGCGTTCCGAGATTCAGACTCGGCGCATAGCCCAGGGACGCGAGCAAATGGGCCAGCTCGCTCAGCGTCAATTTCGTTTCGTCAAATTGGATCGAAACTCGCCGACGGGGAAAATTGACTTCGGAACGCCCGATGCCGGGATGCAACTTGAACAGATTTTCCAGCAGCCAAACGCACGCCGCGCAATGGATGGTCGGGGCGTGAAAGGTGACGCGGGCGTGTTGCCCATCGGTGAACTCCAGAAGCGTGGCGCGCAATTCGGCATCGTTGAGAAAGGCAAAGCGATCGGCTCCCTGTTCGTCCGCTGGCCGCACGCCCGGCGCGCGATCAAGCTCGTAGAATTGTTGCAGGCCGCCCGCGTCGAGAATCTCAAACACGGTCTTGCACCCAGCGCAGCAAAATGACTTTTCGGCAAGGGAGATGGATGTGTCCGCGCACGGCAAGCCGCAATGAAAGCACGGCTGATTCACATCCGCCCCAGGCGCTGCCAAATCCGTTGAATGATCTAATGCGACCGCAAAATCCACACCGTCTCCGTAATCCGATCAAGCCTGCTTGAGGGCGGTTCTCAAGACAACTGCAAACACATCGGGGAATCCCCTATTTTGCCGCGCCATCGGCCCCTCACCCTCACGTGCGCAGGACAATGAACTGGGAGTCGGCCGTTGCGCACGAGCCGAGATCGAGTTCGAGGACGGGCGTGGCGGCCGCCACACCGCGCGCGGCCAAGTCGCCGAGGGGAATGCGCTGCGTGGTCGAGCGCCACTGCGCTTTGGCAATCGGCTTGCCGTTGAGCAGGATTTCCGACACCTGCTTGTTCAACCCATGAACGCGCAAACAGACCGTCCTCGCCTTCGCACCGAACTGTCCGCGCGCAGGTTCAATCGTCAGATGGTGCTCCTCGCCGCGCGACTCGGCGATCACGCGGGTCTTCCGAAATCCGCCCATGAGATAGCCGCGACTCGCTCCGTCATCTTCATAGAACTCGCGAACGGCGGCCTCGCGATGCGGGGACAAAAACCAATCGAGCGCCAGGTCCGACCAAACGGCTTCGCCGCCGTTCTGGCGAAGGGGGGCCGAAAAGAGCACGCCACCCGCCCGGACAAAGAGCGGGATCTGGGCCAAGGGAGCGGCGACTCGAATGGTGGCCGGCCCCTCGAACGCCTGCCCGGTCCAGACGTTGTACCACACGCCGGGCGGAAGCCACACGGAGCGCTCGCTGATTTTCAGTTCATGGCGACCCCAACGCAGTTCGCATATGGGGAACCACGCGCCGATGCCTCGGTATTCAATGCGCACGGAATAGCGCTTGCCCGCCTGCAACTCAACGTGTGCGCTCTTGAAGGAAGGGCCGGATTGGTCGCGGTAGTCAATCACCAGTTCATCATCCAACCAAGCCTGCGCACAGTCGTTTGTGCGAATGACAAAGCGGTAAAGTCCCCCCTCTGGAACAGGCCCCAATTCCCCCGTCCAGCGCACCGAGAAATGTCGCTCGGTGATGAGGGGATGCGGAGCCCGCCCCGTCCAATCGTGCAACAATTCGCTCTCCACAGCGCGAGCAAGCGGCTCGCCTTCGAGGCGCGCATTGTTGAAATAGGCCGCATCCAGGCCCGGCTGTCCATCGCGGGCCCGCATATACTCATTCGAAATCGGACGCAGCGGCACCAGTGGCTCCATGATCGGCGCCACCAACAAATCTGCGCCGAGCAGATATTGGGTGTCGGATCGCGCTTCTGGATAGTGGGGCCATTCCAAATCGCATCGCCGCACCATCGGAATTCCTGAATCGAATGCCTCACGAGCGGCGGCGTAGAGCGTCGGCAAAAGGCGGTAGCGCAGTCGAATGTAGTCCTCCGCAATCGAACCCGCTTCCCCATACTGCCACGGATGCCGATTCAACGACGCAGAGCAGTGCAGGCGGCAGATCGGCGACAATGCGCCATATTGAACAAATCGCGTATACAGCTCCTGATCAGGCGTGTCGTGATGGCCACCGAGGTCTTCGCTCATGTAGGGCAACAGCGAACGCACCCCTCCGTTCACTGCATTCTGAACCCCGCGCCGCAAATCAATCCACAAGGCCCGCGTGTCGCCTGTCCACCAGATCGGAAAGCGGTGCGCGGCAGGCGATGAGGGCTCGTTCAGGTGACCGTTGTCCACGCCTTCGACATTGGACATCACCAGGACGCGCGCCTCTGGGCGGTGGGCTTGCGCAATATCGTGATAGAGCCGCATTCCCCAAACTTCTTTCGAGAGACCCGGGACCGGCTCGCCCAGTGCGGTATGCCAGTTGCGATCAAACCACCAGTAGTCCACGCCCAACCTCAAGAGCGAGGTCAACCCCTCGTAGCGATAGGCGAGCTCTTGTGGAGAGAGCGCCACAGGATGCCGCGGTTCAGGATGATCGTTCAGCATGATCCGAACACCCCGCGCGTGAGCATCGCGCACAAACTGCTCCATGTCGGGAATGAGCGCCGTGTTGATTCCATAGCCGTGCGACGCGCCGACACGCCAATCGGTATCCAGAACAAAAATATCCAACGGCACATTGCGCTGACGAAACTGATCCATGACCTCCAGCGCCTCGCTCTGGCGATAGGGATAATAGCGACTGTCTATCAGCCCCAGCGCACAAAGAGGAAGCATGGGCGTTCGGCCCGTCAGGCGCAGGAAATCCTCCACCAGTTGCCGATAGCCGCGTTCGCCCGGAAGGAACACAAAAACATCGCGCGCTTGGTTGTCCAAATCCCATCCTGAAACGGCATCGCGCAGTTCGGGTGGTGGCGGCAAAGCGCCCCAAGGCGGCGGGATGATCCGTGGAAAATCGCTAAATGCCCAACTCGGCGACGCATCGCCGGGATTCGGCAGAAATACCTTCGCAGGTATCGGGCGCCCGCCGTCAAACAAGAGCAACCCATCAGCGGAGTGAATGCGGACGTTCTCCAGCGATGGCGCAGGACCCATCGCGGAAACGCAAAATGCACCGTTCCTTAACTCAACGCGATTGCCCTCTTCTGAATAGTGCGAAGGGAGCCCCTCCCATTCCCGCGCTTCAATGTGGAAGGAAGGGCGATCTTCAAACCCCTTCGGCCCATGCTCCTCAATGCGGATCAGGGTGCGCGAGAGGATCTGTATCCGCATCTGCCCCTCGATAACGAGTTCTGTAAGTTTCCCTTCCACCTAGTTGGACACCAGTAGCAGAGATTCTCAAACCACTCAAGCAACCACTGCGAAAAGGATTGCTTCTCACCCTTCCGTTGCGGTCTATTCCGCCGCTCACCCACCCAACCATGCAGCGAAATACCCAACAGCGCGACGCCATTCGCAAAGTCCTCCAAGGCGCCAATCGCCCCTTGAGCGCACAGGAACTCCTTGAGGCCGCCCAACGTCACATCCCGGATTTGGGACTCGCCACCATCTACCGAACCCTCTCCTCGCTCTGCAGCGAAGGGTATCTGGCGCCACTCGAACTTCCGGGCAGCGCGATCCGCTATGAAGTCGCGAATAGTAAAGAGCGCTGCCACTTCCTCTGTCGCACCTGCAACCGCATGCTGAAATTGCCTGCATCGCTCGACTCATTCCCGGTGCGCACGCCAAAAGGTTTTCTCATCGAGCGCCGGGAGTTGACGCTCTTCGGGCAATGCGCCGACTGCCGTAAGCCAGCCTTGCGGCCCGCAAAGATGCGCAAACCCAGCGCCCGCAAGCCAGCAGCTCGAAAGGTGCGCTCGCGCACACGAAACTAGCCGAGCGCGCCCTACGGAACCCTTAAAACACCCACCCGCAGTAGAAATAGGGTTGCCTTGTTTCGCCGTAATTTCTAGCCTAGCCAAAGAGTAATCACGTAATATCACAAGCCAACATGACACAAAAGACACGACATCCCGGTGGACGCCCGCGCAAGTTTCATGAACCCAGCCACCCCGTGACGGTCACTCTGCCGGATCGCACGCTAAACCAGTTGGCCAGTATAGATCACGATCGCGCGCGCGCGATCGTTCGCGTAACAGATTTGGCGCTGCCTCACGATGTGCCACCGCGGCGACTCATTGAAGTGATCGAAGTCTCGCCCGGCGTGGGCATCCTCGTGGTTCCGCCCAGCCGTTTTCTCAAGAAGATTCGACTTCTCCGCCTCGCAGAAATCGCCCCCTCTCGCTTTCTGATCACCATTCCCAGTGGTACGGCGCTGGCCGAACTGGAAGTCGCGCTCCACGATCTGGCCGACGTCATCCCGGAGGAGGAGGCGCGCGAACGCGCAATCATTCAGGAACTCCTCGCCATGTTTCGACGACTCCGCCGCGCTGACCAAGTGTCGAAGGCGGAAATCATGCTCGTTGCGATCTGAGCCTACGCGCGAGTGAGCGACGCGACGCTTTCAACATGGCCGGTGTGCGGGAAAAGATCCACTGGCTGGACCGGACCGAGTGCGTATGCGCCATCGGCACAAATGGCCTGCGCATCGCGCGCCAAGCTCGCCGGATTGCAACTCACATAGACAATGCGCTCCGGCCGCAGCGATCGCAATTCCGCAACCAAATCCGGGTGCAATCCCGCGCGCGGTGGATCCACCACCACCACGTCGGGCCGCATATCGGAAGGCAATTCGCGCACGGCCTTCGCATAATGCTTCAGGTCCAACGCGAGAAATTGAGCGTTCCCAATTCCGTTGGTCTTCGCGTTCGCCTCGGCATCGCGAAGCGAGGAGGCCTCCAACTCGCACCCCACCACAGCTCGACAGTGTGGAGCAAGCCAAAGCGAAATAGTGCCCGTTCCACAGTACAAATCGTGAACAATGTCCGTCGGACGGGGCGCAGCAACTCGCAGCGCCTCGTCGTACAGCCGCTCGGCCTGGCGCGTGTTGGTTTGGAAGAATGAAGTCGGGGATATGGCGAACTGCAGCGCGCCCAATTTTTCCGTGATGAAACCCGGCCCCCGGATAACAATCTCTTCATCGCCACGCGCCACCGTATTCTTGCGAGAAGTCACGCCGTTCACAAATGTCGTCAGGCGTGTCCCAAAGTGAGCCGCCAACGCTTGATCCAACGCGGCCATCTGTCGCTCGTCAGAAGAAGACGTTACCAGATACACCATGAACTGGCCCGTCGCGTGCGCCTTCCGCACGACCAGATTGCGCAGAAAACCCTGGTGCTCGCGCGTGTTGTATATGCTCAATCCCCGCTCGCGGCAGAACGCCTTGACCAGCGCCAGCGCCTCATTCATCTCCGATGGCCCCAGCAGACACGCATCAATATCCACGACTTTATCAAACCGGCCCGGCGAATGGAAACCCAGCGCAAAGTTCGATGGTTTCGTCAGCGACGCCTCACTCAACTCCATCTCTTCCGGCAGTCGGTAGCGCCGATCTCCAAACGAAAACTCCAGTTTGTTGCGATAGCCAAAAATGTCAGGCGATGGAATGGGCTCCGCAACTGCGTGTCCGACAAAACCACCCAGATGCGCCAGCGCATCGGAGACAATTTTTCGCTTCACACGCAACTGCTCGGAGTAGGTGACGTGCTGCCATTTGCAGCCCCCGCATACCCCGAAATGCGGGCACGCTGGTTCTATGCGAAGCGCCGATGGAGAAAGAACGCGCGTCAGGCGCGCTTCAAGATAGTTCTTCTTGATCTTGGAAACCGAGGCTTCGACACGATCCCCAACCGCCACCATCCCGGCAATGAATACGGCCAAGCCGTCGGGCATTTTGCCGAAACAAACATGCCCCTCTCCCGCGTCCGCAATTTCAACCTCGATCAACTGGCCTTTGACGTACATCCCGCTCTTGTACCCGTCAGAGCCGCCACTTACAACCGGAAGGATGCTTCATGCGCCACGCACTATTCGGCACCAGTGTGCGCGCAGGGCGGCCGATGCCGGATGATTGACATCCATTCGCTCCGGATGCCATTGAACAGCCGACAGCCGATCGGAAGGGTCTATGGATTCCACCGCCTCGACAATTCCCTCTCCGCTCCAGGCCGCAATTCGGAGTCCCGCTCCCACACGCTCCGGATCCACCGATTGATGATGCGAACTGTTCGAATCGCCCGCTTCGTGCAGGACTGAGCCCAAACGCGATTGCAAATTTCGTCTAACTGTGTGAGCCGCATCTTCACCCGCCGGGCGCACGTGCTCTTCCGCATCAGTCGCGACTTGATCCGGCACGTGCTGAATCAGCGAGCCACCGCAAGCGACGTTCAGAATCTGGAGGCCGCGGCAAATACCAAAAACCGGCCGTCCTATGGCCCGGAACTCCGCAATGAGTTGCAATTCCACGCGGTCGCGCGCCTCGAGAACACCGTCCGTCTTCGGATGCCGCTCAGCGCGATAGCAAGCGGGATCCACATCGCCACCACCCGGAAGCAAGAGCGCATCGAAGCGCGAAATATCGCCGGGATGCGAGTAGGCAGCATCTAGACACGTCGTCTCCACACCGTCACGAGCCAGCCAGCGCCGATAATTTTCCAACGTCGGCCCGTTCTCCGGATAAGTCAGCAACCAATGCACGGTTAAATCCTCCGGGCGAAAAGATAGCGTTGCGCCTCCGCGCTGCAACTCAATCTTTATAGCAGCCCGCGACCGGTAACCCGCGGAGCCCATTGCGCCCGGGCCCACCCAGAACCCGCCCCTCCACCACATTTTGCGTCGCGCTCCCTTTTTTATGTGCGAGAAAGGCAAGCTCGGGCTAGGATGAAGGAAACGGGAGACGAACCCATGGTTACGGCAATTGTCGCGTTGAATGTGGATCGGAAACAGGTGCAGGAAGTCGCCGAGAGGCTC
This sequence comes from Kiritimatiellia bacterium, assembly GCA_023953695.1. Classification (GTDB taxonomy): domain Bacteria; phylum Verrucomicrobiota; class Kiritimatiellia; order CAIVKH01; family CAIVKH01; genus JAMLJG01. The sequence continues at coordinate 243,038 of JAMLJG010000002.1, forward strand.
TCGGCCAGCCCCGGGATCACCGAGGTGTATTCGGTGAGCGGCCGCTACGATCTGATCGCGATGGTCCGCACGAAAAACAACGAGGCGCTTGCAGACCTGATTACAGGGAACTTGCTCAAGATTGACGGAATTCTATCGAGCGAAACGATGATCGCATTTCGCTCGTATTCCAAGCACGACCTCGAAGCGATGTTCTCGCTCGGCTCAGGCTGAGGCGCGCGCGGTGGCGCGGACGATCACTTCATCCCACCCGGCCGTCGGCACAGCGCCCGCATCGCGATTCAGTTCATCCGCCAACGCGTCCAGCGACCCGAATCGCCAACCCGATTTGCGCATCCACGCAACAAGTGCCTGCAAACATTTCAATCCGCCAAACACGCGCCCCGCCTCATAGGCCCCGCGCAGACCCAGCGGCAACTCGCGCAGCGCCGCGCTGCTGTGAAAGAGATTGTGAAGGTGCGCATCGAATATCTGATGCCCTCTCTGCGCAACGACTTGCCGAGCGAGCAAGCGCCCACCCCACCCAGCGCCCACCCAATTCAGAAATGTCATTCCAGCGGGCAGCCGCCGAGTCAACAATCCGCACGGCAACTCCAACAACTGCGAGTCCTTCCACCGAAAGGGAGCGCGTGGCGCGCGGGAAAAATCATAGCGACCGGGCCGACGGACGGGAAAAACACTCGCGTCATAGCAATAGTTGAGTCGCGCCAAGAGCGCGAGATCGTCGCGACTGATGACGCCGGACGGTGAGCGATAACCCTTGGGCGCGCGCCCGACACGGCGCCGAAACGCAGCGGTGCCGCGTTCGATCTCCTCGGTGTGCGCAGAATACATCGTTCCAAAATCAGCCGCGCGATGCCAATGGCCATGCACGCCCACATCGGCGCCAGCGTCTAGCAGGTGATCAATCGCGTCGCGCCCTTCCTCGAAGTAGCGACCCACCACAAATGCGGTTAACGGGACCGCCTCCCCGCGGAGCCACGAAAGCAGTTCGGGCAAGCGATCGAGCAACGCATGGCGATTCGTCCGCGCGTAGTCGGGTTCCACATCGAGTGTAAAATAGAACGTCGGCAGTCCTTCCGATCGATCACACCTCATTCGCCTGCTCCCGCAGATTCAGCATGGATATCTGGTCTGCCAATAGACCGATGAAAAAGAGCAGCATGGCGAACACCATTACGGTTACAGCGCCGTTGGACACGCGCGCATGGTGACTCACGACAATATCGTACACGGCAACCGATAGGCCCCAGATACCCATCACTCCCGCCGCAGGCAGGAAAATCTTCATCGGATTAAAGAGCATCACAATGCGCAGGAGTAGCATCAATGTCTTGGCTCCATCGCGCGTGGGGCGCACGTTGCTGGGCCGCCCCACGCGCGGCTTCGCCTGGATCGGAACAATTCCAATAGTGCGCCCCAAATTGATGAACGCCAGCGTCGAGGTCGTGCTGAAGGAGAATCCATTCGGCATGACGTGGAGCAAGTTTGCGATAGCTTGGCGGTCAAACGAGCGCAGGCCCGAATTGTAGTCCGGCAATTTTTGTTCGACGAGATACTCGCCGACCACCCGGATGATCCACTTTCCAAATTTCCGCGACCTCACCTGATGCGAGCCTGCGGCGCGATCTCCTATCACCATATCGTAGTGCGGCATCTGGCGAACGATGTCTTCCAGCATCTCCGCGGTGTGCTGTCCATCGCTGTCCATGATTAACACATGATCGGTCTTTGCCGCGCGAATACCCGTCTTCAACGCCGCGCCATACCCACGATTTACGCGGTGGCGAAGAAGTCGAACCGGGTAACGCCCCACCACCTCCGCCGTAGCATCTGCGGAGCCATCGTCCACCACGAGAATCTCCGCGCGCGTGTTCCACCCGGCCGCAATCAGCCCTTCCAATGTGGCGCCAATAGCGGCTTCTTCGTTGAATACGGGGATGATGATACTGACATTCACGGCACACCTTCCGTTGCGGAATATTCGGCCACGGGCGACCCCACCCGCTCGGCCGGTCCAAATACTTCAAGCTCGCTTATTCGCCATTCGTGTTTGCGCACCGGCTTAGCAATGCTGATGCGAATGGCGTCGGCCAGCACGGCGGGAAAACGGTACGTTTGAACGCTCCGCGCATAGACGGGGTGTTCATTCATCCACTCAAAGGCATCGCTTTTCGTCGCAACATCGCGCAGCAGCGATCGCCACTCGCCTGACGGTAGCCGCGCATCGAAATTCAGCGCACCCGCGCGATCCCTTCGCGACGCCGTGTCATCCAAGAGGATGCTGCTCACCCATTGCGGCTCGCTAAACGAAACTTGAACCCACATGTCCGTGCCCTGCTCCTCCGGCACGCGATAGCGCGTGTATGAATCGCCATCCAATAGGCGCGGCAACATGTCTTGCGCGTGCGTTGCGCTCAATGTCATCAGCGAAGGATCCAGTTTGCGTTCCGGCGGATAGCCACTGCGCCTGAAATCCGTATAGATCCAATAATGTCCGCGCCTCTCGCGGCGATAGCTGACACCGAGGCCTGCGCAATCGTTCTCCATCCAAACGGCGGGAAAACGGCCCGTTGTCGTCAAGATATAGGCCACATTTGTCGCTTCCATTAGCTCATCTGCATACGGGGCGCGCCAGCTCGGAAAACGCTCGTTATAGGGCTGGCCACATAAAATCTCGCCTCCGGTTGCGTAGGTGATTCGATACGCATCTTCATACGTCGCATAGGCGTGGTGAATCTCGCGCGCTTTGAGATAATCAATCGCCGGCTTTTGGTCATAGATTGCCAATCCGTCAGCAAAACCCGGGTGGCTCCACTCGCGAAGAAGCGCGTAGGTGTTGTGTGCATTGACACTCAAAAAAAACAACGCAACCACTCCCACGATCACGCGCACCGCCCGCCCAGAATAGGCATAGGCCCCTGCGAGAACCATCGGCCATGACATCACGGCCGGCAAAATGTAGCGATAGGTTCGAGAGTGCGAACGCGCGCTGAAAATAAACAAAATCAAGGACGCCCACGAAAGGGCGATGAAGACTTGATCGAACGTCAGAACCGGATGATGTGCGCGAATCCAATCTCGAATGAACCGCCAGAGCGCCCACACACTGCTCGCGCCCAGCGCGAAAAGCCACGCCCAGCCAATCCATGAGAACAAAGGCTCGTAACCTTGCACATGCTGCTCCGTATCCGGAAAAAATGGAGCGCCTAGCCCCATCGCATGCGGCAAGGCAGCTTCCAACAAAGAGTGCTCCAGCGTACGCACAGCTTTCTCAACGCTCACCGTCCCTTGCACGGCGCTGAATGCCCCCGCATATTCGCGCTCCGCCGCTCTGTGCGGAAGCAATCCCAACCACGCTGCGCCGCCAAAGCACGCAATCGCGACAACCGTGTGAATCCAGCGGCGTTGCAATAGCGACGCTGCGGCCGCACACACTAGGAAGGACAGCGACAGCATAGATCCACTGCACGCCAATGCGCTCGCAGCACCAGCGCCCGCTGTAGTAAGCGCAACCCCAGCCGTCTTTTGCGGTCGCCTCAAACTCAACCAAATGGACAGAGGGCCCAACAGAAGCATTGGCGGATACCCCGGCAACAGCGTCGCGCACTGCAACATCAGCCAATAGGCCGACGGGAACAGCACCAGCAATACACCCGGCCACACGCTGCGCCAATCGCCACCCATCCGAAGAATTTGCAAGAACACCAACAGCGCAACCAAACCTTGCAAAAGTGCTATCGTCCGAATACCCACTTCGCCGCGCGGCAAGATATGAGTCGTCATGGCCATTAAATAGGCATCCAGCGGAAAAATATAGGGCGAGGCCAAAATCAGGAGTGGAAACGAGCGCCCATGCGCAATATCGTCCGCCTGAATTGCAATTTTGCACTCGTCGTCATAACCAGGAAGATGGTTCACACTGATGTAAAACCACGTGCAGCGCAAGGCGATCGCCAGCAGAATAAGTATGCCGCTCCACAGAGCCGTTTTGGACCAATTCTTTACAGAAACACCCATCATCATGGGCCCTCTCATAGCCAATAGGTATTCTAATAATATCTACGCTCCACACCCCTAATATCGGGCGATTTTACAAAGCAATATATTCATTGCAAGCCGTCTGAATAACTTTTTAGGTGATAATCTCGATATTCGCTTCCGAGAATTGTTGGAGACGTTGGAAGGCGGTCGAGCTATTCTTTGCGGGCACTGGCAACCGGAGTCGAAGCTTTGACAGAAAACTATTTGAAACGAGCGCGCGAGGTCTTGGATGTCGAGATGGATGGACTCCGCAAGGTGCGGGCCTCTCTCGACGGGGGTTTCACACGTTCTATAGATCGCATTTTGGCCGCGCTCAATGGCGGGCACAAGATCGTGGTGACGGGCGTTGGGAAGAACATCCCGATCGGCCAGAAGATCGCTGCGACGCTGACGAGCACGGGGAGCCCTGCTGTTTTCCTCCACCCATCCGATGCGATGCATGGCGAACTCGGCATTCTCGCGGATGGTGATGTCGTGCTTGCGTTGAGCTACAGCGGAGAGTCGGAAGAGCTGACCAATCTCATCCCCGCCCTTCGGCGCGCCAATGTAGCGATCATCGCCCTCACCTGTTCCAATGAAAACTCCCTCGCGCGGCACAGCGATGAGGTGATTCTCGCGGCGGTGGACGCGGAGGCCTGTCCCTTCAACATGGCGCCAACCGCCAGCACCACGGCAACCCTCGCGTTGGGAGACGCGCTCGCAATGGTTCTCCTCGATGCGCGGGGCTTCCGCAAGGAGGATTATGCGAAGCTTCACCCCGCGGGCGCCATCGGGCGAACGCTGCTGCTCCGCGTGGAGGACATCATGCGCACGGGCTCGCGTCTCGCGACGGTTCCGCGCGGCACGCGCATCAAGGAGGCGGTCATCGCCATGTCTGAGGCGCGTTCCGGATCCGTCGTGGTTCTAAACGAGGACCAAACCATGGCGGGCATTTTCACCGATGGCGATCTGCGGCGACACATTGACACGCCCGATCTCTCCAATCAGGTGATTGACGGCTTCATGACGACTTCGCCCATCTCGATTCGCACAAATCAACTCGCCGTGGACGTGCTCGCGATCTTCGAGAAGCACAACATTGATGACTTGGTGGTTCTGGATGATGCCGGACGCCTCGCTGGCTCCGTGGATATTCAGGACTTGCCGAAATTCAAGATCCTCTGACGCGCGCGCCGAAGCTGCCCGCCTTCAAGGATAGAGGCGCTGCCGCTCCCAGCCTGTGCCGATGTGCTCGTATACCAAGCGGTCGTGAAGGCGATACGGACGCCCCTGCCAAAACTCGATGCGCTGCGGAGCGAGTCGGAAACCGCCCCAAAACGGAGGCAGCGGCACTTCTTGCCCGAGATTGCGCGCTTCAAGTTCTCGCTCGCGAGCCATCAGCGTTTCACGGCGATCGAGCGGCGAACTTTGTTTCGAGGCCCAAGCGCCGAGCTGGCTGCCGCGCGGGCGGGAGTGGAAATAGCGCGTAGATTCCTCAACGCTCACTTTTTCGAGCGCTCCCTCGATCCGCACTTGCCGGTGCAGCTCGCTCCAAAAAAACAACATCGCAGCGACGGGATTCTGGGCCAACTCTCGGCCCTTGCGGCTCTCATAATTTGTGAAGAAGACAAAGCCCCGCGCATCGAATCCCTTGAGAAGGAGCATCCGCGAGGAGGGTCGTCCTTCGGCGCACGTCGAAAGAGAAAAGGCATTCGGCTGATAGATGCGCGCGCGCTTTGCCGCCGCGAACCACCGCACGAATTGCTCAATGGGATCCGGCGCCGCCTGCGCTTCCGACAAGCCGCGCGCGACGCCCCTCAATCCATATAGCCACGCCCAAAGGTTCATGCGCCACTCCATGCCGGGAACCGCACGCGCTGTCAAGCGCACTCGCGCAATGCGCTAAAGATCGCGCGAGCCGAGCGCGCAGCTAGGCTTCCTCATCCGCAGCGGGCAAGTCGAGCTGAATCCAGATATCGCGAAGTTGGCGCGCGTCCACTTTGTCCGGCGCGTTCATCATCAAGTCCATGGCCTTCTGGGTCTTCGGAAACGCCAACACATCGCGAATGCTGTCCGCGCCGACCATCAACATGACGAGGCGGTCGAGACCGAGCGCGAGGCCACCGTGCGGAGGCGCCCCGAACTTGAAGGCGTCAATCATGTGCCCAAACATCGTCTTGATCTTTTCATCGCTCAAACCAAGCGCGCGGAAGGCGCGGGCTTGCAACTCCGAATCGTGAATACGAATGCTTCCGCCGCCGAGCTCGACGCCGTTCAAGATCACATCGTAGGCCAACGCGCGGGCCTTCAGCGGCGCGGTCTCGATCAAAGGCACATCGTCCGGGTGCGGCGCGGTGAACGGGTGGTTGACGGAGGTCAAACCGCCATCGGCATTGCGCTCAAAGAGTGGGAAATCGGTGACCCAGGTGAAGGCGAAGACGCCCTCGGGGATGAGCTTGGCTTCCTCGCCAGCGAGGAGTCGCAAGCGGCCGAGCGCGAGATTGGCCACGTCTACTTTGTCCGCCGCAAAGAGAATGAGGTCTCCCGGCTGCATATCGAGGCGCTCTTGCAGCCCCGCCTTCTCCGCGTCGCTGAAGAACTTGACGATGGGCGATTTCCACGAGCCGTCTGGCTGAACGCGAATATAGGCCAGCCCGCCGAGGCCCGCTTCTTTCGCGAGCGTTGTCCACGCGTCAATCGTGCCTTGCGACGCGCCGGCGAGGGTCTTGGCGTTGATCGCCTTCACCACGCCGCCCTGCCCCAACACGGTGGCAAAGACTTTGAACTGCGTTCCGGTGAAGAGGTCGCTCAGGTCGGTGAGCAGCATACCGAAGCGCGTGTCGGGCTTGTCGGACCCGTAGCGGCCCATTGCCTCGCTGAATGGCATGCGCGGCAGCGGCAGCGCGGGGCGCGGATGGCCGGAGGCTTCCATCACATCGGCGAGGAGCCCGTCAATCAACGAATAGATATCTTCGGCAGTGAGGAAGGACATTTCCAAGTCCACTTGCGTGAACTCGGGCTGCCGGTCGGCGCGCAAATCTTCATCGCGGAAACAGCGCGCAATCTGGAAATAGCGATCGAGTCCTGCGACCATGCAGAGCTGCTTGTATTGCTGAGGCGATTGCGGCAGCGCATAGAAGCAGCCGGGGTTCACGCGGCTCGGCACGAGATAGTCGCGCGCGCCTTCGGGCGTGCTCTTGGTGAGAATCGGCGTCTCGACTTCGATGAAGCGCTGGCTGTCGAGATAGTTGCGGATGGCTTGCGAAATCTTGTGGCGCAGCACGAGACTGCGCTGCATTTGCGCGCGCCGTAAATCGAGATAGCGATAGGTCAAGCGCAGGTCTTCCGAAACCTTTGCGGCCTTCGCATCTTCCAGCGGGAATGGCGGCGGCAACGCGCGATTGAGCACCTCGATAGCGGTCCCGCGAATCTCGATTCCGCCGGTGGCGAGCTTCGAGTTAACCATCTCAGCCGGACGCGGCTGAACAACCCCCGTCACGCGCAACACAAACTCGCCGCGCGCAGCTTGGGCGGCGTCCCACGCCGCCTGCGAATCGTGCGGGTCAAAGGTCACCTGCGTCAGGCCATAGCGATCGCGCAGATCAATGAAGATCAGGCCGCCGTGGTCGCGCACCGTATCCGCCCAACCGCAGAGGTTGACCGTTTGGCCCGCATGCTCGGGTCGCAATTCGCCACAGGTATGTGTCCGCATCATTTTCTCACCACTCCATTTCCAACGATTGGAAAAACCGTTCTTGTGGACTTCCAAGGCTTGGAAATCGAAGTCGCCTCATTGGCGCGCCTGGAAGCCAGTCACACAAGGGGCCGGATAGTACGTGCCCGATGCCGGGGTTTCAATCATTTCTGTGATGCTGCCCTCGCGCGCAGGGCGGCAGGCGCTCTCGCGCATTTTCTTGCGAGAGTGCGATTGACTCGCTCACGCGCGAAAGACAGGATGGAGGCGATGTTTTATAGGCTTCTGACGATTTTTCTCCTCTTGGGAACCGCGGCGCGTGCGCAGCAGGTGGATCCCGCCATGGGCATCACGAGCGAGCAAGGTGGCACGCGCGTTCGCGTGTGGGCGCCGAACGCCAAGAGCGTATCGTTGGTGGGCGATTTCAACAACTGGCACGGCATGGGCTCCGAGAAACTCGCGCCCGAAGGCAATAGCGGCATCTGGTCCACCTTTCTCAAGCGGAGCATACCCAGGGGGAGCTATCGCTTTCTCATCAATGACTCCTTGCAACGGCGCGATCCGTATGCGCGCGCGACTACGCCGGATGGCCAGGCTTCGCTCTTTTATTCACCGCGCGATTTCGACTGGAAGGACGACAAGGCTCCCACGTATCCGCTCAATGAGTTGGTGATCTATGAAATGCACGTTGGCGCATTCAATGACCCCGATCCGCGCGATGGAAAGCTCGGCACGTTCGCCGACGCGATCAAGCGACTCGACTATTTGCAGGAGCTGGGGATCAACGTGGTCGAGCTGCTGCCCATCCACGAATTTGCGGGCAACCATAGCTGGGGCTATAACCCGAGCGATCCGTTTTCCGTCGAGCAGGCCTATGGCGGTCCCGAGGCGTTCAAGGCGTTCGTCCGCGAATGTCACAAGCGGGGAATCGCGGTGCATTTGGACATCGTCCACAACCACTACGACCAAGTGAAGGCTTCGCTCCTCCAATTTGATGGAACCGGACAGCCCAACTCGGGCGGCATCTATTTCTACGATCAACCCGGTCTCGATAAAACGCCGTGGGGACCGCGGCCGCGTTTCGACGAGAAAATGGTCCGCCGCTACATCCGCGACAACGCGATGATGTGGCTGGAGGAATATCGCGTGGACGGCTTCCGCTGGGACTCGACGGTCAACATCCGCGCCTACAACGACGGGCGCAACCCCATCCCCGCAGGCGCAAAGATGCTTGAGGACATCAACACGGAGATCAAGAAGCGCCACACCAACGTCTTCAGCATCGCAGAAGACTCGCTGGGCATCGGCAATTTTCACGCCTCGTGGGATTACGGCTTTCACAACACGGTGATGCCGGAACTCAAGAAGGCGGATGATCAACGCAACTTGGCTACGATCGGGCGCGCGCTCAAAGCCCAATCCTCCATGCCGCGCGTGATCTATGTGGACAACCACGACGAAGCCGGAAAACTGAATGGTCAAACGCGATTCGCGTCGGATATTGACCCCGCAAATCCCGGCAGCATTAAGGCGCGCCAAATGAGTGGCATCGGCGCGCTCCTCACCCTGACCGCTCCCGGCATTCCCCTCCTCTTCATGGGAAATGAGTTTTTGGAAAGCGGTCCGTTCCATGAGGACCGCATCCTCGATTGGGGCAAGCGCCAGCGCTTCGCAGGTCTCGTGGCGCTCAACCGCGATCTGATCCGACTGCGCCGCAATCTCGATGGCGTGGGCAATGCGCTGACGGGCAGCGGCATTGACATTCAACTGATGGATGAGACCAAGAAGGTGATGGTCTATTGGCGCTGGCATGAGCGCTCCGCGAACGAGCGCATGGTCATCGCGATCAACTTCACCGCGCAACCCCAGACCGACATCCCCATCCTCTTCCCCTCTGCTGGCCCATGGATCACGAAGATCAATACCGATTGGACCCGCTACGGGGGCGACACTCGCGAAGACGAGGGGCCCGTCGCTCTGCGCAGTGGAACCCACCGAACGACCATTTCGCTCCCGCCCTACAGCGCTCAAGTCTTCGTCCGCAAGGTGGGGCCCGGCCCGCCGCGGCCCGCGCTGGATGAGCGCTCCACCCCCGAAGCAGCGCCCGCAGCCCCACCGCCGGTTGTCGAGAATGTGCATTTCGCGTCAGTCCGCTTGTTGGGCGAGGACGGAACGGGCAAGCCCTTCTCTGCATCTTTACGACAAGTCGGTCCGGTTCATTGGGAGGGCTTCATCAACTTCACCCACGTGAATGACGGTGCCCTGCGCCTGGTCGCCGATCGCGACGGCAAGGTCTTCTGGGGACAAGCCTACGACAATCTCGATCGCTTGCCTTACAAGACAACGATGGACCGAAAAGGATCGGATGTCCAAATCGCCACGCGGCTTAACGGAACCTATCGGGCCCGCTTCAACGCGCAAACCCGCGAGTTCTTCTTCGAGGCGCCACCCGCGGGCACAACCGTTCCAACTGAGAGCGCTAGCGAATCGAGTGCCCCCCTGGGCCCCTTCCGCACATGGACGGATATGCGCGGCAAGACCATTCAAGCCAAGCTCATCGCCGCCACGTCGGAGACCGTAACGCTGGAATCGCCAGCAGGAAAACGTGTGGAGATCAAACTCGAAATCCTCAGCGCGGAGGATCAAGATTTCGCGCGGAAGGAAGCCTCGCGCCTCGCGCCTTGACGAGCCCCCCTCTTCGTGCGTTGATCCCCCCAAATATCCATGAACTTCTCCGTCGTCATTCCCGTCTACAACGAAGAAGACAACATTCTCCCACTGGCAGAGGAGTGTGCAGCCTTGAGTCGCAGCACGACCTCCTTTGAAGTACTCTTTGTGGATGATGGGAGTCGCGATCAGACTTGGCAACGCATCGGAGAAGCCGCCAAACGATTTCCTTGCATCCGCGGCATCCGCTCGGATCAAAATCGCGGGCAGTCGGCTGCGATGCTGATGGGCTTGGCTGAGGCGCAGGGCGATGTCCTCGTAACAATGGACGGGGACCGGCAGAACAATCCCGCTGATATTCCGCGCCTGGTCGAGCGAGTCGGTCCAGTAGATGTCGTGTGCGGATACCGAGCGAAGCGACGCGACACATGGTCGCGTCGGATTGGGTCAAGAATTGGAAACGCCATTCGCAATCGCGTCACGCGCGATGGACTTCGCGACACGGGCTGCAGCCTCAAAGCGTTCAAACGCGAATGCCGCACTGACCTCCCCCCCATCAACGGCGCGCATCGCTTCATGGCGGCCTACTTCCACCTGCACAATCGCCGAATCGAAGAAATACCCGTGGACCACCGACCGCGCCCAGCCGGAACGTCGAAATACACCAACCTCTCGCGCTTGCCCCGAACAGCCTTCGATCTCCTCGGCTTTGTCTGGTATCGCCGTCGCTATCTACCCTGCCTACACGTCTCGCGAAAAACACAGGCATGATTCCTCTGCGCAACCGCGCGATCGGAAATGATGCCGCGAAAAAGATCAGGCAAGGAAGACGCGTTCGAGGGATGAGCGGCTGCGATTGCCCCGCGCATCTTCGGCCTCGATAAAATAGCGGATGTCCCCAGCGCCAGGCGGCAACTCGCATGTGAAAAGATGGGCCGTGGCGGAGGGGTTCGTGCGACTCGGATACGCGCCACGATCCGTCAACTCCATCGCCGCTTCCTTTCCGCCCACTCGCCACACGAGGCGCGCCGAGCGGACGCCGGAAACATCGTGGATGAAAGTGTGAAGCGTTGCGTCTCGCGGCGCGTCCCACAGCGAGCCCGATCCCCACATCTTTCCGCCGGGATTCTCGGGAAGGATCCACGGCGGGAAAATTGTCGGTCCCGTCACATCGCGACCGACCTGCACGAGGGCATCCAACGCACCGCGAATGAGCGAAAGCGCTTGGTTGGCGGCCTCTGTCACCTGCGCATCCCAGACATCCTGACCCGTCCAATACCAATAGCACGAGGTCTCCGCCGTCAGCATCAGGCGGCGGGCGGCGTCGAGTCCCGGCGCGTCCGGCTTCGCATCCTCAATGCTGTGAACGGCGTTCTGCAAGGCCGTCAACACAGCCCAGGAATTGAGATCGGGCGAATAGGGATCGCGATAGCGACTAAACCATTTTGCAAACTGCGGATCGCCGTTGTCAGCGCCGCTCCACGAGCCCGGCTCAACGTGAACGGCGTTTTTCGGATCCGGCGGAAATTGTTGCAGATAGTCGCGAATCGTCATCAGCTCGAAGCGCGGATCCTCCTGCAGCCACTTCACGAGCTGGCCCGTGTTATGCCGATAGTAGCCATCGGAGCCGCCACCATAATTGTCGCCGTCGGAATGCAGGATGAAGAAAGGCGGATGCTGGGGGTCGAATGTGCCCTGCTGAAGGATGTTCTCGTAGAGCTGATTGAAGACAGTCGGATATTGAAGCGCACCGAATCCACCGCGCGCATCCTCGTTGCCGAGATAGCGCTCTGCGGGAATGCCGAGAATCGTGTGAATCTTCCCATCGGGATCTTCGTAGCGAATGTATTCAGGGCGCAAAAGAGACGGACTGATCTTCGAGGCCGCCCACACGTTCTGCAGCGAGAGCCAGTCCCCCACTTCGGGATTCTCCTGCTCCGCCGGATTCGGCGGCAGCATGCCTTCCTGAATCCCGTCGTAGGGATAATTCTTGCACGCGCGCGAGCGATGGATGCTGTCGTAGATCACCGCCTCAATGCCCGCTTCCTTGAGCGCGGGGATCATCCGAACGTGAAACGCGGTCTCCGGTGGAAAGAGAACCGTGCCGGGCTCAACGCCAAACGTGTCGCGCACGATCGAGCGGTGATCCGCCAATTGACGAACCACGTTCCGCGACGGAATCAACGCCATCAACGGGTGGAAGAATCCAAACGCGGTGAACTCGATGCGCGGATTCCCAAGTGCGGTTCGCGCCTGAGCCAGTTCCCGCAAGGACTCTTTCCAACCTTTATAGTGATCGTAGCACAGCCCCTCTCGCTCGCAGCGATCGAGCTGTTCGATCAAACTTCCACTCCAACTCGTGCTCAAACCCGCATGCGGCAAGGCGCCGTCCATGTATTGCTGAACAGCGGCAGGAATAAACGAAGAATAGGGT
>JAMLJG010000020.1 GCA_023953695.1 Kiritimatiellia bacterium
TCGCGCTTCAGAAGGTGGCGCGGGATCGCGAGGCGGAGCGCGACATCGCGCGCGCGGCGATCAATGTCCTGCTCGGTCGCGAACCTTCTGCTGCGCTCGATCTTTCGGACGAGTTGGTTGTGTCGCCGAAGCCTTGGGAGTTCGATTCTCTTGAGGCTGCCGTCGAGCGGAATCCCAATGTCTTGAAGCGGTGGGCCGAAGTCGAGCGGGCGACACAAGCAGTTGCGCTGAGCACCTACGAGGCGAGTCCCGATCTCCAGGTGGGTCCGTACTATTCCCGCGAGGAGGCGGGCGACGTTGAGAGTGTTGTGGGCGTGGCGGTTTCGGTTCCGCTCGCGAATCGAAGGGCGCGTCGCGGCCCACTCGCCGAGCGGCGCGCGGAGGCAGAGGCGGCTTGGAAGGCGGAGCGAATGACTGTGTTGGCCGATGTCGCGCGGTTGCGGCGTCTCTATGAGTTGGCGGTTCAGCAGGCAAACGCGATGCCGGCGGAGCGCGTCGAGGCGCTTCGCGACGCAGCGGAGCTGGCGGACCGGCAGTATCGGTTAGGGGCGATTCCGGTTTCGTTGTTTCTGGAAATGCAGCGCGAGTATTTGGCCGTGCAGCAACTGCGGCACGAGGCGCTGTTGAATGCGCTGACGCGGGAGGCCGAATTGACGTGGGCGCTTGGTGAAGTTCAGCAAGGCGGTGAACCATGAAGCGGCTCGTTGTGTTTGGCGCGTGGGCAGCGCTGGCTCTTGGCGTGGCGCTGATGGCGCGCGCCGAAGCGACGTTCAAAGAGGGGCGGGGGGTCGTGCTCGATGCCGAGCTGCTCTCTGGACTGGGGCTCCAAGTGGTGGATGTGGAAGAGCGTTCGGAGCCTCTTGAGATTGAGGTGAGCGCGCAGGTGTACCGCGAGGCGTCCGAAGAATCTGCGAGCGTGCTGGAGCCGACGGGCTATGCCTATGCCAGCGGCTGGATTTCGAGCGAGTTGCGCAAGCACGTCGCGCCCGGCGCGAAGGTCGCGGTGGACGGTCTTGCGCGCGTGACCGGTCGCGTTGTGCGTGTGGATCGAGCGGCAGCGTTGCGCGATGGCCGTGTTGAGGTGTTGATCCAGTTGCCGAGCGGCGAGCGAGAGTGGCGGATTGGCGACTTTGTTCGCATCGAGCTGAAAGCAGTCGGAAAGACCGCGGCCTTGAGGATTCCCGAGTCTGCGGTTCTGAACACCGCCTATGGCGCCGTGGCGTATGTCGTCAATGGCGACGCCTTCCTTCGCACGCCGGTGAAGTTGGGTGCGCGGAGCGAGGGATGGGTTTCGATTCGCGATGGGTTGTATGACGGTGATCAGGTCGTCGTAGGTCCGGTTGAATCGCTCTATCTGATCGAACTGCGCGCCACGAAGGGCGGCGGGCACAGCCACTAAAGGATTTTCTCATGATCAAAGCACTCATTGAAGTTTCGTTGAAGCAGCGGCCCTTTGTCATTCTGGTCGCGTTGGCGCTGTTGGTGGCGGGAATTGTCTCGGCGCTTCGCCTCCCGATTGATGCCGTACCCGACATCACCAACATTCAGGTTCAGGTGAACACGGAGGTGCCGGCGCTCGCGCCGGAAGAGATTGAACAGCTCGTCACCTTCCCGCTCGAGATTGAGTTGGCCGGGGTGCCGGGGATGGTTGAGCTTCGCTCGCTGTCGAAGTTTGGGCTCTCTCAGGTGACGCTTATATTCGAGGATGGAGTTGACATCTATCGCGCGCGGCAACTCGTCAGCGAGCGGCTTCTCAATGCGGCCGGGTCGCTGCCCGCCGGGCTCACACCCAAGCTGGCGCCAATCTCGACGGGCCTGGGCGAGGTCTTCTACTACACCGTCGAGTATGCGTCTGAGGCGACGAATAGGCCCGCTACGCGCCACGCGCAGTTGATGGAGTTGACGCAGATTCAGGAATATGTGGTGAAGCCGCGCCTTCGCGCGGTGCCCGGCATTGCGGAGGTCAACACCTCCGGTGGCTATGAAAGGCAGATTGTCGTCATGCCCAAGCCGGAGCGGCTGTTGAGTGTGGGGATCACCGTTTCCGATCTGGCGGACATCGTGGCGGAAAACGTCGAGAATGCGGGTGGCGGCACCGTGCAGATGGGCGGCGAGCAGATCGCGATTCGCACGATGGGGCGCGTTCGGAGCCTGGCCGAGATCGAGGCGCTTCCGATTAAATTTCGCGCGGGCAGCGAACCCATTCGCGTGAGCGATGTCGCGGAGGTGGGCATTGGCTCAAGTGTGCGCAGCGGCGCTTCGACGTGGAACGGCGAAGAGTGCGTGCTGGGTTCGACGATGATGTTGGCGGGCGAAAACAGTCGCGTCGTAGCGCGGCGTGTCGCCGCGGCGCTGGATGAATTGCGGGAGCGTATGCCCGAGGGCGTGGAACTGGTCACGGGCTATGATCGGACCGCCCTGGTGGATCGCACGATTGCGACAGTGGAAAAGAATCTTGCCGAGGGCGCGATTCTCGTGATGGTGATCTTGTTCTTGTTGCTCGGAAACTATCGCGCGGCGCTGATTGTTTCTCTGGCGATTCCGCTGTCCTTTCTGTTCGCCATCACGGGGATGTTGAAGGGCGGGATCTCCGGCAATTTGATGAGCCTCGGGGCTGTGGACTTTGGCCTCATTATTGATGGCGCTGTTGTGATGGTTGAAAACACCGTGCGCCGCCTCGGGTTGCGCCAGCGGGAGTGCGGGCGCATTTTGACGAAGCGAGAGCGGCTCGACACCGTGCGCGATGCATGCGTGGAAGTGGGGACGCCGACCTTCTTCGGTGTGTTGATCATCACGATTGTCTATCTGCCAATTCTCGCGCTCACGGGGATTGAGGGGAAGATGTTTCGCCCCATGGGGCTGACGGTGATGATGGCGTTGGTGGGCGCGCTGCTACTTTCGCTGACCTTGATGCCTGTGTTGTGCTCCTTTTTCCTCGGTGGACGCATTCGCGAATCGGATGGTTTCTTCATCGGTCTTTCCAAGCGGCTCTACGCGCCCGCGCTGCGCGCGGCTTTCCGTTTGCGCTGGCTGGTGGTGGTGGGGGCAATCGCCATCTTTGCCTGGTCGGGTTCGATCTTTCAGAAGCTGGGCGCTGAGTTTGTTCCGCAGCTCGATGAGGGATCGTTTGCCACGCACATGATTCGCACCACGAGCATCGGCCTCGACGCCTCGATTGAAATGCAGCGGAAGGCGGAGCGCATTTTGCTGGATGCATTCCCCGAGGTGTCGCACACCTTCTCGCGCATTGGCACCTCGGAAGTGGCGACGGATCCGATGGGCGTGAACGTGGCCGATTCCTACATCTTTCTGAAGCCGCGCGAGACGTGGCGGAAAGTGAATGGGCGACCCATCAGCAAAGACGCGCTGGCCGATTTGATGAGCCGCGAGCTGAGCGCGCGAGCGCCGGGGCAAGCGTATCTGTTTTCTCAGCCGATTGAAATGCGGTTCAATGAAATCCTGGAAGGCACGCGCGCGGACATTTCGGTGAAGGTCTTTGGCGAGGATTATGCCATCATTGAGCGGATCGCGGGCGAGGTGCGCGAGCTGCTGGAGAAGATTCCGGGGGCGGCAGATGTGGAACTCGATGCGCTGGGCCGCTCGCCGGTGTTGGAGATTGCGCCGCATCGCGATGCGATGACGCACTACAACTTGCACGCGGCGGAGATCAACAGTGTGGTTGAGCATGCGCTCGCGGGCGAGGAGGTGGGGTTGTTGATTGAAGGAGATCGCCGTGCGCCTATCGTCGTTCGATTGGCCGAGGACGCGCGCAATCGCATTGAGGTGATGAAGGAGCTTCCGTTGCGCACGGAGGATGGAGGATTGCTGCGGCTCGGGCAGGTGGCGGAGTTTGCGATGGAGGAGCGAGTCAGCACGATTGTGCGCGAGTCGGCGAGGCGTCGGGCTGCGATTATGGTGAATCTGCGCGGGCGCGATGTGGAGGGCTTCGTCGAGGAGGCGCGGGCTCGCGTGGCCGAGTCCATCGAATTGCCGCCGGGCTATTTCATCGAATTTGGCGGCGCTTTCAAGAATCTGCAGGAGGCGCGCGCGCGGCTGGCGGTGATTGTGCCGGCGGCGTTGCTGGTGATTTTCATTTTGATCTTCTTCGCCTTCAAGAGCATTCGGCAGGCGCTCGTGGTCTATACGGGGATTCCGCTCGCGGCGACGGGCGGGATCATTTCGCTGTGGCTGCGCGGGATGCCGTTCAGCATTTCTGCCGCTGTTGGGTTTATTGCGCTGAGTGGCGTTGCGGTGCTGAACGGCGTCGTGATGATTACCTGTTTCAACCAACTCCGTCAGCGCGGGCGGAGCGTGCAAGAGGCGGTGGCTGAGGGCGCGCTGGCGCGGCTGCGTCCGGTGCTGATGACTGCGCTGGTGGCGAGTTTTGGGTTTTTGCCGATGGCGCTGGCGCAGGGCGCGGGCGCGGAGGTTCAGCGGCCGCTGGCGACGGTTGTGATTGGAGGCATTCTGACCTCCACCTTTTTGACGCTGATCTTGTTGCCTACGTTGTATCGGTGGGTGGAGCAGCGGACTGAACAGAGAGAGGAGCCGAAATGAAACGAATAGGGATGCTTGGAGTGTTGCTGCTCGCCGGGATCGCGGCGGCTGGGTGGGCGGAGGAGTTGCGTGGTGGCCGGCTGTTGGAGGGCGGGGAGGTGCACGCGGAATTCTTCGTCACGGCGGATCGGCATGTGGAGTTGCGATTCCTGGATGAAGCGCACCAGGTCGAAGCGGTGGGTGGTCGCGTTGCGGTTTGCATTGCCGCGGCCGAGTCGGGCAAGACGAACCTGCAGTTTGAAGCGCGCGGGGATGTGTTGGTTTCCACAGCGCCTTTGCCGGAGGGAGACGGCTACACCGTGATCATCCAAATTGCGCGAGCGCCTGGCGAGAAGCCCCGCAACTTTCGCATCGTCTACCACGCCGAATTGTGCGGGGAGTGCGAGCGGCCGGAATACGCCTGCCTCTGCGAGGAAGGCGAGCACGCTGCGCACTGAAAGCGGAGAGTGTTGGGAGCGAGATTTCGCGATCGCGGAGTCGGAGACTTCCAACGGTTGAAAAAACAGTCGGCATCGGCTTCCAACGTCTGTAAGAATCGGAGTCGGATGCGCAGTGACCTCAAATTGTTGGCGGATGAGACCTTTGACCTGCTGATCGTGGGGGCGGGGATTCACGGCGTTTGCGCCGCGCGGGCGGCGGCGAGACTGGGTCTCAAGACCGCACTTGTTGATTGTGGCGACTTTGGCTCGGGCACGTCCGCAAACAGTTTGAAGGTGATTCACGGAGGACTTCGCTATTTGCAGCATGGCAATGTGCGGCGGATGCGCGAGTCCATCCGCGCGCGGCGTCGCTTCCTTCTCTTGGCTCCCAACTTGGTTAGGCCCCAGCCGTTCGCCGTGCCCACGCGCGGGGTGGGGATGCGCAGCAAGATGGCGTTGCGCGTGGCGATGGCGCTGAACGACCTCGTTTCCCTGGATCGAAATGCGGGACTTCACTCGGGCAGTCGTATTCCGGCGGGGCGCGTGCTTTCGGCGGGCGAAGCGGCGGCGATTTGGCCGATGCTTCCGCGCGATTCGTTCGACGGTGCGGCGGTCTGGCACGATGCGCTGTGCCACAACACGGAGCGGTTGACATTAAAGTTTGCGCTGGAGGCGCGCGCGGCGGGGGCGACTCTCGCAAATTATGTGAGGGCGGAGCGGTTGATTGTGGAGGGAGGCGCAGCGACGGGCGTTGAGGCGCGCGATGGGCTGAGCGATGCGTCTTTCGCGATTCGCGCGCGCGCGGTGTTGAATACTGCGGGGCCGTGGTGGGAGCGGTGGGCGCGAGTGGAGGTCAAGAAACAGCCGCTGGTGGGCGCGTGGAATCTGGTTGTGCGTCCGCAGTGGTTTGGTCGGTATGGGGTTGGGTTGGAGAGCGAGCAGGAGCACCGCGACACCGAGGCTCTGGTGCAGCGCGGCCGCCGCAATCTGTTTTTTGCTCCGTGGCGCGGGGGGACATTGGTCGGCACTGTGTATGAACCCTTCGCGGGCGATCCGGCGGAGTATCGGCCGGCCCGTGCGGCGATTGAATCGTTTATTCGCGAAATTAATAGCGTGGTGCCCGGGGCACAGTTGGGGTGGGATCAGATATCCCTGCTTCACATCGGCGTACAGCCCGCCGCGCCGGGCGAGGGATCGCCCGAGCCGGACAAGCATTCAGAAATCTCGCTCGGGCCGGTGCGGAACTTCTTTGTCGTCAAAGGCGTCAAATACACCACGGGGCTGACCGTTGGCGAGCGGGCGGCTTGTGCGGTGGCCGCCGCATTGGGCCGATCGAGCACGCTCTCGCGCGATGTGCCCACAGTGCGGGTTTCGCCGGAAGATGTGCATCGGCGGGCACAGGAACGAAACATCAGTTTGCCGCCTCCCGCATTCGAGCGCTTGGCTGAGCAATATGGCGAAGCGGTGAACGAGGTGTTGGATGAGGCGGTGGCGGATCGTGGCGCGACGCTGTACGATGCGCCCTCCGTGTTGCGCGCGGAGATTCGCCATGCCGTGAAGCGGGAGTCGGCTGTCCGCCTGGCCGATGTGGTGCTGCGCCGGACGGATTTGGGCACCTTTGAGCCGCCGTTGGAGTCCGTTTGCCGCGCCGTTGCGGGGGAGATGGCGCCGCTATTGGCGTGGTCGCCCGAGCGCCGGGAAGCTGAGTTGGCGGACCTTCGCTCGCATTATTCGCGGCTTGTTCCGGGCGCCTAGGGGTATTCTTTTTTTTGCGAATGTTGTTGTATTCGGCTACCCGTCTGCTAAATAGCCCGCTTGTCCGAAGTGCGAGAGTAGCAGTGAATTGGCAGGCAGTCCGTCATCCGCTTCAGTTGGTAGGTGATGATCCTTCGCCCGAACGAGTCGGGACAGTCACGAAAACCTCCCCGGTAGATAAGAAAGATAAGAGAAGTAGAAGCATGGCAACGAAACTATACGTTGGGAACCTGTCGTTCCGCACGAGCGAAGATGACCTCCGCCGTTTGTTCGAGGGTCAGGGCAGCGTCACGAGCTGCAGCTTGATCATGGACAAGTTCACGGGCAAGTCCCGCGGATTTGCGTTCGTCGAGATGGCCTCTCCGGCCGACGCCCAAAAGGCGATTTCGGCGTTGAACGGCCAGGACCTGGATGGTCGCGCGTTGACGGTCAATGAAGCCCGTCCGCGTGAAGATCGCCCTCGCGAAGACCGCCCTCGTGGTGGTGACCGCGGTGGTCGCGGTGGCTTCGGTGGCGGTGGCGGATTCGGCGGCGGTCGCCGCGATCGCTACTAAACCGAGTTGTAGCAATTAAACCAGAAACGCCGCGGCGCTTTGCGCCGCGGCGTTTTTGTTTTCTGGGAGTTGGATTTTGCCGTTTATCCCGCGGCGACGTTGGCAAGGCACTTGTCGGCAAGAAGGAGAAAGGCCTGCAGTGTTTGGTCGAGGTGTTCGATGGGGGTGTCCTCTTCCTTGCAGTGGCTGAGGCCGCGCGAGGAATAGGCGAACATCATGATGACGGGCATGTGGGGAACCATTTCGGCGCTGTCGTGGAGCGGGCCGGAGGGGAGTTTGGGGGCGTCGCCGGTGATTTCGCGCACGGCATCCTCGGCGAGGGCGATGAGTTTGGGGTCGAAGGGGCGCGGTTCGATGGTCCAAAGTTTTTTCCACTCGAGCGCGACGTTGTTGTCCTGCGCGGCTTTGGTTGCCGCCTCTTTAGCCTCTTTGAGCATGTTGGCGAGAACGTCCGCATTGAGCGCGCGTTGATCAATGGAGATTTCGCAAACGCCGGGCACGGCGGTGACGATGCAGGGCTCGACTTTGACGATGCCGCAGGTGCAGACGACGTTGGCGCCGGGCTTGGAGTATTTGAGTCCGATTTCGCGCACGGCGAGAGCGAATTGCGCGGCGGCGAGGAAGGCATCGCGCCGCATCGGGATGGGCGTGGATCCGGAGTGCGCGGCCTGGCCGGTGAATTTCAGGGTATGCCGTTCGACTCCGAAGGTTCCGAGGACGACGCCGGTGGGTTTTTGCATGGATTCCAACACGGGGCCCTGTTCGATGTGCAGTTCGAGATAGGCCTTGGCGTTGATTTGTTTGAGTTCTTTGTGGGCATCGAGCATGCGGTCAATGTTCACCCCGCAATCCTTGAGGGCCTCGGCTTGGGTGATGCCTTCGCGGTCTTTCAGATTGCGGATGTCCTCGATGTTTAGCGAGCCGCCTGCGGCGGAGGAGCCGACGAGGCTGCGGCCGAAGCGCGCGCCTTCTTCGTCGGCCCAGTCCACGAGCTTGAGTGTGACGGGTTTGTTGGGGCGCGCGGCGTAGCGGCGGAGGATTTCGAGAGCGGAGAGGGTGCCGAGACAGCCATCGAGCCAGCCGCCATTGGGGACGGAGTCGAGGTGGCCCGCGACGAGGATGGCGGCATCGGAGTCGCCGGGAATGGTGACCCATTGATTACCTGCCGAGTCGAGGTGGATATCGAGGTTGAGTTCGCGCTTCACCTTTTCGGCAAACCATGCGCGGGTCTTCTTGAAGATGGGGCCCCACGCGACGCGCTGGGCGCCGTTTGCGTCGGATGTGAGCTGTGCGAGTTCTTTGAGGTCTGCGATGACGCGCTTTGCGCTCGCTGCGAGTGTGGGGTCGGTGGCCATAATCATCTCCTCCAGTACGGAGTGATTATGCGCGCAGGGAGGAGGTGGCGCAACCTTTCGCACGCGAAAAAATGCGGAGGCGCGTGGACCGCAGGTGAGCGATCACCAGAGAAGGGCGAGTTGAAGGCCGAGGATCGAGCCTTCGGATTCCGGCTGAAAGACTTCGTGTGGAGGAACGGTGTGGGAGGAAGAGCGGCCGA
Organism: Kiritimatiellia bacterium; assembly: GCA_023953695.1. Lineage (GTDB taxonomy): Bacteria > Verrucomicrobiota > Kiritimatiellia > CAIVKH01 > CAIVKH01 > JAMLJG01. The sequence continues at coordinate 8,841 of JAMLJG010000020.1, forward strand.
AGGCGAGTGTTTCGTAGAGGACGGAAAGTTGGATGTCGCGATAGGCGATGCCGGCTTCCAGTTCCCACGTGGTCGTGCGGCCGGGTTTCAGAGAGAAGTTTTTTTCGTCCTCGAGTTCGAGGCTGTATTGCGTGTTGTTGTAGAGCGCGGGGCGGTTGAGCATTCGGGCGAAGAGGCGGGTGTTTGGGGTTGCAGCCCACTGCAGCTCGACGCCGAGCTGGCCATAGACTGCGAGCCACGCTTCGTCATATCCGCCATCGCTCGCGCTGCCTTTGGAGATGCGGCGAATCCAGTAGCGGCCGCCGACGCCTATGATGGGGTGTGCGTTGAGTCCCGTGGGATCGCGCGGCAGAAGGGATGCGAAGAGATCGCATTGGATTCCGAAATAGTCGGTGTTGGAAGATTGGGGGTTGCCGCCGACGGTGTGGCCTTCATAATCCACAGAGCCGAGCATGCCTTCGGCGCGAAGTCCGAGGCGCCAGTAGTGGAAATCTTCGATCGTGGCGCGGGTGCCGAGGTTGTAGCGAAGGCCGTCTTCTTCGAGGATGCGCTCCCCTTCGACAAACTCCTCCCAGGTGAACTGTTCAACGCGGCCGTAGAATTCGAAGTCGTGGGCCGACGCCGAGTGCGCGATGGCGAGAAGGGCGAGTGCGAACCCGATGGTGCGCGCGGCGTTCATGATGCTTGGGAGCCGGGCCCGGTTCCGGGGTCAGGGAATTGTCGGAAGGCTTGCTTTTTGCGCAGCGCGAGTTCCCAGAGTTTGGCGTATTTCATGAAGACTCCGAAGGAGCTGGTGATCGCGATGATGAGACCGTGCCAGCCATCGAGAAAGCCGTGTTTGAGGATGTAGCCTTTTAGGAAGCGAAGTGGCGGGCGGGTGAGGAGGTCCATCGGGCGCGCGCGTGGATCCTGCACAAACTTTTGACGCGCGGAGATGGTGGAGAAGCGGTCGAGGGTGTCGAGGTGGTCGCGGAGATCGTCGTAGGTGTAGTGCCAGAGCGGGTTCTTCAGGCGCTTGATGGGACCGTTGACGACGACCTTGTCATGCGGCTCTTCGCCCTCGGAGCGGCCGAAATCTTTGTGGAAGAGGCGCAGTTTGGCATCGGGATACCACTCGCCGTGATGGATCCATTTGCCGAGATAATAGACCTGGCGAGGAAATTCATAGCCGAGGTGCTGAGGGGTTCCGCTATCGAATTCGGCGAGGATTTCATCGCGCAGGCCGGGCGAGATTTCTTCATCGGAGTCAATGTTGAGAATCCAGTTATAGCGGGCGAGGGTGCGGACCTTGTTGCGTTGGCCGACATAGCCGAGCCAGACGTGAAGAAATATGCGGTCTGTATATTCGCGGCAAATCTCGACCGTGTTGTCGGTGCTGAAGCTGTCGAGGACGACGATTTCGTCGCACCAGGTGAGGCTTTCGAGGCAGCGGCGAATCTTCTTTTCTTCGTTGAAGACGATGACGCAGGCCGAGATGCGTTCTCGTGGGGTGGGGGTGGTCATGGGGACGAAGCGACCGGGGTGTCGCGCGTTGGCCGCTTGTGTTCTGCGCTGATGGCGGCTTTCGCGAGCAGGGGGCGGGGTTGAGCCGCCTCGTCGAGCTTGTGGTCAAGATAGATGAGGCGCAGGTAATAGCCGTAGTAGGCGCTGGGTTCGCCAGCAGCGGTTTGTTCCTTCCGCATGCCTTTGGGGATGACGCAGGTGGCCGTGAGCACGCGCTCTTCCGATGCGCCCCATTCGGTGGCGAGTTCGGGCGTTTGCTGCGCGATGCGGCCGCGCGATGGCGCGACGTCGCCCGTGTTGGGGTTGCGATCGTAGAAGGAGACTTCGATCTGGATATCGTCTGGGTTCAGTCGAAAAGTATTTTCGGCTTGGAGCGCGATTTTGAGCACGCGCATTTCGTCGTAGTCCGCTGTGGCGGGGAAGCGGGTTTGCTGGACGGATGCGATTTTGATCTGAGGCATTTGCGGTTGCGGCGAGTGGAAGCGGCTCAGGCGGATTCGCTCCGCAACGGCCTTTTGATAGAGCGGAGATTCTGTGCTGCGGCGCAGGATTTCGGACCATTGTGCGGCGGCTTCGCCGGTTTGGCCCTGATCTTCGAGAAGCCGCGCGCGCTCTTCGTAGGCGGGCAGATAATCGGGGTCGAGATTCTGGATGTGGGCCAGAAGGCGGTCGGCCTCTGCGGGGTGGCCATGGGTGCGCGCTTCGCGCGCGGCGCCGATGAGTTCCTCCGCCTCTTGCCGCGGGGTGCGCGGGGAGGGCGGCGGAGTGAGTGTCGGAAGCCCGGCGGGCGCGGGCGCGGGCGGGACGCCGAGTTGTTTGACGGCGCTTTGGATGACGCGCAGATCTTCGCGCAGAGTGCGGATGTCTTCGGTCAAGGCGGGCGGCAGCGCGGGCGGTGTTCGGGTGGTCGTGGTGGTGTTTTCGGGGATGGGGACCAAGCCGGAAGTTTCGATTTCCTCGGCGGAGTCGCGCGGGATATAGCGCGCGGAAAGGGCGAGGACGAGACCGATGAGGAGGAGGGAGGCGAGGGCCCACGTTGTTTGGCGTCGGCGGCGTCTTGTGTGGGAGCGCCCTTCGACTTCGGCCTGGACGAGGGCCTGGACGACGAGCTTGGTGCGGCCGAGCTCAAACTCATCGCCGTGTTTCAGGCGGGAGTCTTGAACCTCGCGTTTGTTCACGAGGATCTTGTTCATGGAGCCGAGGTCGCGAATGAACAGTTCATCGCCTTTCTGGAAGATTTCGGCGTGGCGTCGCGCGACTTCGGGGTCTTCGATGTGGATGATGCAATCGGGATCCGCCCCCGCGCACATGGGCTGTTCCGTGACGGTGATGCGCTCGCCGGTTCGCGGGCCATTCAGAAATATGAGCCGATAGATCATGGGGAGGTTTAGAATCCGTCCATCAAGATTACCGATTTCATTGCGCTTAGTTTGATGTCGCGCGTTTGCCCGCCCTCAATGGGCGAGAAACCCGGCAGCCCATTGAGGTTGATGGAGCCATGGTCTCCGATCACGCGCCAGTTGCCGGAGGGCAGCGGAATGTTGAATGTGGTGGGCGTGTCGCCACTGTTGAGCAAAACGGCAAAGGCGCGGCCGAGCAATTCGTGTTTTCCGTTCACGATGTAGCCGAGGGCGCGCTGCTCATTATCAGGCGTGATCCATTCATAATAGCCCGCGGGCGGCGTCAGGCGGACCCGGAAGGATTGGCCTGCTTCGCTCTGCCGCATGGCGATGAGGTCTTTGTAGTAGCTCATGGTTTCCGCCGCGAGGGGTCGCTCGCGATCGGTCCAGCGAATCGCATTGACGGCATCGCCTTTGTTGTAGGTGTTGCTGATTCCGTATTTGCTGCGCAGGAACTCCTGACCTTCGCAGATCATGGGCATGCCGAGCGAGGTGAAGAGGACGGTGGCTGCGAGCTTGTTCATCTGAACTTCGTAGGACTGCACGTATTTGCCATTTCGATCCGAGCGAACGCTGAGTTCGTCAACCAGGGCCATGTCGTCGTGGCTTTCGACGTAGTTGACTGCTTGCAGTGGGTTGGCAGTCCAGGTCTCCGTTGAGCCGGTGATGATTTTCTTCATCCATTCGCGGTCGGCGCGGCCGCGCGCGAAGTCTTTTGCGGCGTATCGGAAGTCGTTGTTCCACGCGCCCCACCACATGCCGCGCAGTTTTTCTTTGTTTTGTCCACGGATGCTCCATGGCTCGGAGATGAGGATGACATCGCGGTTGAGCGCGCGCGCTTCCTTTTCGATTTGTCGCATGGTTTCCATGTCAATCAATTCGGCGAGGTCGAAGCGGAAGCCGTCCACTTTGTGTTCGCGCATCCAGTAGAGGACGTTGTCCACGATGAATCGGCGCATCATCGGGGCTTCAGAGCGGATATCGTTGCCGCATGCGCTGAAGTTGACGAATCGGAAGTCGGGGGTGAGGCGGAAGTAGTATTTTTTGTCAATCATCGAGAAGACGTTGGGTCCACCGACGTGGTTGTAGACCACATCGAGCAAGACAGAGAAACCTTCGCGATGCAGGCCATCCACCATCTTTTTGAACTCGTAGTATTGCGAGCCTTGGAGTGGTTTTCGGCCGTACGATGCTTCGGGCGCGAAGAAATGCACGGTGTTATAGCCCCAGCCATAATCGCGGGCGCCATTCTCGAACTCGTTGACGGGCAGGAATTCGATAGCGTTGATCCCCATGGCCTTGAGGTGATCCAACCCGGTTCCGGTGCCGAGCGACGCGAGGACGCCTTCGTAGGTGCCGCGCAGACCGGGGGCGACGCCGGAGGAGGGATGGATGGTCAGATCGCGAATGTGCGTTTCGTAGATGACGAGATTTTCGCGTGGTGGCGCTTTCCATTCGGTCGCGGTCCAGCCGCCAAACCATTCGTTTGTCGCTTCGCGATCCATGACGATGGAGCTGTTCATCGAGTGCGCGGATGCGAAGGAGTAGGGATCGCTGATGAAGGCTTGGCCGTTGAATGCCTCGCTGTTGCCTTGTGGGCCGTCCACGCTGAATGCGTAGTATTTGCCGGTGTCGAGGCCGACGAGGCTGATTTCCCACACGCCGTCGCGTTCGTCTTTGATCATCGGATAGCGCTCGGCGGGGACCATTCGGCGATAGGTGGGACGTTGGACTTCGTATTCGGGAGTGGTGAAGAGGTTTAGGGAGACCGAGGTCGCGCGCGGCGCAAAGAGGCGATAGGTCGTGATGGCGCGCTCCTTGTTGAGGTGGGCGCCGAGTTCTTTGGTGGTGGTGACGGAGTCGAGAAGCTTGCCGACGGCAATGACTTCGCGAACGCGACGCGACGCGAGGCCATCCATCACGATGTTGTAGGTTTGAGAGAGGCTCATGGGCTCGGCGGTGAACACCTTGAGCGTGGAGATTCCGGTTTCGTTGAAATCAATCTTCAGGTTGATGTTTCCGTTCGGGTCGCGCACTCGATTCGCAGCATTGGCGGGTGCGTCCATCCACTGGCTGTCGTTGAGTACGAAGCGGAACATGGGGAAGGGCTCGTTTTCGGGGACGGGCAGGCCTTCGATGGGCACGGAGACCTCCCAGATGCCGTCGTCATCATCGTCTTGAAGTTGCCAGACGCCGTTCGCGCCGCCCTGGGGGTTCCACCAATTGAAGTTGCCGGCCACGGTGACCTTGGTTGTGGGGGGGATGTTCACTCCGTAGGTGCGTTCGTCAAAAACGAAGGTGATCCATGCGCCCGCAAGGAGGTAGCCGCGCAGATTCTTGTCGGGCTGCCCGGGGATGGCCTGAAGTTCGCGCACGGGGACGGCTGGCTCAATCGCGACGCGGAGGTTGTTGGTATTGGCGAGAGGCTGTTTAAGATAGACCGTGATCTCGTTGCGTCCGTCGAGCTGCGCGGCCACGATCGCGTGGGGCGGGCGCTCCAGCATGTGGTCGTCGTTGATGACAAATTCGCGGTTGTCGCCGGTTTCCCAGATGCCATTGACGATGAACTTGTATTCGTAGCGGCCCGGCTTTTCGATGGGCAGTTTGGTGACGTCGAGGACATAGACATCCCGATTCGTCTGGGTCATCGGGACGCCGCCCGCCCATTGGTTCCAGGTGCCGGCCACCTCGACGGTGCGCGCCATTGGGTCGGCGTAACGCAGCCAGTGCGTGGCTTTTATGCCGGGGACGTGCCGGGTTTTCGGCGTGAGTGGCGGCTCGTCGGCTCTGCTTGCGATTCCGAGGGTTGCGAGAAATAGGATGGCGAGAAAAAGACGCATTGAATACCCCATCTGACAGGCGGTGCATTCAACCACGAGTGGAGCCGACAATCAAGCCGACCGAGCGCGCTTTTCTCCGCAATGTGAGCCGTGTCGGTGTCGTGGTCCCTGCGCCGTGATGATTGGATCGGGTTCCTGCTGTCGCGCGGTGGGCGATGTGGTATAGTGACGGATTTTCCAGAGCACACAATTTTGGCAATGCACTATGAGTCTTGATGAAATCCTGGTCGCGGGGGCGCGCGAACACAATTTGAAGAATGTCACGGTGCGGATTCCGCGCAACACGCTGACCGTGATCACGGGATTGAGCGGGTCCGGAAAGTCCTCGCTGGCGTTTGATACGCTTTATGCCGAGGGGCAGCGGAAATATGTGGAGTCGCTATCGGCCTATGCGCGGCAGTTCCTCGAGCAGATGCAGAAGCCGGATGTGGATCACATTGAGGGGTTGTCGCCCGCGATTTCGATCGAGCAGCGCACGGCGGGGTCGAATCCTCGCTCGATTGTCGCGACGACGACGGAAATTCACGACTACCTGCGCCTGCTCTATGCGAACATCGGCATTCCGCACTGCCCGAAGTGCATGCGCCCGATCACGCAGCAGAGCGCGGAGCAGATCGTGGACCAACTGCTCAAACTGCCGGAGCAGTCGAAGTTGATTTTGTTGGCGCGAAAGGTGCAGGGTCGGAAAGGTGAGCACGTGGAGCTGCTCGACGAGCTGCGAAAGGCGGGGTTCGTTCGCGCGCGGATTGATGGAACGATTGTGGATTTGGATCAGGCTCCGAAGCTCGATAAGAAGCGAAACCACACGATTGAGGTGGTGGTGGATCGGCTTGTGATCAATGAGAAGATTCGGACGCGCCTCACCGATTCCGTCGAGACCGCGCTGCGCCAGGGTGGCGGGATGCTGATTGCATTGGCGCAGGGCGCGGAGGAGAGCGAAACGCTCTATTCAGAAAAGAGCGCGTGTCTTCACTGCGGGTTGAGTTTTGAACCGCTGACGCCGCGCCACTTTTCCTTCAACAGCCCCTATGGCGCGTGTCCGACCTGTTTGGGACTTGGCACGATGCTGGTATTCGACGAGGACCTGATCGTTCCCGATCCCTCGCTCTCGCTGGATGATGGCGCGATTCGCGCGTGGAAGGGGGCGGGGCGCCGCGCGACGATGTACTACAACGGATTGCTCCGCGCTGCGGCGAAGCACCTGAAGATCGGAATGACGACGCCCTATAAGGATTTGCCGGAACGCGCTCGCGCGATATTGATGCGCGGTTCGGGTGAGGAGGAGATGGATCTCGGGTTTTGGCGCAGTGGCGCGTGGCACAAATATCACAAGCCCTTTGAGGGCGTGATTCCGAACTTGCAGCGTCGCTATGAGGAGACCGAGAGCGAGTATATGCGGCAGAAGTTGACGGGCTACATGAGCCGTCAGCACTGCAACACGTGCGACGGCGCGCGCTTGCGCCCGGAATCGCTGGCCAGCCTGATTGGCGGGAAATCCATTTTGGATGTCACGCGGTTTTCGATTCGGAAGGCGGCGGAGTTTTTCGACGCCCTTTCGTTGAGCAAGCAGGAGCAGCTCATTGCGAAGGAAGTCATCAAGGAAATCCGCCAGCGCCTGCAGTTCATGATTGATGTGGGGTTGGACTATCTGACTCTCGATCGGGAGAGCGGGACGCTTTCCGGCGGCGAGGCGCAGCGCATCCGTTTGGCCACGCAGATCGGCGCGGGGTTGGTCGGGGTGCTCTATGTGCTCGACGAGCCGAGCATCGGGCTCCATCAGCGCGACAACGAAAAGCTGATTCACACGCTCAAAGAGTTGCGCGATCTCGGGAACACCGTGGTGGTCGTCGAGCACGACGAGCAGACGATTCGCGAGGCGGACTATGTGATTGATTTGGGCCCCGGCGCCGGCCAGCTCGGCGGCGAAGTGGTCTTTCAAGGTCGCGTTCCCGATCTCTTGAAGGAAAGGCGCTCCCTCACGGCAAACTACCTGAATCGCGAGTTGGAAGTCAGCGTGCCCTCTAAGCGGACACCGACCCGGCAGGGCTGGCTGGTCGTACAGGGCGCGAAGGAAAACAACCTTAAAGAAGTGGATGCGAAGTTCCCGCTCGGGTGCCTCGTTTGTGTGACCGGCGTTTCGGGGAGCGGCAAGAGCACGCTGGTGGATGACATTTTGCGCCGCGCCTTGTTCCGCCACTTTTATGGCAGCCGCGAGCGCCCCGGACTGCACAAAGCCATCAAGGGACTCGATTTGGTGGATAAGGTGATCGTCATTGATCAATCGCCGATTGGGCGCACGCCGCGCAGCAATCCGGCGACGTATACGGGCGCGTTCAATCCCATCCGCGATCTATTCGCGATGTTGCCATCGGCCAAAATCCGCGGCTTCGACAAGGGACGCTTCAGTTTCAATGTGAAGGGCGGCCGCTGTGAAACGTGCAAAGGCGACGGGACGCTGAAGATCGAAATGCACTTTCTGCCCGATGTCCATGTGACGTGTGAGCAGTGCGCCGGGCGCCGCTACAACCGGGAAACACTTGAAGTGAAATACAACGGCAAGAGCATCGCCGATGTGTTGGAGATGACGATCGAAGAGGCCGTCCAATTCTTCAAAGCCATTCCGACCATCGCCCGCCGCCTGCGCACGCTTTCCGAGGTGGGGTTGGGCTATCTCCGCGTGGGGCAATCTGCCACAACGCTTTCGGGGGGAGAAGCGCAGCGCGTGAAGCTCTCGGCCGAGTTGAGCAAGAAGGATACCGGCCGCACGGTCTACCTGCTGGACGAGCCGACCACGGGTCTGCATTTTGCGGATGTGCACCGGTTGATTCAGGTTTTTCAGCGACTCCGCGACGCGGGGAATACCCTCATTGTCATTGAACACAATCTCGACGTGATCAAAACGGCCGACTACATTTTGGATTTGGGCCCGGAAGGCGGCGAAGGCGGGGGGCGCGTGATTGCGCAAGGCACCCCCGAGGTGGTCGCGAGCTGTCCGGAGTCCCACACGGGCCGCTATCTATTGGAATTGTTGAAACCGCAAGACGACTGAGTTTTCCAAGGCATGGAAGTTTCGAGCAAACCAGATTCCAAGGGTTGGAAATGCGCCGCCGCACGCTGGGCGCGCGGTGGCGCGATTGCGGTTTTGCTGTGGGCATGCGCGGCTCCAGGGCGCGCGGAGGCCCCTGCGCGGTTTGATCGCGATCCGAATTGGGTGGCCGGGCAGGCGGCGCTGCGCGACGGATTTTTTGAGGTCGCGCGCCAGAAGTTTGAGGCGTTTGTTGATAAAGCCTTTTTCAAGAACTCCAAGGCGCGCGGCACGCTCTTCGAGGCCCAGGCGCTTTTTGCAATGGGCCGATTTGAGGACGCGCTTGCGCTGCTGCAGGATCGGCGGAGTTGGGCCTCGCGCGATGACGTGGAGGGCGGTTTCGTTTTTTGGATCGCGCGCGCGCAATATGAACTCGGCCGCTACTCGGACGTCACGCAGACCCTCTATCGCTTCGAGCGCGAATATCGCCAGGATGCGAATCTCGCGCAGGCCGCGCGGCTCAGCGCGCACGCGCTGGTGAAGCTGGGCGATGGCGACGGGGCGCTGCGCGCCTTCGCCTCATTTCAGGAGCGCTATCCCGAGGCGCCGGAGGTTCCGGACAATTTGCTCGATTGGGCCGCGCTGCTGATGGAGCGCTCGCGCGATGCCGATGCGGAGCAGTTGCTTCGGCAGATCATCGAGCGCTATCCGGCGCACCCGGCTTCGCATTCGGCGCGGTTGTGGCTGGGCCGCATGCTGGTGGATCGTGGCGATTTTTCGGATGCCAAGGCGCTGCTCGACTTGTTGGTTCGCCCTCGCGCCAACGACTCGGAGCCGGATACGCGCGCGGAGGCGTGGCTGGCCTTGGCCGACATCGCCACCGCGCAAACGAATTCCGTCGCCGCGCTGGAGGCTTATGAGCGCGGGGAGAAAGCGGCGGACGATCTCGATCTGAAGCTTGATTTGCGCATTGCGCGCGCGCGATTGCTCGCGCGAATGGACAAGGCGGACGCGGCAATCAGCCTGTTGGAGGCGGCGGTCGCCTCCGCGCCCGCGCGTCCCGGCGCGGCCGAAGCGCAGATGGCGTTGGCGGATATTCTTCTCGATCGCGGCCAGTTTGCGAATGCGTTGGAGGCCTATCAGAATGGCTTGGCGATGATGGTGGATCCCCATGAGCAGGCTCGCGCCCGCATGGGGCGCGCGTGGGCGCTGTGGAATCTGGGACGCTTTGCTGAGGCTGCAACTGTCTTCGAGCAGACGGCTCCTCTGTTGACGAATGCGGCCGCGCGCGAGGTCGCGATGGTGAAGACGGGCGATTCCTATTTTTCGAACAACCAGTTCAAACTGGCGCAAGACGCCTATCAAAAGGCTCTCGTTGAATTCCCCGCCAGCGCATTGACGCCGCAGGTGCTGCTGCAGTTGGCCGAGAGCATGGCGCGAAACCGCGAGTATGAAGCGGCGACGAAGCAACTGGATGATTTGCGCGCGCGTTTTCCGAAAGATCCGCTGGCCAGTCGCGCGGCGATGCGGTTGGCCGCGCTGCGAGAAGATCAGGGCGAGTGGTCGGCTGCGGTGGCGCTCTATGACGAATTGCTCACGAACCAATTTCCTGCGGTCATTCGGTCGGAGGCGCTGCTCCGATCAGCGTCGGCCTCCTATCGAGAAGGCGATTTCCAATCGGCTCTGGATCGGTTTGAGCGCGTCTTGAAGGAATATCCGGATAGTTCTTCGGCGGAGGATGCGTTCTATCTCCGGGGTCGCGCGCTTCATTTGTTGGGGCAGACACAGCGCGCAATGCAGGTGACGCAGCAATTTCTCGATCGCTATCCGACTTCATCGGTCGTACCCGAAGTTCGATTTTGGATGGCCGAGCAGTATTTCAACGCGGGCGCCTTTGGGCGGGCGGAAACGAATTTCACAGAACTTGTGAGCGCGTATCCGGTGAGCGACTGGGCAGACGATGCCCTGTATTGGGCGGGCCGCGCAGCGGTGGCGCAGGGCGAGTTCCGGCGCGCGCTCGGCCTGTTCAATGATTTGACGCGCGTCTACACGAACAGTCCGCTGGTGCCCGATGCGCGATTCGCGCAGGGCGATGCGCTGTCGGAATTGGGCGAGTATTCAGGCGCCTTGCTCGCCTTCGACGATATTGTGCGCCGCTATCCTTCGCATCCGCTTGCGGATCGCGCGCGCGGGCGGCGGGGAGACAGTCAGTTTATGCTCGGCTCCGACCGACCCGAGCGATATCAGGAGGCAATCGCCAGCTATCGCTCGCTGCTCGACAATCCGGCCGTATCGCCCGCCTTGCGGCTGCAAGCGCAGTTCAAGATTGGGCGCTGCTATGAGCGGCTGGGTCGCGGCAGCGAAGCGTTCCGCTACTATCTCGACACCGTCTATGGCTGGCTCAGCGCGCGGGAGCAGGGCCAGTTTGTGGAGCCGGTCTGGTTTGTTCGCGCGGCGTTTGCGGCGGCGGCGCTGAAAGAAGGGGAGCGGCAGTGGGATGAGGCGATCCGCATTTATCAGCGCGTGGTGGAGAGCGGTCTTCCGGCTGGCGCTGACGCGGAAAAACAGATACAGAAAATCCAAGACAGCCGAACCACCCAGTTGGGTGAGCCCTCGGCCGGGAGAACAACGCGATGATGCAGTTGCTGGAATTGGGTGGAGTCATCCTCTGGGTGATTCTGGGCTTCAGCTTTATCATTGTGCTGCTGATTTTGCAGCGCGCACTGACGGTTCACCGCGCCTCGCTGCGGGGCCGCGACTTCCTGAAGGGCATTTTCAACAACCTTCAGCGCGGCAACCTGGTTGAAGCGGCTGCGCTCTGTGAGGAGTCGCCCGGGCCTGTGCCACAGATGGCGCGCGTGGCGATCTTGGAACACCGGCAGGGTGGCGCGCGCCTGCGCCAGGTGATGGAAGAAGTTGGGGTGATCGAAATTGCGCGGTTGGAGAAGAATCTTCCGATTCTGCTCGCGTTGGCGCAGATGGCTCCCGTGCTTGGGCTGTTGGGAACTGTCGTGGGGATGTGGGACATGTTCATGGCGCTGCATCAGCAGGCGCCCTTGCTTCAGTCTGGCGATTTGGGTTTGGGAATGAGCCGCGCGCTGATCACGACGATGGCCGGGCTGGGCGCCTGCGTGGTGGGCTATTTCGGGCACGCCTTCATCGTGAACCGCATCAGCGCCGTGGTGCTTGAAATGGAGCAGGCGTATACTGAGATTATGCAGGAGCTTACACATTTGGATCCCGCTCCCCCCAAGTCGTAATGGATCATGGCCGACGCACCTCCCAAACGAATGTATGTTTTCCGGCGGCACTTCGAGGCCTCGCACCGGGCTCCGCGCGCCATGCTGCTCATTGCGCCCTGGATCAACGTGCTGCTGTTGTTCATTCTCGTGCTGATCCAACAATCTGCGGCCGTGTTGCGGCCCGGCGTTCGGCTGGAGCTGCCCTCGGCACCGTTTGTGGACGGAATCCGACCCGATGCGCTGGTGCTGACGATTCCGCAGGAAGGGATGTTCTTCTTTCAGGACGAGCGCTTGTCGTTTGATGGCGTCGCGCTCGCGCTGGAACGCGCGGTGCGCGCGAATGCAGGCGCCTCGGTGATCATTGAGGCCGACAAGCGCATTTCCTATGACACCCTGGTCCGCATCTACAGCATGGCGCGAAGCGCGGGAGTTCGGGAGATCGTGCTCGCCACCCGCTTGGAGCGCGGGCCGTGAAAGTTAGCGTGCCCTTCTGGCGCACGCGCGAGACGTGGGTTGCGCTGCTTTTGACGAGCGGCTGCTTCGGAGGTGTCGCGCTGTTGGCGCAGCGAACCTGGCCCCCGGTGCTGCTCGCTCGGTCCGCTCCGTTTGTTCCACATTTGGTCGCTTTGACCGAAGAGCAACCGGGCGCTGGCCTCGCGATTTGGGACCGAGACCCGCGCGCGTTGGGGTCGCCCGTTCTGTTTGCGCTGCCGACGGCCGCAGGGTTCAGCCCGTCGCGCGACGCGCGATCATTTCCCGCAGCTCCCGCGTTGCAGGGCCGTCCCAGCGCCAGCTTGTGGCTGGATCGCATGCCGGTTGCTGCGCCAATGCCGGGTCCGCTTCGCGATCGGACAACGCCCGAGTTGGGCGCGACGTTGGCGGCGCGTTGGGAGCGCCTTCCGCCCATCGCGGATCCTTTTGAGTCATCGCCTTTAACCCAGGCTGTGATTCAGGTGGAGTGGCCGGATGGCCAGCCTCAGATTGTCTCCGGCCTTCCGATCTCGCTTCTTCCTGCGCCGACGGCAGACGAGAAGCCATGGGAAGTGAGTGCGCGCATCTTTTTTTCCAATCAGGGCGAAGCGCGAAGTGTCTTTCTTGAACAGAGTACCGCACCTCGCGAGCGGGCCGACTCGCTCACGCGCGCCTTGCGCCGGCTTCGTGTGGATTCTGGCGCGGAGTTGAGCGCGCGAGTGAACCTCTATTTCCAGCGGCCCGCGCAGGAAGCGGCGCGCGTTGCGGAGGAGGCGCAATAATGCAAGCCGCCTCCAGTCTGATCTTCTGGGTCCCGCCGGTTTTCGCCCTTGTCGCGATTTTATCTGCGTGGCTATATTACGCCGCGCGCGATGAACAAACGCGCAAATCCTACGGTCAAGGCCAACTATACCGATGCGCAAATTGCGGTCGGATTTATGTGGAACATCGTCAGGTACCCATGGCGCGCTGCCCCGGCTGCGATCACTTGAACGAAGCGCCGTTGCGCTGAAGGCGATGGGGCGAATAGGAAGGGACGAATAGACAAATGAGCAAGTCAGACGACAGTCGAACCGCACAGATACGGGTGGTCAAGTGGTCGCCTGCGACCTCCGTCAAGACGGTGGAGGATTTCATTCATCGCGACGCTATTCTTCCCGAGGCTGAAGAAACGGCCCGCGGAGCGCTCGCTGAAATTCGCTCGCGCGGCGATGCCGCCGTTTGTGAATTTGCCGCGCAGTTCGATGGGCTCAAACTCACCGCCGCCAAGATGGCGGTGACCAAGGCCGAGCGCATGGATGCGATTGAGCGTGTGGACTCCGATTTCAAGAAAGCGGCGGGCGAAGCGCTCGCGCGCATCCAAAAGTTTGCGAAAGCGGGCCTGCGCAAGGATTGGAACATTCTCAGCCCCAAGGGCGGCATGCTCGGCGAGCAATATCAGCCGTACGACCGCGTCGGCTGCTACATTCCCGGCGGCGCAGCGCCGCTCGCTTCGACGGCTTTGATGACGGTTGGCATCGCAAAAGCGGCGGGTGTGTTGGAGGTGGTCGCATGCACTCCGGCGGAAAAGGGAGGCAAGGTCAATCCGCACGTGCTCTATGCGCTCGACCTTGCGGGCGCCACGGAGATTTATCGAATCGGTGGAATCCAGGCCATTGGCGCGATGGCCTATGGAACCAAGACCATTAAGAAGGTGCAAAAGATTGTGGGCCCCGGCGGCCCATATGTTACAGCCGCAAAGCGGCTGGTGTATGGGAGTGTGGACCTCGATATGGTTGCCGGGCCGAGTGAAGTGGCGATCCTCGCGGATGAATCTGCCTCCGCAAAACACATTGCCGCCGACCTGCTCGCGCAGGCGGAGCACGGCACCGGCCATGAGCGCGCGCTGCTGGTGACGGTTTCGCCGCAACTTGCCTATGCGGTGGCGGAAGAGCTTCCGAAGCAGGCGTCCGACCTCGATGCGAGCGAGGCCGTCTATCGCGTGCTCAACAACGGCACGCTGATCGTCATTGTGGACAATCTCGACATCGGGATGAACCTCATTAACGATTTTGCGCCGGAACATTTGGAGGTCATGTGCCGGGAGCCGCGGATTTGGCTGAAGAAAATCAAGGGCGCTGGCGCCGTATTTATCGGCCCGTGGACGCCGGAGTGCGCCGGCGATTTTGTTGCGGGCCCAAGCCACGTATTGCCCACGGGTGGAACTGCCGCAATGTTTTCGGGATTGACCGTGGATTCGTTCCGTCGCCGCACCAGCTACATTTCCTTCACGCGCGCTGACTTGCAGGATGTGCTCACGCACATTGATCAGTTCGCGCGCGTTGAGCGACTTCCCGCGCACGGTCGCTCCGCGAGGATTCGATTCGAGAAATAGCGCGACGCGAAAGAACTTTGCAGTGAAATCATTCTTGAAAACCATTGGCCTTCCGCGGCGGATTCGCAGACCGCTCGAGCGACTCCTGCGGTTGGATCGCCGCCCGTTTCCTCCTTCCGCGCTCGCGAACAAGTTTTGCGTGGGCGAGGGACTCGAAATTGGCGGTTCTGCGCACAATCCGTTCGGGCTGAACACGCGGAATGTGGACTACACGAAAGAGATCACCGTCTTCAAGAAGATGGAACTGGATCGGCTCGGGCGCACCTTGCCTGTTGACATCGAGGCGCCGGGCGATGCGGTTCCGCTCCCGGATGGCTCGGTGGATTTCGTGATCAGCTCGCACGTGTTGGAGCACTTTTTCGATCCCATCAAAGCGCTGCAGGAATGGTATCGGCTCATCCGCCCCGGCGGCGTCATCTTCATGATTGTGCCGCACAAAGAGCGAACGTTCGACAAGGAGAAATCGCGCACGCCCTTGTCCGAGCTGCTGGATCGGCACGCTGGGCGCGTGCCGATGTATGAACCTCTCGACCACCACTTCTCTGTGTGGATTACCGAGGACATGTTGGAATTGATCATCCATATGAATCGCAGCGGATTGTTCCCTGCGCCCGTTGCAATCGTGGCGGTATTGGACAGAGACGATAAGATCGGCAACGGCTTTTCGGTCGTGCTGCGCAAGTAGGTCGCGCCAAGTCTGGCCTTCAGGCGTGGCGTCGCATTCGGCGGAGCGTCATCACGAGGAACGCCGAGGCGAGGAATCCCGCGAGCGCGGCTGGCCATCCGTAGATTCGCCCGGCGATCAGCGCGACGCTGGCGCAAAATAGAAGCGCGAGCAAATCGAGCGCGAGAATACGCGGTGTGGCGAAGCGGCAATAGCGCCGGAGTGCGCGAATGGCGGGAAAGAAGGCGAGGAAGCCGAGTCTCTTCAGGCGGTAGAGAACGGGTTGGATCGGGGATGTCTTCACCATGGTATGCAGCGAATCGAGTGGAAATGCCGGATCCGGATTTCCCGATTCGCGGATGAGGCGGATGTAATCCAGCTCAACGGCGCGCCTCTCGTTGTTCTTCCAAAAATAATGGGGAGATGAGGTGTAGTAGCGGCGATCAATGAACCGGCGCTTCACAAATCCCGCTCCGCGACGGATGAGTTCTTCGTAGGAAAAGTCTATGTGCTTGGCCGTCTGAAATAGCGGGGCAATTCGGAGTCCGCTCGCTTCCATTCGCCGGCTCAATCCGACCTCCATTGTTCGGACCGTGTCCCAATAGGCGGAGGCGGCGGCCGATTCTTCGAGGTGCGCAGAGAGCTGTTGAATCGCGCGCGGTTTCAGATAGAGGAAAAAGGATTGAAGGTGAAAGCCGAGGTTGGGATTCGCCGTGAGAGAAACCATGTCGGCGTCGGCGGACTCTGCTCGCGCGATGAAGTCGGGGAGCACATCGCGAAAATAGACGACCGAATCATTGATGAGGAGGAGGCGGGACCATGCCGCGCGGAGGGTATCGGGAGTCGCGTTGAGGTAGCGCCGCCACATGCCGAAATCAAAGCCATCGTTCTCCGTTAGAAAGAGCTCGATCGCGTGGCTGTTGAGGAACGCGAGGCTATCCTCATCGAGTTCGCGGCGGTTCGTCAGCAGTGTGACCGCCAAACCGCTTTGCGCGAGGCTGGCGAGCGCATATCGGACGTAGGGCGGCAGCGAAGGCCCGGCTTGGAATGAGGAATAGAGAATGCGCCCATCAGCCGAAGGCTTGCCGGGAAGAGACTCGCGCGAGGGATCCATGGCGGGTCAGTTTCGCAGGGCCGAAAGGCGGCGTCAACCGGCTGGCCCGCCGAAAAAGGGGGATTGACGCCGCCGCTTCAAGTGTATAACTTTTATGAAAACGTAAAAGTTGTGAGGCTCGTGGGATGCCAACGGAACGGGGAGTGGATACAGAAAAGGTGAAGCGGCGGCTGGTGGCTGCCGGCGGCCGATTGGCGCACGAGTTCGGTTTTAATCGGACTGCGGGCGAGGTGTTGGCCAGTCTCTATCTCACCAACGGCGAGGCCTCGCTGGACGAGTTGGAGGCCGAATTGCATTTGAGCAAGGCGGCCGTGAGCCTGGCGGCGACACAGTTGGATCGCCTCGGCTTGGTGCACCGCATACGGAGGCCGGGGGATCGGAAGCGCTACTATCGAAGCGCGGATGACATCGGCACGGCGCTGCAGCACGGGATATTGAAGTTTGCCAGCGCGCGGATGGCGGCGCTTCAGACGGAGCTTCAGGAGGCGGAGAGTTTGTTGAAGCAGGCGGTGGCGACGGGGGGCGAAGCGTTTCTTCGGCGTCGCGTCGCGCGGCTGAATCAGTTGAATCAGCGGGCGAGTCGCCTGATCAAGAATCCGCTGGTTAAGTTGTTTTCGAAGTTGGGATAGGCGCGATGCAAAAGACCGTCATTCGAGCCAATAGTCCGTGGTGGCGAATTCCCTTTCGCGAGATTTGGGAGTATCGCGATCTGCTGATGTTGTGGGTTCGGCGCGATCTGACCGCGGTCTATCGGCAGACGATCATCGGCCCGCTCTGGTTTGTGATTCAGCCGCTTCTCACGACGATTGTCTTCACGGTCATTTTTGGCGCTGTGGCGAAGATTTCCACCGATGGGATTCCGCACTTCATCTTCTATATGAGCGGCACCATCTTTTGGAACTATTTTCAGGGCGTCTTGAATCACGGCGCAACCTCCCTGGTCTCCAACACCAACATTCTGACCAAGGTGTATTTTCCGCGCCTGATCATGCCGCTGTCCGGCGTGTTCATTCAGTTCGCGCATCTCGCGCTGAACTCGGTGGTATTCCTCGGGATCTACTTTTGGTTTCTCTATCACGGCACCGCGATGGAGCCGAACCGATGGGTGTTCTTCTTGCCCGTGCTGATTCTGCAAACGGGTCTGCTGGGGCTGGGCTTTGGACTGTGGGTCTCGGCGGCAACCATCAAATATCGCGATTTGCGCTTTGCGCTGCCGTTTCTGGTGCAGTTGTGGATGTATGGCACTCCGATTGTGTATCCGGCGAAGCTGGTCGTGAAACCGCTCCTCAAGTGGGCGCTCTGGCTCAATCCGATGACGGCGGTGGTTGAGTTCAGTCGCTATGCGCTGACGAGTCGGGGCAGCCCGGAGCTTTGGGGGCTGGGGTTGAGCTGGGGGGTCACGCTGCTGGTCCTCGTTTCCGGCCTGTTCCTCTTCAACAAGGTTCAACGCACGTTTGTGGACACGATATGAGCGAGCCGGCAATTTCCATTCGCAATCTCTCGAAGCGCTATCGTCTCGGAACGATCGGGCGGCAGACACTGATTGATGAGACGAAGTACTGGTGGCACAAGCTGCGCGGGCGCGATCCGCGCCAGGCGTTCGAAAAGATTGGGTATAGCGCGACTGAGCGGCGTCGCGTCGAGGCGGAGCAGGCGGGAAGCCATGAGTTCTGGGCGCTGCGCGATGTCTCGTTCGATGTGCAGCCGGGCGAGGTGATCGGCATCATTGGCCGAAATGGAGCGGGCAAATCCACGCTGCTAAAAGTCTTGAGTCGGATCACAGAGCCGACCGCGGGCGAGGTCGAGCTTCGCGGCAGGATTGGATCGCTGCTGGAGGTGGGCACGGGGTTTCATCCCGAACTCACGGGGCGTGAGAATGTGTTTATGAACGGCACGATTCTCGGCATGAAAGAACGCGAAGTGGCGCGAAAGTTGGACGAAATTGTCGCCTTCGCCGAGATTGAGAAGTTCATTGATACACCGGTGAAGCGATATTCGAGCGGCATGTATGTTCGCTTGGCGTTTGCGGTGGCGGCGCATTTGGAGCCGGAGATTCTCATCGTGGACGAGGTGCTTGCGGTGGGCGATGCGGAGTTCCAATCGAAGTGCCTCGGCCGCATGGCGGACGTATCGAAAGAGGGGCGGACCATTCTTTTTGTCAGCCACAACATGGCTGCGATTCAATCCCTTTGCTCGCGCGCGGTCCTGTTGCAGGGGGGACAGTGTGCGATGGTGGGCAGTGTGCAGGAAACGACCGAGGCCTATTTGCGAACTCATTTGCCCAAGGCTGCGCACCTCCCCATTGGCGAGCGAACGGATCGCGGGGGCGATGGGCAGGTGCGGTTCACGGCCTACCGGATTCTCAACGAGCGCAATCTCGAGATCGGCGCTGCGCAGTCGGGCGAGACCATCACGATCGAATTGGATTTCGAAAAGAAGACTTCGGGTGACGCGCCCTGTTCCCTCTATATGCAGGTGGCGAACGAAAAGCGGCAACGGATGTTTCTGTGCTTTTCGCGCATTTCTCATCCCGGAGTTCTGCGGATGGGGCATCGCGGAACGGTTCGACTCACCATTCCCCATCTGCCACTCCTGCCGGGCCGCTACTTCGTTCATTTGTCCTGCAAGGTTGGGAAGGCGCTCGCGGACGAGTTGATTGATGGCGTCGAGTTTGACGTGGTTGAAGGCGATTTTTTTGGAACCGGCAAGCTGCGCGGGCGCGGCGGGGAGTCGGGTATTCTGGTTGCGCATCATTGGGAAGTTGTTGGAGGCGAGTGAGCCGCGCCGTGTGCGTAGCGTGGGAGCGCCGGTAGGCGGTTGATGGAATGAGCTGTGTTGTCATAGTGCCATGCTTCAAGCGCGCGCTGAGCGCGGACGAGCGCATTTCTCTCGCGCAGTGTCGGCGCGTGCTCGGACGGCACGAAATCCGGGTGATGTGTCCGGCGGGGCTGGTGTTGCCTCCGGAGTGCGAGGGGCTGGATCGCGAGGAGTTTCCTGCGCTCTTTTTTGCCGATATTGATGGCTACAGTCGCCTTCTCCTCTCCCGCGAGTTCTATGAGCGTTTTCGCGCGTGGGACTACCTCCTCATCCATCAACTGGATGCGTTTGTTTTTCGAGACGAGCTCGATGCGTGGTGTCTGCGAGGCGACGACTACGTCGGCGCGCCGTGGGGGAAGAGGGATCTACTTCGCAATCGCCACGTGCGCAATTCTCGAATTCGGGCGCTGCGATGTCCATGGATCGCGCGGTGGTGGCACCGACGCGATTTCAAGGTGGGCAATGGCGGATTGTCGCTGCGGCGTGTCGCGGCGTTTTTGAGGATACTCAGTTCGCATGGCGACAAGGCGGCAAAGTGGATGGGCAATGAAGATCTGTTCTGGTCTCTGATCGCGCCCGCGCAGGATCGAACGTTCCGGATTCCTTCCGAAAAAGAAGCCATGTACTTCGCCCTGGAGTTGGAGCCCTCGCAATACGTCGCACGGATGAAAGGACAGTTGCCCTTTGGCTGCCACGCATGGATGAAATATGATGCCGATTTCTGGGCCGCGCACATTCCCGCTGGAGAGGGGGGCGCGCAATGAGTCTGAACTCGTTCTGGAGTGAGCAATCGGCTCGTTGCAGCGAGGTTGTGAAGGAGCGACCGCTCGTGGGAATCGCAGTGGATGTCAGCGCTGGGGAGCCAGCCCGATGAAGGTGTCGGTCGTCATTCCCGTGTTCAATGCCGCGCCATTTGTCGAGCAGGCGGTGCAGTCCGCGCTCGCCCAACCCGAAACGGGCGAGGTCATTCTGGTGGACGATGGTTCGACCGATGGGTCGCTGGATATCTGCCGCCGCCTTGCAGAAGAGAACACCGCCGTTCGACTTGTGGCAAACTCCGAAGCGAAGAATCGCGGGGCTAGTGTGGCTCGCAACATCGGGATTAAGAACGCGAATTGCCCTTTCATCGCGTTTTTGGATGCCGACGACTATTATTTGCCCGATCGTTTCCGGCGCGCGGCGGAACTCTTTTGCGCGCGGGCAGATGCAGACGGGGTGTATGACTCCGTGGGCATCGCGTATGAAGATGAGGAGGCTCGACTCCGTTACGATGCGGCGGAGTGGCCGACGATGCTGGGCTTGAACGAGGTTGTTGCGCCAGAAGTATTGCTGGAAACACTGCTGGCTTCCGGGACCGGAGCCTTCTGCACGGATGGCATCGTTGTGCGCCGGGAGCTGTTTGAAAGAAGCGGCTACTTCAAGCCGGAGCTCAAGACGGGACAGGATACGCATTTGTGGATTCGATTTTCCGCTGTGGGCAGGCTGTATGCGGGCGGCTCCGACAAGCCTGTCGCGATGGCTCGCGTCCACGCGGGCAATCGCGTGACGGGACGCCATCGGCGTGTTCAACATGCAGATATCCAGCAGGTGTGGCGCGATTTGCTATTGTGGTCCCAGCAGCGAATGTTGCCACCCCCGTGGCGTCGCGCGATGGCGAGGCGGTATATCTGGGCGGCGAACGGTCGCATTGCGCGGAGTCGTTTTCTCTCGGCGGTGGGTATTGGATGGGGTTCGGTCGGTTTCCTTTTTCGGCGATGTCCCCAGCCGTGGAGAGTGGTCGGTTTTGCGCGACTGCTCTCTGCCGCTTCGGGTCTCGGATTGGCCGTGGAGCGAGCGGTGGATCTCATTCTTCCGCAGCGCTCAGATGCGAAGGGAGCGACTTCGTGAACCGAGATGAAGTCCGCACTATTCCTTCTGACTTGAGCCGTGAATCGCACGGACCGCTGGTCAGTATTATCACTGTGTGTCGAAACGAAGCGGGCCCTATTCAGCGGACGATTACTTCGGTGTTGGAGCAAACGTCCCCGTCCTTTGAGTGGATTGTTGTGGACGGTGCGTCCACCGATGGAACGCTGGCGCTCCTGCAGTCGCATGCAAGCTCCATCGCGAAGCTGGTTTCTGAGCCGGACAGCGGCATTTATGACGCCATGAATAAAGGTGCGCATCTGGCCACAGGCCGCTGGTTGCTTTTTCTCAACGGCGGAGATGCCTTGGCGACGCGTACTGTGATGGAGGAAATGGCGCCGCTACTTGAAGCGAACAGCGCTGACATTTGGGTCGGCGCACATTGGCATTGTGGAGCGGACGGCGTGGCGCCGCGCCTCAAGAAGAGCGCCGGTCGGCCTGATGTGGATCACTTTTATCGGCGCACGGTGAATCATCAATCGGCCTTCATTTCGCGCGAGGCCTTTGCGAAATACGGCCCCTACGATCAATCGTTTCGGATCTTGGCCGATTATGATTTTTTCGTGCGCGCGGTGTTGGGCGGTGCGCGCGTGCAGGCGTGCGGTGTTCTTGTCGCAAGATACGACGCGACGGGCCTGTCTGCGCAGAAGAAGAATTCGCCGGAGATGCGACGCGAGCAACGGCGCATTCGATCTCACTTCCCGTTGGCCTATCGCGCGCGCCGGTGGGCGAACGATCTCTATGTTTCGGTGGTGCGCAAAAGCCTGCGGTCCGCGCGGGCATGCAAAACAGGGGGGCGGCCGAAGCTGGCGCTCGTGAATGTGTGGTTCGGGGCGTTGCCGTTTTGGACGCCCGCTCTATTCTGGACATGCGGCCACAACCCGGAGGTGGATTGGCTCATCGTCACGGATCAGCCGCGGCCGAGCTATGCGCCTGAGAACGTTCGATTCATTCCCATGACGCTGGAGCGCTACAATGCGCGGGCGAGTGAAGTCCTAGGGTATCGGGTGAATGTTCAGCCGACATTCTTGTACAAGTTGTGCGATCTGAAAGTGATGATTGGGCGCATTTTGGAAGCCGAGCTGCGCGGATATGATTTCTGGGGGAGCTGCGACCTGGATGTGCTCTGGGGCAATGTTCGCGGCTTTGTCACGGACGAGTTGCTTGCGGAACACGATGTAATCACCTCGCGTCCGAACCGCATTTCGGGGCATTTCGCATTGTTCCGCAATCGGCCGGAGTGGAGCGATCTCTTCCGCCGTATTCCCGATGTGCAGCGGCGGATCGAAGACTCTCTGACATATCGGCGTGTGGACGAAGACGGCCTGTCGGCCGTGCTGCAATGGTATCGCCATCGCGTGCTTGGGCGATGGGTGACTCGCTGGATTCGACGACTGCCACTGCCGCGCGTGTGGTGGGAGCGGGTGTGGACGACCAGCGGGAAGCATCAGCGATTGATGTTGGAAGACGAGTCGCTGCAGATGAAGTGGGTCGAAGGGCGTGCGTATGGCGTGGATGGGCAGGAGATGATGTATTTGCACTTCCACTCTATTCGCAAGCAGATGCAGGGCACCGATGTGGGCCCGAGCGATCGGCCGCACGCGATTTCCGTTTCGCCGGCGGGGATTTATATGTCAAAACTGGAGCGCGTAAGCCCCGTGTCGGGCGGTGGAGCGCGCCGCGAAGCGATCGAGGATTCGCGATAGATTTGGAAAGGAAAATGGATATGAAACATGTGATCTTGGGCATCAAGTATCTCGCACACGATACGGCGGCGGCGATTATGGTGGACGGCAAACTGCTGGCCGCTTGCGAGCAGGAGCGCTACACGCTGGACAAGCACAGTCGCCTGTTCCCGGTGGATGCCATTCAGGATTGCTTGCGGAAGGCCAGGTTGACGATGGCCGATGTGAATGAGATCGCCTTCGGCGGTGATCCGGAGGCCTGCATTCGGCGGACATATCTCGAGGCCGCGATTCGCGATCCGAAGCGCGTCGGAATGATGATTCAGGAGTTCGATCGCATCAAAGAGATGTTCGCCGTTGAGACGATCATCCGCGAGAAGACGGGCTTCCAGGGGAAGATTTCCTTCTTCGATCACCACCTCACACACCTGGCCAGCTCCTACTTTCCCAGTGGATTTCAAGAGGCCGTGTTGCTGAGCATTGATGGCATCGGCGACAACAAGACCATGAAGCTCGGCGTGGGGCGCTCCGGAGAAATCGAGGTCTTGCACGACCACTACGATTATCCGCATTCGCTCGGTCTCGTATATGCGGCGATCACATGCTATCTCGGATGGAAGAATGTCCATCACGAAGGCATCATCATGGCCCTCGCGTGCTTTGGGGATTCGGATCGCATCGTGCCGGGGCAAACCCGTAGTTACTATTCCTTCTTTGAGGACATCATTCAGTACGACGGGAACTATGACATAACAATCAATCCCGAGTGGATGGCGTACTACTACGAGCGGAACAAGTGGGTCTCGGATCGGTTTGTCGAGGTGTTCGGCCCGCGCCGGAAGTATGACCTCGCGACTTTGAGCCAGCACCACAAAGACATCGCAGCGGCGTTGCAGCGCCGTTTGGAGGAAGTTGTGCTGGGCGTGTTGCGCAATGTGCGGCGCGAGACGGGGATTAGCCGTTTGTGCTTGAGCGGCGGCGTGGCGCTGAACTGCTCGATGAATGGGCGGATTGAGCGCGAGCGGATTTTCGATGAGATTTTTGTTCAGCCCGCTTCCGGCGATGCGGGCTTGGCCATCGGCGCGTGCTTCCTCGCGCAGCGAGCGCACGATCCGCAGTATCGTCCCGTCAAGAATCACAACTACTATCTGCACGGCGAATTCTCTGCCGCGGAAATGGAAGAGGCGCTCAAGGCTTCGGGTGTCGCGTATTCGCGCCCAGCCGATCTCTATGCCGACGTGGCCGAGAAGTTGGCTGCGGGGCGCGTGATTGGCTGGTATCAAGGGGGCGCCGAGTTTGGGCCGCGCGCGTTGGGCAATCGCAGTATTCTCGCAAAGCCATTTCCCGAAGCCATGCGCGACCACATCAACGACAATGTGAAATTTCGCGAATACTTCCGGCCCCTCGCGCCCGCGTGTTTGAAGGAGCATGTGCAGGAATACTTCGACATTGGGCAAGAGAGTCCGCACATGTTGATTGCGTGCAAGGTGCGGCCGGAGAAGAAGACGGCCATTCCGGCGACGGTGCACGTGGATGACTCGTGCCGGGTCCAATCGGTCGGCCCGGACAATAACGAGCGGTTCTACAAATTGCTGCGCGCCTTTTTCGAGAAGACCGGCTGCCCCGTATTGTTGAACACCTCGTTCAATGTGAAGGGTCAGCCGATTGTCCAGACGCCAGAGCAGGCGATCGGATGCTTTCTCGGCACGCAGATTGACGTGCTTGTGCTGGGCGATTTTGTTGTCGAGAAGGGGAGTCCGGCGAGTGAGGTTTCGGCATGACGCGTGTTGGAACGAGCGAGCGGGAGCCGCGCGTGGTGGCGATCATTCCGGCGCGCGGCGGTTCCAAAGGCGTGCCGCGAAAAAATGTTCGCGCCGTGGCGGGGCGTCCGCTGCTGGCGTGGAGCATCGCGGATTGCCTGGAGTCCCGTCGCGTCTCCTCGGTCTTTGTCAGCACGGATGATGGCGAAATCAAGCGAGTGGCCGAGGAGGCTGGCGCGACGGTGATCGAGCGTCCTGCGGCGCTCGCGCAAGATGCGACTTCGTCCGAAGCGGCGCTGCTGCATGCGTTGGACGTGATCGCGGCGGGGCCGGGCGGCGAGCCGGATCTCGTTGTCTTTCTGCAGGCGACATGTCCCCTTCGACGTGGCGCGGATATTGATGCGGCGATTGATCTGTTGGAGCAGACGCAAGCCGACTCTGTCCTCTCGGTTTCGCCGTCTCACGTGTTTCTATGGGAAGAGCGAGATGGAGAAGCGGTGGCGGTCAATCGCGACTGGCGCGAGCGGCCGCGTCGGCAGGACATGACGCCGCGCTACCGCGAGAACGGCTCGATTTATGTTTTCAAGCCGTGGGTGTTGCGCGAGGGCAAGAACCGATTGGGCGGGAAGATTGTCTTGTTCAAGATGTCTGAAGAGGCGGGTGTGGATATTGATTCCGAGCATGATTTGGAGTTGGCGGATTTTCTGTTGCGGCGCGAGGAGACGCGGAGATGATCATTGAGCGCGAGGTCAGTTTGTGGAGCGTGAGCGCGGATGCACCGATCACCGAGGCCCTGCGGCGACTCGACGCAAATCACAAAGGTTTCATTCTCGGTGTTGACGAGTATGGCGTCTTGGAAGGCGTCCTGACGGATGGCGATGTGCGGCGCTGGCTGATGGGGCAGGTCGCCGTCAATTTGACGCAGCCGGTGCGCGACATTCTCGTTCGCACGTGCGTGGTGGCTCAGGAGAGCGAGGCGCAGGAGGATATCCGCCGCCGCTTTTCCGATCGGATCAAGTTCATTCCGTTGCTGGATGCGCGCCGCCGCCTGATCGGCGTTGTGCGGCGGCGCGGTTTGCTGGAAGGACTGCGAATTGGCGAGCGTTTGATCAGCGACGAGAGCCCTGTCTTTGTGATCGCGGAAATTGGCATCAATCACAATGGCAGCGTCGAGATGGCGCGCCGGTTGGTTCGCGCTGCGAAAGACGCGCGGGTGGATGCGGTGAAGTTTCAGATGCGGTCCATGGCCCAACTCTATCGCCACACACCCGGCGGCAGCGTGACGGGTGAAGACCTCGGCGCCCAATACACGCTCAATCTCTTGGAAAAGTTCGAGCTGCCCGTGCCCGATATGTTGTCGCTGTTCGACTACGCTCGCGACCAGGGCTTGTCCGTTCTCTGCACGCCGTGGGAAGAGGAGAGCTTGCGCGTGCTGGAAGAATATGGAATGGAGGCCTACAAAGTGGCTTCTGCCGACCTCACGAATCATCCGTTTCTCGAAAAGATGGCGCGAACGTACAAGCCGCTGATCCTCTCGACCGGCATGTCCACAGAGGATGAGATCGTGGAGACCGTGAAGGTGCTGCGGCGGAATGGAAGTTCGTACGCATTGCTGCATTGCAACTCGACCTATCCTGCGCCGTTCAAAGACATCAATCTGGCCTATCTCGCGCGACTGAAAGCCATTGGTGGGTGCCCCGTTGGGTATTCGGGCCACGAGCGCGGCATTCACGTCGCGACCTCGGCGGTTTGCCAAGGCTCAAAAATTATCGAAAAGCATATCACGTTGGACCGTTCGCTCGAGGGTTCAGACCACAAGGCGAGTCTCTTGCCGGACGAGTTTAGAGCCATGGTGGAAGGGATTCGGCAAGTCGAGGAGTCCATCGGGTCGGGCCACGCGCGAACCTTGTCGCAGGGCGAGCTGATGAATCGCTCGAACTTGGCGAAAAGCCTCGTCGCGGCGCGCGACATCGCGCAGGGCGAAGAGATTGATGAGCACGCGGTAGAGATTCGCAGTCCCGGCCGCGGCCTGCAGCCGAATCGAAAGGCAGAGCTGATTGGGCGTCGCGCGTTGCGGGATCTCAAGAAGGGCGATTTCTTTTTCGCGAGCGATATTGAGCAGCCGATGGCGCAGGCGCGAAACTATAGTTTCAGCCGACCGTGGGGCGTGACGGTGCGGTGGCACGACTTCCAGGAAATCCAAAAGATGTCGAACCCGGATTTTGTGGAGTTTCATTTGAGTTTCAAAGATATGGAGGAGGACTTCGCGCGGTTCTTTGATGGGCCGCTGGATTTGGATTTCAAGGTGCACAGTCCGGACACGTTCAATGGCGATCACCTCCTGGATTTGTCGAACCCGGACGAAGAGCACCGGAAGCGCTCTGTCGCAGAGTTGCAGCGCGTGGTGGATCTGACGAGGAAGTTGAAACCCTATTTCAAGAAGGCGACGCGGCCCGTCATCATTGTGAGTCTGGGCGGGTTCTCGCGCGACGGATTTCTTGCCGAGTCGGATGTGAGCAGGCGCTATGAAATCATGGCGCACAGCTTGCGCGAGCTCGATGCGAATGACGTCGAGATCATCGGGCAAACGCTGCCACCTTTCCCGTGGTATTTCGGTGGACAGATGTATTTGAATCTGTTCGTTCGGCCGGAGGACACCGTGGCCTTTTGTCGGGCGAACGATCTGCGTTTGTGCTTCGATATCAGCCACTCCAAGCTCGCCTGCACTCACTACAAGACCTCTTTCAAGGAGTTTGTGGATCAGGTGGGTCCGCTCGCGGCGCATCTGCACATGGCCGACGCGCGTGGGACGGATGGCGAGGGGCTTCAGATTGGCGAGGGCGAATTGGATTTTCCCGCACTCTGCGCACAACTCAAGGCCGTCTGCCCGGAGGCCTCGTTTATGCCGGAGATCTGGCAAGGACACAAAAACAGGGGCGAGGGCTTCTGGACCGCACTTGAGCGGTTGGAGCGATTTGGTCTGTAGGATTCGCTGGGATGAACAAGACTGCAATCATTCTACCGGTCGAGACGAAGTCGCGCGAATTTCACGGCAAGTTGTGGATGGCGTTGCATTTGTTGCATGCGGGCCATCCGGTCCTCTTCGGGTCGCAGGCGCGACTGTGGGACTATGCGGACGTGGTGGAGCCAGCGATCTATTTGGACAAGAGCGTTGCGGCGACTCGCGCCACGTGGTTTCAGCGCTGCCGCGCCATGGGGCACAACGTGGTGTCGTGGGATGAGGAAGGGTTGGTCTTCTTCGACGCATGGCTGTACCGGAAACAGCGAATTGATCCGCGGTCCTTCGAGTCCGTTGCGCGATTTTTCGCGTGGGGCGAGGTGCAGCGCGATGCGATCTGCGAGGAGTATCCGCAATTTCGCGATACGATCGCGCTGTGCGGCAATCCGCGTTTCGACTTCCTTCGTCCTGAATTGCGCAGCTTTTACGACAAGGCCGCGGCGGAGCTGCGCCAACGCTTTGGGCCCATGCTGTTGGTGAACACGAATTTCGCATTTCACAACCACTTCAAGTCGCCGGAAGAAGTCCAGAAGTTGTTGGCGCGCTATCCGATCAACAGCGAGCCGGGCTACATGGACAAGTGGATCGCGATGCATCGCGAGATGCACGAGGCGTATCTCGCGGTGGTCCCCGATATTCTTGCGCGCTATCCGAATCACGCGGTTGTGGTGCGGCCGCATCCGTCGGAGAGTCACGCGCCGTGGCTCGAACTGGCGAAGCAGCATCCGCGCCTGCATGTGGATTCGAGCGGCAACGTTCACGAATGGATTCTCGCGTCGGAAGTGGTGATTCATTTCAACTGCACGACTGCGGTGGAGGCCTATTTGCTTGATGTTCCGGCCATCGCGTATCGGCCCAAGCGCTATCCGCGCTATGAGAATCACTTGCCCAATGCGCTCAGCGAAAACGCCTTCTCCGAAGCGGAGCTGATGGTGGCGTTGGAGGGGCGGGGCAGTGCGCGCGAGCGCGGCGTTTTGTGGACGGCGGAGCAGCAGGCCACGGCGGAGCGCTATATGGCAGGACTCAGCGGGCCGACGGCCGCGGAGCGAATTACGGCCGAAATTGTGGAGCAGGCGAATCGCATTCAGCCGCGTCGCTTTTCGCTTGCCGAGCGGTTGAGCGCGTCGGCAAGACGCGCGTGGCGGGTGAAGTTGCACGCCCGGCGCGAGGCGCAGGTGGAGACGGATGGATACAGTGCGCAGAAGTTTCCGGGTTTGGATGAGGCTGAAATTCGCGAAACCATGAATCGCATGATGGAGTGCTCCGGCGTGCGGGCGAAATACGAGGTTCGCCCGTTTGCGAAGTATTGCTTCTGGCTGATTCCCACAGGGGAGGGCGCGTGAGTCTGCGCATCGAGTTTTGCGGCGTCCCCGCATCGGGCAAGAGCACGCTGTGCGCGGCTGCGGTGAATGCGCTGCGCGCGCGTGGCAGGCGCGTGCTGGATCGCGAAGACGTGGTGAAAATGGGGTTAAGCGCGCGGGATTTCGGCCTCGTTGGCAATGCGGTGGGGCGACTCTTTCCTGCGTGGCGTCGCCGCGTTCTCGGTTTGCCGCATGGACTAAACGACTGGCACGCATTTGCTGTGGAGCGTCCGGCATTCGTAGCGCTGCTGCACGAGTGGCTCGCTGTGGAGGGCGGCGATTCGGTGTGGCGAAGCGCGATCTTCTATGCGCTGTTGACCTCGGCCTTTGAGTTGCAATTTGCCGAAGCGTCGCGGGAGACGGCGCTGCTCGATGAGGGTTTCGCTCATCGCTTCTTTTCTCTTCGCGGCTACCGCGGGTTGGGGCGTAATGAGGATGCCGCGCGCTACGCGGCGGCGATGCCCCTGCCTGCGGCGCTGATTTGGGTGGATACGCCGCCCGAAGTGTGCGTGGAGCGCGTGCAAAAGCGCGCGCAGATGCCCGTTCTTTTTAGCGGCGAACCGGCGGATATCCTTCCGCAGCGATTTGCTGAAGGCTCCGCGTTGCTCCGCTCGCTCGCCGATGCCGTGGCGGCGCGCGGGGTGCCGGTCTTTCGCGCGAGTGGAATCGAGCGCGTGGAGAGCGAAGCGCAGCGTCTCGCTGAGTTTGTCGAAACGATCTGGGCGGATGCCAAGAGGGAAACGCAATGAAGTTCACGGATTTGTATCGGGATCGCCCGCTCAGCGAAGGGGTGCCGGATTTGGCCGCGCGCTATGTCGAGCACAAGCGCAAACGATTTGATGAGCGATTGTCCTCTACCCTTAGTCGCGGGGGACTGAATGACATCGTCGAATGCTGCCGACGGCTCATTGATCTATCGTCCGGTCCCAAGACGGTCGCTGTGGTTGGATGTGGGCCGAGCCCGCTCACGGTGAAATCGCTGATTGAAAAGGGGTTTGATGCCGTTGGGATTGAGCCGGTACACGAGAGTCTGGCGGCTGCGCGGGAGTACCTGGGAGACGAATCGCGCGCGCAGTGGGGCGTTGCCGAGGCGATGCCTTTTCCGGACGAGTCGCAGCGCATTGTGTTGATGGAGGGTGTTCTCGAACACGTAGATTCGCCCGGCAAGAGTTTGGCGGAAATGTTTCGCGTGTTGGTGCCGGGCGGCGTGCTCTTTGTCCGAACGACGAACCGCTTGCGCTTCTCGCCCTTCGGGCGCAATGGCGAATATCGCGTGCCGTTTTACAACTGGTTCCCGCGCGCGGTGAAGGAGTCGTACGTCTTCCAACACCTGCACTACCGGCCGACGCTGGCGGACTATTCGCCGCGCCCAGCAGTGCACTGGTATAGCTTCGCCGATTTGTGTTCGCTGGGACGGCAGGCGGGTTTTGCGCAATTCTACTCGCCAATGGATTTGCTGAATCTGCATCGGGGCAGCGGGCAGCCGGGGCTTGGCAAGCGCGCGCTCGACGCGCTGCGCAGGAATCCGTGGATTCGCGCGGCGAATTTGACGTTGATCGGTGGCAGCATCTACATGTGGAAGCGGCGATAGTCGAACGCAAGCGCGAGAACTCGTTATGAATGTCGGCATGTTCATCGCATCGTATTTCCCCGACATCGCGGGCGGCGCGGAGCAGCAGTGCCGTCGGCTGTCGGAGGAGTTGGTGCGGCAGGGTCACTCGGTGACCATTCTCACGACACGCGCGCGCCGCGATTCTCCATCCGAAGCCATGGAGAACGGCGTGCGGGTGATTCGACTCGCGCGTGTTGAAGCGCTCTTCGGTCGCCGGTCGGCGCCAGCATCCTCGAGCGAGGGACGAGCTGAATCGGCATCGCGTGCGCCAGTGCGGCCATCGTTTGCGAGCCGCATGGCGGCTGGGGTGGTGCGTCGCATCAATTTGTGGCTGATGTTGATTGGCATGGCGCGCGTGATGCGTCGGATGAGGAATGAGATAGAGATCTGGCATGTGCATGTGGCGGCGCTGACTGCGGGCTGGTGTGGATTGTGGGCGAAGGCGATGGGGATTCCCGTTGTTTGCAAAGGGGCGAATCTGCCCGCCTTCTCCGACGAAGCCGGCATTCCGTTTGGGCGCGCGATGCGTGCGTCGCGAAGACGCCTCCACTTCATCGCGCTGACACCGGAAATGAAGGATGACCTCGTTTCGAGCGGAGTGGCGGCCGAACGCATCGCAATTATTCCGAACGGGATTCCTCTTGCATCCGTTGTCCCTCGCCCCGACCCAGGCGCGCAGGGCGTGGTGCTCTTTGTCGCCAATCTCACGAGGCCGGTGGAGAACAAGGCCTTCGATGTCTTGTTCGACGCGTGGTCGCGCGTGCAGGCGCAACGGCCTGAGGCGCGACTGCTGGTTGCGGGCGCCGGGGATCCGACGGTGTGGCGGCAGTATTTGAGAGAGCGCGGAGCCGATTCATCGGTGCGCTTCGCCGGGCGAGTGTCGGATGTGGATGCCCTATATCGCAGCGCCTTGATGTTGGTGCTTCCCTCGCGCCGAGAGGGGATTTCGAATGCGCTACTCGAAGCGCAGAGTTGCGGGGTTCCGGCCGTCGTCAGCGCAATCCCGGGCAATACCTTTGTGGTGGGCGATGGAGAGAACGGCCTGGTGGTTCCCGTCGGCGATGCGGAGGCGTTGTCGGCTGGCGTGATCCGGCTGCTGGATGATCCCGCATTGCGCGAGCGCATGAGCCGCGCAGCCATTGCACGGGTGAATGCAGAGTTTCGGATGGACTCCGTTGCAAAGCGAGTGGTGGAGTTCTATGCCATTGCTGGAGGACGAAGCGGGTGAATACTGCATCCGAACCAGGCACTCGTCTTCGGGTCGCGATGTTGATGTGGGCGTGTGCTCCCGATCGGGAGGGTGGCGCCGAGAAGCAATGTCGCCGGATTGCGGTGGAGTTGAAGCGACAGGGGATTGAAGTTTTGATCGTGACGAGTCTGCCATTTGCGGATGCTCCGGCGCGCGAGGTTTGGGAGGGCGGCACAATTGTGCGATTGGGCCGGCGCGTTCCGTTGATTAACCGTGTAATCCGGTGGGTGCGGAAGCGGTTGGCACGAACCCCTTCCAAGGCGCTTTTGTTCTGGCTAGAGCTGCCCCTGCAGCGGATTGCGCGACGCTGCTTTCTCTCGGAGTTTCGCGCGTGGTTGCGGACGGATGAAGCGCGCAGAGTGAGTGTTTTCCACGCGCATGATGCGGTGTGGTTGTCGGGATTGGCTGTTGAAGCGGCGGACGTCGTGGGTGGCGTCGCGCTGGGGAAAGCCAGTTCGAACTATCCGCTGCGCCCCGTCGGATACGACATCCCGGAGCGACGGCACTGGGCAGCGCTGCGCCAACGCGCCGCATACATCGCTCCGACGGAGCATCTGAAGAATGAGTTGATGAAGAAACGTATTCCCGAGGAGCGCACATTTGTGATTCCGAATGGGGTCACGTTGCCCGATGTGAGTTCGTGGAACTCAGAAGGCGCTGTTCTTTATGTGGGGAATCTTTCGCAAGGCGCCGACTATAAGGCGTTTGACGTTCTCTTTGATGCGTGGCGTCGCGTGTGTGCACAACGTCCCGACGCGCGGCTGAGTGTGCTCGGTGGCGGAGAAGATGCGTACTGGCGATCCCTGGTGCGCGAGTGGGGTTGTGCGGAGAGTGTTCAGTTTTGCGGCTATCAACCAGATCCGGCGCGGTTCTATCGCGACGCGCGATGCTTTGTTTTGCCCTCGCGCGCGGAGGGAATGTCGAACGCCTTGCTGGAGGCTCAAGCGTGGGGTTTGCCGTGTGTCGTTTCGGATATTCCGGCTAATCGGGCCGTGGTCGAAGACGACGCAAATGCCCTGATCGTGCCGGTCGGCGATGCGGCGGCGCTGGCGGACGCGCTCCTTCGCCTTGCGAAAGACGATTCGTTGTGCCGACGATTTGGCGAAGCCGCCCGGCAGAATGCGGAGCGTCGTTTTGATATACGCATTGCGGCGACACAGCTCGCGGAGGTGTATCGCCATTTGCTTATGCGGCGGGCGCAGAAGGGCGGTGTGGCGTGAGGGTATTGCATTTCTGCTGGGAGTATCCGCCGCGCGGATCGGGTGTGGGGAAATATATTGCGGAGATATCGGCGGGTCTTCGCGAGCTGGGACACGAAACGATCATCGCCACGAGTCGCGGCGCGGGCCTTCCCGAAAGAGAGGAGTTTCCGAACGGTTCCATTCATCGCATCTACGACGAGTCGGAAATTGGATCGCGCGCCGTCGTGGATCGGGTCTTGGCGCTGGCGCGCGAGATGCGCGTGGATTTGATTGAGGCGGTGGATCACTTGGGCGAAGCGGCGGAAATGCTCACGATCCAGTCGCGCCCCCCGGTGTTGATCAACTGTCGCTACAACGATGTCGTCCTGCGCGCTCGCTATGCTCAAGCGTGGCATGCGTGGCAACGCCGTGCGATTGACCTGGCCTGTCTGCGCGAGCGCAAGCGCCTGGCGCGCGAGCGCACCTCGATCGAGGGCGCGGAGCTGCTCGCCGCCCCATCGGCCTGGATGCTCGATGCGCTACTGGATCAGGGGTTGCGTCTGCCGGAGCGAAGGGCTGTGTTGCCGAAACCGCTGGCATCACTTCCCGACTGGAAGAACGCGGAGGCTGCCGAGCCCACCCTTCTTCTCGTCGGACGAATTGATATCGGCAAGGGCATCGGCTATTTGCCTGAAATCCTTCGCCGCGTGGCGCGCCGACAGCCGGGGGTGGTCCTTGAACTCGCGGGCGGCGATTCCTATGCGCGATTCCTCGGCTCGATGCGGGATTGGCTCGAGCGCCATTTGGGTGCCGAACGAGCGCGCGTTCGATTTCTCGGCCCGCTTCGCCCGCGCGAGTTGGATGAGGCGTATCGCCGCGCCTGGGCCGTGATCGTGCCTTCGCGGTGGGACACTTCACCGACCGCATTGCTTGAGGCCATGGCGCGCGCAAAACCCGTTGTTGCCAGCCCATTTGGCGGCATGTCGGAATACCTGGGCGACAAGCGATGGATTGCTGATCCCGGCCAACCTGCGTTTGCCGAAACTGTACTCTCGCTGCTGGAGGACGAACCGGGTCGGCGCGCGCTCGGAGAATATCTGCGCAAGCGCCTTGCGCAGGAATACTCGCCGCGCCGCGCGGCGGAACGCTTTGTTCAATTTGCGGAGAGCGCATTGCGATGAAATCCGTGATCTTGCTTCCGTACTGCCCGATTCCTGCCGATCACGGTGGAAAGTCGGAGATGTGGAAAGTGCTGCAGATTCTGCGCGGGCTGGGAGAGTGCACAATTTTATCCGCGCGAACGCGCCCGGTCGGCATGGGCTGGTCGCCAGCGGCGATTGCGGAGCTGGAACAGCAGGGATTCCGCATTCATTTTCGAGAAGACGAAGAATCGCGCCGGGTTCGACCTCTTCGCGCGTTGGGCATGCTCTATGCAGTAGCCTGCAAAGCGCTTGGCATGGAAAAGGCGTTTGGCCATTCCAATCCCTATCACCGGTTCGCTTTTGATCCGCAATGGATCGCGCGCCACACCGAGAGCGCGAACCTCGCCGTATTTGTCTACAGTTTCTGGGCCGGCATTCCGACTCGCTGTCCCAAAGTTGTCTGCCTGCTCGACGTGTGGTCCGACTTCATGTGGGGCGGGAGCGCAGCGGAGACGCGCGACCTGAAGTCCGCCGAATTGGTTGTCGTCATTTCGCAGCAAGAGGAAGAGCGCCTTCGCGCGCGCGGGATTCGGCAAACGCTCTGGAGCCCGCCTTTTGTCGAGGCGACACAACTGCCGGATTCGGATCGGATCGGGATGGTCGGCTCGGCCAACGCATTTAATCGCGAAGGGCTGCGATGGTTTGGCGATGGGATTCCTGAATCGCCGATCCGCGTGTACGGTGGATTGGCCGCACACGCAACCGGCGCGGGTTTCGAAGTCGTCGGGCGCTATGAGGAACATCTGACGCCCTATCGCGAGTGCGGCATTGTCTTGATGATGACGGTCGAGGGCATGGGCGTGCAGATCAAAACGATTGAAGCCCTCGCGGCCGGACGCGTGATTGTTGCACGACGCGGCGCGATGCGCGGAATACCACCGGGACGCGGTGCATGGATTGAGGTGGATACGCCAGCGGAGATGCGCGCCGTAGCGCGTCGCTTGCAGCGCGACGCGCAGGAGCGCGCACAGCAAATGAAAGCCGCGCGCGCCTATTTCGATGAACATCTGCGAGTTGACCATTTGCGCGCAGAACTTGAGGCCGCATTGTCGAGCGTGGCGGGACAAGCCGTAGCGAGATCGTAGAGGATCGCCAGCTTTGCTGTTGTCCACAGGGGCGGGACGGCTACTATCGCGTTTGTGTTCTTCATCGGGTTAGCTGTATTTCTCGTTTCAATTCTGTGCGCCGCGAGGCTATGCGCCTGCGGCACGCGCGGCGTGTGGCGCTATTTTGGATTTTGGGTCGCGGCGCTGCTTGCGGCCTTCTTGCTGCTTCGTCCGCACGGAGACACCTTTACCGCACTGGATCACTCGGGCTATCGGTTGATGGCGTTTGCCTTTGCAGAAGGCCGCGGCTTCAACGATGTGGACGCGACCGTTCTGGATCTGCCTGAAGACGTGCGGCAGGACGTCACGCTCTTGCCGTACACGAAGGATCGCAATACGCGCGACCGCTCATTCCGCCTGCTCTCGGATCAGACGGGAAGAACTGAACCGTTTTTCTATCCCACCCTGCCGCTCGGCGCTTCTATTTTGCAGCGCCTTTTTCCGCAGGGAGGCATGGACTATTTTACGCCCCTCTTCGGGCTGTTCTTCGCGCTGGTTCTACTCGCGATGGGCCGTCGCGAGGGCGGGGCGGGTGGTTTGCTGTTGGCCGCGGCCTTGTTCTTGGCGACTCCGCTCCCCGCGATGCTGTTCCGCGGTTTTTTCGCCGAACTCTGCGGCGCGGCATTGGCGGCGTTGGCTGCGACTCACTGGATGATGCGGCCTGCGGGGCGGCCGGTTTCCCTCGCCGCCTATCTTGCGCTCGGCTTGGCGCCCGCGTTCCACCCAGCATTGATTGTTGTATCGCTGCCGCTGCTCGCAGTCTTGATCGTCGTGGATGGCGGCTCTGCGCGCCGCCTCTTGAGGGGATTGGCAACCTTTGCCATCGGGCCCGCATTCTTGATGTGGCTCACGGCGCGGGTCTGTGCGCCATACGGCCGGTTGCGCTGGCGGACGTTGATCGTGAATTTCAAATATAGCCAGGCTCACCAAGTGGTGGATGTCTTTGCCGTCGTATTTGGAGGGATGCTATTGGGTCTTCTTGTTTGGCGGCTTCGCGATCAAACTTCCTTTCGGCGCGCGATTGAGCGCTTGCGTCCGCGGGCTGCAGCGTGGTTGCTGCTCGCGCTTGCACCCGTCGCTCTGGCGCTGCTTTTCTGGAGGGAGTCGGCGCAGGTGTGGCGAGGGCTGGCTGATCTTTGGAATGGGGTTCGTTGGCCCGCCACGATTCTCGTGCTGGGCTGTGCAGTTCCTCTCGTGTTTTCCCGCACGGCCGCGCGTGCGCGACTGCTCGCAGGATTCGCCATCGCTCTCTTGCCCGTGTTCGCCTATCTGAAGGGCGCGGAGCAGATGGCCATGTGGAGTCAGCGTCGCTTGGGTCCCTTTGTCGTATTGCTGCTGCCCGCGCTGCTTCTGCCCGCGGCTCGATGGATGGGCACATTGAGCGCGAAGCGGCGCACTGTGGCGCTGGGGTTGGGCGGATTGACGTTGGCACTCGGCCTTGCCAATGCCGTGCGTTGGCCCACCCCGTACTGGGTTCGGCAGGAGGCGGGTGCGCTTGAGCACGTGAACGAATTGAAAGAGCGAATAGGCTCGCGCTTGGTTGTTTTTGATTACCTGCCGGACAGCTTCCCCTTCGCGGTTGATAATCAGACGCGAGCCATAGGGTGGAACAACGATGGCAAAGCAGCCCACTGGGCGGATATAATTCACTGGGCAAGGGCGCGCTCACTCACCGAAGAGGTGTGGTATGTCACCTCGCGCTCTCTTCCGCAACTCGAGGATGGAATCCGCTTCACGCCGTTGTTCGTCGAGCACATCCCGATCACGCGCGTGCATAGCAAGCGCGCACTGCCTGCTGTGGCAAGGGAGGGCGAGCGAAAGCTCTCCTTCTCGCGCATTGAGCCGATTGAAGAGGAAGATGCCTCACAGGATAAGCTTTTCGACGGCAGCCCGGCCGCGCTCCGCGCACCGTGGGGACCGCAGCAATCGCTCGTGCTGCCAGACGGCACCCGTGGCGATGGGCAGTGGAGCCGGGAGGGAAGCGGAGTGATTGGCCCGATCCCGCGCAGTGGCCGAATTCAGATGACGCTGATCGCAGCATCGAATCAAGGCAAGCCCGTGCAGCGTCTACGGGTGGTGCCGCCGTGGGGTGAGCAGGGGGCCCAGTGGCTGGACGTGACGCCGGGAGCGACTGAACTGACGGCGTGGTTTGACGCGCCGACTCATGCCGACCTGCCGCGCACGGGGGTCTACCGATTCTACGCCGAAACTCCTTTCAACCCGCGGGCCCTCGGGCGCAGTGACAGACTGCCGGACGGCCTCGGAGTGCTGATGCATCGCGTGAAGTTCGCATTCGCTGAATAGCGATTGTGCTGGCTGCTTTTCATTGGAGCGCCCGCGTAGTAGTCTGCGCGCCGTGAATGAGAGTGAGACAACAACGCAGATAGCGAGCGCGCCGTGCAGTCGCAATTTGCGCATTTTCACGTTCCTTGCGCTGTTGATTTGTATTGGGTTTCCGCTTGCGGCCCTTCTCGTCGGGCTTCGCGCCCCGCAGGCCATGATCGGCGATGAAGTGACGCACTATTACCTGTTGGCGCACCAGTCGGAAGTGTTTCCCGAGGTGACATTCGAGGTTCCCATTGCAACGGGGTGGGGCGAGCCCGAGGTGCGGAATTACGCTCATTCCAATTTGTGGCACTACCTCGGCGCGGCGCTGTTTCGCCTGCTTCCTTCATTCGCGACGATTCAAATCTATCACGCGCTGTTCTTTTTGCAGCTCTTGCTTGCGGGCTTCCTTCTCATTCGCCGCCGATTGAAATCGGACGCTTTTGCCGCACTCTTATATCTGCTGGTTTTGGCGTCGTTGCCGATGTCGCTCATCTTCTCCGTTGCGTTCTATCAGGACGTTCCCATGACGGCACAGATTCTCACCGCTTTCTGCCTCTTGGATCGCCGGCGCTGGGTGTGGGGCACGATTTTTCTCGCACTGGCTTTCGAGATGAAAGAGACCGCCGTCCTCTTCATCCCCGGCTTTCTCGCGATGCTGGCTGCCCAGCGGTGGGGCGATGCGCGTGGGCTGGCGCGCGCGGCGCGGTGGAAACACCTGCTCATTCCGCTCGCACTCTCGGCGATTCTCTTGTGGCTGCCCATGCAGGTCACGGATCGAATGTTGGAACCTTATGGAGGCTTCTATCCTTTCCGGCAAATCGAGGCAGTGGCCGAGCGGGCCGCGGAAATAGCAGCGCCCCCGAAACATGTGCCCACGAAAAAGAAACCCGCATCGCCTGCAAAGAAAAAGAAGCAGTCCATCTCCATCTATGAGAACTCGATTTCCGCCTATCATCCCGGCGATTTGCGGGAGCCGAAGAATTGGGCGATCTATGGCGGGGGTGTGTTGTGGGTTGTCGTTCTGGGTGGCGCGGCAGCGTGGGCTCTTCGGCGAACGCGCCTGGTCGGCGCGCGAACGGAGGCGTCGTCGCCCTGGCCATTCTGGGTTGCCGTCAGCTTTCTTGGGCCCGCCATATTCCTGTTGAAGACTTCGCCCGACGCACGATTCTTCTTTCCCGCGCTCCCCTTGCTCCTCATTCCTCTGGTTGAGGCGGCGGCGCGAATTGTGCGTCCGCGCATTTGGGTTTCTGCGCTCGCGTTGTTGGCGCTCGTGCAGACGGGGTTGGTCTTGCACAAAATGCTCGAATTGAGAGAAGTCTCGCCCTCGCTGCGCGAGGCGATTGCATTCTTGAAAGAACA
>JAMLJG010000021.1 GCA_023953695.1 Kiritimatiellia bacterium
GCTTGGATGCCGGGGACCAGCTCGCGGCGGAGGTCGTATCCGAGTTCGAGTCGGTGGAAACCTAGAGCGAGGATTTCCTCCACCAGTTTTTCACCGCTCGCGTGTCGAGCGGCATTCCAATGTGTTGAGAGCGCAAAGTCCATGTCAGGTTTTTAAGCGCGAAACTCCCCGTCGGCGGGGAGTTTGCGTCTAACTCAGGGAGTGAGCATCAAGGATTGTTGGCCCGGATGCGCGCCCGTGCTTCCTTGCGGCGTTTCCGCTCGCTCGGCTTTTCGTAATACCGGTGAGACCGGATTTCGCGCATGATTCCTTCTTTGTCCAACTTCTTCTTGAGGCGGCGAAGGGCTTTGTCCACCGATTCGCCTTTGCGTACTTTCACTTCAGTCACGTGCTTTTGTCACTCCCTTCTCAACAACTGAGGTTTGATCTTTCAAATGGGGCTCCAAGGTAGGGGGGGCGGCTGCCCGGTGTCAAATCTCCACCTCGGATATTTTGGGTCTATTCGCGGCCTACCGAATGATAGGTAAATCCTTTGGCGCGAACGAGTTTGGGGTCGAATACATTGCGACCATCAATAATGACCGGGCAATTCATCACGGATTTCAGTTTGTCGAGATCGAGATTCTTGACTTCTGGCCAGTCCGTGAGGATTAGCAAGAGGTCGGCACCCGTCGCAGCCTCGATGGGATCGCTGAAATACTTCTCGGAAGGGAACTGCTCGCGGAATCGCTCTTCGGCGACGGGGTCCCAGAGGCGCAACTTGGCCCGCGCTTCGCTGAGCTGGGGGATGAAATAGAGGGAGGGCGACTCGCGGATATCATCGGTGCCGGGCTTGAATGCCAAGCCCAAGACGGCGACGACTTTGTCCTGGATCACCCACAGCTCGCGCTGAATCTTTTGCATCACGTGCTCGCGCTGCGTCTTGTTCACGCGCTGCACTTCCTTGAGCAGCTCGAAGTTGTAGCCGAGGTGATCGGCAATCTGAATGAAGGCGTCCACATCTTTCGGGAAGCAGGACCCGCCGTAGCCGACGCCTGCGCGAAGGAACTTCGGCCCGATTCGGCTGTCGAGGCCCATGCCTTGCGCTACCTGCTCAACATCCGCATCTGCCAATTCGCACACGCGAGCGACGGCGTTGATGAACGAGATCTTCATCGCGAGGAAGGAGTTCGATGCGTGCTTCGTCAACTCCGCGCTCGCGGGATTCATCACCAGGAGCGAGCACTTGGTTTTCTCTACAATCGGCTTGTAGATTTCCTGAAGCAGCTTCTCTGCGCGGACGCTTTCGACGCCGATCACGATGCGATCGGGGTTATAGGCATCCTCAATTGCGGAGCCCTCTTTGAGGAACTCAGGGTTGGAGGCGACATCGAACGGAATGTCTGCGCGCAGGATACTTGGAGCGGTGCGCTTGAGTTGTTCGTGCGTGTTGACGGGAACGGTGCTCTTTTTCGACCAGCAGCTTGTAATCCGTCATGTGCTCGGCCACCTCGCGACCGACTTGCTCGACGTAGGAGAGGTTTGCGGCTCCGGGCGATAGCCCGGAGGAGTGCCCACGGCGATGAAAATCACTTCGGCGACGTTGACACCTTCTGCGATGGAGGAGGTGAAATGGAGGCGGCCGGCAGCAACGTTGCGCTTCACCAGCTCTTCGAGCCCGTCTTCGTAAATGGGCATCTGAAGCTGCTTTAGCATCTTCACCTTGTTTTCGTCGTTATCCACGCACAGGACGTTGTGTCCCCAATCGGAAAACACGCGCCCGTGACCAGCCCGACATAGCCCGTTCCACAACCGTTATATTCATACTTACTCTGCCTCCGATGCCCGAAAAGAGCCAAAACCGTACCGATCCTGCTGGCACAATGCAAGCCCTCGGCATGCCGTATGCCACTTATTCCCCGAGCCTTCTCTCGAAGGGGGAAGGCTGAACTGGGCAACAAACGTCCCGCCGCGCTATTCCAATTCAATACGGTAGCGCGAAGGGCGTCGGCGCTCTCCAGCGACCCGGTATAGACATTGACGGGGTGTTGCGTTGATTCCCTGTGTGACGATGGAGTCGAAGGCGTGCAGCGCGTTGGTCGTGTAGGTGATGCGATAGACCCGTCCGCTGGCGCTTATTCCAGCGCATGAGGAATGCCCCGCTTCTGATGGGGACACGTCCGCCGCTTCGATGCCGAGAAGGAGTTTGTATCAAACGGATCCGTTCCCGCTTGATCCTCCTGCCAATCGCCCATGCCGTCGTTGTCGGAGTCTTCGCCCGGCAGGAGCGCTTCGAATGCGCCGATGTCATTCGCGCCGTAGAGAGCGCGCGTGGGCGGCGCCCGAGGTACTTGCGCGGCTCATCCAAGAGCGATTCGTTCCCGCATTGATGGCGGGGAGGCGGGGTGAGGCGGTAACGCCCGTACCCACAAGGAGCGGATCCGCGCCGAGATTGCCTGCGCCTGCTGGCGGCGGTCCGGCCAGTGTGAACGAGACGACTTGCGCTGTCCCGGTGACAAACAGGTTGGAGCCTGAGGAGGCCGTGTTGTTCCAGAGGATCGAATTGATGAGTGTCGCGGCGTTGAAGAGATAGACGCCACCGCCATTGGCTGAAGAGTTGTTTGCAAACGTGCAGCTATCAATGCGGCGCACCCGTGATCGGATCGGAGTCACCTGCATAGCTATAAATGGCCCCGCCGCGCTCGCTGTTTGCGGTGTTGCCATAGTAAACAGGCTGTTGCGAATCTCGCCACTTCCGAGGAGCGTGGCTCCGCCACCGCTCTTCGTAGTCGTGTTGTTGCGAACGATGCTGTTCACAAGCAAACCGCCGCCGTCAATGCGCAGGCCTCCGCCACTGCTGGCGCCGCTGTTGCCGTTCTGAAGGGTGAATCCGTCAACGATCGCGCCGGGATTCTTCATTTCCATCACGCGCGCGCTGTTCGCACCGTCGAGAATCGTTGCCGTCGGCCCCGCCGCGCTCTTCAGGTGGATGGCATTGGTGATCAGCAGGGTGCTTGGCAGTGTATAGGTGGCGGCTGCCACGAGTCCCGTCGAGCCAGCCGGCATGATGCTCACGAGCGCATGGAGCGACGTGGCGGCCGTGGCCCAACTGGTGTAGGGCGGCGTGTGGGAGCCG
Organism: Kiritimatiellia bacterium; assembly: GCA_023953695.1. Lineage (GTDB taxonomy): Bacteria > Verrucomicrobiota > Kiritimatiellia > CAIVKH01 > CAIVKH01 > JAMLJG01. The sequence continues at coordinate 3,116 of JAMLJG010000021.1, forward strand.
GATGGCGACGCAAAATAGGTCGGCACCACTGCATTGAAGTTCGCCGTCAGCGAAACGGGTCCGTTCATTTGCACAGAGATCACAGGCGATGTTGCTGAGCCACTCGAGATGGCGTTGGTATCGCCGGACCACTCCGTGAACGCGAAGGAGTTGGAGGGGATCGCCGTCAATTCAACACTCGTGCCCGCCAGGAGCCAGTCATTGGTGGATAGCTCAATGGTACCACCCGGCGCGGCCGAGGCGGTGAGCATGTAGTTTGTCGCCCATTGCCACGACAGCGTCGCGTCATTCGTAATCGCGATCACCACTTCATTCGTGGACCCATTGGCGGGCTCGTTGCCCGAGAGGATCCAGCCCGTATTCACGAAGCGCGTGTCGCCCTGCGTCTCGACCGCGCTGACTGTCGCCGTCACAACAGTTCCTTCGAAATGTTGCGAGGACCCGACAGGCGGGACTGCGGTGCCGTGTGCGGACTCGATATTCAACATGTAGTGGATCGGCTGCGGAGGCAGTGGCGCGCCGGGGGTGGGGGTGGCATTGCCGCTCCAGTTTGCTGGATCGTTGCCCCACTCGACGGGTATGTTGCGCTCCAGCGAGGCCCCACCTCCATTGGGGGTTGTGGGCCATGGCGCAAGCACGCCGTAGCGGACCTCGTCTTCGAGCAGCATCGGATAATAGCTGGGCTCTTCGGCGGGCGGGTCGTCCGGTCGCATCAAGCGAATGACGCCACCCGTATCGGACAGAGCGCCGGCGTAGGGGCCGAAATATGCAGGCGAGGAGGTAATGCTGTATGCGGACTCGAACGCGGCGAGGCGCGCTGCGTTTGAAGATGCTGCCGGATCGAAGGAGAGCACGACCAGCGTGTCGCCCGAAAGAAGTGTGCCGTTTGTGAAGGAGAAGGCGGCATCGCCTTCCACCTTCCATCGCGTCAGATCAATCGAGGCTGGGCCCGGATTCGCGATTTCGATGAACTTCAAGTCGGTCTCGCCCGAGAGCGGGTTATACATCACTTCACTGACGAAGGCCGGTCCGACGCGCGGGCCGCTGTTGAACGCGCCAAATGTGCGCGCGCTCATCGGGTAGAGCGCGCCACTGCCATTCGGCCAGCGGCCAAACGATTCGCCGTTGGCGGCGGCGCCAAATTGCACTTCATCCGCGAATCGCACCAAATTGCTAAATGCGTTGCCTTCCAGGAGGAAGAGTTTTTCGCCATGCGCCGCGTCGAGCGCGAAGTCGTTGGCATTTGTTCCCCCGGAAACATTGAAGTGGTTGGTTTCATTGAAGACGATGTAGCTGCCTGCCGCGAGGATCGTGTTGTTCGGGATGCGGAACTTTTGATAGTTGCTCTTCGAGTCGGAGAGATACCAACCGCCGATATCAATCGCATTCGTCGTCGTGTTGAAAAGCTCGATTGCATCGGAAAGCGGCGGGTCGGTGTGTGTCAGGATTTCATTGATCACGATTCGATCATCCGGCCCCAACCCTGCGGAACCGGGCGATCCGCCATAGAGCGAGCTCGCCCGCCAACTGAACGGATCGTTGTAATCCGCCTCGACATCCAGCAGTTCGAGCGAGCTTCCATCGCCATCCGGCCGGCTCGGCCAATTACCGCTGTCCGCATAGGTCACCGAGGCGATGATCTTTCCGTCTGTGTCTTCCAGATTGAATGTTTCGCTGCTGTTTTTCAGGTTTCCTGTGAAGGCGCCGAGGATGCGAATGTTCGCATTGGTGTAGCGAGCGCGGAACGCGTTGGTGCTCTTCACGACGACCGCATATTCACCCACCGCGAGCACATTGGAAGTCAGCGTGCCGCCGATGCCATCGGTGATCTTCCACCCCGTCAGATTGACCGCATTGGTGCCCGCGTTGAACAACTCGACGAAATCGAAATCATCCGCCGTGGAGAATCCCAGATTTGTCTCTGCCGGAGTCGGATCATACGCGTGATAGTTGACTTCTGTGACCACGATTTGGCGCGGCGGATCCGCGATTTCGAGCTCCGCGGCATACTGAGCCCCGCCGTAGGGATGGAACGTCACTTTGCCCGTGTTGTCCGTTGCGCGGATGTGATAGCGGAGCAGACCTTCATCTTCAAACGCGCTCAACGTTGTGGTATACGCGCCATCGGCCTGCTGCGCCATTTCAACCGCCGTGGTGGGGGAGCCGTTGAACGAGTAGTAAAGCGTGACGTTGGAAACCGCGACATCGTCCATCGCGCGAATTGAGAACGCCAAGGCATCCGTCGGCTGCGGCTGCGCCGGTTGAAGCGAGAAAGCGGAAAGAATGGGCGCGATATTCGTCAACGTGCCCAGCTGGCTCAGCGCAGACGTGCGGCGCGTATGAATGAAGTTGGTGAAACTCATGTCGCGGTAGTTCCCCGGAAGATTCGGGTTCATATTCCACTGCGGGTAATCGTAGGAATGCCAGAAATGGTCATACGTCCAGTTCCACGTGCCCCACCCGGCATAGCGCTGCTTCTCGGAGGCCTTCATGTTGGTGGAAGAGACCCAGTCCGGGAACGGAAGCGGCGCGGTCATTGTTGCGCGGTAGTGATAGATCGAATTGGTCAGATCCATCGTGAATACCGTGTCGAGCGCCTGCTTCATATAGAACTTGAAGCGGTTCTTAAACTCCGGAACGGCGAAAATTCGCTCCGCGAGCGGGGTTGGGTATGCGTAGCTCTTCCAGTTGTCAATGTCCCGGTTCGCCCAGTTGACAGCCCCGGAATCCCACGAAATGCCAAATGTGTTGTCGAAATCATACGGAATATAGATCCAGCGCCGCGTCATGGGGCTCAAGAACAGGTGGTAGTTATTTCCGTTCGACCAATAGTCGTCCCAATTGCCGGTGAGCACATCAATCGCCATGCGCTTGAGAAAATCGTCCACCTCAAACGCGTTCATGATCGCATTCGGAAAATCGTTCGATGGCGTGTCGTTTATCAGGCTAACAAAGGCCGCAAAGTCGCTGTAGGAGTTGTCGCCCGCGCCGGAATAGTCTAGTTCGTATGTCGAGCCGTCGCCGATGTAGTCCGAGCCTTGCCCCGAGCCGCGCTTCTCCAGCGTCGCTTCCCATTGGCGGTGGTTGCACTTGTAGAGGTTGCCGCGTTTGTTGATGAAGCGCGACTCGAGGAACACATCATCAATAGACTCGGAATTGTTGCGCACAGCATCGAAGAAGACCTCGTGCGTCGTCGTGTTGGAAACGACCACAGCCACATAATTACCGCGCGAGACCGCAAGCCCCATCGCGTTCTGAATGTCGTGACTCAGCTTCGGGCGCGCCATCGTGGGGTCATTGGCATCTGCGTTCAAGTTGAAGCGCTCCAGGCCGAAAAGCTTCGAGTCGTCGTCATTCGCATCGAACGCGATGTTGAATGAGCGAGGCTGTTTGTCGCGACTCGTCGCCCCTCGGCAGCGAATGCCGATATTGGTCAGCAGCACATCAATGTCGCCGTGGCGAAAACGAACATCTGCCGGTCGCCGAACCTCGCTCCACGGATCGTTCATCAGCGCGTCCCACGTGGACTGCGGAACAATGAGGTCGAGCTGAGCGACCGAATAATCGCTATAGGCCGGGTGCGCTGCAGGCCATACCGTGTTGGCTGCGCCCGGCGTGTGATAGATCAGATACCCCGGTTCGTGCTTGCGCAGCGTGGGGTTCGATCCTTCCGTCTGTATGCCGTAGGAAACGTCCTCGAACTGCTCCGGGAAGGGGTCATACCCCGCCTCAATCGTCGTTCCATCCGGTTGAACCAGCGCGAGAAACTCGCCGCTCGCCGAAAGGCTGAAGTTCGCGTGCAACACCGCGCCCGTCCGATCCTTGCTCGAAGCGAAAACGATCAAGTATCCCCCTGCGGGCAGATTCGTGGAAGGAAACGTCCACTGCGTCAAATTGTTCGCCTTGTCCGTTAAATGCCACCCCGCAAGATCAACCCCGTTCGTGCCCGAATTGAAAATCTCGATCCAATCGGAATAGTCGCCGTCCTCATCTTGGAGCACCGACTTATTGCTTGCCATCAACTCGCTGATCTCAAGCTGCGCTATCGCGGGCCCAGCCCAAAAGAGAAACGTGAAACAAGCGGCCGCACACGCGAACCAGCGATTGACAGAGATAAGTGTCGCCATAGTGCCGCAAAACTAAATCATTTAAGAAGACGAGTAAAACGCTTTTTTACGACCAGTTGACTCAAAGGGATGACGCCAGCATTTCGAAGGGATGCCAATGAACAACGTGTTCGCGAAGGGTAATTGCCCCGCCCCCGACAACGGTATTGGGGTCGGGGACCCACAGGACGATCGATCGTGCTCGACGAGTTCTGCGAGCAGTTCGGTTATGCTCGCATGCCTGCCATAATGCTGTTCGGCGGCAAGGTCGAGCGGATCGGTCGCTTTCGTGGGGGGGGACAATATCTGCTCGGCGGCTTGGCTTTCGGGGTGGCGATGGCTTACACTGGCTGAATGAATGCGATACGAGTCTGGGTGTTGTTGCCCGTTTTGTTGGTGGGATTGATCGCTTGCTCGAAGAAGGAGTCGGGGCCGCCGCCTCCTCCTCCGCTGGTTGTGGGGATGGAGCTGGCGTATCCTCCATTTGAAATGGCTGATGAGCGGGGCGAACCGGCCGGCATCAGTGTGGACCTCGCCAAGGCGCTCGCTGAATACCTGGGCCGCCCGCTGAAGATCCAGAACATTCCGTTCGATGGCCTGATCCCGGCGCTCAAGACCGGCTCCATTGATCTGATCATCTCTTCCATGACCGCCACGCCGGAGCGCGAGCAATCCATAGATTTTTCCGACCGCTATTTGCGCACCGGCTTGGCTATGCTCGCATCGAAGAAGAGCGACATCGGCGGCTACGAGCGCATCACGGAAGGCGCGGGTCGGACCTACGCGGTGAAGTTGGGGACGACTGGCGCTCTGTTTGTCCAGGATTACCAACCTGCGGCGACGGTTCACGTGCTCAAGGATGAGGCCGCGTGCGTCCTCGAAGTGGTCGAAGGCAAGGCGGATGCGTTTATCTACGACCAAATGTCCGTCTATCGCCACTGGACACGGAACAAGGAGACCACTCGCCCGCTTCTGGAAGCGTTCCAAAAGGAAGATTGGGCCATCGGCGTCCGCAAAGGAAATGATGAGTTGCGCGAGAAGGTGAATGCGTTTCTCGCCGATTTCCGCAGCAAGGGCGGCTTCGATGATCTCGGCAACCGCTATCTCAGCGACATGAAGAAGACTTTCGACGAGTTGGGCTACGACTTTGTGTTTTGATGGAGGGAACCTGGCGGATGGCGACTCGCGCGGCGCGGTTGCCGTCGGCGCGTTGCGAGTTGTGAAGGCTCCATGATGGACCGATTCTGGAGATTGCGCGCGGATTCGCCTGTCTGGCTGCGGGCGGCGTATTCGGCAGCCATTTTGCTTCTGCTCTCGGTGGGGTTCTACTTCGCGTTTGCCCAAATCGCATATCACTGGAATTGGCGCGGGGTCTGGAACTATCGCGCGCGTTTTGTGAGCGGTTGGTTCACGACGCTGGGCATCTCCGCGCTTTCGCTGGTGTTGAGCACAGCGATCGGGCTGCTGGCCGCGCTGGCGCGGCGGTCGAGTGTGCTGTTGCTTCGCCAATCGGCGCTTATTTATGTGGAGCTGATTCGCGGCACGCCGCTGCTCGTGCAGATATTGATCTTCTTCTACATCGTCGCGAATGCGATGGGGTTGCACAGCCGTTTCCTGGCCGGCGTGCTGATTCTCTCACTCTTTGCCGGCGCCTACATCAGTGAGATCATTCGCAGCGGAATCGAAAGCGTCGGCGCGAGCCAACGAGAGTCCGCGCGCGCGATCGGTCTCACGGCAGCGCAGACCTATCGCCATGTGATTTTTCCGCAGGCCTTTCGCCAGATGCTTCCGCCGCTCTCGGGGCAATTCGTTTCCCTCGTCAAAGACTCCTCGCTGCTGAGCATCATTGCCATCAACGAGTTCACGCTCAGCGCGCAGCAGGTGAATAGCTACACCTACAGCGCGCTCGAGAGCTATCTCCCGCTCGCCATCGGCTATTTGATCGTCACGCTTCCGCTCTCGTGGCTGAGTCGCTCGCTCGAAAAGAGGTTTCGCTATGAAACTTGAAGTGAGCGCCCTCCACAAATCCTTCGGTGGCTTGCCCGTTCTCCGAAACGTGTCGCTCGAGGTCGAGGGCCGCGCGATTGTATTCATCGGCCCCTCTGGCGGCGGAAAATCCACGCTCCTGCGCATACTCGCCGGATTGGAACACCCCGATTCCGGCTCGGTGCGCTTCGATGGAAACGAGCTGGCGTTTCGCGAGGATGCGCTGCGCCAGCACCGCCGCCGTGTCGGCGTGGTCTTTCAGTCGGCCAATCTTTTCCCGCACCTCACCGCGCTCGACAACATCACGCTTCCGCTCACCCGCGTGCACGGCGAATCGCGCAAGAACGCCGAAGACACGGCGATGCAGTTGCTCGAGCGGTTCCAGCTCGCCGACCACGCGCACAAGAAGCCCGCGCAGCTCTCCGGCGGCCAGCGCCAGCGCGTTGCCATCGTGCGCGCCGTTGCCATTCGCCCCGCTTTTCTCCTTTTCGACGAGCCGACCAGCGCGCTCGATCCGGAGATGACAGCCGAAGTGCTCGATATGATCGTCGAACTGCGGGCGGAAGGGCGCGATTTGATTCTCGTCACGCATCACCTCGCCTTCGCGCGAAAAGTGGCCGACCGCGTCGCGTTTCTGGCCGAGGGACAGATTCTCGAACAGGCCCCCGGCGACCAATTGTTCGCCGCGCCGCGCGATCCCACTGTGATTCGCTTTCTCGAGCGAGTTCTGAAATACTGAACGCCATGAATGTACTTCTGTTGGGTTCCTCCGGATTTGTCGGACGCGAGATTCGGCGCGCCTTCGAAGGCGATCACCGCGTCACCTCGGTCAGTCGGCGCGGGAGCGCGGACTCGCGGGCTGTGGACATTCGCGATTCGTCCGCGCTCCGCGCACTCGTGGCGGAAACGGTTCCCGATGCCGTGCTTCTCGTCGCCGCCTATCGCGAGCCCGATTTCTGCGAGGAGCACCCGGAGGAAGCGCACCGCCTCAACGTCGAACCCGCCCGCGCGCTCGCCCGCCATCTCCCCGCCGAAACGCGCCTGCTCTATGTCAGCACCGACTACGTCTTTGATGGAGAAAATCCGCCCTATCGAGAGACCGATTCCACGTCGCCCATCAGCGTATATGGTCAGACCAAGCGCGATGCCGAGGTGGCGCTCCAGGGCCGGGCGAATACGACGATTTTGCGGATTCCTTTGCAAATCGGCGGCGGCGCCAGTCTCGCCGACTGCGGCTTCATCGGACACATGGTCGCCGCCCTGCAATCGCCGCAGCCGCAGCAACTCGACGACGTCCTGCTGCGCTTTCCGACCTGGACACGCGACGTCGCGGGCGCCGCACGCTTCCTCGTGGAGCGGGGACTCGACGGCATATTCCACTACAGCACGCCGACCGGCGCCACACGCTATGCGCTGACACTCGAAGTCGCGCGCCTCCTCGGCCTGCCGCACGAACACCTCGCGCCCTCGCGAGAAATCATCGCCCGCAAGGCCCGCCGCCCCTTCAACAGCCAACTGGACGACGCAAAAATCCGCGCCGCCGGCTACGCCCGCCACACTCCCTTCCAAGCCGTCGTGCGCACCGTGCTCGCCGAGCTTCCGCAAGACCCCCTGCGCAATTTGGCATGACCGAAGCGATCCGTCCGTGTATGGTCTCGACGAGGACGTGCACGCAATGCTGACCCACTTCCAACGATTGGAAAAACCTCGTCGCGGGACTTCCAAGGGTTGGAAATGCTCGCTTTTTGCCCTTCTTTTCGCTGTTTCCGCGCATGGCGCGAGCCCGTGGCGCGAATCGCTCGCCTTCACGATCACCACAAACATCGCGAGTGATCGCAGCGTGTACGTGGTGGGGAACCACCCCGATCTCGGGAATTGGAGTCCGACGGCTGCGGTGATGCTGGCCTATGCGGGAAGCAATGTGTGGCGGGGTCATGTCGCCGTGCAGGCGGGGTCGGCGATTGAGTATCGCTACATTTCGCGGTTGGACGCGTCGAACCAGTTTTGCGTGGTGTCGAACGTCGAGTGGTTGGGTGCGGGAAATCTGACCACCTCCACGCCAGCCCAGATTCAAGCGCCCTACACGGGCAAGACGATGTTCTATCTCTCCTCGTGGACGAGCGCCACTGTGCGGTATTGGGCGAACGAGACGACGTTGGTCGAATCGGTGATGTCGCCAGTGGGCGAGGGGCGGGTGTCGGGCGAGTATCTCTATCGCGCCGCCGGATTTGGCGTCGAGGGCGAGCCGGTTCAGTTCGATTGCTATGGCTTTCTGAGCGGGACGCAATATTGGGACAAAGCGCCCTTCGGCGGGTTTGGATCGAACGACTATTTCACCTCGCTCGACGTGTTCTATTTGCAGGACGGCGACATCTTTAACTACGAGCCGCCGCCCGCGCCCGGCGGTTCCGTCGTGGTCACGCAGGTGGTCGCATCGTCCTTCTCCAACATCCCCGCCCGCGCATCGCGCATCTATTTGCCGCGCGGGTATTCGGACAATGCGTGGAAGCGATATCCCGTGCTCTACACACACGATGGCCAGTACTTCGCGGGCCCATGGGGAGCGTGGCCAACGCTGAATCGAGAAGTGGGGCAGGGGCGGGTGCGCGAGGCGATCGTCGTGGCCGTCGAAACTCTCGCCGCCTCGAATCGGTGCCAGGAATACGTCCCGCCGGAGGATGAGATTGATTTGGTCTCCTATTGCGGGACGCCGAACGTGCAGGGCATTGGCGATCAATACGCGGACTATCTGATCCACGATGTGAAGGCCTTTGTGGATGCGAACTACCGCACGCTGGCGGACCCGGCGAATACCGGCGTGATCGGCTCCTCCCTTGGAGGGCTGATTTCGTGTTGGATGGCGATGAAGACCAACGCATTCGGCCTTGCCGGGGTGATGTCCGCCGCATTTTGGACAGCGCCGAATTTCATGGATTGGATAGACACGAATGATTCCCACTGCGCAACTCGGCTCTACTTCGACTTCGGCACCAACGAAGATGCGTCAATTTGGGACTATCTGTGGCTGCTCCGCTACTATCTGCTCGAAGACGGCTATGCCGAGAACGGCGATTTGCTCACGCGCGTCGGCTGCGGCCACGCTCACACCGAAGGCGCTTGGGCCGCGCGCCTCCCCGGCGCCTTGCGCTATTTGCTGGGCATCCGAGACGAGCCGAACCTTCTCGCCCAGCGCGAATATCCGCCGACCCTTTCGTGGGAGCCGGATGGGAGCGCGCCGACCTCGCTCGTTCACTACACGCTTTCGGGGTTCCGCTATCGTTTGGAAACCGCCAGCAACCTCCTCGATGGCGTGTGGAGCGTTGCCGCAACCTCAACCGCCGAGGCGCTGCCCTGGTCACAGCGCGTCTGGCCTCTCACCAATGGAATTCCCGCTGCGCCCACTGTCTTCCTGCGCGTCAGCGCCGATGGCATCCCGTGAGGACATCCTGACCGCGCTCCGCCTTGAAATTGACGACGCGCTGCATACACTCCTTCGCTTTTCAGGAGCGGGTCGCTGATGTTGCGCATACTGTTTTATATTTGGCTATCGTGGTTCATCTTTTCGCGCCTTTCGAGAGCCGTATCCAGCTCGTCCTCTCAAACGACACCCCCGCCGCGCCCGCCACGCCCACCCAATCCGATGGGCCGCGATCCCCAAACGGCGGGAGACAGCCTGCCGAACGGATTTGCCGACCTCGTCGCCATGCTGGCAAAGCAGGCCAAGTGCGATGGCGCCGTCACGCAGGGCGAAATCGGGAACGTTGACGCCTTCTTCACCCACACGCTGAACCTATCGGCCGCGGCCCGCGCGGAAGCGATTCAGATTTTCCAGCGCGCCAAAGACTCCCACATCAGTTTTGAGTTCCACGCCCGCCGCTACCACGCGATCCACGCCATGAATCGCCCGATGCTCGCCGCCGTGCTGCAACTGCTCGTGATCCTCTCCCTGGCCGATGGCGAGATGAGCGCCGAAGAGGAAATGCTCATCAACCAGGCCCAGGCCATTTTTGGCGTGCAGAGCGAGGAATATGCCCAATACCGCGCGCGCCAACGCCAGCGCACCCGAACCGCTGGCGAAAAAGGCGAGAAATACTACGCCAAAGTCCTCGGCCTGCGCGGCGAGATGACACGCGACGAAGTGAAGAAGGCCTATCGCAAACTCGTTCGCGAATATCACCCCGACCGAGTCGCGCACCTCGGCGAGAGCGTTCGGAAGACCGCAGAAGAAGAGATGAAGAAGATCAACGAGGCCTACGACTTCTTCCAGCGCAAATACGCGCTCTAAATCGGGCGCGCCAACTCGCCGATTTCCCGCGCCCGTCATTCACTGAAAGGGAATGGGTCGCGCCGACTGGGCGGAAAAACAGCAACTATTTTGTTCCCGCGCCATTGGTGCAACCCGTTCATAGTCAGCGGAATGGCGCATTAGCGATGTCCGGGAGACCAAAAGGGATGAATCCAAGGGTTGACTTAAACGATTTAGTCAATACCTTCGTCTGACTGTTGAGAGATTTCTTGGTTGCTCGCGGAGGTCGCGAGCGGAGCTCAACGAGCGGTCGCGGGGCGGCCGTCATGAAGATCTAAGGCAGCAGGGAGACGCCTTCATGAAGCAGGGTAGATATATCAAGATTGCCGCGAGCGTTGCATCGGTTGCGATGGGTGCTTTGCTTCTCGGCTACGTGGAGTCGTCTTCGGCGCAGCAAGTGAGCGCGCCCGCGAATGAAATCGCGACTTTCCGCGTGGCGGCTCTGCCCGCTGTGCAACCGCAAGTGGTGGCCGAAGCGGCGCCTAACCTCGACCAGCGCTTGATCGCCAAGCTGCTTGTCGAATCCATTGTCCAGATCGAATCCGCGAACAACCCGCGCATGGTGGGTTCCAAGGGTGAGCGCGGCCTGATGCAGATCAAGGCGGAAACCTGGAGCGAAGTGACGCGCCGCCATTTTGGCGAGCGGATCGCCTTCTCTCGCGCCTTTGAAGGACAGCTCAACCGAACCGTGGGCAACGCCTATCTCTCCGATCTTCAGCTCTTTCTGGCCAAACACCGCAATCTTTGGAAAGCCGACGAGCGCTCGCTTCTGTTGGCTTGCTACAACGCGGGGCCGGAGCGTGTGCGCCAATGCGGATTTGATATTCGACGTTTGCCCGCCTCAACCCGCGACTATATCGCCCGCGGCTCGGCCCTTCACGACGCCTTTCTTGCGGAGAACAACATCTCTGCGCAGCAAGTTCGCGTGGCGATGGATGCCAGCCGTCGCGCTGGCGGTGTGTAGTCCGCGGTTGTCAACACAGTCTGTGCGTGTTTTAGTAGGGGCGATTTAGGAGATTCTGCCCATGCAACCCAATGTTGATATCGCCGAAGCACTGCGCCGCGGATTTGACCTCTATAAAGAGAATATCACAACGCTGCTTATCGTGACGCTGCTTGTGCTTGTGATTTCCGTGGTCACGGTCGGGATTCTAGCGGGACCGATGGCTGCTGGCTTGATTCTCGTAGTGCTGCGACTGGCGGATAAAACCGAGCCAAAACCGGAGGTCGGCGACCTCTTCAAGGGGTTCGATTTCTTCCTTCCTTCGCTCGTCTTTGTGATCCTGATGGCCGTGGTGCAACTTGTGGGCCGCTTTATCCTGGCTTGGATTCCCTTTATTGGCGTCCTCTTAGGAACGCTATTTTCGGTGGCGCTCAGCACATTTGTGATGTTTGCGCTTTTTTATGTGGTGGACCGCAAGTCGGAGGTGGTTGCGGCGATCCAGCAGAGCATTGATTTGGTCAAAAAGAACTTCTGGATTTTCCTCGGCCTCAACATCGTCGTTGGCTTGGTGGCCTCGCTCGGCCTTATCGCCTGCGGAATTGGCGTCGTTGTGACGGCGCCGATCTATTGGACGACGATTGCACACGTCTATCGCAATCTGCACCCTGCAGGTCAGCCGTCGGCCTGAGCGCCGCGGTAGGCGCGCGCTCAATTCTGCAATTCGAGTGCCATCTTGAGATGAGCGCCCTCGACGGGCACGGGATAGGCGCCCGTGAAACAGCCGATGCAGAAGTCTTTCGGATTATCCACGCACGAGAGCATGCCTTCCAAACTCACATAGCCCAGTGAATCCGCGCCGATGAATTGGCAAATTTGCTCCACACTGCGCTCGGCCGCGACCAGTTCATCGCGCGAGGGGAAATCAATGCCGAAATAACACGGGTGCCGCGTCGGCGGGCAGGAGATTCGCACGTGCACTTCGCGAGCGCCCGCCTCGCGCAACGCCGCAATGCGGCGTCGCGAAGTCGTTCCGCGGATGAGCGAATCGTCCACAATCACCACCCGTTTGCCGCGCACCACGCCCGGCACCACCGCGAGCTTGAGGTCCACACTGCTCGATCGCTGTGCGGCGGTCGGCATGATGAACGTGCGGCCGACGTAGTGGTTTCGGATGAATCCATAATCCATGGGCAGCTTGCTCTCGTGAGCGAAGCCGAGCGCGGCGGCCATACCGCTGTCCGGGACGGGGACCACAATATCGGCCTCCACCGGGTGTTCAGTCGCGAGTCGTTTGCCGAGCCGCATTCGAACATCGTGGACACTTTGTCCGAAGAGCGTGCTGTCCGGCCGCGCAAAATAGACGTGCTCGAAGATGCACTGACCCAGTGCGCCGCCCACGGGTTCGCAGAAGAAGTTGCTGTGAATGCCGCGGCTGTCCACGGTGACCAATTCGCCCGGCTTCACGTCGCGCACGAACTCGGCTCCGACCTGATCCAGGGCGCACGTCTCGCTGGCGAACACGTAGCCGCTTCCCAGCTTGCCGATGGAGAGGGGGCGGAACCCGTATGGATCGCGGGCGGCCATGAGCGAATCCTTCGTCATCAAAAGGAAGGAAAAAGCGCCCTGCAGCTCGCCCAGCGCACGCTCGACGCGGCGAGGCCGCGAGCGGTATTGCGGGTCGGCGATGAGGTGAAGCAGGATTTCGCTGTCCGTGCTCGTCTGAAAAATGGCGCCCGCTTCCTGATAGCCTCGGCGCAGTCGCTTGGCATTGATCAGATTGCCGTTGTGTGCGATGGCCCAAATGCCATCCACACACTCAACCACCAGCGGCTGCACATTTTGCGGACGCGGCGCGCCGGTCGTGGAATAGCGCACGTGGCCAATGCCCAGATGCCCTTGCAGGTCGGATATCGGTTGCGTCGGCTTGGTGAAAACCTCGTTCACAAGGCCCATCGCCTTGATGGAACGGACCTTCTCTCCATCGCTTACCGCCATCCCTGCGCCTTCCTGTCCGCGATGTTGCAGGGCGAACAGGCCCGTAAAAATGGCCTTGGAGGCGTCCGGCACGCCGAACACACCAAAAAGACCGCAATAATGCCTCGGTTTTTCAGCCGAATTGCTCATTAAAACACTCCATCCGTAAAGCGTTGCACCCGCAAGGGGTCTCAGAGGCTGATTAGGAACGGAAAGCCGCCGGTGTCGAGAAGAAAGCGACTCTCTCCAGGGAGAAAAAAGAGGCCCCGCAGGATTCCTGCGGGGCCTCCACTCGACAGGTGCCGGAATTAGAACGCGTAGCTGAGCTGGATACTGCCCACGACGTAGTCCGTTTCGCCGAAATACAGGCTGCTATCCGCCTTGACCGCGTCCTTCGCATCGTCCAAGAGGAAGGAATAGCTGACGGCCGGGGTGATGGTGAGGCTGCTGCAGATGGCAATGGGGAGGCTTGCGCTCACGCTGCCATCGGTCAGACCCTTCGTGCCTTCGACGAAGTAGAAGCTGCCCCAATCGTCGGACGCTGCGCCGAGGCTTGCCGCCAAATCGAGCGACACCGTTTCCGCCAGCGAGATGCTGTGGCTGATGCCGAGGCTGCCATAGAACCCATCCGCTTCCTTGAAGTCATAGTAGAGGTTCAGCGTCGGCGCCAAGAGCACATCGTTCAATGCGTAGGTGATGAAGGCCTCGCGCGTGTCGTTGACCAGCGAGAGGTTGCCGAGGGACGTCTCCGTGGTGACGTTCGGGAAATCGTAGTTCACGATTCCGAGCTGAACATCGGCGCCGGTGATCGGACAAGCCAGATCATAGGCAACCGTGATGTCGTGCTCAGAGAACTCGCCGTCGTGGCCTGTGGCCTCGTCGGTCAAGTTGAGGTTTCCCCACCAACTGATGGAAAAGCCGTTCTTGCTGATGGTGAATTGCGGCTGCAGCACTGCATCCTCGCCGATGAGCTGCCCGCGCCACACGTATGCCGACAAGACTTGGACATCCAGTGACGCCTCAGCGGAAGATGAACCTTCCGCCTCATCCGCAACCGCGCCGATCGGCATCGCGAGCACCGCGCCCGCAACACACCCAAACCCGAGCGTTTTGAGTATTCGTTTCATGTTTTCTTTTCTCCTTATTGTGATAGCCCCTTCTGGAGCCGCTCCTCATGGGCATAATATTAAGGAAGTGCTGGCGATGGCTGCAAGCAAACCTATCGGAAAAATCGCACTATTATTGCGACAAATATGTGAATATTCGCGCATTAATGGCGCTATTTTCTGGCGTCAGCCAAGGCAAAGAGCCGCGCTTGTGTGGGCAAAATTTGTCATTCTCGCGCGACCCACCATTTTGTCGCGGGCGGGGAGCATTCCCGACAATTGCATCTTGGAGCGTTTTGGAGCGCTTCGCACGCCTTTGCGATGCGCGTCTTGATCGCCTTCGAGTAGACGCGCATTCGGCTTTGACAACAGCAGGGCAAGTCTTCACAGTTTCCCTGTGGCTGCGGGCATTCCGCCGTGCGGCCGATCGAACCGCGTAGTGAGGAGTGTGCAAGATGAGAAAATGGATAGTACTGTTGGCTGTCGGTGTTGTCTCTAGTTGGGGTTTGGCCGCGTTTGCGGAGGACACCAGCGGGCCCCATCGGTTTGGCGTCGGCGCCCACTACTGGAAAGCGGTGAAGGACATTGATGTCAAGGATGTGGACGAAGACGGATTCTCATGGGTCGCCACCTATCAATACAAACCCAGCGCTTTTGGACTGGGAATTGACGTGGAATGGAAGGAAAAGGGCTTCGCTGGCTCCACCGAAGACGTCTACGAACCGCAGGCCTACCTCATCCTCGGTCGAGCGCTCTATGCGGCCGCAGGAGTCGGTGGCTACTACTCCGACGGCGAATTCGCCGATGACCCGTTCTATCTGTTCCGTGCCGGATTCGATGTCGAATTGCTCCCTTCGATCCGCCTCGACATCCACGCTCTCTACCGCTTTGAGAAGTGGGATAATTTGGAGAACAGCGATACGAACGCAGATAGCGACACCATCACGCTCGGCGCCGCGCTGCGCATCGCCCTGTAATTAGACGATTCGTCAAATAAACTGAAAGCCCGCGGAGGCAATCCGGGGGTTTTCTTTGCCTTTTGGCTTCTTCCTTCTGAAGGTTCAGCCGAGCGAAATCCGCCGCGTCGCGCGGCAAAGACGCGCCTGCTTTCCGATGGATTCGGATTATGTATCGCTTTATGTGTCAGTTAGATGCGACAATTATGTGCGGCTAAGTTGCGATAAAGGCTTGCATAAACTTAAGGCTTTAACCAGTCTAGTGGGGTCTTGGCTGATTTTGCCGAGACCGGAAAAGAGGGAAACTAAATATGACGTGGATCATCAATCGTCGTCGCATCGCCGCCGCGTTCCTGGGCAGTCTTTTAGCGGTCATGGTGGGGGTCTCCACCTCGGTCGCCCAAGCCGCGCTGGACAACGCAGCGCTGCCTCGGATGAACACCCCGGTGAAGAACCTTTCCATCGTCGTCTTCGATACAGAGACGACGGGTTTCAGCCCGAGCAAGGATCGCGTGATCGAAGTCGGCGCGGTCAAAATCCTCAACGGCGAGATTGTCGCCGCGACAAATTGGATGATCAACCCCGGTCGCGCGGTGCCCAGTCGGGCGACGGCTGTGCACGGAATTTCCACGGAAATGCTGAAGGACAAACCGGCGTTTTCCGAAATCTATCCCCAGTTTCTCGCCTTCATCGGCGATTCGATCCTCATGGCCCACAATGCGCGGTTCGACGTGGACTTTATGCGCGCCGAGATCGTTCGCGCAGAGCTGCCGCTCCCGAGCAATGCCACGGTGGACACACTCAAACTGTTCCGCGCGTGGTATCCAGAAGCGAAATCGCACAAAATCGGCGCACTCGTCGAGTATATCGGCCTGAATGTTGAGGACGACCTGCACCGCGGGGATGTGGATGCCGAGGTCGCAGGGCGCATTTTCCTCGATGGGCTCACCAAGAATCCCCAGGTCAAAACGCTCCGCAAGCTCCTGTCCGATGGCGGCGGATTGATCGTTTTCTAGCGGCGCGCGCGATTCGAGAGAAACCGGAAACTGTGTCGAACCGACGCGATTTCCGGTTTGTCCTTTAACCCCGCCCCTTGCATAACGGGCCTTGCGCCATGAACCTCGCGTATTACATCACCGCCCACGGCTACGGCCACGGAGCGCGTTCGTGCGATATTCTCCGCGCGTTGCGCGAGCGAGCGCCGGAGGCGCCGATTCACGTGGTCACTGATCTCCCGCGCGACTTTCTCGCCGCGCGCCTGCCACCCGGCCCGTGGCATTTTCGGGCAGGCCGCTTCGATGTGGGGATGGCGCAGCTCGATTCCATTCGCGTGGACATTCCCGCCACGCTGCGGGGTTGCCAGGCGCTCCTCAAACGCGCCGAGGCGTTGCGCCAGCAGGAACGTTCATTCTTGGAGCGGCACGAAATTGCCGCCGTGGTCTGCGATATTCCCGCGATTCCGATTCAGGCCGCGCGCGCCTGTGGCATTCCCGCGCTTGCCGTCGGCAATTTTGCATGGGATTGGATTTATGACGAGTTCGCCGCCGGCGATTCCACGTGGCAGCCGATCGTCCGCGCGTTTCGCGAGGGCTATGCCGAGTGCGACTTGCTGCTGCGCCTTCCCTTTGCTGAGCCGATGGCCGCCTTCCCGCGCCGCGTGGAGCTCGGCGTTCCCGCGCGCCCCGGCGTCGCCCGCCGCGCCGAGTTGGCTGCGGCCACGGGCGCCGATCCGGCGAAGCGCTGGGTTCTGCTTTCTTTCACGACGCTCGATTGGGATGACGCGGCGCTCGACCGCGTGCGTGCGCTCCGCGAGTGGGAGTTCTTCACCGTTGAGCCACTCCGCTGGAACGGGCCCAATTTTCGCGCTGTTCAGCGCAGCGCATTTTCCTATTCCGATGCGCTCGCCAGTTGCGATGCCGTCCTCACCAAGCCCGGCTTCGGCGTGCTCGCCGAATGCGCGGTGAACGACAAGCCGATGATGTATGTGGAGCGCACGGATTTTCGGGAATACCCGGTTCTCGAAGCGGCGGTGAAGCGTCACTTCCGCAGCGTCCACCTTCCCGCCGAAGACTTGTATCGCGGCGACTTGCGCGCCGCGCTCGAGGCCATTGAAACGGCCTCGCCGCCGCGCGAACCGGTTCAGGCAGGCGGCGATGCCGAGGCGGCTGAACTTATTTTGCAGGCGGCGCGTGATCAGGGATAGAAATACTCGAGGCGATCTGTGGCTGTATCCAACACGGCGACGCTGGGCGGGTGGGCGCGATAAACCGCGCCGGGATTGATGACGCGCGTTCGGCCTTCGCGGTGTTCCGCGGCCTGGTGCGTGTGTCCGGTGAAGACGTAGTCAAATTGGCCCCCGGCGATGGCATGGCTCAGCCCGATTCGGTCGTGGCCGTGCATGATGCAAATGCGTTTGCCGTCCAACTCGAAGTCGGCTTGTTCGCCCCAGGTCGTCGCCGTGGGCGTTGCGCGGTAGTGGCGCAGTTCCGGCCCATCCACATTGCCCAAAACGCAATGGAATGGGACGCAATGCGCCTCGCATAGCGTCGCCAGCTCATCGAGCATTTCGCTGCTGCCGATGTCGCCGCAGTGCAGAACGGCTTCAACATTCTGCTGTAACAGCATTTCCAGCGCGCGCAGGCCGCGCCCAATCGCTCCGTGCGTATCGGAAAGAATGCCCACTTTCATAAAACGCTCTCTTTTTTGCGGAGTGCGAGGGGTTCTTCCAAGCGTTGGAAGTCGGCGCGGGCGCGATTTCCAATCATTGGAAGTCCGAGGGGTGCGCAGGGAGTTGTGTGGCGGATCAGGTGCATGGGAGGAGGCGTTCGACGGCGAATTCTTCTTTGGGATCTGCGCGAAGGGTCGCGCCGAACGCTTCGGGGTCGTGGTCGAAAAGGAGGAGGATGTTCTCGCGCGCGATGCGGGGGAGCCAGTCCCGTTTCCAGATGCGCGTGTCGAGGGGAAATGTGTCGTAGCTGGTTTGGAAGACCATGCGGAGGTTGTGCTGGGTCGGGCACACGTCGCCCGCGAGGAGGAGTTGGGTGACGCCGGAGAAATCTGCGGCGCGCGGGTGGATCAGGTTGAGGTTGGGATGGGTGAGGCGCACGGCGCAATGGCCGCGCGTGTGGCCGGAGGTGCGATGGAGCCAAATGCCGGGGAGGATTTCCGATTCGTCTGGGGCGATGAGGTTTATGGCGCCGCCGCGCAAGGCGTCAATGGTTTCGGGCGGATACGATTTGTAGAGCAGGGGATTGCGCGAGGTGGCGTCTTCCCACTCTTTCTCGTGAACGTAGAGCGTGGCTTTGGGAAAGGAGCGCTCGCGGGCAAAGGAGGGTGGGGCCACATTGCCGCCGGCGTGGTCCCAGTGGAGGTGGGTGAAGACGATGAAGTTGATTTCGTCCGGCGCGATCTGGCGCGCGCGGAGGGCGTCGAGGAGCGGCCAGCCGGGGCCGAGCCCATGGAGGGCCTGCTCTTTTTCCGAAAAGCGCTCGGCGGCGCCGCAGCCGGTGTCCACCAGTCCGATTCGCCCATCGTCGAGTTCGACGAGGAGGACGTGTGCGTGTTGAGGGATGCGGTTTTGCGAGTCGGGCGTCACTCGGCGCGACCAGATGGGCTTGGGCACCAAGCCGAACATCGTGCCGCCGTCTGTGGCGAATGTGGATGCGATGAGAGGAGTGACGCGCATGGTTCGTTCGGATGCGAGCGCTTCAGCGCAGGCGATCCACGCTCCGCTGCACGTCGTCGAGGGCGCGTTGCAAATCGCGGAGTCGGTCGTCCACGTTTGCGGTTCCGTAGGACTGTGAATCGCCGAGGAATCGCGAGACGGATTGCAGCTTCCGGTCGAGCGCGGCGATGCGCGCTTCGAGATCGTCCAGCTTCTTCATGATTGTCGCGAGGCTGGGCGCCTCTGCGGGGGCCGTTGCGGCGGCCGGGGTGGGCTTCGGCGCTGCGCCCCGTTCTTGAGCCGTGGCGATGGATGCGCCCAGCAGGGCGGTTGAGAGACACAGTGCGGGAATGAACTTCATGATGGAACCCTCCGCTTCGCAGTCTAGCGCGGGGCGGGGGTGCAAGCAACCTTTGCGGCGCGAGAACGAGAGGACTATCGGGGCTGCGGAGCGGGGCGATGCGCTTGGCCTGCGGGTTTCCCTTCGGGTGCGCCTCCCGCTTTGCGCGACGCGCCGGGGGTAATCATCATGAAAATGAAGCGACCCATTTCTTCCGGCGAGCGTTCCGTGCGTGCGACGTCTTCAATGTCTTTCATCACGCGGCGCATGAGTTGGTGACCGATTTCTTTGTGCGCTTGTTCGCGCCCGCGGAACATCAGGGATGCCTTGACGCGGTGTCCTTCTTCAATGAACTGGCGAATCTGGCGCAGTTTGGTGTTGTAGTCGTGTTCTTCCACGTTGGGGTGGAACTTCACTTCCTTGATGCGCTGGTTGGACTGATGCTTGCGAGCATCTTTCTCTTTCTTGGCCAGCTCGAACTTATATTTGCCGAAATCCATGATCCGGCAAACGGGTGGCTGGGCGGTGGGGGCAATCTCCACCAGATCCAAACCTGCGTGTCGTGCGCGGGTTAGCGCTTCATAGGTCGGCACAATGCCGAGCTGTTCACCTTCCGGGCCGATGAGGCGTATGGATGAGACTCGGATCTGATTATTGACTCGAATGAACGTACGAATGACTGCTTCCTCCGCTTGGTTTTGCTCTCTTTATGCGCCGGTTGGGGCAGCGGGAGCTGCCGACCGGTTCGCCTCCTCTTCCTTCAGCCGCGCCAGAAGCGCGTCTGCCGACATGGTACCCAAATCTCCAGCTCCGCGCGCGCGCACGGCGACGAGGCCCGCTTCGGCCTCGCGCCCGCCGACGACGAGCATGTAGGGAATCTTTTCCAACTGGGCGTCGCGAATGCGCGCGCCGATTTTCTCCGATCGCTGATCCACCGTCACGCGGATATCGGCGGCGCGCAGCTTTTCAGCGACGGCCTCCGCGTAGGCGGCTTGCTTGTCGGTGATGGGAAGCACGCGCACTTGTTCGGGTGCGAGCCAGAGCGGGAAGGCCCCGGCATATTGCTCCACGAGGATGCCAAAGAAACGTTCAATGCTGCCGAATAGCGCGCGGTGAACCATGTAGGGCTGATGCGGCTGGTTATCCGAGCCGACGTAGGAAAGGTTGAAGCGCTCGGGCAGGTTGAAGTCGAATTGAATGGTGGTGCACTGCCACTCGCGACCGATGCAGTCGCGGACTTTCATGTCAATTTTCGGGCCGTAGAAAGCGCCGCCGCCTTCGTCCACTTCGTAGGGGATGCCTTCGAGTTTGAGCGCCTTTTCGAGCGAGGCCGTCGCCTGGGCCCAGCGCGCTTCGTCGCCGACGCTATCGGCGGGGCGCGTGGCGAGATAGGCGGTGATCTCGGTGAAGCCGAAGGTTTTCCAAATGAAATTGGAGAAGCGGATCACGCGAATGATTTCATCCTCGATCTGCTCGGAGGTGCAGAAGATGTGCGCATCGTCCTGGGTGAATCCGCGCACGCGGAGCAGGCCGTGCAACACGCCCGCTTTCTCGTAGCGATAGACGGTGCCGAGTTCGGCCCAGCGGAGCGGGAGATCGCGATAGGAGCGTTTTTGGCTCTTGTAGATTTCGATGTGGAACGGGCAGTTCATCGGTTTGATGAAATACTCGTTTTCGTCAATCTTCATGGGCGCATACATGCTGCCTTTGTAGAAGCCGAGGTGGCCCGAGGTTTCCCAAAGCATGCTGCGGCCGGTGTGCGGCGTGTAGAGGAGGTCGTAGCCGCCGCGGAAGTGTTCTTTGCGCCAGAAATCTTCAATGATGCAGCGCGTGCGCGCGCCCTTCGGGTGCCAGTGAATCAGACCCGGACCGACGTCTTCCTGAATGCTGAAGAGGTCCAGCTCCTTGCCCAGCTTTCGGTGGTCCCGCAGTTTCGCCTCTTCGAGGAGGCGGAGGTGGTCGTCCAGCTCTTTCTGCGTGATGAATGCTGTGGCATAGACGCGCTGCAGCATGGGATTGGTTTCTTTGCCGCGATAGTAGGAGCCCGCGACATTGAGCAGCTTGAAGGCCTTGATTTGACCCGTGCTGGCCACGTGAGGACCGCGGCAAAGATCGAGAAATTCGCCATTCTGATAGAAGGTGATCGCATCGCCTTCGGGAATATCCGCCAAGCGCTCGATTTTATAGCGCTGATGCATGCCATTGATGAGCTTGGTCGCCTCGGGGCGGCTGACTTCACGCCGTTCGAAGGGCTGGTTTTCCGCGATGATTTTGGCCATTTCGGCCTCAATCTTCGGAAAATCCTCCGGTCCCAGCCGGTGTTCGAGGTCGAAATCGTAGTAGAAGCCGTCCTCCGTGGGGGGGCCGATGTCGAGTTGAACGTCTGAGCCAAATAGACGCCGCACCGCGGCCGCCATCACATGGGCAGCGCTGTGCCGCATCCGGTACAATTCACTAGCCGGATCGAGTTTCATACAGGGAAAATGAGGGGCGCAACCATAGAAGGGCGGACCATTAGACGGTCGCCGCGAGAGACGTGCGCAGATTCAGAAACAAAGCGAACATCCATGAAAATTAGCGATCAAACGCAATGGATGCAAGAGATTTTGCCGAGGGATGACTGCGCAATCGCGTTGGACGCGATATCGCAAGACGATTTGGGCCGCGCCGCGCTCTTCGCCTGCCGTCCCGCAGTTTTTGCCCGCTGAAGATGGGGGGCGACGTCGGTATTGAAAAAAAGTCAACTTTCGCCGTTGACACTAAACCGACTAGACGGTATAGCTATGGGTAATTGGCAGAGCTAGTCTGATGAACTTTTACCGATTAAGTAAGAAAAACGTGCGTTTGGAGGCCCGTCATGGCGGCTAAATCGGCGCGTGAGTCTATTTTGGAGGCCGCGGAGGCGATTGTGGTGGAGCAGGGCGCCTCGTTCATGACTATGGACGCGGTGGCTGCGCGGGCTGGGGTAAGCAAGGGCGGCTTGATTTACCATTTTCCGTCGCAAGAGAGCCTGATGTCGGCATTGATCCAGCGGTTCACGGAACACCTGCAGCAACGGCGCGAAGCGATTCGGGCGTCGCTGCCGGAAAGCCCTGCGCGCGATCTGGTCTCCTACATTCTTGCGCGCGGCGATTGCGCTGCGGAGGCGTGTCGGATGGGCGGCGGGTTGATGGCGGCTGCGATGCGGGCCCCGCAGTTGGTGGAACCGGCAAAAGCGGCGTGCAAGAAGACGATCGAGCAAATTATGCAAGGAGCGGATAACCGCTCGCGACTGATGGTGCTGGTGTTGGCAGCAGATTGCATCTGGCTCATTCGATTGCTGGGGATGCAGGCCTTCACAGATGAGGAGCTGGGCCAGATGCGCGATGAGATTGTGAAGCTGGCCTATGAGTGGGGCGGGGGCTAAATCGCGCTCCCGATCAGAACGTTTCATTGTGAGTGTTGGGTTTGATTACGGAGAAGAGAAAAAATATATGAAAAGTCTCAAATCATTTGTTCGCGTGAAGAGTGTGCTGCTGGCGGTGGCCGTGGTGGCTGGCGCGGTCGCGTTGGCAGGCTGCAAGAAGGGCGCGACACAGGGTGGGGGCGGCTTTTTCGGCGGGCCGCCCGAGGTGGGGTTTTTTGTGGTCAATCCGGAGCGCGTGACGCTGACGACGGAGTTGCCGGGTCGCATCGCGGCCTCGCTGGTGGCGGAGGTTCGGCCGCAGGTGACGGGAATTATTCAGAAGCGATTTTTTGAAGAAGGCGCGCAGGTGAGCGAGGGCGATCTCTTATATCAGATTGACCCCGCCATTTATGAAGCGGCGCAGGCGAGCGCCAAGGCGGCGTTAGCGCGGACAGAGGCGAATTTGACTTCGTTGCGCGCGCAGTTGAAGCGATATGAGGAACTCGTTGCCATTCACGCGGTGAGTCAGCAGGCCTATGACGACATTGATGCGGCTGTGAAACAGGCGGAGGCCGAGCGCGTGGCGAATCAGGCCGCGTTGGACTCTGCGCGCATCAATCTGGACTACACGAAGATCAAGGCCCCGATCTCCGGGCGCATCGGGAAATCGGAGGTGACGGTGGGCGCGCTGGTGACGGCTAATCAGGCCGCTTCGCTTGCGGTGATTCAGCAGCTCGATCCGGTTTATGTGGACGCGCCGCAGACGAGCGCGAACTATCTGCGCTTGAAGCAGAACATCGCAGCGGGACACGTTGTGCGCGCGGATGCCGATGCGGCTGCGCGGTTGATCTTTGAGGATGGGTCTTCCTACGCGGTGGCGGGTGCGCTGAAGTTTGCCGATGTCACGGTGAATCCGGCCACCGGGTCGCTCAACTTGCGCACCAGCTTCCCGAATCCAGACGGCCTGCTTCTGCCCGGCATGTATGTGCGCGTAGTGGTAGAAGAAGGCGTGCGCGAGCAGGCGATCGTGGTGCCGCAGCGCGGTGTGACCTTCAACGCGCGCGGCAAGGCCGTTGCGACGGTGGTAGGCGAGGAGGACAAGGCGGAGGTGCGCGTGCTGGAGATTGATCGCGCGCTCGGCGATCTCTGGCTGGTGAACAGCGGATTGCAGGCAGGCGACAGAGTCATTGTGGAAGGGATTCAGCGTGTGCAACCCGGTTCGCCCGTGGTTCCCGTTCCCTTTGGGCAAGCGAGAGAGGCTGACGGCGCCAGCGCGGCAGAGGCGGCTCCGGTTGAGCCGGCGAGCGCGGAATAAGGAAGGTCAGCCATGTTTTCACAATTCTTCATTAATCGTCCCGTTTTCGCCTGGGTATTGGCGATCATCACCATGATGGCGGGCATATTGGCCATCAAAACGCTGCCGGTTGCGCAATACCCAGCCATCGCGCCTCCGGAAATCGCGATTAATGCGACGTATCCGGGCGCTTCGGCGCAGACGGTGGAAGACACCGTCACACAGGTCATCGAACAGAAGATGAACGGCATTGATAATCTGCGCTACATCGGGTCGAGCAGCGACTCGTCGGGGCACGTGACGATCACGCTGACGTTTGATGCGGGAACAGATCCGAACATCGCGCAGGTGCAGGTACAGAACAAGCTGCAGCTTGCGATTCCGCTGCTGCCTCAAGTGGTGCAACAGCAGGGCATCTCCGTGGCCAAGTCCACGCGAAACTTCCTGATCATCATTGGCATTGTTTCAGAAGATGGCTCGCTGGATCGCTACGACCTGACCGACTACATGGTCTCGCACGTGCAAGACGTGATCAGCCGCGTTGAGGGTGTGGGCGAGGTGCAGATGTTCGGCTCGCAATACGCCATGCGCATCTGGCTGGATGCAGACAAACTCAACGCCTATCGCCTCACGCCGGGCGATGTCCGCCAGGCCATTCGCGCTCAGAACGTGCAGGTTTCCGCGGGCCAGTTCGGTGGGCAACCGGCCGTGAAGGGACAGCAGCTCAACGCCTCCATCACGGCGCAGACCTTGCTGCAGACGCCGGAACAATTTGGCGACATCTTGTTGCGCACGACAGAGGACGGCGCGACAGTGCGCCTGCGCGATGTCGCGCGCGTCGAGCTGGGGTCGGAGAGCTACGACGCGGAAGGTCTATACAACGGGAAGCCCGCTTCGGGTATGGCGCTGCGTCTGGCTTCGGGCGCCAATGCGCTCAGCACGGCCAAGGCTGTGAAAGCGAAGATGGCGGAGTTGGAGCGCTATTTCCCCGAAGGGGTTTCGCTGGTGTATCCCTACGACACCACGCCGTTCGTCAGAATCTCCATTGAAGAAGTCGTCAAGACCTTGGTCGAGGCCATTGCCTTGGTGTTTCTCGTCATGTTCCTCTTCTTGCAGAATATTCGCGCCACCCTCATTCCCACTATTGCCGTGCCCGTCGTATTGCTCGGTACCTTTGCGCTCATTGATGCCTTCGGCTTCACGATCAACACACTCACGATGTTCGCCATGGTGCTCGCAATCGGTCTCTTGGTGGACGATGCCATCGTGGTCGTGGAGAACGTCGAACGAATCATGAGTGAAGAGGGACTTTCACCCCGCGAGGCCACGCGCAGATCCATGAAACAAATTTCAAGCGCGCTAGTGGCCATCGCGCTTGTGCTCTCGGCCGTGTTCATTCCCATGGCCTTTTTCGCAGGCTCCACAGGCGTCATCTATCGCCAATTCTCGATCACCATCGTCTCCGCCATGGCGCTCTCTGTGCTGGTCGCCTTGATCCTCACACCCGCGCTTTGCGCCAGTATGTTGAAGCCATTGGAGAAGGGGCACCACCTCGGAGAGACGGGTTGGTTCAAGGGCTTCTTCCGCTGGTTCAACAGGATGTATGACCGCGGCAATCGCAGCTATCAGACCTGGGTGGGCCATGCGCTCGCGAAGAGTGGACGCTACCTCCTGATCTACGGCATGATCATTGCGGGGGTTGGTCTTCTCTACACGCGGCTGCCAACGGCTTACTTGCCGGATGAAGATCAGGGGATGCTGCTGAGTCTGGTGCAGTTGCCGACCGGCGCGACTATTGATCGCACGCTCGCCGTGACGGAAACGATGCGCAAGCATTTCATGGAAAATGAAAAGGAAGCCGTTCGCTCCATGTTTAGCGTCGCGGGATTCAGTTTTGCGGGCCGCGGCCAGAATAACGGCATGGCCTTTGTATCGCTGCGCGACTGGAGCGAGCGCAATCGCCCCGATTTGAAAGTGAAGGCCGTGGCGGGTCGCGCGATGGGCGCTTTCTCGCAAATACGCGATGCGATGGTGTTCGCCTTCGCGCCCCCTGCCGTCATGGAAATGGGAACGGCAAACGGGTTCGATTTCCAGTTGCAGGATCGCGGCGGACTCGGCCACGAAGCCCTGATGCAGGCGCGCGACCAACTGCTCGGACTCGCCGCGCAGAGTCCCATCCTCTCGAACGTCCGCCCCAACGGGCAGAACGATCAGCCGGAATATAAAATTGAAGTCTCTCCCGAACGCGTGGGCGCGCTGGGTCTATCCATGAGCGACGTCAACGACACCCTCTCCACGGCGTGGGGCAGCAGCTACGTCAACGATTTCATTGATCGCGGTCGAATCAAACGCGTGTACATGCAGTCCGACGCCGAGTTCCGAATGACGCCTGCCGATTTGGATCGCTGGTATGTCCGCAATAATAAGGGCGAAATGGTTCCATTTTCCGCCTTCGCCTCGGGGCATTGGCAATTTGGCTCGCCCCGCCGCGAGCGCTTCAACGGAATGCCTTCCGTGGAAATCCTCGGCGAACCTGCGCCGGGCAAGAGCTCCGGTGACGCAATGGCGGAAATGGAACGGCTCGCCGGGCAACTGCCAGCCGGGATTGGCTATGAATGGACGGGCATATCTTTCCAGGAGCGAATCGCGGGCGCCCAAACGCCCATTCTATACTCACTTTCCATCCTCGTCGTCTTCCTCTGTCTGGCGGCGCTCTATGAAAGCTGGGCCATTCCGTTTTCCGTGATGCTCGTCATCCCGCTCGGAATAGTCGGCGCGCTGCTCGGAACCTATGCGCGCGGGTTGGCGAACGACGTCTATTTCCAGGTCGGCTTCCTGACCACCATTGGTCTTTCGTCGAAGAACGCAATTTTGATTGTAGAATTCGCGAAAGAACTGATGGAGCAGGGGAAAGGCCTCGTGGAAGCCACGCTCGAAGCCGCGCGGCTGCGTTTGCGGCCCATCCTCATGACCTCCATGGCCTTCATTCTCGGCGTGCTCCCGCTTGCCAAGAGCACCGGCGCGGGGTCTGGCGCACAAAACGCCATTGGAACCGCTGTGGTGGGCGGAACGCTCACCGGCACCTTCCTCGCCCTCATCTTCATTCCGCTATTCTTCTATATCGTGCGGCGCATCTTCAAATCCAAGCCGCGCATCGAATCGGCTGTGATCAGCTCCCCCACGGAGGCTCAATAACATGACCAACTCATTCGCATGGCTGCTGGCTGTTCCCGCACTCGGCCTCGCCGGTTGCCTCACGCTCGCTCCCGACTACGAACGACCCGCCGCGCCCACGCCAGCCGAGTGGCCCGCCACCGCTGCCGAGACCGTTGCGGAATCGCCCGAGAACCTCATCGCGTGGAACGAGTTCTTTGCCGACTCCAAACTTCAGGCCGTCATCGAACTCGCCCTCACCAACAACCGCGATCTCCGCATCGCCGCGCTCAACATCGAGAAAGCCCAGGCGCTCTATGGCGTGCAGCGCGCCGACCTGCTCCCCAGCATCAAAGCCACCGGCGCAGGCAGCAAACAGCGAACGCCCGCCTCGCTCTCCTCCAGCGGCGCTGCGATGGAATCCGAGCGCTATGAAGTGAGCCTCGGCTTTGCGGCGTATGAACTCGACCTATTCGGTCGAGTGCGCAGTCTGAATGCCCAGGCGCTCGAACGCTTCCTCGCCACCGAACAGGCGCAGCACGGCGCGCGCATCTCGATTGTGGCGAGCGTGGCCAATGCCTATCTCGCCCTCGCCGCCGATCGCGAGAGCTTGCGCCTCGCGCGCGAAACACTGGATGCACAGCAAGCCGCCACCGACCTCATTCGCCGCCGTTTCGACGTCGGCGATGCATCGGAAATTGATCTGCGCCAATCCGAAATGAGCGTGGAATCCGCGCGAGTGGACATCGCGCGCTACGCCGGCCAGGTTGCCGTCAGCGAGAACGCGCTCGCCCTCCTCGTAGGCGCGCCAATCCCTGCGGAACTCTTGCCGACTGATCTGGGCAGCATCGCCGCTATTCCGGAACTGGCCGCCGGCACCCCATCGGACGTGTTGCAGCGCCGCCCCGACATCCTGCAGGCCGAGAACACACTCAAGGCCGCCAACGCCAATATCGGCGCCGCGCGCGCCGCCTTCTTTCCACGCATCGCCCTCACCGCGGGCTATGGGACTGCCAGCGACGATCTATCCGGCCTGTTCAAAGGTGGGTCTGAAATCTGGAACTTCGTTCCCTCCATCACGCTGCCCATCTTTGAAGCCGGTCGCAACCGCGCCAATCTGCGCATTGCGCAAGCCGACCGCGACATCGCCGTTGCCCAATACGAAAAGACCATTCAGACCGCCTTTCGCGAAGTGGCCGACACACTCGCCCTCCGCCGAACCCTCGTTGACCAACTCACCGCGCAAGAGGCTCTTGTCAAAGCCGCCCAAGCGACCTATCGCCTCGCCGAAGAGCGCTATAAGAGCGGCGTGGATAGCCAACTCGCCGTCCTCGACGCACAGCGATCCTACTATGGCGCCCAGCAAGGACTCGTCGCCCTGCGCCTTGCCCAACTCGCCAACCGCCTCACCCTCTATAAAGCGCTCGGCGGCGGTTGATGGCCTGTGGCGAATCGGAGCCTCAAGAAGTGCGGGAACACAACGCGCGAAAGAGGCGACTTGCTTCAGACGCGAATTGTGAGTATCTCTGCACCCATCGCTGAACGATTGGCTGCAAACGAAACATGACGGGGCGTGGCTCAGCCTGGTAGAGCGCCAGCTTTGGGAGCTGGATGTCGTGAGTTCAAATCTCACCGCCCCGACCAGCCTTCGTTCTCCACTGACGCTTCGAACGAAGGCTGGTCGTCCTTCCTGGACGCCGCCCGGTTCGTTCTTTTCCGGGCATAGCTCCGCTCTTGCGGAGCGACGCCGGACCGCCCGTCTTTTCGTCTTTGTTTTCGGGGGCGCGCGCGTCTTCTCTTCCGTTCAAGTGGCGGAGCCACTTGTCCGCATTATCGGAGACTCGGACTGCGCAAGAAGCTTTGGCAACATCTGAGGATCCCGGCACTCACGGAAATCCCATGTTCCCAACCGACCCCAGTTGTTGACGGCGGTTACCCAACGGCGCGCAGCTTGGTGCTTCGCACGGTCTTGGTCGTTTTTCTCGCCCTTCATCTCAAGAATCATGGTCTTCCCGCTCTTCATTCGCAGGATGTAGTCCGGTTCAAAATGATGCTGGACGCCTTCGTACTCGTAGGGGATCAGAAGAAACGGACGATCATTACGCGCGTAGCAGAATACGTGATCTCTCTGTTGTTCCAGATAGAAGGCGGCTGTTTGCTCCCATGAGCTATCCAGGACCACCGCGTTGACATGGGAGCGTTCAGTTCCGTGAACGATTCTCTTCGTAGTAAAGTCAACATCTGCTGTTGTGCCCAACGGCTTGTACCGATTCAGAATGGGGAGGATCGGCATTTCGCCATCGTGATCGTCCGGCACGATGGCGTCCAATAGCCGCTCTTTGATCCGGCGGACGTATTTCTCAAGTCCAAGCTCACACGGATTAGCGCCGCGAAAATCCACTTTCTTCCCGACGAAACCGCGAACGATACGCAGAACCTGGGGAAAAAGCTCATGCCGCGCAAGACCGCGCGTCTTGGCCGACCCTCGAACCGGCGCTTGCGAGCCTTCGCCGACCAGTGCCGCAACAATCTGGCGCGCGATTTCAAATTCGATCTGCTGAAGATGCGTCTGCGCGTAGTATTGTTCGCGATTCGCCTCGTAGAACGGCCCTAATCCCTTGCCGGCCGGACTGCCCTCTACATGGTCGGTGATAATCCGAAGGAAAGTTGCCGTCGGCGTCTTCTCGGGTTCGAGGATGAACCGTTCGATATTTGAAAAATCCGCCCGGATCGCCGGTTTGCGGAGGGCATAGACGTAGCCCTCGACGTTCGGAAAACGGATTTCGTAGGCGGCTCGCTCCGGCAACGCATAGACATGGTTGACGGGCCGGTCCGGTGGTGTTCGGGACGGCTTGCCCTTGTACGGAATGACCGAAAAGGGGATGCCGTAAACGTCAACGTATTCCTCGGGAAGGAGTTCCGTTTGCGGGTCCGGCGTGTAATTCATCCGCCGCAGACCGCGCCCCACCACCTGCTCACAGAGCAATTGACTGCCAAACGCGCGCACGCCGAGAATGTGCGTCACGTTGTTTGCGTCCCATCCTTCAGTAAGCATCGCAACCGACACAACGCAACGCACGTCCTGCCCCGGCTTTCCCAGCCGTCCGATGGTGTTGACGATTTCTCGAAGTTCTTTCGCGGCCTCGTCGCGAGTAGCGTCAGGGTCTTCGCTTTCGACCTTCTCAAGGCGTTTGCTGTCAATTCGGATCGTCCATAGCCGACCCTTGTCGTTTTGGAAGAGTTCCGGGAATACTTTGCTGGAACCGTAGGTCACGATTGATTTGGATCGCTTCCGCCGCCTTGTCGGCTCCTCGTCGTCGTTGTCCGCGTCCTCGGGAATGCTCTCGACTTCCGACTGTCCCGATGTGTTTTCAAAGAACACTTGGGCGATGTCCGTATTGTCACAAACCACGATCATAACCGGCGGGGCTTTGAGCGCCGTGTCACTGGCCTGCTGAATCGCGTCAAAGGTTTTCTTGTATTCCCCGGCCAGTTGCACCAGAGCGTCCTGCGCCCGTTCCCACACGACGTCAGGCTTGGGCCGCTTATTCGACAGGCGTTGCGCCGGGGCCAGGTCCTTCGTGATGTTTCGCCAGAGCCGGAAATACTTGGGATCGGGCTGGCCGGTAGTGTCGCTCACCGGCAAGCGTGGGATTTTGGTAATGCCGCTCTCGATCGCATCCACGAGTCCAAAATCGCTGACTATCCAAGGGAACGGCTCGCCTTCTGGAAACCCGCTCCCGCCGATGTAGAAAGGCGTTGCGGAAAGGTCCACACAAA
The DNA here is from genome assembly GCA_023953695.1 of Kiritimatiellia bacterium. Taxonomy (GTDB): domain Bacteria; phylum Verrucomicrobiota; class Kiritimatiellia; order CAIVKH01; family CAIVKH01; genus JAMLJG01. Next base: position 34,109 of record JAMLJG010000021.1, read on the forward strand.
ACTTGATCCCGCAGGCTTTGTTGATCCGATCCAACCCTTGGACCCAGATCGTCGCCTCTTCACGGTCTTTCTTGGCTTCGGCGTCGGCCTTGCGAGCCTCTTCCGCGGTCATGGGTTTGGGGCGATAGGCATGGTGGCCCTCGTCATTCAACACCATCAACGGGCCTCGCTCGAAAAGCTCCCCGAGCCGGTTCTTCGCAAATGCCTCGTCCGTCTCTTCCCCCTTCTTGACAACCGCGAAGCTCTTGCCGCCCTCGCTGTGTTCGGACTCCGGCGCAAAGAAATGCCAGTTGGTCACAAGGACCTTCCCCGTGCGAATAAGGTCGCGGTACTGCGGCGGGACCACGTCGAATTGCGAGTAGTAGTCTTCGCCCCGGCTGTCTGTCCGAAGCACCTGCAACCGTTCCTTGATCGTGAGATTCGGGCAGACAATCAGGGCAGCATGTGGAAAGCGCTCGTCACTCGGCACCCTGGCCCGATTGCAGAACGCCCAGGCAATCAGCATGGACATCACGACCGTCTTCCCGCTGCCCGTCGCCATCTTCGACCCGTAACGGGTGATCGGCTCGGGGCTGCCCTCGCTGTTCCATAGCAGGTCAAAATCGGAGTCGGAAAACTCGGGATTCCATCGCGGCTGTCCGCGTTTGCCGTCCCGCCGGTAGCCGCGGATTTCGTTAAGGAAGATGATTGTTTCCGCCGCCTCCAATTGGCAGAAGAAAAACCGCCGTGTGCGGTCCTTCCGCCACCAATGCCGGAGCAAATCCTTGGTGACATTGGTCGCGCCTTCCCAATTCGACGCCCGCCAGCGTTTTACGTCCGCCCGGAGCTTGTTCACGCAAACCAAATCCCGGCGATCCTCTTCCAGTTCCAGTGTCATCTGCCCGCGCCGGATGTCGGCGGACGGGTCCTTGTACCAGTAGGAGGCGGGTCTTCGGCCTTCCATCTTCTGAGCACGCCCGGTGTTCTTGTCGTACTCCCAATAGTGCGTGGGTTCGTAGTACGGCCTGCAAATCACCGGACTCTCGACCGGTTGGATGAGGACGGGGTCGCTCATGGCAGACCCCCACCCGGCGCAAGGCGATAACGTCCGCTCTTCTTGGTGCCCTCCCGAACGACAAGGCCGGCTTCGAGCAAAGGATTGAGCAGGTTCAGCGCCCCCTGCTTGGAAACGCCGATGGCGGCCCATAGTTCGGCGGGTGTCATGGGACCCCGTTCGCGCAAGAACTGCAGAAGTTGCTCCTGCCGGGGACGAAGAACCAGCCTGGGCGCCGCCGCTTTGGCGGCAAAGCGCTGAATTCGATTCCAGACATTGGCCAGCGTGTTTTCAACCCCCTCCGCCGCGTATTCCAGCCACGCCGACAAATCCTCACCGCCCCCACGAACATCCTGTAGTGCCTTGTAGTAACGGGGCCGATCATCCCAGTAAAACTCGTCCACGGAAAAGATGTGATGCGTGTCAAACCCGCGACGGTACAGTTCCCACAGCGCCAAGGCGCGCCCAGTTCGTCCATTCCCATCGGCAAAAGGATGGATGGCCTCGAAACGATAATGAAGAATGGCTGACGACAGTACCGGTGACAGCGCACGAGACCGGTGATTCCACCACTCCAGCAATTCGAACATCAAGCCGGATACATCTTCCGGCGGCGGCGGAACATAAGGCCCGACCTTCACCCGGATGGTTCGATAGCGCCCGGCCTCGCCCTGATCCATGACTTTGCCCGCCACAATCCGATGCAGTTCCAGAACATCTTCGTGAGCAATGGTCTTCTTTTGAACATTCTTCTCAATGAATCGCAAACCGGCAAAATAGTTGACCACTTCCCGACGAGCGCGATCTGGAACAGTTGGCAGTTCCCGTCCTTCCTCGACGGCCCGTACCTGCTCCAAAGTCAACGGATTGCCCTCGATCGCCGTCGAGGAATGAGCATTTCTGGCCCGCGAGTCCATCTGAAGGGCGGGGATCCACGCCACATCCACTGTGGCGGCAAGGATCCGCTCCCGCAGAGCTGAAATTCGCTCAATCTGCGTCAACAGATGCGGCGTAATCGAGAATACCGGTTCAAAACTCATGCCAGCAAAATGCCATATTAGTCCACTATGAGTCCAGTTATCAGTCAACCGCCTCGACTTGTTTCGCTCTCTGCAATAAGCCTAGTCAGATTTCCCATCCAGCCGGTGCACCCTCAAAACCTCATTCCCGCGCGGGTCAATCACCTTGACCGCAATCCTTCTGTGTTCGCCCTCCGGGAACGGAAGCGAGACCGTGCCGGATAACTTGGCGAAAGCATCCTCGTCCAGTGTCCCCCCGAGCGCCTTGCCCAGTTTCTCCCACGCGCTCTTGTCCGGGAAAAACGCCTGGCATACGCAGAAACACCGTCCGTCATAATCGCTGTCCAGAAACCACGCCGCGACCTTCTCCGCGCCCGTCGAGCGCACGGCGTTCGTCACCGGGTCGTAAATGTCCACGCCTTCCATGCGGACGATCCATTGTCCATCTTTCTGCCGTTCGGGTTTCGTTCGCGGCGCACCGGAGACCGTGAAAAGCTGGCTGGAAACGGTCGTCTTCAGCAGGTCGCCCATGTTCACGTCCGGTCGAATCTGCGCCATGTGAATCCGCAGTTTCGGATCCGGATCGTCCTGAATCAGCGCCTGCGCCGCGCCGTCGAAACTGAACGCCGCGAAAACGAGATCGTCGAACCCGCCGCGCCGCGCCCGGCCAATCCCTTCTTCGACGATCAGTGCGTTCAACGCGCCGTATTGCGGGCCGACGATCACCGCCACCAACCGCTCCTTCTTGTCGCCGTTGACCCATGTCCCGCGCGCGTGGATCGAGGGATTGCCGGTCTCAATCTCCAGCGCCGAAAAATTCATCACCTTGTTATCCGGGAAACGCACCCCGTCCTCGCGCAACAGCCGGACCATTTTGTCCACGTAGGCTTCGGCGTTTTGCGGATCATCTCGGATTTCCAATCCTTGGAAGTCATCGGCATCCTGATTTCCAAACGTTGGAAGATTTTCCGGCGCGCCCGTGATCGGTGAGTCCTCTTCATCGTCAATGGACTCTTCAGCCGGAATCACGCCCTCCATCGTGAACGGACCCGACACGCGGACCTTGCCCTTTTCAACAAACGGCTGGTCCACCAGCTCCTCCTGGTCCGCCCGCGCGGCGATGCATGCGTTGACCTCGTCCATCTTCGCCCGCCACGCCTTGCGATATTCCGTCAACGCCTCCTGCAACGCCTTCGGCCAGTCGGGATCGGTATCGAACGGGACCTCCCAGTGTTCGAATTTTGGATTTTCGATTTTGGATTTTGGAATGGGAAGAAGCCAGCGGCGGCGATCGGCGTCCGTGATTGCCTTCTTGCCTTCGGCCTTCTGCTTGGCCGCTAGTTTGAGCGTGAGTTTTTGGCGAATGTCCTTGGTGACAGTCTTCAAAGCCTTGTTCAGCGCCGCGAGCCTCTCGTCGAGGATCGGCTCGTGCTTGTCGAAAATCGGATCCAGCGCCTGATTCTGCGCGATGCTCTTCAGCGTGACGTGCGGAACGGTCTTGCAATCGAACGTGCACGAGCCTTGCATCTGCCCCGCGGGATCGGTCAACCACGGCCCGTCCGGATTGCGCGCCACATCCTCCGCGCTGGTATGGCGCAACTTGAAAAAGTCGAACTTCGCCGTCAGCAACCGCTGACGCGCAATCGCAAGCGCCACCCGGCTCACATCCATCGTAATCCACCGCCGCCCCCAGTTCTCCGCCACATACGCCGTAGTGCCCGAGCCGCATGTCGGATCGAGCACGAGATCGCCCGGGTCGGTGGTCATAAGCAAGCAACGCTCGATAATCCGGTGAGCAGTTTGAACCACGTAGACCCGATCTTGGGTTCCTGCTGTATCTGTCCATGTATTCCCAAGCTCAAAAGCGGCAAAATCGTCCAAGTAGCGAACGTAAGACAATCTCTCGCCTTGTGGTTGCAACCGCTCTGCTTTCGCGAGCCTCTGCATCCCTTCGGCGACCGTTGTCCAGCCTCGCGATCCGGGAGGGACGAATTCATCTCCGTGCACAAATACGGGAAAGTACATGGCTGTGCCAGGGCCACTTGGCCGCCCCTGGCGTTGTGATGTCACGTCGCCCAATCGAAATATGCGACCATTCTCGGCCAAATCTGAATCGGACAATCGGTTGCGAACACCATTAGGCATCTCAACAAATTGGTACATCCCACTTGCTTGGCCGCCGACGGCCTTCACTCCAAAGATCGATCTATATCGTGTGGATTCTGAATTCTTTCCGTACCAGAGAATGTAATCGGAAGTCGAAGAGATGAATCTCGATGTCTGACTTGATGTCTTGGAGAACGAAATTACGCCAATTGCATTCTGAGGCCCAAACACCTCATCCATCAGCGCCCGAACGCGGTGCAGGTTCTCGTCGCTGATCTGGACAAACACGCTCCCCGTGTCTGTCAGCAACTCCTTGCACAGCAGAAGCCTGTCGCGGAGGTACGACAGGTAGGAATGGACGCCGAGGGTCCAGGTGTCGCGGTAGGCTTTGACCATTTCGGGTTCGCGCGTGAGGTCGTCGTCCTTGTCCTTCACGTCGCGGCGGCCGACTTCGGGCTGGAAGTTGCTGGCGTATTTGATGCCGTAGGGCGGGTCCATGTAGATCATCTGGACCTTGCCCGCCATCGCTTCGCGTCGGGCGAGTGAGGCCATGACCGCGAGCGAGTCGCCCAGGATCATTCGATTGGTCCAGTCCATCGGGTGTTTGTAGAACTGAACCGCCTCGCGGTATTCGTGTTCGGGATCGGCGAACAGATCGCGTTGCACGTCCAGCCGCTTGGCGACTTTCAAAATCGCCTGAGTTGAAATGCGTTCGTAGATATTCAGCGCGACGGGGTCGGCCACGCACCATTGTTGTTCGCGTTTGCCCGCCCATTCCAGCCACGGTTCGTGATTGCGAAAGGCTTCTTCCAGAACGGACAATTCGTCCGGCGTGAGTTTCCGTTTCCCGGCCTCGGCGATCAATTTTTCGATCCGGTCGGCTCCGCCGGTGGCGTCGAATTGGAGCTTGGGCGCGAGGTGTGGATTGTAGGCCCATTTGAGTTTCGGTTCCTTGGCGATTTGGCCGCGCGCCGCGAGACCAGCGGGCGGGATGTTCAGGCGGGTGACGCCCTTGTGACGATAGTCGAGGGCTTCTGGGTTCGTCTTGACGCTCGATATCTTCTTTTTCGCCATTGCTGTCACCATCCTCCGCCATGCACGCCGCCGACCGAGCGGCAACGTTCCAGATTGGAAGTATATGGCTCGGATGTCCTTTTGAAAGCCCGAAGTCCCCTTCGCCGCAAACCGATAGAGGCCGTCTTCAGCGCGGGGAAATCCTTGAGGTGGGATTCCCCGCGCAAGGGACTGGTGGGGGGTCTTTCTTGCCGCCGATCAGGCAAATGGCCGCGATGATTCCAACGGCGCAGCCGCCTCCGCCAAGGCTGCGGCTCGGCACGACAGCCTTCGCTCTCGGCAACCTGGCTCTAACCGACGCAGGTTCGGGGTGCAGAACCATCAGTAATGCGGCGCCACGGAAATTGACGCGATGAGCAAACGCGAGGCGATCATGAAATGTCTCTCTCGCGGTTAGGTGGATGGGTTGGGTTCGGGAGTGGATGCGGGGATGTTGAGTTGTTCCCGGAGGCCCATGCTGCGGGCGGTGAGGCGGGTGACGCCGGATTTGAAGGTGCTGGGTTCGCACCAAAGATCTACGCCGGTTTCGGTACGGGTGAGGCCGGTGTAGATGAGTTCGCGGGTGAGGATGGGGCCCTCTTGGGTGGGGAGGATGAGGGCGATGTGGCCGAAGCCGGAGCCTTGGGCTTTGTGGACGGTCATGGCGAAGGCGGATTCGTGCGCGGGGAGGAGGCGGGTGGGGAGTGGCTGTTCGCGCGTTTCAAAGTGTGCGACGAGGTCGCCTTCTTCGTTGGGAAGGAGTATGCCGACGTCGCCGTTGAATAAATGCATGTCGTAGTCGTTTTTTGTCACGAGGATGACGCGGTGGTCGTAGAAGTCGCCTTTTCGATTGGGGAAGAGCAGGTCTTCGATGAAGGCGTTGATGCGGTTTGATCCGGTCGCGCCTCGTCGCAGTGCGCAGAGTACGCGAAAGGCGGAGAGCGCTCGAAAGGCTTCGGCGGGTGTCTTGGCGGCGAGGAAGGGCTGATAGCGCGCGCGGACGATTTCGGCAAAGTCTTTTGGAACGTCGCGGGGCGTGAACGCGGTGGCGTCATGAAGGGTGACCTTCTTGTTGGCGGTTCCGATGGATGGATCGGCGACGAGTTTCCACGCGCTGTCCGCATCGCCGGCTCGCACGGCTTGGCTGATGGGGGTGACGGCGGAGTCCGCGTCGAAGCGTTTGCTTTCGGTCAGTTCTACGATGCAGTGGCGCAGGGCGGTTGCCTCGCAGAGTTCTGCCATGACGCTGCCGGGATCTACGGATGCCAATTGGTTCTTGTCGCCGAGCAGAATCAGGCGGGTCAGCGGCGTGATGGCGTCGAGCAGTTTTGCCATCTTGGGGAGGTCAATCATGCTGGTTTCGTCAATGAGGACGATGTCGGCGAGGAGCGGGGTTTCGTGGTTGTGGCGGAAGTAGGGGGAGTTGCGCTGATAGCCCAGGAGGCGCTCGAGGGTGGATGCGGGTTCCCATAGGATTTGACTGGTGTGTGTGGAAATCTCGCTGCCGACACTTTCTTGCAGGCGCGCGGCGGCCTTTCCGGTTGGCGCGGCCATGCGGACTCGAAGAGGCGCGGTGTTTCCGGCTTGCGCGACGAGCAGTCGAAGGAGGAGCGCAGCGATGGTTGTTTTGCCCGTGCCGGGCCCGCCGGTGATGATGGTCAGTTGGTTTTTCAGACCTTGCTGCACGGCGTCCAATTGGCTCGGGGTGGGGCGAAATTGGCCTTCGCGTCCGAAGGTGATGGTTGCGAGCTGGATGCGAAGTCGGGCTGGTATGGGAGTCGGCTTCTGCTCCGCGAACGCGCGCAGTTTATTGGCGACGCGCTTTTCATAGTTCCAGAAGCGGCGCAGATAGAGGCGATTCCGTTCGAGGATGAAGGGGAGATTCGACTTCCCCGAGCCGACCCATTCGGGGCAGTTGAGCAGTGCGCGTTGGGCGTCGGGTGGGGAAGGGAGCAATGCAATCTGCTTTTCACGGGCGGAGGTCTGCTCCTCATCCTCGCGCCGGATGCGATCGAGTTGCCACCAGCGGTCGGTGTGCAGATCGAGGCAGACGTGGCCTTCGTTTGTGACGCGCACGGCGAGGGCGAGGAGCGTTTTTATTTCCTCGGAGGGCGGATTCCCCCGCGCGAGGAAGGTGCGAATGAGGGATTCGATCAGGTGCACATCCAGATCGCGCAACAACCCGGCTTCATAAAAACTTTTCATGCTGAAGCTCATGCGGGGCCTCCGAAAAATGAGGAAAGCGCGGCCACCAGCTCGCGTGAGGGCTCGTCGCTAAAGACGCCGCGATGGGTCTTGCCGTCCATTCCGCGCACGAAGAGATAGAAGACGCCGCCGAAGTGCGTGTCGAAGTCGTAGCGCGCCAAGCGCGTGGCGAGGAAGCCGTGAAGCGCGACGGAGTAGATGAGGTATTGCAGATAGTAGGCGTGCGCATCCATTTCGGCCGCTATTCCGGCGTCGTCGAATCCATCGGCGCGGCCCACGAGGCGATTGGATTTCCAGTCCACAATGTAGAACTTGCCGGCGTGCTGAAAGACG